>JBGSVI010000073.1:0-91055 GCA_041753035.1 Anaerolineales bacterium | reverse complement strand
GCGGATTCCGCCGCCATAAGCTGCACGAATTCTGGCAGTTCCTGGGCGATGCGCAGGCGGATGGTGTCAGCCCGGCCTTTCAGGTCCGAGCGGGCCAGCGTCCAACCGATGAAGATGCCGCCTGCGAAGGCGATGGTAGATCCCAGGGCGAGGTAGCCTGCCATGCCGACTGCCACCGTGAGAAGCACCTGCCGGCCAAAGACGGCGGCTGCCGAGCGGTTCTTCCAACGGCCATCCGCGAAGGCCGCCCAATAGAGATCGGAGCGGATCTGGCGAACGTAGGCCGGAACCAGGCGTTCCAACCAACCGCCCACCTTCTCCTCCGCCCGCGTGGTTTTCTTCTGCGCCGGCTGTTCCG
Source organism: Anaerolineales bacterium (assembly GCA_041753035.1). GTDB lineage: Bacteria > Chloroflexota > Anaerolineae > Anaerolineales > Villigracilaceae > UBA877. Next base: position 90,697 of record JBGSVI010000073.1, on the reverse strand, counting down.
CCTTGGAGATGCGGGCAGCGGCGCGGTGGTCGACGACCTCCACGAAACGGTTGATGAGCACGCCGAACAGGACGGCGACCAGTAACGCAATGAGAGTGATTTGAAATTCCATAATTACACGACCCTCCGGATCTCCTTGCGCATTTGCAGGAAACCCAACAGCATGACGCCCATGGCAACGGCGATCACGAACTGCACCGTGCCGGTGCGAAAGGATTCAGCGGTGGCGGGGTCCGAAGCCATCATCACGAGCACCCCGAGCATGATGAGCGGGATGAGCTTGGCGGACTGCAGGGCTTGCGCAGCCTTGGCACGCGCATGGTTGCGGACCGAGATGACCCGCTGGATCTGCACCGCGGCGTCCGAGACAACCGTGGCATACTGCCCGCCACCGGCCCGCAGGTAGCTTTCGAGCAGCATCGCCACATTGGCGAGGGATGGAGATGGGGAGCGTTCAGCCAGCTTGCGCATGGCCTCCCTGGCATCCCCGGTGCGGATGTCCTGGGCAGCTTTCACGAGTTCGGCGGTCAGGGGGTTGTTCTCTGGCAGCGATTTCCCGGTCGTCTCCAAGACCTCGTCCAGGCCGCGCCCCGCCTGCAGGCCGGCCGAGAGGCGCGAGAGCGCCAGGGGCAGGTGTTCGTCCATGCGCAAGCCGCGGCCCAGGGCGCGTTCGTTCAGGATCATGGTGGGAAGGTAAGCCAGCATCCCGCCGATCATCACCGCCGGCAGGCCGGGCAGGAAAAAACGCCAGGCCAGGAGCGTCGCGGCCAATCCAAGTCCAAGACTTGCCAGGCGGAACTGCACCACGGAAAGGGACCAGCCGGCTTCTGCCAGCTTGTGTCCGAGTGACCCGGCCGGCAGGCGGGACAGGAGGTCTTCTTTCAAAACAGGCCTTTCGGCCTGCTGCAGGCGCGTTTGGGTCCGGGAGGACAGGAATGCCCAGTGTCCGGTGAACTGCCAGGCGATGATCACGGTGATGACCGCAATCAGGGAGCTGATCACAGCCATTTGTAGGGTTTGATTCATAAGTGTTTCTCCGTTTCTTCCACCCTCCGCCAGCGCGGCTGATCAGGGGTGGAGGCTTCTTCGTCATAACGCCACAAGGGGACAGGCCGGGGTTCTTCGCCGCGGGACTGCTTGTCCAGGCGGGCAATTGAGGTGACCCGGCGCACCTCGTCGATAATATTGATCTGCACCAGCAGGTCCACGCTGGAGGCGATCATCCTGGCGGCGTCATGCGGGGAGACGCCCTTCTCGCTGCCCAGCAGGGTGCCGAGCCTTTGCAGGGCTTCGGCAGGGCTATCGGCGTGCAGGGTGCAGGCCCCGGCGTGCCCGGTCATCATGGCCCGCAGCAGCGCCATGGCCGCGTAGCCGTCGCGCACCTCGCCCACCACCAGGTAATCGGGGGACATGCGCATGGCGTCGTCCACGCCGTCCGCCAGGGTGTAAGCCGGCACTTCCGAGCCGACAACCTTCTGCCGGGCTTCGATGGCCTGGACGGTCTTGCGGTCGATCCAGATCTCTTCCGGGTCTTCGATCTTCACGATGCGCCAGCCTTCGGGGAGGAAATTGCACAGGGCTGAGAGCAGGGTGGTCTTGCCAGTGCGGGTTGCCCCGCAGATCAGGATGCGCTCCCCGGACTGCATGGAGCTTCCCAGAAAAACCATCATCTCGCTGGACATCAGCTTCCGCCCGAGGAGCCAATCCGGGCGGACAGGCTTCTGCTCGAACAGGCGGATGTTCACGGACGGGTAACCCTTGCCTGGCGCAATGACCGGATGCAGCACCTTAACCCGTCCTCCGCCTGGGTTGTGGCGCGTGGCAGGCAGCTTGGCATTTACAGAGGGGGTGGCTTCGTTCGCCGCTCGCGACTGTGGACCGAGCACCAGGTTCAGCACTCGCCAGATTTCCGCCGCATCCACTTCCAGGCCGGTGTCTTCCCAACGCACGCTGCCCTTCTTGATGACCTGGATCAGGCCGCTGGAATAGATAGTGATTTCCGAGAGGTCCGTGCGGGCCGGAGGTAGCAGCAGGTCCAGGAATCCCAGCCCCATCACGCGCCGGGCGACATCTTCAGTGATGCGGGCTTGTTCGGCGCTCGAGGGCGGCAAGTTGGAGGAGCGGAAAGCAGATGCCACCAGCCCGCCGATGCGGGTTGTCACCTGCAGGCGTTCCGACTCGTCGGGTGAGCGCAGCAGGCTTCCTGGGAATTCTCGGTTCACCGCATCAATGACCTGGTCCAACACGGACTGGCGGACTTCGGAAGCCAGGCTGCTCTGGGCGCTGGTTTGGTCAAGCAAGGCCATGACCATCTGAACTACTCCGTGCTGGGGCGGATTTTGATCCGCCCGATCTTGAAGGTCTTGCGCAGGGGACCCTCTCCACGCGCATTCCCATAGAAGGTTTCAACCAAGGTAGCCGCGGCTTTTCCAAGGGTTTCGGAAGCGCTCGCAGCCGGGCGGGTATCATCCTGGGCACGCGGGATGCCGGGGTCGTAGTCCACGACGGACAGCACCGGAGGCGACCAGCCGTTGTACTTGGCCAGCTCCGAGGCAAAGGCCGGGGCGCTGTAGATGGATTTCGCCGTGCGCTGGTTCAGGATGGTGAAGAATGCCTCGTGGCCGAAGCGGTGCTGCGCGCCCACCACCTCGGTGAGCAGCTTGAGCACGTGGCCGGAAGCGCGCACGCCCTCGGTCGTGGGGCGGGAAACCAGCACGATCGTGTTGGCGACCCTGAGCGGCTGGATCATCCAGGCCGATTCATCTGCCGGCAGGTCCAGGAGAATGGCCGCATAGTGGTGGCGGTATGCTTCGTTGACCAGGTCATGGATCTTTGCCTGTTCCGCATCCCGCGCTGCCCCGGCATAGGCAGTCGACTCCGGCGGGGCGATGATCAAATCCAGACCGTCTGCGCTGGTTTGGATGGCGTCCTTGAAGCCGCCTTCCGTGCGCTGCAGGTATTCTGCGGCGGAGGGGGCAAAGCGTGTCCCAAGGCGCAGGGGGGCGCTGGAGGGCAGGTCGAAGGAGAAAAGCAGCGTGCGGATCGAGCGCCTGGCAGCCAGTTCGAAGCCCATGGCTTCGGCTAGCGTCGAGCGCCCCACGCCGCCCTGGGCGGAGACGAAGGCGATCACCCGCGTCCCGACCGCTGCGATCTGTGTTCCTCCGGCTGTTCCCTGGAGTGGGGCGGTGGAACGGTTGAGGGCGTTCTCCGTATTGATGGCGCTCAGGCATTGGGCGAGCACTTCCTTCGGGGCAGCCGGCAGGACATACACTTTCCGTACCCTGGTCAAGCCCTCGAAGACGCCGGAGAACTGCGCCCAGTTGGGCGGCAGCAGGACAATGACCACCGCCCGCTGCAGTGTGCCCAGGATGGATTTCAAGGCATCCGGGCCGGCGGCGATATCGGCGTAGATGATCAGGATGGCGGGTTCGCTTTCCTTCAAGGCGTCCAGGAAAGCACGCCAGGAATTGCTGAGCATCGCCAGGACGAAGTTCGAACTGGAGGCGACCAGGCCGGTGTATTCTCGCGAGATCTGGTTCAGGTCCGGGCCGGCGATGCCAATGGGAATTTTTTCAACCATGGAAGACCTTCTTTCGGGTTAGGGATTCAGTTGGTAACCGGTGATGCCCTGGTAGAGCTCCGCCAGGTCGATGGCCGGGACCGCATCGACGCGAATGGTCAGGCCTTTCGCAGGTTCGAGCGCCAGGTGGATAACCGCCGTCTGGTTCAGCAGCGCCAATAGTTCGGCAGGGCTTGCCAAGAGACCGGGTGCGATCTCTATCGGTGTGACCGGGGCTTCCAGCAGGATGACGCTCTGCGACTGCTGGGAGGCGGTCGTGCGCGCCGGGAGAAAGGAGTCGCTGCTGCCAGTCGTGGCCGACTCTTCATAGCGGAAGGACTGCGGAACAACCAGCACCTTGAGACCGGTGACGACGATGCGCGCGGCGGACGAGACCGGAGGCTGAGGCGTGGGGGTGGGCGGCATGGGGGTCGGGGTCGCTCCGTTGGATGAGGCAGCCGGGGCTTCCAGCATCGGACTGGTCACGGACTGGAGCGCATTCTGCTGGATTACACCGGGGTCGATGATGGCAATGATCGTCACAGTCTGCCCGGGACGCAGCACGCCTGCCAGGCCCGTTGCCTGGTCCACCCGGATCGAGATGGCGACAGTATTGGCAGATAGCTGGGCTGGGATGCCGCTCGCGGCGCTGCTTTCGCCGGCCACGTAGGCCGTGATCGGATCCCCGGCGACGCGGGCGGTGGTGAGCACCTTTCCTTCCGCCTCAGCTAGCGTGGTATACGCGCCATCGGGAACGGCGCTGCCAGGCAGGGTGCGGACTTCGAGCAAGTCGGCCGTGAGGCGTGTGCCGGCCGTCAGGTCCGTGCTTGCCACGACCACCGGTTTCGGGACAACCACCCCGGAAAGCAGGGCGTAGGTCAGGATGAAGGCCAGGAGAGCAAGCCCGCCAACAACGAGATAAGAACGTTTCATTAGGGAACTCCTTTTCAAAACATGAATATGATTTACCGGAAGGCTGCCGTGATCTCCTCGTCGGAGGGTTCGCGCCCTGGGAGCAGAAGCGGCTCCACCAGGTATGGTTCGGTCTGGAGCATGTCGGCGGTGTACCCAAGCTTGGCGATGGCCATGCCCACCGGCATGCGGGCGATGAAGCGGTCGTACTCGGAGTTCACAAAGCCCTTCGTATTGCGGGCAATGTGCGCCAGCACCGCCTGGCGATCCCGGTCGTTCTTGGTCTGGCCGAAGAAGCCGTTGTTGCAGGAAGACAGGATGCCGGCCGGCAGTTCCGAGACGGTCTGCGCCAGGACGTGCAGGAAGCACTTGTATTTGCGGCCATCCCGCCACATGTCCAGGAAGATCTGGGCGGTCTGGTCGGCGCTTGAACCGTCACGGTCGGAGGCCGAGCCGACATCCACACCGGAGAGAACCTTGTTGGCCTCCTCGAAGATGATCTGCATGGGCGGGAACTTCGCCCCGGAGAGCGTTTCGCGCCGGCGCACGACGGCATCCAGGTACAGGATGGAGGCCGCCAGGGACAGCAAGGCAGACTTTGAGAACTCGTCCATCTCCGCCCCGCCCTCGATGACGGTTACGCCCCAGGGGTCGTCGGAGGGACCGAGCAGCCCCAGGTCTTCCACGGCCAGGGTATTGTGGCCATCGCCGTACATGCGTTTCATCTCTCCCTCCGCCAGCGGTTCCAGGCGGAGCAGCACACCCTGCAGGGAGGAACGGCTGGCCTGGTCCTTTTGGCCTACCGAGATGAACAGCCCGCGCAGCAGGGCAACCCAATCTGCAAGCGACACCTTCCGGCTGCGGTGAACGGCAAGCGCCTGACGCTCGAACGGCTCAAGAACGGCGAGCTCGAGCCCGAAGGTGGTTTTGTCGCCCAGGCCGCGTTCCCGGCGTACCAGGTTGATCGCTTCCTGCTCGTCTTCGTTGTACACGTACGCCCACTTGACCAGTGCATTGCCATCCTGACCACCTTTCTTCTTGCTGGTGTCCTGCTCCAGGACCGTGCGCTCGTCAGAGGGCAGGACGCCGTGCACCTGGTACAGGTGGGTCAGGCGGTCCCGCAGGAAACCAAGCTGCCTGGGACCCATGCGCCCGGCATTGGCGAACAATTCGCAGACCAGGTTTCGGTAGCGCACCGGGTCGATCCGTTTGGGGATTTGGAGCGGGTTCCAACGGATCGGGCGCACCCCGCCAGGGTGCAGCTGGCGGATGTCCACCCGGTTTGCCAGACCCGGCCAGTGCAGGGCTTTGCGCCAGCCCTGGCCGAAATCCAGCACAATGGTGCGGTAGTGCCAGTGCAGGGTGGTTTCGAAGGCCAGCCGTTCGGCTGCCACCGACTTGCCAAAGCCGGTATCGCCCACAAAAGCGGTGTGGAAGTGGCGTTCCGGTGTCAGGCGCAGGATGCACTGGCTGAGCGCGCCGCGTTCGGTCGAGTACTGGCGGGCGAGCGCAACTTCGCCGGGCATATGCGGATCGAAGGCAAACGGCGGGATGGCCTCCTGGACGGTGCGCGCCAGGCCTTCCTCGAAGAGACCAGGAGCCATGTAAGCCGCCGCCTGCAGCATGGTCAGGAGGGTCGAATCCGCGTAAGCGGTCATGGCCTCGGGCAGGTGGATCTCGCGCGTCGAGGGCACCATGGCCTTGGCATGCAGGCGCAGGTAGGCGTCTTCTTCCGGCGTCAGGGTGCGGGTTTGCACTCCTGTGACCACATCCTCTGTGCCGTGAAAGGCCTCCGGGATGAGTGTCAAGAGCGCCTGCCGGCCGCGTTCGGTGCCGGCCAGGGCGTACACGTCGGTGTAGAAACCGCCCTCCAGGGTAATCGTGTTCAGGATCTCCTGCTGCTTGCGCAAGATGTTCGTGAGCAGGATGGCCGGGTCGAACTGCCACTGGTTGGCTTCCCCAACCGAAAAGGAGGGAGCCAGGCCAAAGGCGATCCCCTGCGAAAAGCCCTGGCTGAGACCACGCGAGAGCGCCTGACCGGAACTCTGGCTGTCCGTGTGCGAGACGCCGTCTGCAGAGCCAACAGTATCGGCATGCGAGGTGGTGTCTGTGTCAGACTGGCTCTGGGTCTCGGAATGGGAGGCCGTGACAGAGTCGCTCACCGAGCGGGTGACCGCTGACCCGTCTGAGACAGTGTTGGTGGTGGATTCGAAAGTGCCCTGTGACTCGCTCGAAGAGGCGTTGTACCCGCCGTTGAGGCTCGCCACGCCCGGCACCCCGACCGAACCGCCCACATTCCAGCCTTCGCCCTGCGATTCGGACTGGTTGCTGCCGGCGGATTGGCCGACCGACTCGCTGTGGCTTTCGGTGACCGCCATCCCTTCGGTATGGGTATTGGCGATCCCGTTGGTGACCGCGATGCCTTCGGTATGGGAATGGACCTGTCCATCCGTCTGGCTCTGGTTGTTGACGTGTGAAGTACCGTCCGCCTGCCCCGCTGATTGGCTTTCGGTGTAGCCGGTGCCGGCATTCCGGGCGATGGCTCCGGAGAGCATCAGCGGAAGCGAAGTGCCGATGTTGAACGAGCGGCTGCCGGTCTGCCAGGCTGCCCAGGTGGAGGTGTATTCGGCCAGGCCGGCCAGCATCCGGCTGGCGTTCTGTATCGAGACGGGGGTCAGGAGCACCTGCAGGAGAAAGTCCTCTTCGAGCTGCGCCATGCCGCGCATGACCAGCTCGTTCTGCTGCAGGGTGAATTCCTGCACCCCATGTTTTCCACTGGAGAGCAGCGGGTTCAGATCTGATTGGCCGCCGCGTGCATTCTCACGCGGGTCCGGGTGCCCGATCGTCAGCACGCTGTATGGCATGCGCATCAGGGCTTTGCTGATCCACTCGGACACATCGATCCCAAGCAGATGAAAACGCACCTGTGGATACGCAGCCGCCATGGCTGCTTCCAGGGAAGTTGCTCCATGGATGGCCTGCGCAGAAGCCTCGGTCAAGGTTTCTCCCCGGCCGACCGCCCCATAGCACTGGACGATGCCGAGACGCTCGGGATGGTAGATGCCGGCGACCAGGTAGACGCTGTCCACCTTGGCGTTGTACAGGCCGCGCAGGACAGTACGCATCTTTGCCAATGATCCCTGGTCTCCGCGGGCATTCAAGGGAATGGAAGCCAGGTGCATCAGCCGCAAGGCGCGGTACTCGTGGTAGGTCTTCCCGCCTTCGCGTTCCGTCACCTCGAACCACAGATAATCCAACTGGGGTTTGCCGGGTGCATACACCAGCCCGTTGGCGGATACGTCCAGATCATCCGGGACAACCAGGCGCGCCCCACGGAAGGCCTGCTGCAGCCGCGGCAGGACAGCTTCCGCAGCTTGCACGGCAGAATTGAGACGTTGGTTGATCCACGAAAAAAGGTCGGGCATGGAATTTGTCATCCTGACTTGATCAGTTTCCTCGCAAATCCTGGCGGGTGGAGAACCAGGCCTTGAGGGAATGAACGATGATCGGTCCAACCAGCAGGCCGATGGAGAGACCGGAAAAGAATAAGAAGATCGGGAGAGATGGCATGGAATACATCCTTTAGAAAATGAATAATGGCAATCGATCAGAGGGGTGGAGGCTGGTTGTCCAGCCTCCACGCACCTAGGGGAGGGGGACGGCGTGGGTGCCGTCCATGGCAATCAAGTCCGCCGGAGTCCAGTTGGGCTGAGGGAGAACTTGATCCTCGTCGGTGGGTAGACTTGTAGAGTCGTTCCCCACCTGGGCTTTCCGGGAGCGCAGTTTTTTGACAGCCGAGATGACGATCATGACCCAGCCGCTCAAGACGATCAGCGCCGCCAGAGGGAAGATGACCCAAAAGGCCATCTGTGGAAAGGATGCAGACATAGGAGGCCTCCTTCGTGTCCCGTGTTCTAAACGGGATTGTGTCTGCGCCTGCACCGAATTGCTCCGATCAGGCAACGTGGAAAATGCTGCAAACGTGTATTACTGGAAGGATTCCAGCAATCGTGACCTGTCACCCAATCGTAAAGATTGAGAGACAAAGATGAGCCTGGCAGAAGTCGAACCTGCGTTGGGCCGTTTTTCGAAACGGTTGCCTAGCCTACGGCGTCAGGCTCAATCAGTGGGGCGTGCCGTGCCGGAGGTGCGAATTCGAGAAGGATCGGTTGGGCACATGGACACTCCGCACGTCGCACTCAGGATCTTGTCCGCAGCCTCTTGAGAACTTCCCCGGCCTCAGACCACAGGTTGTACAGGGGCTTGGGGTTGCGGATGAAGCGGTTCATCAACATGGCCGCGTATCCGAAGGGGTACAGCACCAGGACAAACAGCATGCCGATCATGGCGATGTTGTTGCGGGTGTGTTCGAGGACCGCTTGCGCGTCGGCGCTGCTCCCGATGACATTTGCCCAATCCGCAGGATTGGTGACCTGCAGGGCCTGCAGACCGAAGCGCAGGAGCAAAACCAGGACGGCATACACCAGAATCCCGGTCTTGACCCACCACAACTGGTTGAAGCGTTCCTCGGCCACGGCTAAAATGCTGATCAAGCCGGTGAGCCACAGGACGGCACCGATCGCAGGAATGGGATATTTTGAAATCACAGACACGACCAGCCACAGCGCCAGGATGCCCAGCGTGAAATAGGTGGCCGTGGGTGCCGCGGTCTGGACTCCGCCCCGTTCATAGCGGCGCGGCCTTTCGCTTGCGCGTGACTGGATCCTAGGGTCAAAACCGAAGGCGATGACCAGTCCAAACAGGAGCGCCAGCGCTTCAGCAACGTGGCCGGCCAGCCAGTAAAAGATGTACAGAAAGCCGTTAGCCAACCACATGGGGGTGGAGAGAATGAAATCCAAGATGGTCATGGCTGCTCGATGAGGGTGACCTCGACCAGTTCGACTGAGAACTGACCGATGCCGATCTGAACCTGGCGGGGAGCCGAAACCGCTGTGCCGGTCGTGCGTACGGTTACGATGGTCGAATAATTTCCGGGGTCGGCCGTCTGGATATTCGGGATGACTGTCGTCCAGGAAACACTCTGGTTTCCAAGCAGGGAACCAGGACCGGAGAACGGGAACGAGAAATCCGGATGAAGCAGGTGCGCTCCGGGGTAAGCCTGCGCCAGGTCGGTGAGGATCCATTCGCGGGAAGACTGTGTCAGGTTCACGGAGACACGCGCAGAAGCGAGATAGTCAGGAAAAACTTGGGTATGTTCACAGCACTCGTACCAGGTATTGATTTTGGTGGTCCAGCGAGAGTCGCGTGGGTGATCCGGACAGCCTGAGCCACGCCCCGTACTATCCCAGGCGCATACCAAGTCGTCATGGCGGATGACTTCGAAGAAGTGGTACACCACTGGCGGGATCAACACGTTGACCTGCACGTCCACTCCGCGCCGTTCGGGGTCCTGGCCGATGACAACCGGGTTGGGTGGTGCGATCTTTCCACCATCTCCTGAACCACCCGTGACCTGGATGGGGCCGGTTTGAATAAAGGGGGCCGGACAAACGGAAGGGGGAGGCGTGGGGGTGGGGATGGGATTTCCGGGCGGACAGCCGCCGGGCACCGCATCGCAGTTACCGTTGGTGTAGAGCAAGAGCATGGTGTAAAGGTTCTGGTCAGCGATAGATGATGAAAGTAAGTCGAGCATGAAATCGCCCATCACTTCCATCGTCCAAATATTGGTCTGCCCATCAATTACGCTTTGCCAGAACGCATCTGAGTCGGAATATCCCATAGCGGCTATATCGGTTGGTGAAATGTAGCCGGCCAGCATGGTTTCCAGCGCGCCGACTCCATTTCCGAGCCCTGCGCTCGCTTGATCAAATCCCGATTCATCTGGGTTAAGAGCCATGAAGAACAGGGTGGTCGCGGATGGCATCACGACGATATTTCCACTTGGAGTTTGGTAACGGTGATAAGTAGCCTGACCATCGATGAATGGAACATCAGGCATCCATTCCGCATCAACCTGAATTTCACCCAGGTCGGTGAGATTGTCATAAAGGATGTCACCGTTATCATCGATGACCTCCCCCCAGGGACCATCTTGCGGAGGCTCTTCACCCTGAGCAAATGCGACCAGGTTGACAACGAAGGACGATAGGATAAGAACTACGAGAAGAATGAGGTATTTGAGACGCATGGGATGACTCCGAGAACTATGGGTTAGGCGTGAAATTGGTGTTGATTTCCTGCTGGGAGAGGATGCGGCTCATGAGCCAGATACCATTCACTTCTTCAACCTCTACAAAAGCATCCTGTACAGGATTTTCCAGCCCAGCCCAAGGATTGTTGATGGTTACTGTTACCTGCCAAACCCTGATACTTTCCTCATCGGAAACTAGGTGGACAGGAGTTACAGTACAGGTGGTCTGCACTTGGTTCTCCATAACCATCGCTTCAACGGTCTGGGCAAAGAAGCCCCGGATGGCACGGCAACCGGCCTCAGTCGTATGGGCGCAGACGCGGGTCGCCCACAGATCCGGATCAGCGATGTAATCCAGCGTATAGAAAGCCGTAGCAGCATCGACGGCTGCTTGGGCATCCGGCGATGTGCCTTGGGCCGGCACAACAGGATGTTTATGGAACAACGGCAGGGCAGCGAAAATAGCAATGCCCAGAACAGCAATTGCTCCAAGAATGATCAGAATTTTTTTGGCTTTGGGATGGAAGGAAATATGCATGGTAGACCTCATCTGGTGAGTTAAAGCAAAACACTGGCGGCTAGGAGAAAAGCGTTAGAGAAGCCTTGAGCGATAAGGCTCTGTCCAAAAGGACCGGTTCTAACGTGGACTTTCTTCTCCCAGCGCCAGTGTTGGCGTCTGGTTCTACCGTGCAATCAACCGGGGATATTCAGTTGTGGCCGCTATATTAGCACGCATGTTCTGTTAACGCAAGGGTTTGGAAGGAAATTCGTCCGATCAAGTTTGTCTAGGAAGAGTTGAAAAAGAGGCGTCCCGAAAGTCATGGACAGCCCCCCCTACTTGGAGCTTTTCTGTAACCGACTAGTTTTTGCAGGGTGCCTTTTGGCGAAACCTGAACCGATTGATCAGGATTGTTGCACTGCGGGGTCAATTTCCCCCCAACAGCCGGTTCAAGTTCTCACGCGTCAAAAGAGAACTTTCCTGCTGGGAAAGCAGGAATGGTTCCACATCCGCCAGAGCTTGCTTCCAAGGAATCTCCCTCAGGTGGGTGTGCAGGATTGTGCGCCAGTTCTCCGGGGTCAAGCGCGGACCACTCCATCCGGTCTGCGCCAAGGCATTGTTAAGCAGGGTCAGGTTGGGAGCCGGCCAGTCCGGGGCACTCAGGTACCAGGTCAGATCGTACAGATCGCGTCCCTTCAGGTACGGTCTTTGCAACAAGGCGTGCAGTTTCCCGGCCAGCAGGGAAGCCCGGTCGTGATGCTGAAGGTTGAGCAGCACATGGCGGCGCACCAGTGTAGTCTCCAGGCCGGCACCCTGAGGTGGGCGGGCATCCACTTCAATCTTGACAGCCAATACTTCATCCTTATGGGGAGACGATCCCAGATCAAAGAGTAATCCTGGAAAACGGACGAAAGCGCTCTGGACTGTCTTCTTGTCGCTAACCTTCAGAGTCACCGCGTACCCCTGGGTTTCCAAGTCATGGCGTATGCTCTGGAGATAAGCGCGGAGATCGTATGTCTCGGCATTCCCTTCCAGGGCAAAATCCAGGTCTTCGGAATACCGCTGGCTGTTGTACAGGAAGCGCAGCGCCGTCCCGCCGTGAAAGGCTAGCGGAACCATCGCACCGGCACGCTGCAAACTTTGCAGGATCAACGCTTGCAGGTACTCACGCGCCTGGTTGCGGGCTTGCAGTGGATTGGGGGTATTGGTTAACAGGGAAAGCAGGTATTCTTTCATGGCTGGTATCCTGGGATTGGATTATTTGATGGTCAAACGGTCTTGTAGCTCGATTTATCTTCTTCGATGAGCGTCAGGATCTGGGCAACCGCGCGCAGCCACTTTGGTTTCCCAGCGCGGCCGGCCAGGGTTTGCAAACGCTTCATGTTGAGGCGCTCGAGGTTCTGCAATCGTAATCCGGCCAGATAGGCTGGGGCATCCCCATCTGGTGTCAGGTGAACCAGGTCCAGGAGCGCCTTTTCCGGGAGGGCGATGAACGCATCCTGACCGAGAGAAAGGTTTATCTGCTGGTAACCAAAAAACAGGTAGGTAGCCAAGTGCTGAAAACGGAAATCGCCGAGCGGGTTGCGCCAACGGGACGGGCGTTGGGTGGTTACGCTTAGGGTCTGGGCCGCATACTCCGGGATCAGCCCATAGTAGGCAAGCGCAGATTGCAGGCTGACGTAGGAGCCTGGCAACAGGGAATTGGCGATCAGGAAAGGGTGGGGAGCAGTTTGCTGGTAAGGCGCGGCCAGGGTGTACAGCCCGCGCCGCAATTGGATTACCCTTCCGGCTCGGGTCCAGCGGGAGAGTTGACGGCGCACATCCGCGGGATCAACCGCGCCGGCCAGCAGCAAGCCGGTCTCAAAGAAGGGTTGTTTGGAGGCAGAGACCAACAAATCATCGAATTTCATGCGGATATTATGCCACAAATGGCAAATTGTTGCAATAAAAAATAATCCTTTGATACTACTATGACAAGATATACATGATTATCATAATCGTGCTTATCTTATGGGAGGTGCTATATTTGTCGACCAGGTGGCTGAACTATCCTTTATCGATATTATCAATATAACCAAAACCCCTCTGCATCCAACATTTTGCAAAGGGCTTCTCGTTTATGGTTAAGGTGCAGGAATACGGCAATAGGGGACGGGTCCATGGGGCCGGGTCGTCAGAATGTCTGTATATAGTAGCTGTTCGTAAGTGCGCCACCATGTACTTGGGAGATTCAGCCAGGTACCTCCCATCTGTCCGCAACCCAATTGCTGAGATCGAGAGCCATAGATCCGTAGACTTGGGATGAGTTCCGAAGCAGCGCACAAGCCTGACCACGGCAAAGTATTTCCCAAGCTTACTGCGACTTCGGAATGAAAACACATTCCTACCTTGACGTCTGTATTCGGGTGGCTGGCCTGATATTCAGTGGCCAAGTCGGCATACGCCTGCCGGCGTTCCGTCAGGAGTTCATAGTATGTCCGTCCACCGTATTCTGGCATGCTCATCGGCTGGCCGGCGCGCCAGGCAATGTAACCGAACGGTGCTAATATGGCTACGATCACAATCAATCCCAGGATCTTGAACATCAGCCCAACTCCCTTCCAGAATGACCACTTCTTGTTCTTTGTCATAGCTGCGTTCTCCCAATACTTATTTCTGAATTACAGCCAAAATCTCATCTGCTCGATAGATACGATTGCGAGCCTTCCCAGTGATCTCCCGTAGAATTCTGATCTCCGCCAACCGTTCAATGCAGCGGTCTGCAGTCAGGTACGGAATTCCGAGCGCAGCTTCCGCCTGACGTACATTGAGGATTGGTCGCTGGAAGATGAGATCGAGAACCTGTTCGAGGCGCTCCTGCCGCCGGCTAACTCGTACACGTTCCAAGTAGTCTACTCTCAGACTCAAGAGGCTTTCCAGCCGCACCGCATCGTTGATCGCCTGTGTACTGACGCCCGTCAGGAAAAACAGCAACCATTCTTCCCATGCCCCTTTTTTGCTCACTTCCAAAAGGCGTGCATAATATTCCTGTCGCTGGGCTTCAATGTACACGCTCAAGTTGAGCATTGGTTGAGTAAGTACGTGCCACTCGTGAAACAACAGGATGATCAGAAGCCGGCCCATGCGCCCGTTCCCATCCAGGAAAGGATGGATGGCTTCGAACTGGTAGTGAAGCAAGCCGGCGCGCACCAGGGGCGGAATTTGCGAGGAGGCATGGATGAATTTCTCCATCTCGCCCAATGCATCAAGCATCTCGTCCACAGGTGGCGGAACATAGGTTGCGTTTTCCAGCGTACTGCCGGCCGGCCCGATCCAGTTCTGGTCGCGTCTGAACTCCCCAGGCGTCAGCTGGCCACCGCGTACGTTTTCCATCAACCGCGTATGCATCTCTCGAATGAGACGCAAACTGACCGGCAGGGTCTTTACCCGTTCCAGCCCATACTCCAGCGCCCGAACATAGTTGAGGACTTCGCTTGAATCATCGACTGTTTCAAGAAAAGACAGTTGACCGGCTTCATGGGCATACAGGTCAACTAGGGAAGCCCGTGTGCCCTCAATTCGGGACGACAACACAGCTTCCTGGCGGATAAAGGGCATAATCAAAGTCTGGTTGAAGGGGAATGCACCGGCAAGCGTATTCAGCCGGCTCAAATCCCGATCCGCTTCGGACAAAGCGGATACGACTGCCAGGGACCACTGGATGTTCGGCGGCAGGGGGCTGGGAACATATGCCCAATACCCTTGTTGGGTATGAACTACTTTACCGGAGCCGCCGTGGCGAAATTCTTCTGGGTTCATGTGCATCACCTTCCCGGTGCTAGATGTTAATAAGCCGATCTGTTATTATCATTTAGCGTCTATATGTAAATAATAATATCCGTTATTATCATTAATGTCTAGTCATGTAAATAAGAATTCGGGCTCCTTTTCGGGGATATTTGTCCTCGCCTTCTCTGCGTAATCGCGATTAGGGTAATCTTGAGTACGCAAACATGTTTCTTGCTGGCTGCAGAAACAACCGTTAAAGGGATACTGGCACTTGTTGCATCTTGCAGCAGTTCATGCAGGTGATTCCAGTAGGTTCCTGCATGCACCGTTGACTTATTGCACGAAGCGAAATGGGTTCTTGCAGCCAGCTGACCTATGAACGCACCCGTACCCAAGGGCTGTCACCTGGTTGGTATTTCCGGAGCGCATCCAAATTTGTGAGGTAAAGACGGGGGACTTTTCCCTTTTCCCGTGCCCATTGCACGATATTACTCTGGATCATCGTCATGGATCCCAGCATGGGTGCCACAACACAAATCCGTCCACCGCCCACGATCATAGAATTCTGCCATTTGCGTTCAAGAGAGGCACGGTCGATCTTTTCGCCAGTCTCCACCTCGAGGTAGAATGTCTCATCGTCTTTCTGCACAACCAGGTCTGGTTGGTAAACGTGATCACCAGCCAACTTGATGGCAATCGGCTCGCGTTGCACGGAATATCCCAAGCGGGCGAAATGGTCTGCTGTCTTCAAGATCAATCCGGTATGCTTGTCTGATTTGTGAGCTTTGAGCAACCCTTCATACTCATTGGGGATAGGCCTGTTTCCAGTGATGCGCGTATAAGTCCACTGCCCTTTTGGTGTGAGGCAGATCAGGTCCGTTGGATGCCCTCCAGAGGAAGTTCCTGGCCGACGTTCAAGTAAGCCATCTTCTACGCAATCATCGATGCCGCTGTAAATTGTGCGGGATTTCAAACCAGATTCTTGCATCAGCCGATCTACGATTTCTTTCTGCCGCGCAAGGCCGCTCTCACCCAGAAAGACAAGAATGGTCTGGTTGCGTTCGAAGGATTTTTCCCGGCTCCATTCCTCGAGCCACCCGGAGAAATCCTCCGCTTCAGATATGGGTTGTTCAACTGGGGGTAATTGGGCTGATAGTTCCTTGCTTCTACTGCGCTCTTCCATAAGATTTTTCTCCAATACTTTCACTTGGTTGGTCGAATCGGATAAGATTCTCTCTGCGTCATCAGCCCGTCTGGTTTGCTTATCCAGGCGTTCTTTCAACGCTTCAATTTCATTTTGCAGGTCCTTGATCTGTTTTTCGCCATTGGCCGGATTTGTGGATGAATGGTTTTTCAAGGCGTTGATCGCATTCGAAGCCAGTTCTTCCGCGGATACATATTCCAGATCGCCAAGTGCACCAAGGAAACGGTCGAACTCATCTCCACATAATTCCCGGCCAATCCTCACCAACTGTCCGCGTGCATCCTCCGCCCGCGCAGATACATTGGTGAGCAACAGGCGGTGTGCTTCCAGGCTGGCTTCCAGTTCACGGATGCGAATGGGGTCCAGATTCATGGCGCGTCCTGCACCCACGGGTTCTGATAAATGCGATCGAGCAGTTCCTTAGAATTGGTGAGAGCATCTTCCGCTGAACTCAAATTCTCCGGGGTTGGTTCACTAATCCAGGCTGCAACGCGTAAAGCTGCATCCAGAGACGCATTCACAGCCTCCCCCAGAGATGTGTGGAGAGCTTCCAGAGTGGGCGGCACGCTTGTGCCATCCACTTCTGCCTGAAGACTGACCAGGCGGCCGTAGATGAGATTCGCCTGTTCATCCATGTCAAGAAGGTTGGCAGATGGGTTGGAGAGCAAATCATCCAGGTCGGCTTGGAATTTCTTCAGGTTCGCGGCCCAACGCCTGGCATCCCTTTGATAAGTCGAGATCTGTGCCAGGCGTGGCGAGAGAAAGACAGGCTTCCCCTCTGCATCGACTGGTGAAACTGCCTTTCCCAGAAAGACCAGGCCGATTAATGCTCCAAGAATCAGAGCGATCTTCAAAGCCTTACGTAACCAGTGGATCATCTCTTGAGGGAGTTCAACATCGTATTTCATCATGCCACCTCGATTTGTGTTTGATCGGCGCGGGATTTCTGAGCGGCTTCACCCGCAGCCCAATTGATATTCTCCAGAAAGGCGATATGCTCTGCCGCCAGTTCCACTACTTTTCTACCGGTTTCCCTATCACGGGTCTGCAAATGCCCGTCCACGGCGATCTTGGAACCGGCCTGGAGGAACGGGAAGGCAAGTTCAGCCAGAACGCCTCGCACGACCACCCGCAGACCATCCAGATATTGTTCGTTGGACAGAACGAGCCGCAGGAACGCATAACTCCCTTCGTCATTACTGCGCTTGAACCAGTCAAAGTAGATATCCTCGCCGATTGTTCCTGCCACGAAAACGTTGTTGGCCGTGGCAGTGGGCTTGGCGAGGTTGCGGCGCAATCGTTCCTTTTCGCCGAATTCCCAATTTACATTCCGTAACAGGATCAGGTTCGTAGCATCGATTTCGTACACGAGTTTTTCCTTATGCTCGCGAGTCTGAAGGTGACCAACCGTTGCGATCTCCGATCCGCGCTGCAGGTAGGGGAAGAACAATTCCGCCTTTTCGTCCCACAGAACAACCCGCATTCCCCCAACAAAACGCGGACGACTAGACATCAAGATCAAGCGCAAGAACGGCCTTTCAGCTCCCTTGATTCGAAGACGGTCGTAGTAAATATCTCCGGTAATATTTCCAACCAAGAAAATGAGATTCATGTTTTGGTTTCTCCTTGTCAACTTCTATGTGTTCGGATGGTTTCAATCTCCTGAAAGACTCTCTCGCCATCCATCTCGATATGAGTCTCTCTCCGTTCCCAAGTCTTCGCAGCTTCTTCCTCACCGAGCAGGATGGCCAGCAAAATGGCCTGGCGCTCCGATGCTCCCATCGCCTTATCCCACGATTCGTTCCCGGAAGATGCGGACTGGAGGTCGTACTTCCGGCCAGCTTGCTTGACCGACCAGCGCACAAGCTGGATCAAATCTGCAGGAGGCAAGGCGGCCAACTGCTCGTAAGGGCCACCAGACCCTCGGTCCGGGAAATCACGCAGCGAGGCGAGCGTGTAGGCCAGAGGATTTTGAACCCCATCCCCGGCCGGGCTGCAGGCATAAAGCAGCCAGGAAATAAACGCCCTCGACGAGGCATTCTTGGCAAGCAGGTCTTTTGTGACTTTGGGATGAACACGGGATTGGGTCAGGATTTTCCGCAAAACCCAGGAAGATGGCACTGCCGCCGCCGGGCTGTCTTGGGTGGTGGGAGTGATTCTCTCTTGTGGTTTTTGGGAGGTGATTAAGTGCTTTAACCCGTGCCATTCGCGCCATTCGATGATGCCATCCGCGCCTTCCAATGGTGCCATCTCCGCCATTGTATAAGTGCCATTCGCGCCAGGCTTATGGGTGTCATCCGCGCCATCAACCGGTGCCATCTGCGCCATCCTATTGGTGCCACTCGCGCCATCGAAGACAGGCTCATCCAACCGTACTTGTAACCGTACCGAATCCGTTTCATCCCGTTCCTGGCCAGGAAGAACGTAAAGGAACGCGCTGACTGGCCCGTTTTCATCCCGGATCCATTCCCAGATGGTCTTGGGACGGGTCAAGCCGAGCCAGCCCGCCAGTTCTGCATATCCGCCTCTGAGCAGGGTTTCATCCCGCACCTCGCCGGTATCATGGTTGACGTAACAGCGATCCCGAAGCATGGCAATCAGCCATGCTTGGGCTGGCGTGAGTCCTGCATTGGGGATGACTGTTTCGAGGAAATAATGGGTTAGCAGGATCGTGCCAAAGGCCGACGTGATCCTTCGATGGAGAGTCTCTGAAGTCTCCTGCAAATCGGCCGGGAGTTCCCCTTCAATTCCTGAAAGAAACTTGGTGATCGCCATGACTGTCCGGGGGACATCCTGGAATTTCTCGGGTGCGGGGACACCCACGGGAGGAAGGATTTCGCCGACCATATCCTGGTGCTGGTTTGCCAGCTTGAGCGCATCCAAAAGGGAATGCCCTTCCTTCAAGCGGGTCTCCAACCATTCGAAAACGGCGGCAGCATCGGCCCGGCTGAGCGGCAGGGTCATGTGGACGGTGTAGTGATTTGGCAGGCGATGTGCGCGCCGGTCCCTGCCTCTGGCCCAGCGCGGTTGCTCTTCAGTGCGCTCTACAAGCCCTGACAACGATTTCCAGGTCGCCTCATCATCCACTGCCCGAAAGAACGTACGCCTGCTGAGACCGGAAAAATGAATGATCTTGCGGACCGGGATGCGCTTGCTCTTTGATCCACTATCCTGTCTCTGCCCATCCCATACGGACTGACGCCACCCAACATACAACCAGGCATTGCGTGCTCCGATCTCTGGAACCAAGCGGCTGAAATATCCGGGAATGGGGACCACCCTTTCGGGCAGCACGATCTCGTCATACCGCAGCTTATGGACAACCTCAACCTGAGCGAGATCCTCCTGCGGTTCCTCCTCATCCTGCCCATCCTGTTGTTCACTCTCAATATCCTGAACTGATCCATCCACCACGAATGCAATGGAAACATCCCGATTCATGATGCCCATCAATAAACGTGTGACCGTGCTGGTCAGGCGGCTTTCCAACCATTCGCGCGCATAAGCATTTCGGACGCCGATGGAAAAGTGGCCGTCCTCGTAAGTCACCAGGCGCGTGTCTCGGACCCACGTGTCGAACGAGGCTTTCGGCATTTCCATATGGAGCTGGCCAAACGCGCTCTGCCAGGCTTGTTCGGGATCGAAGGGCATAATGGTTTTCCTATTCAAGAACCAGTAAGTTCAGCGAGGATGGTACAGGGTGTGTTGGAAGGAATAAACAGCTTGTAGGCCATTCTGGAAAGGGATAGGCTACCGTATAGGCTACCGTTCTGCGGTAATTGGGCATTTGTCCTACGGTAGCCTATAGGCTTCCGTAGAACGGTAGCGTTCATTCAAGGTTTTTCCAGTTTGGTGAAGTCGAGGATATATTCAAATCGTGCACAGCGCGATAGGCGCTTATATGGGAACAAATCAACATGTCCGGCCTCGTGATCAACGACCCCTCGATACAAGTAAAAGGTGACGAGACCTGAAATCGAGATGTGCTCCTTATCAGCGATCCGGCGAAGAGCATCATGGAGTTCAGGCGGAAGGTCCAGACCGACCTTGTGGCGGGCTGCGTCCTTGCGAGCTTTTTCCTGTTGTGATTTCGGCAGGCTGGCAATCCGTTTTTTCTTCTCCATGTCCGAGAGCATTTCAGCCACGGCAGGATCGACCACATTTCGGCGATTAAGGGTGCTGACCACTGATCACCTCCATGACCCGCCGCATTGTGCTGACATACCCGCTCTCGTATGTGCCGTCGTATCCAATCGTGGCAGGAGAGCGCGGACAGTATTCCCAAAGGGTCTTCCCGTAGGCTGGCGCTTCCCGCGCTTTGGTATCCTGGGGGATGGGCGGCCAGACATGACCGTTGAAGGTTTCGACCAGGGACTTAAGTTGGACGATTGTTTCGCGAGTCGTGCGGTCGAAGAAGGTTGGCAGGATGCTGTATCCCAGCCGGTGGCCGCGTTCGGCAATTTCCCCCATCGAGCGTAGCACCTCGTTCACACCATCCACTGCCATGGCATCGAGTCGGGTGGGAATGATGACCCAGTCGCTGGCCATGAGTGCTGAAACATGAAACACATCCAGCGAAGGTGCCATATCCAGGATAACCACATCGTAAGGGGCATCCTTGAGTAATCGACCGATCGTTTCAGTGGGGAAGTTGGAGATGACGATGGTTCGCTTGGCTTTTTCTGTTTTCTTGTCGCCAGGCACAATGTCCAGGGAGTCACGGCCGAAGCGAGCCACATTGGAAATCTTCTCTTCGTCAACAACCAGCCGGTACAGGCCAGGAGCCTTGTCCATGCCGAGTGCGAACGCGACATGGCCCTGCGGGTCGAGATCCACCAGCAGGGTATGCTGCCAGGCCAGGGCTAGTCCGTGGGCAAGGGTGACAGCGGTCGTAGTTTTTCCAACGCCGCCTTTTTGATTGGCAATTGTGAGGATGGTCATTTTTCTGTCCTTTTCGAATGAAAGATGAAAAAGGGCGGTGGTGAACCTTTTTGGTTCACCACCGCCTAAAGCACAAGCTCATCTCGTTCCTCAGGACCAGACCCCCGGTGAAACTACTGCAACCTGACTGCAATAGTAAATAGAACGCATGTTCTTTATGGAAGGTTTTCCAACCAAAAACCCCATATATGGGGGCTATGGATGGGAGTATCACCAGATATAGGTGGGCCCGGATGGGATCGAACCATCGACCAAGCGATTATGAGTCGCCTGCTCTAACCACTGAGCTACGGGCCCCAGGGCGAAAATTATAGCATGATTATTGAAAACCCATCAGCGGGGAGGTCAGCAGGATATTCCAGTTGATCGCGAACTGAATCAGTAACATCGCCAGCGTGACCCCCCAGGCGACCTTCCTGGTCAGTATCCGCCCCAGGAAGGAGGGCGCGCCGGGGGCGGGTTCGGACAGCGTGGGGAACAACAGTGCCCCCAGGCAAAGCGGTATCGCCAGCGGCAACATGTACTGGAGGGTCTTCATCACCGCGAAATTGAATAGGAATACTGCCACCACCACGCTCCACGCCAGGATCAGACGGCAGAGTGTCTTGCGCTTTCCCCAGAGCGAGCCCAGTACGAGCGAAAGTGTTCCAAAGAAGGCGAAGAACGGCTGGATATAGTAATACCCGATGAAGCGCAGCCAGTTGAACATCCCCATCCCGTATTCATTGCTCGGGTCGGGACGGTCATACCCGTGCAGCAGGGAATTTTGTTGTGTCGCCCATCCTTCCAGCGCCCCGTTGCGGATATAGGGTGCCAGCAGCCCCGGCGAGGTGATCAGGATCGTCCCCGTCATGGCCGCGATGAATCCAAATCCTGAGAACACGGCCTTCTTGAAGGTCAATCTTTTCGTGACTAGCCCTGCCAGCAGGGTGCCGCCGATCGCCAGCACGAAGAAAACGCCCCAAAGTTTGATCGCGGTCGCCAGCCCGCAGGTCACCGCTGCCAGGTAAAAGTAGCCTCCAAAGCGCAGTTCGTCTTTTTCCAGCAGGTAGAAAGTTAGCAGGATCAGCAGGATGATGATGCTGTCTGGGTGCCAGAAGCGGTAATTGAACATCACCACGCCGGGCAGCCCAGCGAGAAAGACGAACATCAACACCGATTGCCACATCGACCGGAAGCGATTGACCAGGTGGATTATTAAGAAGATGGAAGCAATCATCGGCAGGATGTTGATGAACTGCCTGAGCAGGAAGATGTTCAACTGGATGTTGTTGGCGTAATCCGCGCCCTGGACCAGCCGGGGGATCACCAGCACTGCCGCAGAGATCGGCAGGTAGGGGAAGCCATACCACCAGGGCCAATCTTCGATCACCAGGTGCACCATGTCGGAGAAGGTACCCTGCCAGACCAACACCCTGGTCACATCCGGGTAGATCACCGTTTCATCCGCGTGGGTGTAGAAACGTCCCTCTTCGTCAAGCCTGTAATTAAACGGCATGAAGCCGATGAAATACAGCAATCCCAGCACGGTCAGCACTATCAGGGTCTTGCGCTGCACTGGGAGCAGTTCTTTCCATTTCCGCCGCAGCTGGGTGCCCAGGGAGTCCCGTTTGCGGTATTCCCCCGCAAGGGTCAGCCGCAGAAACAGCCAGATCTGGAAACTGGTCATCGTCATCCATGCCAGGATCGGTCTTGCCGGCACAGGGATGGCCAGGTAGGAGAGCAGGAAGCATTCCGCCAGGAAAATGGTCATCAACACCAGGGCGCCCTGGACGAAGAACAGGCCCGGACTGGGCTTCATCAGCCTGCGCTCCCCGACGGTCTGGATCACCTGGAGCAGTTTGTCTCCCCGCAACAGGGCGACCAGCGCGGCAGCCAATATGCCGATGACGAGCACGCTCATTGCCACCAGCAGCCAGCGCAGCAGGGAGTAATTGATGATCTGCCCGCGCCCGGGGTCGAATTCCATTTGCCACAGGACAAAAATGGCGGCAACGCCTTCGAGCAGTGTGAGGCTGATCAGGATGATGAGTGGGGTTCGTTTCATTTAAATTTTAAACTCCAGGATGCTTTCGATTACCCGCTCCTGCTCCTCTTCCGTTAGGGCATTGTGAAAGGGCAGGCGCAGCAGTTGGTCGCTCACACGCTCGGTAACCGGGCAGTCCCCAATCTTGCCCCCGAAGCGCTGCCCCATCTCGGAGAGATGCAGCGGCAGGTAGTGGAAAACGCTGTGGATGCTGTTCTTCTTCAGGTGGGCGATCAACTCCTGGCGTTGCGCCAGGCTGGGCATCAGCAGGAAGAACATGTGGTACGCCTGTTCGCAGGTCTCGGGCACGTGTGGCAACTGCACCGCGTGGGCGGCAGCCCAACCCTGCAGTCCCGCCTGGTATCGCTCCCAGACCCCGCGGCGGTGTGCCTGGATCGTCTCCCGCTTCTCCAGTTGGGCGAGCAGGTAGGCTGCCAGCAGGTCGGAGGGCAGGTAACTGGAATCGATATCCACCCAGGTGTACTTGTCCACCTGCCCGCGGAAGAAGCGGCTGCGGTTGGTTCCCTTTTCGCGCAGGATCTCCGCTCGCTCGATAAACCGGGGCTCGTTGATCAGCAGCGCGCCGCCCTCGCCGCAGGAGAAATTCTTGGTCTCGTGGAAGGACTGTGCTGCCATGGTGCCGAAGGTGCCCAGGAGCTTTCCTTTGTAACTGCCGAACAAGCCATGTGCATTGTCCTCCACCACGACCAGATGGTGCCTGCCGGCGGTTTCCAGGATCGTGTCCATCTCGCAGCCCACCCCGGCATAATGCACCGCTACCACCGCCCGGGTACGTAGCGTGATGGCGGCTGCCAGGCGCTTCTCGTCCAGGTTGAGTGTGTCGGGGCGGATATCCACGAACACAGGCGTGGCTCCGTGCAGGACAAAGGCGTTCACCGTGGAGACAAAAGTGAATGATGGGAGGATCACTTCGTCCCCAGGCTTCAGTTCCAGCAGCAAGGCGCTCATCTCCAGGGCGTGGGTGCAGGAGGTGGTCAGCAGCGCCTTGGAGCAGCCCAGTTCCGCTTCCAGCAGGGCGCTCACCTTTTTCGTGAATGGTCCATCGCCGGAAATGTGCCCGTTCTGGATCGCTTCGCGGATGTAGTCGAGTTCCCTGCCGGCAAGGACAGGACGGTTGAAATCGATCGGAGGCATCTTATTCCTTGCGGACGATCAGGGTGAAGTCATACAGGTGGTAATCATGCAGCAGGGCGACATCCTTGCTGAAATGCCGCTTGCAATGATCGAACAGGAATCCGGGATCGGCATAGTACAGGTCGGGCCGCATCCGCTCTGCATCCGAGTACATGGTTAGAAAATTGCTGGCAAAGCCCCTGCGGCTGAGGTGGTTGAATTTCTCCAGCACGGAGACCACGTATTCCGTCCAGGCTTCGCAGCTCTCCTCGCCGCGCATATTGAAGATACCGCTTGCCACCGTGTAGTCCACGCTGGGGATCTTCTCAGGCTCGTGGAAGAAAACCCGGCGCGGCTTTCCAGTATGCACCTTCCGGGCGGTCTCGATCGCGCTCTCCAGAATGTCGAATCCATGGTAATCCGCCTCGTAGCCCCTGGTCACCAGGTGGTCTGCCAGTGCTCCATAACCGCAACCGTAGTCCAGCAGGGAGAACTTGTCAGTCTCCACCACCTTCAACAACTGGTCAAAACGGATGATCTGTGAAGATTCCGAGTTCCAGTCCGCGCCGCGCGGCGAAGCGCCGTGTTCGCGCACGCGCTGGTCGAAATATTTCTTTACGTGCTCCAGGTTGGGGATCTTGGTCATGTTTGGCTGGTGATGAAGCGGTTTGCCTCTCGGCCGGTCATGAAGAGCAGGTCCAGGATGCTGACCTGCGGGTCGTAGGGTGGGTACAGTTGCGGGTATTCTGGGTAATTATATTCGATGTATTCCAGTTGGATGCCGGCTTGTTCGAATTTTTCCACCTCGATGTACTCCCGCGCGGAGGGCCCGCTGAGGTATTGGTCGGCACCGATCGTTTGCAGCACGGCGATCAGCCGCTCTGTTTTGGTCCCCTGAACCTGGAGTGCGGAGGCGCGCAGGAAGCGGGTATGCTGGATGCCCAGTTCCCGTGCCAGGGCGATGGTGAGGTCGATCGTCAGGTCTGCCAGGAACTCATCCTTGCGCCGGTAGAATTCCAGCAGCAGCGGCAGGGTTTGTTCAAAATAAGGTGCCTTTGCGTAGGCATGCTGGAGCGCTTTCAGATGCTTCCCGCCCCAGTCCGTCTCCTGGGAGATGCGGATCTGGTTGATCGGGATGTGCTCCACCTGGGCGCCGCGGCTGTGCACCGGGATGGTCAGCCATTGCTTGCCGGTCGCTGTCTTGATTTGGTTGCGGTTGCGCCAGCCGCGCTTGTCATACTGCACATCATCGTAAAAGACAAATACGTCCGCACGTTGGATCTGGTCGAATACACCCCGCCAGGGAATATAAGATGGCTGCAATATGACAGCCTTCATTGCGGCCTGTTATCGGTCTGAGTGGCGATCACGTACGCAGGACGATCCATGATGCGCTCGAACATGCGCGCCAGGTATTCCCCCATCATCCCCAGGGCGAACAACTGCGTTCCCCCGAAGATGGCGATGATCGAAGCCAGGAAGGGGAAGCCGGGCAGACTCCCGGCGGTGTAGTACAGGATCAGCACATACAGGAAAATGGCCCCACCAAAAAGTGTGGTCAGGAACCCGACCCAGCTTGCCAGCCGCAGCGGGGCGGTGCTGTAGCCGGTCAGGATGAGCATGGCTGCCTGCACCAGCATGAAGAAATTATAGTTGGAGCGCTGTTCAGGGGCTTCGATCTGCACCGGCACGGCGGTGAACCGCGTCGTCCCCCAGGAAAGGAGCACGTCCAGGGTCAGACTCGGGCTGGAGAAGTTGGTGAATGCCTGGCGCAGGCAGGTGCGGAAGGCGCGGAAGGCCGAGATGTTTCGCACCGATGGCACACCCATCACCCGCGCCAGGATGATCTTGGTCAGCCGGGTCATACTGTTGCGCAGCAATCCCTGCGGCATGTGGCGCGGCGCCCCGTAGACCACATCAAAACCCTTTTCCAGTTCGCTCAGCAGGGTGGGGATCTCCTCCGGCGGGTGCTGCAGGTCGTCATCCATGGTGATGATGATCTCGAAGCGCGCCTCCCGCACCCCGCACAGGGTGG
This sequence comes from Anaerolineales bacterium, assembly GCA_041753035.1. GTDB lineage: Bacteria > Chloroflexota > Anaerolineae > Anaerolineales > Villigracilaceae > UBA877. The sequence goes on along the minus strand of JBGSVI010000073.1, from coordinate 64,468 downwards.
CATTGTGCTGCCCGTAATTGCGCATCAGAGCGATGCCGCGTACCCAGGTGTGCTTTTCTGCCAGCCTGGTGATGACCTCCCAACTGTTGTCGGGGCTGCCGTCGTTGACCAGGAGCACCTCGAATTCTTCGCTCACCCCGGAAAGCACCGCTTCCAGCCGGGCGATGAGCACCGGCAGGATCTCTGCGCCTCGATAGACAGGAATGACAACCGAACACTTCATATGCACCGTATTCTACTTCTTTTTCCACATGGCTGGTTCTTGAGCCCCGGGTATCCTCTGAAAAAAAAAACAAAAAAGGTCAGTTGGGAGTCTGGCCTTTGGTCTGCCTGAGCGGGCGATCGGATTCGAACCGACGATATCTTGCTTGGAAGGCAAGCGTTCTACCACTGAACTACGCCCGCAACGGACTGTAATTCTACCGTGAGGGGCGCAGGGGGTCAAGCGCTCCTTTGACCAGTCCCGCCACGTACGCTCGCAGTTCGCTGGCGGTTTTCTCGTACAGCCGTTCTGCCAGCTCCTTGGCCGACTCGTATTTCACGGTTTCGTCTTTCGATGTGCCGCCGGCGTTGCTCAGCGCATCCAGGATCTCCAACTGCGCATCCAGTGTGAAGCGCTCGTCCGCTGCGCTCTTGCGCAGGCGCGCCAGCCAGGCATGAACGGGTCCGTAGGGGGCGGTGTTCCCCACGATGGCGGCTTTCTCCGGCCTGGCCTTGGCATGGGTGAAGACGATCCCACCCTGCACCAGGTCGCAGGCCCAGGCAAGGTGGGGCAGATGGGCTTGAATGGTTTCCCGCACCAGGTTCCGCCTGCTGATCCAGTTCTCGTCCGGCGCTTCCCCGGGAAAGATGCTTTCCTTTTTCTTGCGCACTTGTTTCCAAACGCCATCCTGCCGGGTGATCCTGCCCTCCCAGTCCCGCGTTTCGAAGAGCCAAATCCCCGAGGGTCCCAGCAGGAGCATCCTGTCCTTGCCGATATCACTCCTCCCCAGCCACTGCTCGCCCAGGGTATGCTGCAGCAGGCTAGGGAAGTCGGTCTCGCCGCGCTTCCGGGCGGTCGGGGCGGGCAGGCAGCCGCTCTTCCACCAGTCCTCCACCAGGTTGGCTTCCACACCTGCTTGTTTGGGTTCCGGTTTTCCAGCGATCATCTCGCGAACCGTGCCCCAGCCAGCCACCCCCAGCGCTACGAGGATCAAAAGCACGGTCACCAGCCACCAGGCGATCACGCAGGCTACTTCGTGAAAATAGAACGCGGTCAGGCACAAGCCGATGAGCGAAAGGATTGCCAGCCCGGTCAGTGCAAAAAAGAGGCGGCGTTTCTTCTGCCAGGTGGTCAGGTCACGCTGGAATTTCTGCTGGTGACCCACTTTCACGGCATGCCCAAATTCACTTACCAGCCTGGCTTCCAGGGCTTGCACCGCCTGGTATCCCAGGGCAAGGTCGAGCCATTTCTGATCGATGCTTCGCATGCCGCCAGTATATCCGAGGAAGCCTCGCGGGACAAGCATCGGCTGCAGGATGATCCCATCAGAAAGGGATTCGCGTTTTCTGTTTGCCCATACCCTTGATAAACAAGAACATATGTACTGATTATGTACCTATCCTGGGAAAGGGCTGGCCAAGGCAGCTTCAAGCTGCCACATGTGACCAACGCCAGGTCATTGCGCCTCGGTCCCTCGCCCGTGTTTTGATTCCTGCCATGCGCCTATCAAATATGGACAGGACTCAACCCAGGTGCAGCCCCGTGTAGATCGTGTTCCTGCACGATGTGCTTTGTGTTGCCAGAAAGCGCGATAGGAAACTCTTCGTTGCTCGATATTGATCATGAGCTTCTCCTGCCTGTGCATCCCCTCCCATTCGACCCTCATTCGCTGCTGTGTATCCAATGCCCGGTCAATGTCTTTTCTGTTGCTCCCGGCGGTGGGTACGCTGCCGAGTCCCAATGTGCCGCAGTTACGCTACACCTTCCCCCATAGCTCCGCTTTTCCGTTCCCCGCTCAACTCCTAAGAGAGCGCTAATCCATCCCGGTTATAATACCGCTCACATGGAGAAGAAAAATGAAGACTGTTCGCATCTTTGTGATCGCCCTTGCCCTGAGCCTTGTCATCCTTCAGTCCCTCCCGGTGCTCGCCGCGCGGAATGAAAGCGCCGCCGCGCGTGCCCTGGTGCTGACCATCGATGACGCCATCATGCCGTCCGTGCAGGTTTACCTGGAGCGCGGCCTGCAGTTGGCGGAACAACGCGGCGTGCAGATGGTCATCCTGGAACTCAACACGCCCGGCGGTTCCATCGATACCATGCAGAAAATGGTGCAGGCGATCCGCGCCAGCGAGATCCCGGTCATCGTCTATGTCACGCCGCGCGGCGGCTGGGCGGCTTCCGCCGGGGCGGTGATCACCCTGGCAGCCCACGCCTCGGCAATGAGCCCTGAAACCGCCATCGGCGCCGCCAGCCCGGTCAGCGGCGAGGGGCAGGACCTGAGCGAGACCATGGAAGCCAAGGCGATGCAGGCCATGACTGCGCTGGTGCGTTCGATCACCGCCAACCGCTCCCCCGAAGCCCAGGCCCTGGCTGAAGCGATGATCACTGATGCCAGGGCGGTCAGCGCGGTGGAGGCCCTGCAGACCGGCCTGATTGATTTCATCGCCAGCGACCTGAACGACCTGCTGCAGCAGTTGGACGGTTTCAAGGTGCAGACCGTTACCGGCACGCTGACGCTCCAGACGACGGACATGAGCACCGAAAACATCGGCATGGCTTTCATTGAGCAGTTGCTCCAGATCCTGACCAACACCAACATCGTGCTCCTGCTGCTGGGTCTCGGCATCCAGGCGATCATCATCGAGATCTCCAGCCCCGGAGGCTGGGTGGCGGGTTTCATCGGCGTGGTCTGCCTAGCGCTGGGCGGCTATGGGCTGGGTTTCCTGCCGGTGAACTGGTTTGGCATCATCTTCATCGTCACCGCCTTTGTCCTGTTCCTTGTGGACATCAAGGCGCCCACGCACGGCGGCCTCACCGCCGCCGGAATCGGCTCCTTCGTGGTCGGGGCGCTGGTGCTGTTCAATTCCCCCGGCACCCCCGATTTCCAGCGTGTTTCCGTCCCGTTGGTCGTCTTCGTGGCGCTGATCCTCGGCGTTTCCTTTGCCATCATCGTCGGTTTTGCCCTGCGCGCCCGCAAGGCACGCATCCGCACCGGCGTGGAGAGCATGACCGGGCAGAGCGGGATAGCGGTCAGCGATGTGGCGCCCAACGGGCAGGTGCAGTCCGCCGGTGAATTGTGGAGCGCGGAGATCGTCCCGGAGTCAGGACCGATCTTCAAGGGCGACCGGGTGGAAGTGGTACGGATCGAAGGACTGCGCCTGAAGGTGAAGAAGGCCTAGCGCCTGCCTGCTGCCCGCTGGCCTCTTGGATGGAAAAGAGCACAATGCCTGACAACCCCACCCGTGAACGGGTCAACCCCGAGACCGTCAACACCACACCGCTGCGCCGCCCGGATTGGATCCGGGTGCGTGCCCCGGCGGGAGAAACCTACGCACGCCTGCAAACGCTGATGCGTTCCAAAGCCCTGCACACGGTCTGTGAGGAAGCCATGTGCCCCAACATGGGGGAATGCTGGGGGTCCGGCACGGCAACCTTCCTGATGCTCGGCGATGTATGCACCCGCACCTGCGGCTTCTGCGATATCAAGCACGGGCGCCCATCTGCCCTCGACTGGCTGGAGCCCGAGCGCGTGGCGCAGGCAGTGTCCTCCATGAAGTTGAAGCATGCCGTCATCACATCGGTCAACCGGGACGACCGCCGAGACGGCGGGGCGCCGATCTTTGCCATGGTCATCCGCCGCATTCGCCAACTGCTCCCGGGTTGCTCCGTGGAAGTGCTCATCCCTGATTTCAAGGGCTCGCTGGAGGCGTTGAAGATCATCATGGAGGCGCGCCCTGAGATCCTCAACCACAACGTGGAGACGGTGCCGCGCCTGTTCAGGCAGGTCCAACCGCAGGATAACTACGCCTGGAGCGCGGCGATACTCTCCGCCGCCCGGCGCATGGACCCCGAGGTGCTGACCAAGTCCGGGATCATGGTCGGCCTGGGCGAGACCATGGACGAGGTGAAAGCCGTGATGCGCGACCTGCGCAGTTGGGGTGTGGATATCCTTACCGTCGGTCAGTATCTCCAGCCTTCCAAGAAGCACCTGCCGATCGCCCGCTATTACACCCTGGAGGAGTTCCACGAGATCCGCGACTTTGGCCGCCAGATCGGTTTCAAGTGGGTTGAGGCTGCGCCGCTGGTGCGTTCCTCCTACCATGCCGCCGAGCAGGTGCGCGTCCTCAGCACGGTGCACCGGAAATTGTATGCCGAACACCCGGAAACATGATGGGTGAATAAAAAAAACTCCCGCCTCATCTGGTGCGGGAGTTTTGCTTGTATTAATTTCCGGGCCTGTTACTGCCCTTTAATGAACAACGGAAGGTGTCCGAGTGAAATGACCTGTCCCCATTGGGCGCGTTCGCCCTCGGTCAGGATGGCCGCTTCTGCCACCACGCTGGCATTGGCCTTGTTCATGATCATTTTCATCCCCTGCAGGGTGGAACCGGTGCTGATCACGTCATCCACCAGCACCACTTTCTTGCCTTTCACCAGGTGCTGGTCTTTCTCGTCAATGAGTAGAGTTTGCGGCTCGCCCGTGGTGATCGAAAGTGTCTCGGCGATCAGCGCCGCACCCATGTAGGGCTTGTAGGTTTTGCGCAGCACGACATAGGGCTTGTTCATCTCCACGGACAGTGCATAGGCAAGCGGAATGGATTTGGCTTCGGCGGTCACCAGCACTTCGAAGTCCATGGGTTGCAGTTTCTTTGCCAGGGCGCGGGCTGCAGCCTGGACAAGCTCGGTATCGCCCAGGATATTCAGGATGGCGATCTTCAGCCCCGGTTTGACCTCGAACAGGCGCAGGCTGCGCTTGATTCCGGAGATCTCGATATCATAATATTCCTGGTTGAACATGGTACGCCTCCGTGGAAATTTCAGCACTAGTTTATCACAATTGCCCTGTTGTTTTCCCGCGCATGTGCTTTTTCCGGGGTCGGAAATTTCCCCAAATTTCCGACAGGCGCAGTAAAATGGCCTCCATGCTCCCTGATCTGCGCCCCAACGATACCCTGCGCCTGCGCAAACCGCATCCCTGTGGGTCCTACGAGTGGACCGTCACCCGCATCGGCGCGGATATCGGCCTGGAGTGCAAAGGCTGCGGTCACCGGGTGATGCTGACCCGGCGCGAACTGGTGCGGCGCTTGAAAATGGTGCTCTGCCATGCGGACGGGAAAAAAACGGGCTGAGGCATCCTGCCTGGTTCCCCAGCACAGCCCAGGGCCCTCGAAAAAACCGCCCCCAAGCCGTGTAGTATAATCCTCCTGCCATGCCCATCCTGGATGCGCATTCCTTCGAATTCTTCAGCCGCTCCCCTGAGCAGACCCGCCGCATGGGGATGCGCCTCGGCGCGCTGCTCCAGCCTGGCGACCTGGTCTGCCTGCAGGGCGACCTGGGGGCAGGCAAGACCACCTTCGTCCAGGGCGTGGCGCAGGGCTGGGGTTCGCTGGATGAAGTCTCCAGCCCCACCTTCGTGCTGGTCAATGCCTACCGCCGGGCGGACGGTGCCCAGCTTTCCCATTTTGACGCCTACCGGATCGAGAGCCTGCCGGAAGCCGAAGAACTGGACCTGGATGCCCTGCTTGCCCGCGGTGCCCTGTTCGTCGAATGGCCCGAGCGGGTGGAACCGGTGTTGCCCCGGGAGCGCCTGTGGGTCTTTTTTGAGTATGATTCGGAAGAGCACCGCGACCTGCGCTTCAAGGCGCAGGGGGAGCGCTATGGATCCCTGCTTGAAAAACTGCGCGACATTGCCTATGGAGCGGATTGATGCTGCTGGCGATTGATACCTCCACTGCCCGGCTGGGATTGGCGCTTCATGATGGCGCCCAGGTGCTTGGGGAACTATCCTGGGTGAGCAGCGCCCGGCACACCCAGGAACTGGCGCCTGCCCTTGGCGGTCTGCTGGCGCACTGCGGCAAGGCGATGCCTGACCTGCATGCCCTGGGGGTGGCCATCGGCCCCGGCTCATTCACCAGCTTGCGGGTGGGCCTGGCTTTTGTCAAGGGGCTGGCACTGGCACGCGGCCTGCCGATCATCGGTGTCCCGACCCTGGATATTGTGGCTGCCTCCGTCCCGTTGGCCGATTCTCGAATGGAAACAGGCCAGACGCGCAAATTGGCCGCGCTGCTGCAAGCCGGACGGGGGCGCCTGGCACTGGTCTGGTATTCGCCCGCAGGGGATGGCTGGCAGGCGGAAGGCCCTGCCAGTGTGACCACTGCAGACGAACTGGAGCAGAGCATCCACAAGCCGGTGCTGATCTGTGGCGAGTTGACCGCCGAGGACCGCCAAAAACTGGCCCGCAAGTTCAAGAATGTATCCCTGGCTTCCCCGGCGCAGTGCGTTCGCCGCCCGGGCATCCTGGCCGAGCTCGCCTGGAAGAAATGGCAGGCCGGGCTGGTGGATGCCCCGGCCGCGCTGGCGCCCATCTATCTCCACCTGGTGGTAGGCTCACTGCCATGAACATGAGCATCCGACGTATGACTCTGGAAGATGTGCCAGCTGTCAGTGTGATCGACCGGCTGGCATTCAGCCTGCCCTGGCCGGAGCGCTCCTTTCGCTACGAGGTGACCGACAACCCGATCTCGCGCGGCTGGGTGGCGGAAGTGGATGGACACGTGGCTTCCATGCTGGTTTTGTGGCTGATCATGGATGAAGCCCACATTGCCACGATCGCCACCCACCCCGATTTTCGGCGCCAGGGGATCGGGGAACGCCTGCTTGTAGGTGCGCTGGCTGCGGCGCGGGAGGAGGGGGCGCGGCTTGCCTACCTGGAAGTGCGTGCCGGGAACCTGGAGGCCCAGGCGATGTACAAGAAGTATGGTTTTGTGGTCGATGGCCTCAGGCCGGGCTATTACAAGGATAATCATGAGGATGCGATCCTGATGAGTTTGACCGGTCTGCAGGACCTGGGAGACTCAACCGGGTCGGATGGCGCGTGAGACACCTTTTCCCAGCGGAGAGAAAATGACTGTTCAGGAAACCCTTGCGCAGATCGCCAGCGAAGTATCGAATTGCCGCAATTGTGAGCTGCACCGCGGGCGCAAGTTGTCCGTGCCTGGCGAGGGGCCGGCGAACGCGGAGATCATGTTCATTGGGGAAGGCCCGGGCCATAATGAAAATGAACAGGGAAGACCGTTCGTTGGCGCGGCAGGGCAGTTCCTGAATGAATTGCTTGCCCAGGCGGGGATGAAACGCGAGCAGGTGTGGATCGGCAATGTGGTCAAGTGCCGCCCGCCCAACAACCGCGACCCGCTGCCGGAGGAACTCTCTGCCTGCAGCCTGTTCCTGGAGCGCCAGATCGCGGCGATTGACCCGAAGATCATCATCACCCTGGGAAGATATTCGATGGGCAGGTTCATGCCCGGCGTCAAGATCAGCTCCGTGCATGGACAGATGCGCCGCATTGGCGACCGCTTCGTCATCGCCATGTTCCATCCGGCGGCTGCCCTCCACCAGGCGGCCCTCAAGCCGGTCATCCTGCAGGATTTCGCCCAACTGCCCGGGCTGCTCGAGCGGGCGCGCCCAGCTCTGAAGAAGACCGCCCCGGCACAGGTGGAACAAGCCCCGGAACCGCCGAAGCAATTGAGCCTGTTCTGAACCATAAGTTGGTGGCTGGTGGGTGAACAAAGGAGAATTCGATGGCTTCTTATTTGGTAACTGGCGCGGCGGGGTTCATCGCTTCCCGCATTGCCGAGATGTTGCTTGGCGATGGACATACCGTCCACGGTGTGGATAACCTGAACGACGCGTACGATGTGCGCATGAAGGAATACCGCCTGCGAAAACTGCAGGCCCTGCCGGGTTTCACCTTCCACAAGTTGGATATTGCCGACCGGAACAGCATGCTCAACACCCCCGCACTTTCCGGGCAACCATTTGAGGCAGTCATCAACCTGGCGGCGCGCGCCGGGGTGCGTGCCAGTCTGAAGGATCCGTGGATCTTTTACGCAACCAATGTGATCGGGACATTGAACCTGCTGGAATTGTGCAAGCAGCAGGGCATCCACAGGTTCATCCAGGCTTCCACATCCACGGTCTATGGTGCCAATGCGCCGGTGCCCACCCCGGAGACTGCCGCCACGGACGCCCCGCCGCAGGCTTATGCCGCCAGCAAGAAGGCAGCCGAGGTGCTGTGCTACAGTTACCACGAACTGTACCAGATCAATGCCAGCGTGGTGCGCTATTTCACCGTCTATGGTCCGGCAGGGCGCCCGGATATGAGCATGTTCCGCTTCGCCCGCTGGATCTCGGAAGGCGAGCCTGTGCAGCTCTTTGGGGATGGCAGCCAGACGCGCGGGTTTACCTACCTGGATGACATCGCCCGCGGCACGATCGCCGCTTTGCAGGCGCCCGGCTACCAGGTCTTCAACCTTGGCGGTCACGAGGTGATCAGTATGAACGCGCTGATCTCCGTGCTCGAGGGGTTGATCGGGAAGCAGGCGATCATCAAGCGCCTCCCATCCAATCCCGGGGAACTGATGTACAACCAGGCGGACGTGAGCCGCGCCCGCCTGGTGCTGGGCTGGGAGCCGCAGGTGGGTCTGGAGCAGGGGATTGCCAGGCTGGTGGAATGGTACCGCAACGAACGTGAATGGGCGAAAGAGGTTTCCACCGGGTGAACCTGCCAGGGAAACTGCTTGCCGGCTGGAAGCGCGATGACCTGCTGCGCAAGGTTGTGCGCAACAGCGGGTACCTGTTCGTTGGCAATACGCTCAGCACGGTGGTCCAGAGCATTCTTTCGGCGCGCTTGCTGGGTATCCTGGGGTTTGGTATTCTGGGTGTGGTGGTGGAGTTTGCCACCAACATCAACCGCCTGTTATCCTTTCGCATGGGGGAACTGGTGGTCAAATACGTAGGGCAGTTCCTGGCAGAAAAACGCCCGGAGCGGGCCGCGGCTATCTTGAAAGCCTCCATCCTGCTCGAGACCGTTTCCTCGGTGCTTGCCTATCTCCTGCTGGTGCTCCTGGCTCCGCTGGCTGCCTCGGTGATCCTCAAAGACCCGGGAAAGGCTGCCTTGATCTCGTTCTATGCCCTGGCGATGCTGGCCAACTTCGCCACCGAATCTTCCACCGGCTTCCTGCAGGTCAGCGACCGCTTTCGCGCCCAGGCGCTGATCGGCTTTCTCCAATCCCTGCTGACCGTCGGGCTTATTATTTATGCATCCATCGTCCGTGGCGATATCTGGATGGTATTGGACGCGTACCTGGCTGGCAAGGTGTTCAACGGGCTGGCGCTGGCTGGATATGCCTTCTTCCAGGCCGGGCGCAGCCTGGGTCCGGGCTGGTGGCGCACCTCCCTCCGGCTCCTGCCGCCCGGGCGCGAGTTCTGGCGCTTCGCTTGGAGCACCAATTTGAGCGGTACGGTGACCATGCTGACACGTGACAGTGAATCGATCTGGCTGTCCACCCTGCTTTCCCCCGTGGCTGCCGGTTATTATAAGACCGCCAGGGCTGTGATCAACCTGGTGACGCTGCCGATCACCCCGTTCATCACTGCCGCCTATCCGGCCATCAATCGGTCGGTTGCTGAAAAGGCATGGGTTCGGTTGCGTGACCTGCTCCGGAAACTGACCCTCATCTCCGCGGCCTGGACGGGATCGGTGGCGATCGGTCTGTTTGTGATCGGTCACTGGCTGATCACGATCACCTATGGAGTGGAATTCACCCCGGCTTACCCGGCGATCCTGGTCCTGCTGGTCGGCTTTGGTTTTGCCAACGTGTTCTACTGGAACCGCAACCTGTTGCTTTCCTTTGGCTTGCCCGATTACCCGTTGAAAGTCACCGCGCTTGCCGGCGCCATCAAGGTGCTGCTGACCTTCCTGCTGGTCCCGCGCTTTGGCTACCTGATGGAGGCGGGCTTGATGTCTGCGTTCTTTGTCTTTTCCATTGGCCTGATCGTTCTGCGCGGCTGGCGCGAGATCAGGGAGCGATCATTGGTCGAGGCCTCAGTATGAAGATCGTTGCCATTTCCTCCTCCCAGGTGCCGTCCGACACCGCCAATAGCATCCAGGTGATGAAGGTCTGCCAGGCGTTCGTCCAACTGGGACATGCGGTCACCCTGCTGGTCCCTGGAGAGGCACCTGTGCAGTATGAATTCCATAAACAGTATGGATTAATGGCTACATTTCCCGTGGAATGGCTGCCGGGAAGGAACCGCCGTTTCTTTCCCTGGATAGCGGTGCGGCGCGCCCTGGCCCTGGGCGCTGATCTGCTCTACTGCTGGCCTCTGCAATCAGCCGCCCTGGGCTTGCTGGCGGGCCTGCCTGCCTTGTTGGAACTGCACGACTTCCCGACCGGGCGCTTTGGACCGCTCTGGCTGCGCTTGTTCATCTCCTTGCCCGGGCGCAAGCGCCTGCTCCCGATCACGGAAGCCCTGCAGAACGCCCTGAACCTGCCGGAAGCGCTGACCGTCGTTGCCCCGGACGGTGTTGACCTGGAGCGCTATGTCTCACTCCCTGACCCTGGAGCCGCCCGGCACTTGTTGGGCTTGCCTGATGCGCCCACGGTGCTCTGCACCGGACACCTGTATGAAGGTCGTGGTGCCGGGTTGGTCGTGCAGTTGGCAGAGAAATTCCCCTCCACCAGTTTTGTCTGGGTGGGCGGACGCCCGGCGGATGTGGATGTCTGGCGGGAACGCAGCGCAGGCTTTGGTAATCTCACCTTCACCGGTTTCGTCCCCAACGAACGGATCCCCCTGTACCAGGCTGCTGCGGATGTCCTGTTGATGCCCTATGGTCGCATCATCGCCACTTCCAGCGGGGGGGACACTTCCGCAGTCTGCAGCCCGATGAAAATGTTCGAATACATGGCTGCCGGGCGCTCCATCCTGACCAGTGACCTTCCGGTCCTGCGTGAGGTGCTCGATGAAAGCATGGCTGTGTTCTGCCCGCCGGATACACTGGACTCGTGGGCGGATGCCCTTGGCAGCCTGCTGGACGATCCTGCCAGGCGGCAGGAACTCGGAGCAACCGCGCGCCGGGCTGTCGATCAATACTCGTGGCTGGCGCGTGCCAGGCACTCTCTGGAGAGATTTCCATGAAAATCCTGTATCGCTGGTTGTGGGTCATTCCTGCCGGCCTGGGGCTGGGCGCTCTGCTGGCGCTGCTCGATGGCGGGACGTGGTGGATCGGGACACTGGCGTACGGTTCCCTGTCCTGCCTGGGATTGTTGGCGCTCTGTGCTTTGTGGAGGCGTGCAGATGCGCCGCCTGTGCTCATGTTGGTGCTGCTGCTTGCCTTCTTCTTGCGCCTGGGACTGGGGGTGGCTTTCTCCTACATCCTGCCAGAATATGGTTACGACAACGAGATGCAGAACGCCGGTTACATTTTCCGGGATTCCTACCAGCGGGACAACCAGGCCTGGGAACTGGCGGCTTCAGAAACCCCGCTGCTCCAGGCATTCGATAAATCCCATATCACTGACCAGTACGGTGGGCTGCTGTTCGTCAGCGGTCTGCTCTATCGCTGCCTTAGCCCGGACCTGCACCGTCCCTGGCTGGTCATCCTGCTCGCCGCGCTGAGCGCTTCCATCGGCGTCGGGCTGGCATACTTTGCGGCGCGGGCGGCGTGGGGACGGAAGATCGCCCTGCTGACTACCTGGGTGCTGGCGCTGTATCCCGAGGCGATCCTGCAGGGCAGTGCCCAGATGCGCGAACCTTTTTTGATGACCTTCATCGCCATGCTGTTTGGGGGAGCCATGGTTTGGAAAGCAAGCCGTTGGCAAGCCTTCGCCTGGCTGGCGGGGGGCATGCTGGGCTTGCTGCTGTTTTCGCCTGGCGTGGCCGCCGTCGCCGTGGTGATGCTGGCGGTCTGGATCTGGCTGTCTGCCAGGCAGCTGCGCCTGCGCTGGTGGCTGGTAGCTGGCGTGGCTGCGCTGGTAGTTTTATCTCTCTTTCTGCTGGCCGGAGCGGTTGGCGGGAGCCTGCAAATCCGGGGCGGTCCGTTGGCCGATCTGTTCAACTGGCTGCGCTATTCCATGAAATGGGATGCCCACCTGATGGAGCAGAATTCCGGCTGGATCCAGAAGGTTTTTGAAACACTGCCGGCTCCGCTGCAGTTCCCGTTCATTGTTGCCTATGGGATCGCCCAGCCTGTCCTGCCGGCGGCAATCGCAGACGCCACCGTTTGGCCGATGCAGGCGCTGGGCATCCTGCGCGGGCTGGGCTGGTATGCCCTGCTTCCCTTCCTCATTTACAGCTTGGTTTCCATCATGAAGATGGAAAAGAAACCGGAACGCCTGGCATGGTTGTGGCTCTGGCTGGCAGGCTGGGCGTGGGTGCTCATCTCCTCTGCCCGGGCAGGCGGGGATCAATGGGACAACCCGCGGTACCGGGTCATTTTCCTGCTCTTCCAGGCGGCCCTGGCGGCGCAGGCGTTTTTCTGGCAGCGCAGTGTGCGCGACCGCTGGCTGGGACGCCTGCTCGCCGTGGAAGGGGTTTTCCTGGCGCTGTTTGGCTACTGGTATGCTGTCCGCTACATCGGCTGGCAGGCCGGGCAGGTGCATATCTTCGTTATTATCGGACTGATCGTTGCCCTCAGCCTGGTCATCCTGCTCGGGGGGGGATTGCTCGATCGCCGCCGAAAGCCACGCCTGTGAAGAAATGTTATAATTCAAGAACTGAATTATAAAGCAGGAGACACCATGAAAACAGCATTGATCACGGGCATCACGGGTCAGGATGGTTCCTATCTGGCAGAATTCCTGCTTGAAAAAGGATACCAGGTTGTCGGTATGCTGCGCCGGTCAAGCACCGAAACGATCGAAAGGGTGCAGCATATCCAGAATAAGATCACCCTGGTGCAGGGAGACCTGCATGACCAGAGTTCCCTGGTGACACTGCTGGACCAGTACAAGCCGGAGGAGGTCTACAACCTGGCAGCGCAGTCCTTCGTTGCCACCTCGTGGAGCCAGGCTGTCCTGACCGGGGAAGTGACCGCGCTGGGGGTCACCCGCCTGCTGGAGGCGATCCGCATGGTGAACCCGGGGATCAAGTTCTACCAGGCTTCCAGCAGCGAAATGTTCGGCAAGGCGGTGGAAGTCCCGCAGCGCGAGACGACTAATTTCTACCCGCGCAGCCCCTACGGGGTGGCCAAGGTATACGGGCACTGGATCACGGTCAATTATCGCGAGTCATATGATATGTTCACCGTATCCGGGATCCTCTTCAACCACGAGAGCCCGCGCCGTGGTCTCGAGTTCGTCACCCGCAAGATCTCGGACGGGGTGGCGCGCATCAAGCTGGGGCTGGAGAAGGACCTTCACCTGGGCAACCTGGAAGCCCGTCGCGATTGGGGCTTTGCCGGGGAGTACGTCCAAGCGATGTGGCAGATGATGCAGCAGGCGCAGGCGGAAGACTTTGTCATTGGCACGGGGGAAACCCACTCGGTGCGTGAGTTTTGTGAGCACGCCTTTCACTACGTGGGATTGAACTACCAGGATCATGTCACCCAGGACCCGCGCTACCTGCGTCTCTCCGAGGTGGATTTGCTGCAGGCTGACACTACCAAGGCGCGCCAGAAACTGGGTTGGATGCCGCGGGTTGCCTTCCAGGAGCTGGTCGAGATGATGGTGGAGGCGGATCTGCACCGCCTGCATGCAAACATGGGTTGACCGCACCCGGTATCAAACCATGTTATAATTCAACTATTGAAATATGGAATCTGCCACCGAAACCGCCCGTGATCTTGCCCTGCTCGAGAACATTGAGCGCAACCCGGATATTTCCCAGGTTACGCTTGCCGCGCAATTGGGCGTGGCGGTGGGCACGGTCAATTGGCATCTCAAGCGCTTGATCAATGAGGGTTTTGTCAAGATCAAGCGGGCAGAACGCAAAAAACTGCGCTATATCATCACCCCGGAAGGCATCTCGCTGCGTGCCCGCCTGACCGTCGATTACATTGAACAGCAATTCCTGCTCTATCGCAGGGTGCGCAGCCGTGCCAACGAGAGCCTGGACAAACTGCAGCAGGCTGGTTTGAACCGGGTACGCCTGGTTGGCTCAGGGGAGGTGGCAGAGATCTGCCGGCTCTCCTGCCTGGAGCGGGGCATCGACCTGGTGGACGATGAGTCCGCTCCCTGGTTGGAGGTCAATGGGCTGCTGGTCATACTGCATACCGGGGATGGGCAGGCGCAGGAATGACCCGGAAAGAACTCGCAATCTTCTCCCTTGCATTCACGTTAGGAGTTGCATGATGGCAAATACGTTCTGGGAAAATAAGCGTGTCATGGTTACGGGTGGGGCCGGTTTCCTTGGCTCTTTCGTGATCAAAAAAATGATCCAGCGCAAGATCGCGGAGATCCTGGTCCCGCGCATTGAATACTACGACCTGGCAGATCGTGATTCCATTCACATGCTTCTGGATCAGGCCATGCTGCCTGCGGAGAAGCGTCCTGCTTACCTCCTGCCTCAAGGCTTCACCCCGCAACCGCTGCCGGATTTCAAGCCGGCCGACCTGCTCATCGTCCACCTGGCTGCCCATGTCGGTGGCATCGGTGCCAACCGCGAACACCCCGCCGAATTCTTTTATGACAACTTGATGATGGGTGTCCAGTTAATGCACCAGGCCTGGCAGCGCGGGGCGGGTAAATTCGTTGCCATTGGCACGGTGTGTGCATACCCCAAGTTCTCCCCCGTGCCTTTCAAGGAAGATGACATCTGGAATGGCTATCCGGAAGAGACCAATGCTCCGTACGGGCTGGCCAAAAAAATGCTCCTAGTCCAGGCGCAGGCGTACCGCCAGCAGTATGGCTTTGACTCCATCTTCCTGCTGCCGGTCAACCTTTATGGTCCTGGCGACAACTTCAACCCGGCCAGTTCACATGTCATCCCGGCTTTGATCCGTAAGTGCCTGGAAGCGCAGGAAAGCGGGCAGCAGGAGATCGTGGTCTGGGGGGATGGTTCTCCCACCCGGGAATTCCTCTATGTGGAAGATGCCGCTGAAGGGATCCTGCTGGCCTCCGAGCGCTATAACGGCGCCGAACCAGTCAACCTGGGTTCAGGATACGAGATCTCGATCAAGGACCTGGCGGAGAGTATTGCCCGCCTGACCGGTTTCACCGGTCGCTTGGCGTGGGACACCAGCAAGCCGAATGGACAGCCGCGCCGCGGCCTGGATGTCAGCCGCGCCGACAAGTATTTTGGCTTCCGCGCGGCGATGAATTTCGAAGAAGGCTTGCGTCGCACGATCGAGTGGTATCGAAAGAACCGGAAGTAACAGCTATGCCTCGCCGCACCGATACCAGGCTTGACCAGAACGCGATCACGATCCGTGCCACCCACGGCTGGAACTCATTGAATCTTAAAGACCTGTGGCAGTATCGCGAATTGCTGTATTTCATGATCTGGCGTGATATCAAGGTGCGCTACAAGCAGGCTTTCCTGGGCATCGCCTGGGCAGTCCTCTTGCCGGTGGTGAACATCGTGGTGTTCACCTTTGTGTTCGGCAACCTGCTTGGGCAGAACAAGACCGTGCCCAATTACCCGCTGCTTTCGGCGGTGGGTCTGCTTCCCTGGGGTTTGTTCGCCGGGGCGCTGCAGCGCTGCAGCCACAGCCTGGTGGGGAACACCAACCTGATCACCAAGGTCTATTTCCCCCGCCTGATCATCCCGGTCTCCTCCGTGATGAGCGGTTTGGTGGACTTTGGCATTTCCTTCCTGGTGGTGCTGGTCCTGATGCTGTATTCGCGGATCCCGCTGGGTTGGAACATGCTCTGGCTGCTGCCCCTGACCCTGCTGGTGGTGCTGACCTCGCTGGCAGTTGGCTTGTGGTTGTCGGCTCTAAACGTGCAGTACCGCGATATCCAGCACATCGTGCCGGTGCTGATCACCACCTGGATGTATGCCTCGCCGGTGGCATATTCAGCCGACCTGGTCACCGGGCGCATCCTGCGCATCGTCTATGGCTTGAACCCGATGGCGGGTGTCATCCAGGGCTTCCGTTGGGCAGTCATGGGAGGCAATCCTCCTGGTGAGCTGTTCATCGTCTCGATCATCATGGTGGTGCTTCTCTTTGTCAGCGGTTTGTATTACTTCCGCCGCATGGAACGTACCTTTGCGGATACGATCTGATCATGAAGACTATCATTCGTGTTGACCATGTCAGCAAGCGCTATCGCATCGGATTGGTGCGTCAGCGCTACCAGACCCTCAGTGGAAAGATCACCGAGGCGCTGAAGGCACCGCTGCAGTCCATCCGCCGTGCCCAGGAGCCAAAAACGGATGCCGAGGATACGATCTGGGCGCTGCGCGACATCTCATTTGATGTTCCTGAAGGGCAGGTGCTGGGGATCATCGGGCGCAACGGCGCCGGGAAAAGCACGTTGCTCAAGGTGCTGGCACGCATCACCGAGCCGACCGAAGGCACCATCACCATCCAGGGGCGCGTGGGCTCGCTGTTGGAGGTGGGCACCGGCTTTCACCCCGAACTGACCGGCCGCGAGAACATCTACCTGAATGGCGCCATCCTGGGCATGAAGCGCAGGGAGATCGAGAGTAAGTTCGACGAGATCATCGAGTTCTCCGAGATCGAGAAATTCATCGACACCCCGGTCAAGCGCTATTCCTCCGGGATGTACTTGCGCCTGGCTTTTGCTGTTGCCGCCCACCTGGAGCCGGAGATCCTGGTGGTGGACGAGGTGCTGGCGGTCGGGGACGCAGAATTCCAGAAGAAGTGCCTCGGGAAGATGAGCGCAGTTGCCCAGCAGGGTCGCACTGTGCTATTCGTCAGCCACAACATGTCCGCCATCCTGCGCCTGACCCAGGAATCCATCGTCCTGCAAAAAGGGCGGCTGGCGCTGCGCGCCCCCTCGGCGGAAGCAGTGGATTATTATCTCTCCGCTGGCAACCCCAAGGCAGGGGAGCGCACCTGGGAATCGGACGAGGTGCCTGCCAGCGCGGCCCCCTTCCGCCCTGTGGCGCTGCGTCTGCGCGACAGCCGTCACAAGATCGTGGATACAGTCCGCTCGACGGAAGCATTCATTGTGGAGTTGGAATACTGCCTGGAGGCTCCCGTGACCGGGTTGCGGGTCGGGCTGTATCTCAACACCTCGCGGGCTGAATCCGTGTTCACCTCTTTTGACACGGATGACCCGGGTCTGTTCGAAGAGCACACCAGCCGCCCGGCGGGGTGTTATCTCAGCCAGTGTACCGTCCCGGCGGATACGTTGAATGCCGGTCGGTATGCACTTGGCCTCAATGCCAGTTCCTTCCAGATCCGGCGCTATTTCGAGGACGAGGAAGCACTCAACTTTAACGTCGATGCAACCGGCGCGCCGGGTACGCATTGGCCGGAACAGCGCAGCGGTGTTGTCCGCCCACGCTTACAGTGGAAGATCGCGAGCCTGAAATGAATCTTCCCTTGCCCCCCATTCTTGGCGACCTGCCCTTTGCGGAAAAGATCTCCCGGATGCTCATGCCGCACAGGCACGTCCCCCATTACCAGATGCCGGCGTTGGAAAAACATGCCGCTGAATTCAACCGCATCATCCAGTCAAGGCGGCATCCGTCAACCGGGGGGAAGAAGATCTTCCTCTTCGGCGCTCACTATTACTGGACCGAGTACTGCACCGCGCTTGGGGCTGCGTTGGCGGCACTCGGGGGGCACCGCATCACGGTAGGCTATTTTT
Organism: Anaerolineales bacterium; assembly: GCA_041753035.1. GTDB lineage: Bacteria > Chloroflexota > Anaerolineae > Anaerolineales > Villigracilaceae > UBA877. The sequence continues at coordinate 46,705 of JBGSVI010000073.1, read as the reverse complement.
CCTATCCGAAATCGCACCTGGACCCCACCGCCTTCGACATCCGCTGCTTCAACCGCTATACCAGGAACCTGCTGGGTCGCATGGGCGGGTGGCTGAATGCAGTCTCCCTGCTGGACATCCGCCAGGAACGATCCCTGCCACAGGAACTTGAGCACGCGGTGGACGTGGTCTCCCTGTTTGATACCCAGTACCTCCTGCAGGTCGAGGAAGTCGACCGGGAATGCCCGCAGTATCGACTGCGCTGGGAGCGCAACAACCTGGCTGCCCGCCTCGCTTACCACTGGCTGAAGAACGACCGCCCAGACCTGATCCTGGTGCCCAATTCATCCGTGCTCGAGTACAGCCTGGTGTTCCGGGCAGCCCGCCTCCTGGAGATCCCCACGGTGACTTTTGAGTTCAACGAGAACCGTGAGGAGATCTGGCTGGCGCAGGATGATGACATCATGCGCCAGAACACCGACAGCCTGTGGCTGGCTTGCAAGGACAGGCCGCTCACTGAAAAGCAGAACGAGCGTATCGTGGAGATGGAAAAGGCGCGCATGGGAGCGCGCTCATTTGGGAAATCAGAACGCCTCTGGCAGGATACCCCGCGTGGTGGTGGCGAACAGGCCCGCCAGGAACTTGGATTGAATGAACGTCCCATTGTGCTGCTCGCCACCAATGTGCTCGGCGACAGCCTGGTGCTCGGGAGGGATGTGTTCTGCAACAGTATGGCGGACTGGATCCTGCACACCATCGAGTTCTTCGCCAGCCACCCGCAAATCCAGTTGATCATCCGCGTTCACCCGGGGGAACGCTTCATGACCGGGCCCTCAATGGTGGATGCCATTCACCAGGAATATCCCCAGTTGCCGGAAAATGTCCGCCTGGTCGGCCCCCTGGACAAGATCAACACCTATGACCTGATGGAGATCATTTGCCTGGGGTTGACCTATACCACCACGACCGGCCTGGAGATGGCGATGAACCACATCCCCGTGGTGGTGGCTGGGGATACGCACTACCGCGGCCGCGGCTTCACCCTGGACGCGGGGGATTGGCAGGAATATTACCAACTACTGGAAAAGGTTCCAGCACAGCCCGAGGCGTATGCATTGACAGAAAAGCAGGTGGAACTTGCCTGGCGCTATGCCTACCATTTCTTTTTTACCTTTCCGTTGCCCTTCCCCTGGCATCTGGTTGGTTTTGCCGGGGATCTGGAAAAATGGCCCCTGGAGCGGGTGCTGTCCCCGGAGGGGCAGGTGCTCTACGGGCAGACATTTCGTTACCTGGCAGGTGAACCGCTGGATTGGAATGCGGTCATCGACAGGAATAGTTGATGGAAGGAATCCCTATGAATTGGAAAGAACAGGTTGTGCTCGTCACCGGAGGCACCGGTTCGTTCGGCAAGAAATTCATTGAGGTCATGCTGGCGAAGTATCACCCCAAAAAACTGATCATCTTCAGCCGCGATGAATTGAAACAGCATGACATGCGTGTGCAAGGCTTTGACCATCCCTCCCTGCGCTACTTCATTGGCGATATCCGCGACCGCGAGCGCCTGCAGCGTGCCATGCAGGGTGTGGATATCGTCGTCCATGCCGCGGCCCTCAAGCAGGTGCCGGCTTGTGAATACAACCCGATGGAAGCCATCAAGACCAACATCATCGGCACCAGCAACGTGGTGGAGGCCGCCCTGGATGCCGGTGTCAAGAAGGTGATGGCGCTCAGCACCGACAAGGCGGTCAACCCGGTCAACCTGTATGGTGCCACCAAGCTGGCGGCGGAAAAACTGGTCGTGCAATCCAATGCCTATGCCGGTGCGAACGTGACTCGCTATGCCTGTGTCCGGTATGGGAACGTGGTCGGTTCGCGCGGCTCGGTGGTGCCGGTCTTCCTTGCCCAGCGTAGATCAGGCAAGGTGACCGTGACCGACGACCGCATGACCCGCTTCTGGCTCTCGCTGGAGCAGGGCGTTCATTTCGTGATCACCTGCATCGAGCAGATGCACGGCGGTGAAGTATTCGTCCCCAAGATCCCCAGCATGACCGTTGCCGACCTGGCCCGCGCCATCGCGCCACAAGCCAGGATCGAGATCATTGGCATCCGCCCGGGCGAAAAACTGCACGAGGTCTTGATCTCCGAAGACGACGCCCGCACCGCGGTGGAGTTGGAAGATATGTTCGTCGTCCAGCCCTCCGAAGCGATGTGGTTCGTCTATGACTGGGAAGCGAAAGGAAAATGCCTTCCGGAGGGCTTCCGCTATGCCAGCGACAGCAATTCTGCCTGGCTTGACCTGCAGGGGATCAAGAAATTCATCGCCCCCTTCGAAGAATCCTATTCCGACGGTAACTGATGCGCCTGTTGATCACCGGTGCAAGCGGCTTGCTTGGCCTGAACCTGGCCCTTGAGGCCATGAGAATCCACCAGGTTGTGGGCATCGACCGCAGCTCTCTGGCTGGTGTTCCCTTCCAATTGGTGACGGCGGACCTGCTGGAAGGTGGCGCGGTGGAGAAGGCTCTTGACCTGGTGCAGCCCGGCTGGGTGATCCACTGCGCCGCGCTGGCGAACCTGGAAGCCTGTGAGGCGCAGCCCGCCCTGGCAAGCCGCCTGAACGCTCGCCTGCCTGGCGAGGTTGCCCTGGCATGCAGGCAACGCGGGATCAGGATGATCCATATCTCCACCGATGCGGTTTTCAGCGGGGACAAGCCCGGTCTCTATACCGAGGAAGACGCTCCCGACCCGCTCAGCCTGTATGCAAAAACCAAATTGCAGGGCGAGCAGGCAGTTCTCTCCGCGGATCCGCACGCGATCGTGGCACGGGTCAATTTCTATGGCTTCAGCCTGGGCGGCAAGCGCAGCCTGGCGGAATTCTTTCTCAACAACCTGCTGACCGGGAAACCGATCAGGGGATTCACTGATGTACTGTTCAACCCCACCTTTGTGGGCGACCTGGCGAACCTGCTGTTGGGCATGCTTTCGCAAGGCTTGCACGGGGTCTATCACACCGTGAGCGCGCAGGTGATGTCCAAGTATGATTTTGGTGTGGAACTGGCACGCCGCTTCCATCTGGAGGAACGGCTGATTTCTCCCGATTCGGTTGACCGTTCTGACCTGACCGCCCGTCGTGCGCATAACCTCGGGCTGTCTGTCCACAAGTTGTCCACAGCCCTCGCCGGTGTCTTCCCCACGTTTTCCACAGGTCTTGACCGGTTTTATACCCAGTTCCACCAGGGTTATCCACAGAAGATCCAGGCTTATCAACAGCAGGCGGGCAATGACGCCCTGCCACGAGGAGGTTCCCATGGAGTGTAGCATTGGCAACCACAGGATCGGGAGTGATCATCCGGTCTATTTCATCGCCGATATTGCCGCCAACCACGATGGCGACCTGGAGCGGGCGAAGGTGCTCATCCGCCTGGCAAAGGAGGCTGGCGCGGATGCCGCCAAGTTCCAGCATTTTCAGGCGCCCCGCATTGTCTCGGAGTATGGCTTCACGCACATGAACGCGCAGGTCTCACACCAGGCAAAATGGAAGAAGAGCGTGACCCAGGTGTATGCTGACGCCTCAGTTTCCTGGCAATGGACGCCCATCCTGAAGGATGAGTGTGACCGGGTTGGGATCGATTTCTTCACCTCGCCCTATGACCATGATTCGGTCGAACATGTGGCCCCCTACATCCCGGCTTTCAAGATCGGCTCCGGGGAGATCGATTGGCTCGAAGCCCTGGAGCACATGGCTTCCAAGGGGAAACCCGTGCTGCTGGCAACCGGTGCGGCGCAGATCGGCGAGGTGCAAAAGGCGGTGCACGCCATTCTCAAGATCAACCGGCAATTGTGCCTGATGCAGTGCAACACCAATTACACTGCCAGCCCTGAGAATTTTGACCACATCAACCTGAACGTGCTCAAGACCTATGCGCTCATGTTCCCGCAGGTTGTGCTTGGTCTTTCCGACCATACCCACGGTAACGCCACGGTGCTCGGTGCGGTGGCGCTTGGGGCGCGCGTGATCGAGCGCCACTTCACGGATTGCAATGACCGCGAGGGACCAGACCATAAGTTTGCCCTCAACCCGCAGGATTGGGCCCACATGGTGGCAGAAACGCGCCTGCTCGAACGCGCCCTGGGCTCGGCGGACAAGTTCATCACTGCCAACGAGCAGGACACGCAGGTCGTTCAGCGGCGTTGCCTGCGGGCGGCGCGTGATATCCAGGCTGGCGAAGTCTTCACCCGGGCAATGATCGATGTGCTCCGCCCGGCGACACCAGGTGCCATCAAGCCCGACCTGCTCTCCAGCGTGATCGGCACCCGCGCCCTGCACGATCTCCCAGCTGGCAGGGATCTGCGCTGGACAGACCTGGGTGAATGACCTGCCATCCACCGCGACCAGCATGTTGAAATGAAGATACTCTATTTCTCGTTCGACTACTGCTCCCACGATCACCGTTTCCTCTCGGCGCTTGCCAACACGGAACACGATGTTTTTTACGTTCGTTTGCAGCAAGGTGCCCGCATCACCGAGGTGCGCCCGGTACCGGCGAGCATCCGGGAGGTGGCATGGGTGGGCGGGCACTCTCTCTTTCGCTGGTCTGACCTGCCCGGGTTGGTGATCGATTTCCACCGCCTGACTCGCGAGATTCGCCCGGACATCATCCACGCCGGACCGATCCAGACATGCGGGTTGATCGCCACGCTGGCTGGCGCCGGTCCCAGGCTGATCATGTCGTGGGGGTTTGACCTGATGCAGGATGTGACCCGTAACGGCTGGTGGCGCTGGGCGACTCGTTATGTGCTGCACAGGGCGTCCTGGTTTATCAGCGATTGTGAAGCCACCCACCAGAGAGCGGTGGCATACGGGATGGCGCACCAGCGAACAACCGTATTCCCTTGGGGTGTGGACCTGGAGCATTTCACTCCAGCAGCTCCCCCCCGGGATTCATCCCGGGAATTCACTTTGTTCTGCAACCGCTCCTGGGAGCCGCGCTATGGCGTGGATGTGTTGGCGAAAGCATTTTCCTTGCTAGTGGGTACTTTTCCGGGCCTCAGGTTGCTCTTGCTGGGCGGAGGCTCACAGGAGCATGTCATCCGCCGGATCTTCCAGGAGGCCGGGGTCAGTGACCGGGTGACCTTCGCCGGGCACGTGCCGCAGGAAGAACTGCCGGGCTACTACCAGCGTGCCGACTTGTATATTTCCCCCTCCCACGTGGACGGCTCGTCTGTGTCCTTGATGGAAGCGCTGGCTTGTGGGCTGCCCTGCCTGGTCTCGGATATTCCCGCCAACCAGGAATGGGTGCACGAGGGCGAGAATGGCTGGCTTTTCCCGGATGGGGACATGAATGCCCTGGCAGGGAAGATCGCCCTCGTGCTGGGCTGGCGGGACAGTCTGATTGAAATTGGGCAGGCCGCGCGCCGCACCGCCGAGGCGAAAGCAAATTGGCGTGTCAACTTTCAGATATTGCTGGAAACATACCAACGGGTGCTAACACGATGAACAAACCAAGGATCGTCGCGATCATCCAGGGGCGCATGTCCGCCTCGCGCTTTCCCGGAAAGGTGCTGCAGGACCTGGCAGGCAGGCCCATGCTGGCGCGCGTTTTCGAGCGCGTCTGTCGTGCTGCCACGCTGGATCATGTGCTCGTGGCAACCACGCGCGACATGGCTGATGATCCTGTCTTTGCTTTCTGCCAGGCGCAGGGATACCCGGTCTTTCGCGGCGAAGTGTTCGATGTGCTCGATCGTTTCTACCAGGCCGCGCGATACACCCAGGCCGATGTCATCGTACGCATCACCGCGGATTGCCCGGTCATCGACCCGGCGCTCATCGACCTGGTGGTGGAGGAGTACCTGCGCGCGGCGCCAGATTTTGCCGCCAACCGCCTGCCTCCGCCCTGGAAGCGCACCTTCCCGATTGGCCTGGATGTGGAGGCCTGCTCTTTCGTGGCCTTGGAGCGGGCATGGCAGGAAGCCGATCAAAAGTACCAGCGTGAACATGTCATGCCGTACTTCTATGAAGGGATCCTACTGGATGCCTTTTCGATGACCGGGAACTCCCTGGTCGTCTCCCCGCGCGGCTTCCGTGTTCTGTTAGTCAACCATGCCCGTAACCTGGGCGCCTTGCGCTGGACGGTGGACACGCCGGAAGACCTGGCCCTCATGCAGGCGGTGTATAACCGTTTTTCCGGGCGGGATGATTTCGCCTGGACGGACGTTCTCGACCTTTTTGCGCAGGAACCGGACCTCGCCAAATTGAATGCCGCCGTGCAACATAAATCCGCTTTTGATGTTGACAGCCGCCAGGGATGAACACGATGCCTTTCCTGACCATTTTCTCGGCACCCAAGCCGTTCACCAACCCGCACATAGCCACCATCCAGGGAAATGCGATCCGTTCCTGGAAACTCCTGGGGAAGGATATTCACGTCATTCTGGTGGGGGATGAGGATGGCCTGGCAGAGGCCGCTTCCCGTTACGCTGTCTGTCACCTGCCGCAGGTCGCCCGCAACCAGGCGGGTACCCCGCTCGTCTCATCCATTTTTTCACTCGCCCGCCAGAATAGCGAGAGCCCATTGTTGGCGTATGTCAATGCCGACATGATCTTACTCCCCGATTTCATCCAGGCTGCCCGACAGGTCTCCAACCAGGTGGAGAAGTTCCTGCTTGTCGGTCAGCGTTGGGACCTGGCAGTCACCACGCAGCTCGATTTTTCTGGTGAGTGGGAAGCCCGCCTGCGCCAGTGGAACCAGGAACAAGGTGACTTGTATCCTCCTCTGGGGAGCGATTACTTCATCTTCCCGCGCACCTGCTTTACAGACATCCCCGACTTTGCCATCGGTCGGGCTGGCTGGGATAACTGGATGATCTACAAAGCCCGCCATGAGCATTGGGCGACCGTGGATGGAACCGGGTGCATCCTGGATATTCACCAGAGACATGATTACAGCCACCTGCCCGGTGGGCAGCCTCATTACCATCTACCGGAAAGCGACGAGAATCTCCTCCTGGCTGGTGGTCAACTGCGCAAGCAGTTCGGTCTGATCGATGCCGACCACCGTCTGTTGGATGGTAAGTTGGTTGGCCCGGTCTGGACACTGCGCAAGATGCTGCGCGAGGTGGAGACCCTGCCGCTGCTATCCTGGCATTCTGAGCGCCTGGCTTTGTGGTTCTTCTACCTGTTCCATCCCAGGTGGGCCTGGAATGCTCTGCTTGGAAAACTCTCCCGGGCATTCAGGAGAAGCCCGGTTTCTACAGGAAAGAAGTGACCCGCGATGCGTAAAGGACAGAATCCATCCAAAGATAACCAACCCTCCTATCAACCGGCGAATCTGGGTGTGGCCATTGTTTCCTATGTTCCCACCCAGGCTGGCTATTTTGAACGCTCGCTGGAGGTGTTGAAATACGAGATCGCCAGCGTTCACCGTGCCACCTCTGTCGATTTCGACCTGTATATTTTTGACAATGGCAGTTGTGCTGAAGTGCAGGCAGAACTTGTGCGCCTGCAGGCGGAGGGTTGGATCGATTTTCTCTTCCTCTCGCGTCACAACCTGGGCAAGATCGGGGTGATGAACTGGATCCTGGGGGCGGTGCCCAACGAATTGATCTGCTTTGCCGATTCGGATGTGCTCTTCCGCCCCGGCTGGTTCGAGCACAGCCAGGCCATCCTGCAGGCTTTCCCGCGCGCCGGTCTGATCTCTGCCCAGCCCTGCCTGGATGATGTTCTGCACGGCAAGGGCGTGGCGCAGACAGCCTTCGATAATGACCCTGCCTACCAGGTTGAAGTCGGCCCGGTGGAACCGCGCTACATTGATGAATATGCCACTGGCTTCGGATATCTCCCCGAGCAGGCGGAGGCGCTTAAAAAGAAAGTGTACAAGTTCGTCACCCATCGGCTCAGTGGCGTTCAGGCGGTGGTTGGTGCCACCCATGTCCAGTTCCTGATCCCCCGCCAGGTCGCCCGCCAGGTGGGGACGCTCCCGGCTGCCATGGCGCTCAGCCGCAAGGAAGATCGCAACTTCAACGAAGCAGTCGATCGTCTTGGCTATTACCACCTGTCCACGCTCGAGCCCTATTATTACCACATGGGCAATGTGCCTGACCAGAACGTGATGGCCGAGATCGCCCGCATGGACCTGGAGAAGATGTTCCAGCAGCCGCCGCAAAAAGAACCCGCCCACCTGTCCCCGACCATGCGTTTGCTCAAGCGTCTCAGCCGCCTGCCCATCCTGCGCTCGGTTGTCTATCGCACCTATAAATTGCTCTTTGAACTCTATTCATAAGCACCTGTAGATCGTGCTCATCGATCAGGACGAGATAAATGCTGCGCTCATTTTTTCACCGCTTCGAAAGATCCTTCCCCGCCCTTGGACGTTTCATCCGCCGTATCCTGCGCGGCGTACGGGTCAGCGGGCTGCGGGAATCCATCCAGGGACAGGGGAACGCCATCCAGGCGGACGGGGCCAGGCTCGCGGGCGTGGAAGTGGACATCCTCGGCGACCGAAACCTGGTTGTGATCGGTGAAGGCAGCGCTGTGTATAATTTGAAGATCCGCATCCGCGGCTCCGATCACCGCATCGAAATGGGCAGGAACTGCCGCATCAGCCGCGGCGGTGTCTTCTGGATCGAGGATGATCATTGCCTGCTGTCGGTCGGCGCGGGCACGACCATGGTCGAAGTATCGGTGGCGGTGACTGAACCGGGCTCGAAAGTGATCATTGGCGAGGACTGCATGTTCGCCAATGATATTGACATCCGTTCCGGCGATTCGCATTCGGTACTCGATGCCGCCACCGGCAGGCGCATCAACTTCGCCCAGGATATCCTTATTGGCGACCATGTCTGGATCGCTGCCCACACCGTGATCTTGAAAGGCGTGACCATTGGCAGGGATTCGGTCGTGGCTTCCGGGGCAGTGGTGACCAGGACGGGTGAACCGGGATCCATCCTGGCGGGTAATCCAGCTCGTGTGATCAAGACCGGGATTACCTGGAAACGGGAGCGGATCCTGAAGAACGAGGCGCGCATGGAAGGTAATCCCCCGGTTGGAAAGGTGACGCCAGGATGACTATGCCCGAGATCCTTGTCTTGATCCCTGCCCGGGGTGGTTCCAAGGGCATCCCGCGCAAGAACATCCGCCTCTTTGCCGGGCACCCGCTGGTCGCTTTCAGCATTGCGGCAGCCTTGCAGGCGGAAAGGGTCACGCGCACCATGGTCAGTACCGATGATGAGCGGATCGCGGAGATCGCCCGCCGCTATGGGGCAGAAACTCCCTTCATGCGCCCTGCCGGGTTGGCTGCCGACAATACTACCGACCTGCCTGTATTTCAACATGCCCTTGACTGGCTGGAACAGCAGCAGGGCTACCGCCCGGACCTGGTCGTGCACCTGCATGCCACCACCCCGGTGCGTCAGCAGGGCTGCCTGGATCTTGCCATCCGCAAATTGCTGGAAAACCAGCAGGTGGATTGCGTCCGCAGCGTGGTCGAAGCGGAACAGAATCCCCACAAAATGTGGCGTATCGATGGATCATCCGGACGCATGCTCCCCCTGCTGACCGTGCCGGGAGTGGCAGAGCCGTACAATGTGCCCCGCCAGGCACTGCCGCCAACCTACTGGCAGACCGGTCATGTCAATGTCATCCGCCCGGACACCATTCGGAATGGCTCGATGACCGGCAGGGTCATCCTGCCTCACATTGTTGATCCACGCTACCTGGTGGATATCGACACGCCGGCAGACTGGAAGTTCGCTGAATGGTTGGTGGGCCAGGGTGTGGATGAGATGGTCTGGCCGCAGGGGAACCGCCGCCAAACACCTGGAAAGGTCGAGTTGCTGGTGCTCGATTTCGATGGGGTCATCACCGATAACCGCGTCTGGGTGGACCAGGATGGACGCGAGATGGTTGCCGCCAACCGCAGTGACAGCCTGGGGATCAACCTGCTGCGCCAGGCTGGCGTGGAAACCGTGGTCATCTCCAAGGAGACCAACCCGGTGGTCGCCGCCCGCTGCCGTAAAATGAATGTGCCCTGTATCCAGGGGGAGGACGATAAGGCCGGCGCCTTGCAGCGCCTTCTGGCAGAACGCCGGGTTGACCCTGCTGGCGTGGTCTTTTGCGGGAATGATATCAATGACCTTCCCTGTTTTCCCTTGGTGGGCTGGGCGGTGGCGGTGGCGGATGCTCTGCCCGAGGTGCTGACCAGGGCTGACTACATATTGAAAAAGAATGGTGGTCACGGTGCGGTGCGTGAAGTGTGTGACCGTATTCTGGGCGGAAACTGGTTCTAATGCCCGCCTATTAAACCCTTGAGATAATTCTTTCGGAGGTGATCTGCTATGAATACAGTGAAGATTGGCAATACCCTGGTTGGAGAAGGACAGCCCTGTTATGTGATCGCCGAGATCGGCATCAACCACAACGGCGACCTGGACCTTGCTAGGAAGATGATCGATAAAGCGGTAGCCTCTGGCTGCCAGGCGGTGAAATTCCAGAAGCGCACGGTGGAGGTGGTGTATTCTGCCGAAGAACTGGCACGCCCTCGAGAAAGCCCGTTCGGCACTACCAACGGCGACCTGAAATACGGCCTGGAGTTTGGCCTGGAGCAGTATCGCGAGATTGACCGCTACTGTAGGGAAAACAAGATCGACTGGTTCGCCTCCTGTTGGGATGAAGCCTCGGTCGATTTCATCGACCAGTTCAACGTGCCGTGCTACAAGATCGCCTCGGCCTCCCTGACCGATGATGCTCTCCTGCGCTATACGCGCGCCAAGGGGCGTCCCATCCTGCTCTCCACGGGAATGAGCACCCTCGCCCAGATCGACCATGCGGTGGAAGTGCTCGGCAGGCAGGATCTGGTTCTCCTGCACACCTGCAGCACCTACCCGGCGCTTTATGAAGAACTTAACCTGCGTGTCATCCCGGAACTGCAAAAGCACTACGCTGTGCCGGTTGGCTATTCCGGTCATGAGACCGGTCTTTCGACCACCATTTCCACCATAGCCCTCGGCGCCTGTGTGATCGAACGCCACATCACCCTCGACCGCGCCATGTGGGGTTCGGATCAGGCCGCCTCGGTGGAGCCGCAGGGCTTCGCCCACATGGTCAGGGATATCCGCTTGGTGGAAACCGCCCTGGGGGATGGCGTCAAGCGCATCTGGGAACGTGAGGAACCGATCCTGAAGAAACTGCGCCGCATCGATACGGTTGGCAGTCGGGAATGAACGAGGCGAAAATGGCATTGATCGGCGTTATGCAGGGCAGGCTGATGCCTCCCACCGACAACCGCTTCCAGTGCTTTCCGCGTGAGCGCTGGATGGATGAGTTCGAACTCGGTGCTCGCGCCGGGATCGACTGCATCGAATGGATCTACGACCTGTACGGGGCGGATGACAACCCGCTGGCAACAGATGAAGGCATCGAGCGGATGAAGGCTCTCTCCCGTCAGACCGGGGTGCAGGTGCTTTCGATCTGCGCAGACTATTTCATGGATCGCCCGTTCGTGCGCACCAGCCCACAGGAGCGCGGTGAGCGCCTGGCGATGATGGACTGGTTGCTTGGGCGCGGTCAGCGGCTGGGTATCAACCGCATGGTCATTCCTTTCGTCGATGCCTCGCGCATCGACACCGACGAAGAGTTCGCAGGCGTGATCACGCTGCTCGGACGCATCCTGCCCATGGCGGAGCGCACCGGGATCGAGCTTCACCTGGAAACTTCCCTGCCTCCGTCCAGGTTTGCCGCCCTGCTGGAGCGGCTGCCCCATCCCCTGCTCAAGGCGAATTACGATTCGGGCAACAGTTCTTCGCTGGGTTACCAGCCGCACGAGGAATTTTCCGCCTACGGCGAGCGCGTCGGCAGTGTTCATATCAAAGACCGCCTGCGCGGAGGCGGAACGGTGCCTCCTGGGACGGGGGATGCGGATTTCGTCGCCTTGGCTGAAAGCCTGAAGAAGGTTGCTTACGCCGGTGATTTCATCCTCCAGGTGGCGCGCACTTCCAGTGGGGATGAGGTCGACTGGATCCGGCAGAACCGCGACTTTGTGCGCAAGAACTTTCTCGGGGATTAGGTGATGGATATGAAGATCTTGATCGCTGGCTTGGGCGGCATCGGTCAGAGGCATCTGCGCAACCTGCGCACGTTGCTGGGTCCCGATGCGCAGATCCGCGCCGTGGACATGCGCAAGGATATCCCCGTGCTCACCGACCAGCTCACCGTGGAGCCGGGCAGCACCCTTGAATCGAAATACGACCTGCATATCTACCCGGACCTGGAGCAGGGGTTGGGCTGGGGGCCGGAGGTTACCTTCGTCTGCAATCCTTCCAGTTTCCATATCTCCACCGCCCTGCAGGCTGCCCGGGCGGGCAGCCATCTATTCATTGAAAAACCACTTTCGCATAGCCTTGATCGAGTGGAGGAACTGATCCACCTGGTGGAAAGCCGGGATCTCCATGCGGTGGTCGGTTACCAGATGCGCTTCCATCCCGGGCTGCAGCTGCTCCACCGCCTGGTGGTCGCTGGAACAGTCGGACGGATACTCTCCGTGCGTGCCGAGATCGGCGAATACCTGCCCGGCTGGCACACCTACGAGGATTACCGCCAGATGTATGCTTCCCGGCAGGACCTGGGCGGAGGCGTGATCCTCTCCCAGATCCATGAGATGGATTATCTGTATTGGCTGTTTGGTTTGCCGCACAGCCTCTATACGCTTGGTGGGCAGCTCAGCCGGCTGGAACTGGATGTGGAAGACGTTGCTGAGATGCTCATGCAGGTCGAGCACTCCGGTCGGGTCATCCCGGTCAGCCTGCATGTGGATTACCTCCAGCGTCCGCCCAGCCGCAACTGTGCGGTCATCGGCGACGCAGGCAAGATCCTGCTTGATTTCCCTGGACAGAGTCTTACGCGCTATGACGAGCAAGGGAAACGGGCAGAATTCCTGGACTTCAAGGATTTCCAACGCAACCAGATGTTCCTGGGGGAGTCGGAGGCTTTCCTGGCACTGGTTCGCCCGGCGGACCCTCCCGGGACCGGTTCCCCGCTGGTCAGCCTGCGGGATGCAGCCCAGAGCCTGCGCATGGCGTTGGCAGCCAAGGAGTCACTTGCCAGCGCTAAAGTGATCACATTGGAAAGGGAATTTGGATGAAAAAAGATTTGTTTGATCTGACCGGTCGCGTCGCGGTCATCACCGGCGGCACCGGCCTGCTTGGGCAGCAGCATGCTGAGGCGATTGCCTCGGCTGGCGGTATTCCCGTGCTGGCGGATATCCGCCTGGAAGGGATCGACCTGCAGGCTCCTGCCTTCCGTGAGCGCTTCAGCGCCCAGGCCTGTGCATTCAAGACCGACATCACCGACCCGGAGAGCGTCAAAGCGTTGCTGGCGCAGGTGCTTGAGCGCTTTGGTCGCGTGGATATCCTGATCAACAATGCCGCCAAGAACCCCAAGATGGAAAAGACTGCGCAGGTGGAATTCTCCCGCCTGGAGAATTTTCCCCTCCAACAGTGGGAAGCCGATCTTGCCGTGGGACTCACCGGCGCTTTCCTGTGTGCCCAGGTGTTCGGTGCCGAAATGGCGTCTCACAAGAACGGTGTGATCGTCAACGTGGCTTCGGATCTGGCAGTGATCGCCCCCGATCAGCGCTTGTACCGCAAGCCGGGTTTGTCCCCCGACCAGCAGCCGGTGAAACCGGTCACCTATTCGGTTGTCAAGACCGGGCTGATCGGCCTCACCCGCTACCTTGCCACCTACTGGGCGGAGGATGGCATTCGCGTCAACGCCATTTCCCCCGGAGGTGTTTATAACAACCAGCCGGATGATTTCGTCCAGCGCCTATCCACCCTGATCCCCTTGGGACGCATGGCTGCCACCGGCGAATACCAGGCTGCCATCCTGTTCCTGTGCTCGGATGCTTCCTCCTATATGACCGGGACCAACCTGGTCGTCGATGGCGGACGGAGCTGCTGGTAAGAGGAAAAAGAAGATGAGTTCATCCAGACTTGTTACTGAATTGAAGGCACATCAGGATGTTGTGGAGGAAACGGTCGCACAGCAGACTGTTGTGATTGGGCGGATCACCGATTCCATCATCCAGTGTTTCCAGCAGGGTAATAAACTCATGCTGTGTGGCAACGGGGGCAGTGCCGCCGATGCCCAGCATGTGGCTGGAGAATTTGTCAATCGCTTTCGCTATGATCATGCCGCCCTGCCGGCCATCGCCCTGACCACCGACTCCTCCATCCTGACCTGCATCGGTAACGATTCCAGTTTCGATCAAGTTTTTTCACGCCAGGTGGAAGCGCTGGGAAAACCGGGTGATATCCTGGTGGGCATCAGCACGAGTGGAGGCTCGCCCAATGTCTTGAACGCCATGCAGGCTGCCCGGACGCGCGGGCTGACCGTGATCGCTTTCACCGGGGAGAAGGGGAGTGTACAGATGGCCCCGATTAGCGACCTGTGTCTCGCGGTCTGCTCCAGCGAGACTCCCCGCATCCAGGAATGCCATATCTTCCTCTGGCACGTGATCTGCGGGCAGGTGGAAGAAATCCTCTTCCCGCGCACAAAATAATAATAGGAGTGCGAGCTATGACTGGCGAGCATATTGAAATTCTGTCTGTTGAACTGCTGGACCGCCACCGTGACCTGGTCAGGGATCTCTGGCGGGTGGCCCGCGCCACCCGTGTGGAATTTGGCTGGCATTACCTGCTCGACCTGTCCTGGATCATCAGCAACCTGGGTGCATTTGCAGGCAGCCACATACTGGATGCAGGTGCGGGTGTCGGCTTGTTGCAGTGGTATCTGGTTGAGCGGGGTGCTGCCCAGGTGATCAGCACCGACCGCGGCAGCCGTGCCCATCTGCCGCTGGTCTTGCGTTCACGCTATCATGTTGCCGGGATGTGCGCGGCTGACCTTGCCCCTGCTGGAGATGTTTACCGCGGCATGATTGCCCGCGCGGTTGGTGCCAGGAAGATACTATCGGCAGCCCGCGGCCTGCTCGACCTGGTGGGGGCTGCCATTCCCAGCCGCTTCCCCGGGCGCGTCCTTATCTACGATCATGACCTGGTGGACATGCCCGAGGTGCCGGATAATTCCCTGGACGCGGTTGTGGCGCTTTCTTCCCTGGAGCACAATACCCCGGAATGCCTGCAAGCCGTGGTTGCAGAGATCATGCGCAAATTAAAACCCGGTGGAAAACTGCTTGCCACCCTGTGTGCCGGGCGGGACGCTGACTGGTTCCATGCAGGCTCGCAGGGCTGGTGTTATCATGATACGACCCTCCGCCGCCTGTTCGATCTCCCGCAGGACACGCCTTCGAACTATGTGCGCTATGACGAATTATTCGCCTCGCTGCGTTCTTGCGCCGAATTACGCCATAACCTGGCAGGTTTTTATTTCAAATCTGGCGATAACGGCATGCCCTGGGGGAAATGGGACCCGCAGTATCAGCCCGTGGGTGTCTGCAAGATCAAGCCGGTATAAGCCGATATGCTGAAACCGTCAGAATTCCTCCATAAAGTGACCAGACGCTTTGCCCGGGAGAATCGCCGCCTGCTTGCGGATTCCCGCATTGCCCGCATGACTGCGGACATTTCCGCACATTTCCCATCCGCCTCTCCCGTGCGTCCCTTCGTCTTCTTCATGGCCTCCACGGGGCTGGCAGACTTCACCTACAACCAGGCGTACCACCTGTTGACCGCCTGGGGATTGCGCCTGCAGGGGGTTCCGGTGGTCCATTTTGTCTGCCAGCGGGGCATGTCGCCATGCATCATGGGCACTGTCCGGCAGAAGCCAGCTACCCCGCCTCCCTGTGCGGACTGCATCGCTCATGCAAAGACAATGTACCGCGGGGCGCAGGTGCGCGGTTTTGCTTTCCAGGCGGATGCGGAATTGGTTGCCCGCCTGGCAGACCTCACCGTGCCGGACATGGTGAACTTGTCTTTTGACCACAATCAGCAGGGGATCGCTTCCCCGGCCCCGCTCGGCGCATTGGTCACACCGGGTCTGCGCTGGAACCTGCGCAAGCATACCCTGCCCGATGACGAGCCAACGCGCTTCATCTTCCGCCAATACATCCTTTCGGCATGGAATGTTGCCCGGGAGTTCAATGCCCTGGTCGAAAGGGAGACCCCGCAGGGGCTGGTGCTGTTCAATGGACAATTCTTCCCTGAAGCCGCCGCGGCCTGGATCGCCCGTCAGCATGGGCTGCGGGTGATCACCCATGAAGTTGGCTTCCAGCCCTTTTCAGCCTTCTTCACTGCCGGGGAGGCGACCGCCTACCCGCTGGACATCCCGGCAGATTTCACCCTGGACGCTGCTCAGGATGCCCGCCTGGATGCTTACCTGGAAAAACGCTTCCAGGGGCAGTTCAGCATGGCGGGTATCCGCTTCTGGCCTCACATGAAGGGATTGGATGCGGCTTTTCTCGAAAGGATTACCCGCTTCAAGCAGATCGTCCCCGTCTTCACCAACGTGATCTTTGATACCTCCCAGCCGCATGCCAACGCAGTTTTCAGCGATATGTTCGCCTGGCTGGAAACCGTGCTTGACCTGGCGCGCACCCACACAGATACCTTGTTCGTCATCCGCGCCCACCCCGATGAGACCCGCCCGGGCAAGGAGAGCCAGGAAACGGTGGCAGACTGGATCGCCGCCCGTCGCGCCACCGACCTGCCCAACCTGGTCTTCGTTGCCTCCACGGATTACCTCAGTTCCTACGAACTGATCCAGCGCGCCAAGTTCACCATGATCTATAACTCCACCATCGGCCTGGAGGCCGCCATCCTCGGCCTGCCTGTGCTGTGTGCCGGGAAGGCACGTTTTGTGGATCGTGATATCGTTCATTTTCCCCGCAGCGTGGAAACCTTCCGTCGGCAGGCGGAAGAATTCCTGGTCTCCAGTGAGATCAAGGTACCGGCATCCTGGCAATCCAATGCCAGGCGTTTCCTGTATTTCCAACTCTTCCGTACCTCCCTGCCGTTCGATCCCTACCTCACCGCCAGCGACCAGCCTGGCCTGGTACGTTTCAAGGAATTCACCTGGCAGCATCTCCTGCCACAAAATTCGCTGGCGATGTCTGCCATCCTGGACGGGCTGTTGCGGGATGGTGATTTTCTACTCCGGGAGTGATCCATGAACCCTGAAAATGACGAACTTCTCAAGCGTGTGCAGGATATGGTCGCCGAGGCGCTGCAGGTGCCTCCCGGTCTGGTGTTGCCCGATCTTGCTTTTGGCGGCATTCCTGCCTGGGACTCGATGGGACACATGGGCGTGATGATGCTCCTCGAGGAGCGCTTTGGGGTTCCCATTGATGCAGATGGCATTGCCACGCTGACCAGTGTGCCTGCCATTTATGAACATATTCGCCGGACAACCAAGGAGTAAAGCCATGTCATATCAGTTGCATATCATCCCCGCGGTGACCATCCCCGACTACCTGGTGGGCGAGGTGCAGTCCAAGCTGGCATATGTGGATGAAGGTATCCTCGCCGCCCGTATTCCCCAGGGCGGAGACCGCATCACGCTCGATCTGCTTGTGCAGCCTGAAGAAGACCGTCGCCTCCAGTTGGAGGACAAGGTGCAGCGGGTAGTTGCTGTCATGGTCAAGGGCGCCTTCAAGCCCAAGATTCAGGTGCTGGAAGAACACCTGGACCGACCGGTACCCTGCCGCAGCGATCCGAATGCCGGGCTGCTTGCCTCCGGGGAACTTTTCCAGGAGGCGCCTGGCATCTTCACCGTCGGTCCGCTGGTGACGCGCTTGATCGCCTTTTTCGAACAGCAGTTCATTGCCCTGGCGGATTCATTTGGCGCGGCTGCCTATCGCTTCCCGACCCTCATCCCGGCGAGATCGCTCGAGCGGGTCGGTTATTTCCGCGCCTTCCCGCAGTCGCTGAGCTTTGTTACCCACTTGCGCTCCGACCTGGATGCCATTGATGGCTTTGCCCAGCATGCCGCCTGTGATGAACACGGGTTGAACACCCCGCCCGATTCCTTTTCGCCGATTCAGAACCTGCTTTCCCCGGCGGTTTGCTACCATCTTTATTTCGCCCTGGCGGATAAACCCCTGCCGGGAGGCAGCCTGGCGGCGACCGCAGTGGGCAATTGCTTCCGCTATGAATCCGTCAACCTGGTCTCGCTCGAGCGCCTGTGGAATTTCACCATGCGCGAGGTGATCTTCGTCGGTCCCCGTGATTATGTGCTGCACAACCGTGAGCTCGGGCGGGAGCGCATGCACGCCTTCTTTGAGCAGATCGGCCTGGCTTACCGCGTGGAGAGCGCCAATGACCCGTTCTTCATTGGCGAGTTCAAGAAACAGGCTGCTTTTCAAAGTGCTTTCCAACTCAAGTTCGAGATCCGCGCCGCGCTGCCTTTCAAGGAAAGCACCCTGGCTGTCGGTTCTTACAACTACCACCAGGATTTCTTCGGGCGCAGCCTGAACATCACCCTGCCGGATGGCTCCCCCGTGCACACCGGCTGCATTGCTTTTGGCCTGGAACGAATGGCTTTCGCCTTCCTGTCCCAGTTCGGCTTGCAGCCCGATCAGTGGCCGGAAGTGGTCCGCAAGGCGCTGCAATGACCCTGGAACAGGTGCTGCCATGCTGAAAGTCGACCGCGACCAGGTGATCACCACCCTCCAGGCCGTTGGCTTGCAGCCGGGCGATGGGGTCATGGTGCATTCGGCACTCCAGTTCCTGGGGTTGCCGGAAGGCGGTATTGGCATGTATTACGCTGCATTGCTGTCCGTGCTTGGCGTGGACGCTGGTCTGGGTACGCTGGTTGTGCCGGCTTTCAATTTTGGCTTCGCCCAGGGGATGTGCTTTGACCAGGCTTCCACTCCGGCGGAGGAAATGGGCGTGTTTCCCGAATATGTGCGCCATCAGCCGGGTGTCCTGCGTTCGCCTCACCCCCTGCAGTCCGTGGTTGCCGTTGGGCGGTACGCCGCGGACCTGTGCGGGCGGGACACCTCCTCTGCATTCGACCCCGGCTCGGCATTTGACCGCATGCTGGACTTGGATTTTAAACTATTGCTCCTCGGTGCGGAGGTGCGTTTCACCTCCATGATCCACTATGCCGAGCAGCGCATGCAGGTGCCTTACCGTTATTGGAAGGAATTCACCGGCGAAGTGCGTTTGAACGGGCAGTCTCCCGACGTGCGCACCTACCGCATGTTCGCTCGTGACCTGGCGATCGACCCTGAGGTGAACTCTGCCCCGGTGCAAACACTGCTGCAGGAGCGCGGTTTGTGGAACAGCCAGGTGCTGAATTATGGCAAGGTGGCACTGTGTCGTTTTCAGGATTTTGTCTCTGCCGCGGAGGACTTGCTCCGCCAGGATGCCTGGGTGCTGGTGCAGAACCCGCCGGCAGACAAAAAAGCCGCCTGATAGGGCGGCCTGGAGAATTAAGCCGGTTTCTCGGCGATCACGATCCACTCGGCGTGGCAGTTGTATTGCGGTTCCAGTTCCTCCATGTACTCCACGTGCCGCATGCTGACCAGCTTCCAGCCCTCCGAGAACATCGTGAACAGGTCGCGCTTGCTGTAAAAGTAGATCGCACCGATATCGGTCAGGGTTCCGATGGAAATGTCGACGGTCACACCGCCAGGCCCGCTCTTCCCGGAGGCGAAACTGCTGTGCCGGACGCTGTACGGGTTGAAGAAGAACTTCCCGCCGGGTGTCAGCACCCGGTGCACCTCGGCCACGGTTTTCTGGGCGTCGGCGATCGGGGAGCAGGTGAGTGCCCCGCGGTCGATGACAAAATCGAATGTATTGGCCTCAAAGGGCAAATGGATGAAATCCGCCACGCGCAGGTCACCTTGCAGTCCCTCTGCGGCAAAGCGTTTCTTGGCAAATTCGATCGCGCTGGCGCTGACGTCCACGCCCGTCACGTTGAAACCTTCGCGTGCCGCGAACCACAGGTTGTTCCCTGCCCCGCAGCCGATCTCCAGGATCTTTGTCTCAGCCCGCGGCTTGCTGCGGGAGAAGTTCCTATAAATGAAGGAGACAACCTGGTCGAAGGGATAACGGTTGAGCGCCTTGCCCTCGCTGTAGATCGATTCCCAGGTGGCGCGTACCGATGATGCGTTTTCTTTACCCATTCTCAACCTCCTGCCAAGTGATTTCTGGTTAGTATAACATTCTATTATAATGGTTGGCATGAACACGATGAACTGGAATGAGATCACCCGGGAGGTGGATGCCCTGCTGCAGCGCCTTTTCCCCATCTGCCGCAGCATCACCGGCGATGGCTTGCGCAGCACCCTTGCGATCCTGCGCCAGGTGGCCGATTTTGATCTGCAGGAAGTTCCCTCCGCAACCGCCTGCTATGATTGGACCGTGCCCGATGAATGGAATGTTCGCGATGCCTTCGTGGCGGATTCCACCGGTCGCCGGGTGATCGATTTCCAGCAGAACAATGTCCACCTGGTCAATTACAGCATCCCGTTTGAGGGCGTGCTGTCTTATGCCGAACTTGCTCCGCACCTGCACACCCTGCCACACCTGCCCTCTGCCATCCCCTACCGCACCAGCTACTACAACCGGGACTGGGGGTTTTGCCTCACCCACGACCGGTTCCAGGCGCTCAACCAGGAAGAACAATACCATGTGGTGGTGGATGCCAGCCTGGCACCCGGCGCGCTGACCTACGGCGAGGCGCATCTGCCGGGTGCCTCCGGACTCGAATTCCTCATCTCCACGTACGTCTGCCATCCCTCGCTGGCAAATGACAACCTCTCGGGAGTGGTCTTATGGATCCTGCTCCTGCGTGCTTTACGCCAGGGTCCCCGGCGGCATGCCTACCGCTTTGTCATCGCCCCCGAACCCATCGGTGCACTGGCTTATATCGCTGGTCATGAATCCGCCGTGCGGGCCCTGGCGGGTGGGCTGGTGGCGACCACGGTCGCCGGTCCCGGGAAGTTTGGCTACAAGCGCACCTTCCGCGGCGATGCGCTCATCGACCGCGCCGTGCGCCTCACCTTCCGCGAGTTGGGGCTGGACTTCACCGAGTATCCCTTTGAGATCAACGGCTCGGATGAGCGCCAGTACTCCACCCCCGGGCTGCGTGTGCCGGTCGGGACGATCTGCAAGGACAAGTATTACGAATATCCCTATTACCACACCTCGCTGGACAACCTGGAGTTCATCAGCGCAGCGAACCTGGTCGAAACGCTGAAGGTTTATTTGCTGACCATCGAGAAACTGGAGCAGAACCTCACTTACCGCTCGCTCAATCCCATCGGCGAGCCCATGCTCGGCAAGCGCGGCCTCTACCCCCGCACGGGTGGCGCCATCAAGCAGAAGGCTGCTGACCAATCGGTGCATGGGGAGCGCAGGTATGCGGTGGATGCCGGGAACATCCTGTATGGCAACGAACTCGATGCCATCCGCTGGCTGCTTTTCCATGCTGATGGGCGTACCCCGCTGCTGGATATCGCTGAAAGGACGGGTCTGCCGATGGGTCAGCTCTTCGATGTGGCGGGTAAACTGGTTGTTGGCGGGTTGTTGGCCGAGGTGGATGGTTCCCTTGGTAACAAACCTGTCGCCTCTGCTCCGCGTTAGGGTGATATGAATCAGAAGTGTTCCATTGTCATCCGGGCTTACAACGAAGAACGCCACATCGGGCGACTGTTGGAGGGGATCCGCCAGCAGACGGTCAAGGATGTGGATGTGGTGCTGGTCGATTCCGGCTCCACGGATGCGACGGTGACCATTGCCCGGGAAGCTGGTGCCCGGATCGTCCACATCCTCCCGGCTGATTTCACCTTTGGCCGTTCGCTCAATCTCGGTCTGGCAGCCGTCTCTGCTCACCTGGTGGTGATCGCCAGCGCGCATATCTACCCGGTCTATCCCGACTGGCTCGAGCGCCTGCTGGCACCCTTCGAGGACCCGCGCATTGCACTGGTGTATGGCAAGCAGCGCGGCGAGGCGGACGCACAGTTTTCCGAGCAGCAGATCTTCACGCGCTGGTTCCCGGAAGCCTCCACCGCCTGGCAGACGCACCCATTCTGCAACAATGCCAATGCCGCCATCCGGCGCTCGCTCTGGCAGGCAATGCCCTTTGATGAGACCCTGACCGGGCTGGAAGACCTCGCCTGGGGCAAAGGGGTGCTTGCGCAGGGGCATGGCATTTCCTATTCCGCCGAGGCCGAGGTGGTCCATGTGCATGCCGAGTCCCCGGCGGGTGTGCAGAACCGTTACCGCCGTGAAGCGATGGCCTTCAAGCAACTCTACCCCGAGGCGCACTTCGGTCTGTATGATTTTTTCCGCAACCTGGTCTCCAGCGTCGGGTTTGACCTGCTTCACGCCGCCCGCCTGCACAGGCTCCGGCGCAGCCTGGCTGGCATCTTCTGGTTTCGCGCGGCGCAGTTCTGGGGCACGTACCAGGGCTACCGCCATTCCGCCCCACTCACCCCCGACCTGCGCCAGCGCTTCTATTACCACGTTGGTTGGGAGAAACCCAGCCCGGCGAAGCGTACGCTCGATCCGATCAGATATAATGACCAGGATCTGCCCACAAAAAGGCAATGAACATAGGAGAATACGGATGGCATATCAGTTGATTGAAGCCTCCCTGGCTGACCTGGACCGCCTCTACCGATATCACATGGATGGTGTCCATGGCACCGAATTCTCGATCAAGGGTTTTGACTATCCCTGGCTGTTGACTTCCCACATCTGGAAGGAAGGCGAGAAAGTTCTGGATGTCGGTCCAGCCTATTCTCCGCTGCCTGCGTACCTGAAAAAGAACTACGGCTGCGAGATGTGGGCGGCAGATGACTTCGGCTCCTCCGTGGGGGATGGTTTTTGGTCGCGTGGTCGTTCTCCTCAAGAATTCATAGAAGGTCACCCGGAAGTGAACTATGTTCTCGAAAGGCTGGGCGATCCGATCAGGTCCTCACTCCCAACCGGGTATTTCGACCTGATCTACAGCCTGTCAGTCCTTGAACATGTCCCTCCGCAGTTCATGCCTGCCGTCTGGAAGCACATGGACCTGCTGCTCAAACCGGGCGGTGAGATGCTGCATGCAGTGGACCTGCTTTTCCCTTCCAATGGGGGGCTTAAAAAACTGCTCTTCTGCCTGTGCTTTGATTGGTTCCATGCTTTCATTCCGCAAAAGATGAAACAGAAGCATAACCAGACAACCCCGCTCACCTACCTGCGCCAGGTGGCGCGAGTCCTGGGCTTTCGCCTTGGTTCGCCCCGCGGCCTGGACGTGCTCACCATGACCCTGTCTGCCACGATTTTGGTGGAGAACTACCATATTGGTTTGAACCGCATCGTTAAAGACGGCCTTAAGGATTACCATTTCCAGCGCTATGGCTCGCTGCTGCTGCGCTTGAAGAAGATCTCATGACCAAGATTATCGCCCTCCTCCCCATGCGTCACCACAGCCAGCGTGTGCCTGGCAAGAACTACCGCCTGCTGGCTGGCAAGCCGCTTTTCCAGCACATCCTCGAGACGCTGCTGGCTGTGCCCGAGATTTCCGGCATCCTGGTGGATACCGATTCCCCGCCTGTGCTCGAGGCGCTGCGGCGTGATTTCCCCTCCGTGCAGGCGGTGGAACGCCCACCCCACCTGCGGGCGGATGACATTCCCATGAACGATATCCTGCTGTATGACAGCTCCCTGGAGGAGGCGGACTTATATCTCCAGACCCACAGCACCAACCCGCTTCTGCGACCCGCAACCATCTCACGTGCCATCCAGGCTTTCCTGAACGATTACCCGGCACATGATTCGCTCTTCTCGGTCACGCGCTTGCAGACCCGCCTGTATGATCACCTTGGACACCCGCTCAACCACGACCCGCATGTCCTCCTCCAGACCCAGGACCTGCCCCCGGTCTACGAGGAAAATTCCTGCCTCTATCTTTTTAACCGCCCCAACCTGGAACGCCGACGCAACCGCCTGGGCGAACAGCCGCTGTTGTTCGAGATCGATGCCGATGAAGCCTGGGATATCGATGAAGAACTCGACTTCGCCATCACCGATTTCCTGATGCAGCGCCGACTCGACCGCCGCTGACCCTGATCCACCGGAACCCTCCCATGCCCACCATCCTTTTTTCCGCCCCTTACATGCTCCCCTTCCTGGATCGTTTCCGTCCCGTGCTGGAACGCTACGGGCTCGATCTCATCACACCAGAAGTCCACGAACGGCTGGAGGAGGAGCAGATCCTTGCCTATGCCGGACAGTTCGATGGCGCGATTTGCGGTGATGACCGCTATACCCTGCGTGTCCTGGAAGCCTGCCTGCCGCGTCTGAAGGTCATCTCCAAGTGGGGCACCGGGATCGACTCGATCGATTCCGAATCCGCCGCCCGGCTTGGCATCCAGGTCTGCCGCACCCCGAATGCTTTCACCCTGGCGGTCACCGATACCGTGTTGGGGTATATGCTGGCTTTTGCCCGCCGCCATCCCTGGATGGACCGGGAGATGAAAGCGGGACGCTGGGACAAGATCCCCGGGCGGGCGCTGCACGAATGCAGCCTGGGGATCATCGGCGTCGGTACGATTGGCAAGGTGATCGCCCGCCGGGCGCGTGCTTTCGGGATGCAGGTGCTTGGCAATGACATCGTTCCCATCGACCCTGTCTTCATCATCGAGACTGGCATCCAGATGACCAGCCTGGAGGATTTGCTCAAGAGCGTGGACTTTGTCTCGGTCAACTGCGACCTGAACCCGACCAGCCAGCACCTCATCAATGCCCGCACGCTGGGTCTGATGCGCCCGGGTGCGGTGTTGATCAACAGCGCACGCGGCCCCATCGTGGACGAAGCCGCGCTGGTGGCGGCACTCACGGCTGGTACAATTGCCGGCGCAGCGCTGGATGTGTTCGAAGTCGAGCCGCTCCCGCAGGACAGTCCACTTAAGCAGATGGACAATGTCTTTCTGGCGCCGCATAATGCCAATTCCAGCCCGGCAGCCTGGGAGCGGGTGCATTGGAATACCATCCGCAACCTGCTGCAAGGGCTGGGCATCCCGGCGGATCAACTGGAGAACTGATGGATACCATGAGACCAAGGACTGTTCTGATCACAGGTGCAGGCGGGGGCATCGGACGCGCCACCGTTCGTCTTTTTGCCGAAAAGGGTTGGCGGGTGATCGGCGTGGATCGTGCGCCTTTCGGCGGCGGATTTCCCACGGATGGATGCTTCATTATTTCAGATATCTCCTACCCGGAAGTGGCCGAAAAGATCTTCCAGCAGGCGCTGGCTTTCTCGCCCGTCCTGGATGCCCTGGTGAACAATGCAGCCGTCCAGGTCGCCAAGCCGCTGGTCGAAACCACTGTCGAGGAATGGGACGCCGTGATGGCCTCCAACCTGCGCTCGGCTTTCCTGTTCGTCAAACTTGCGCACCCGCTGATGAAGGCTGCCGGGGGAGGGGCGATCGTGAACGTTTCTTCGGTGCACGCTGTGCAGACTTCTGCCAACATTGCTGCCTATGCTGCCAGCAAGGGCGGTCTGCTGGCCCTGACACGTGCCATGGCGATCGAATTTGCCCCGGATAACATCCGGGCCAATTCCATCCTCCCGGGTGCGGTGGATACGCCCATGCTGCGCGCCGGGCTGAACCGCGGCCATGTGGGGGATGGCGACATGCAGTCCCGCCTCGACAACCTGGCGCGCAAGACCGTCAACGGGCGCGTGGGCAAGCCGGAGGAGATCGCCCAGGCAATCTATTTCCTGGCTGACGATGCGCAGTCATCCTTCATGACCGGCCAGGCCATGATCGTGGATGGCGGCGCGACTGCCAGGTTGAGCACCGAGTGATCCGCCATGAACGCGCTTAAATCTTCCTCCATCTATCCTTTCCTGCGCAATACCTATATCAGCCTGCGCGACCTGCCGCAACTCCCGGCGGCTTATCTGCATCCCTGGCGGCGGGAGAGCATCCACCGCCTGGCAGCGCTGAAGGATATTCACACAGGAAAGCGGGCTTTCCTGATCGGGAACGGTCCCAGTCTCAAGCAAACCGACCTGGGGAAGCTGAAGGGCGAGATCACCTTTGGGATGAACCGCATTTACCTGATGTTCCCCGAGTTGGGTTTTCAGACCACCTACCTGAGCGTGGTCAATGACCTGGTCATCGAACAGACGGTGGATGACCTGGCTGCCCTGCAGATGCCAAAATTCCTGTGCTGGCGTGCCCGGCATTTCTTTTTGCCTGCCCAATTCCCCAACCTGCACGCGGCCAACCTCCCGACCTTCCTGTACTCCACCTATGATGCGCCGCGTTTTTCCCCGGACGTGCGCGGGCGCATCTGGGAGGGCGCAACCGTCACCTATGTGACCATGCAGCTTGCCTTCCACATGGGTTTTGACGAGATCATCCTCATCGGTGTGGATCATACTTACGCCACCAAGGGCACACCCAACACCACGGTCACCTCCACCGGGGAAGATCCCAATCACTTTTCGGGGGCGTATTTTGGCAAAGGTTTCCGTTGGCAACTCCCGGACCTGGAAACATCCGAGATCGCCTACCGCATGGCGCGCCAGGCTTATGAACGCGCTGGCCGCCGGATCGTGGACGCCACCATCGGCGGGAAATTGACCATTTTCCCCAAGGTGGAGTATCTCTCCCTTTTTCAATAAAATGCCTGCTTTCCCCCTGGTCAGCATCGTCACCCCCTCCTATAACCAGGGCCGTTTCCTGGAAGCCACCATCCGCTCGGTGCTGGAACAGGTGTATCCTGCCATTGAATATATCCTCGTGGATGGCGGTTCCACCGATGCCAGCGTGGAGATCATCCAGCGCTACGCTGACTGCCTTGCCTGGTGGGTCTCGGAAAAGGATGGCGGGCAGGCTGAAGCGCTCAACAAGGGTCTGCGCCGGGCACAGGGGGAGATCATCGGCTGGTTGAATTCGGATGATATCTACCTGCCCGGTGCGTTGGCTTCTGTGCTGGCGGCCTTCGAGGCTCACCCCGAAGCCGGTCTGGTCTATGGCGATGCCCTGTCCATCGACGCGCAGGGAAAGCCGTTCAACCACATGCGCTCCCGCCCCCACACCCTTCTCGACTTGCTTTCTTTCAGCATCATCAGCCAGCCGGCGGTATTCATGCGCCGCTCAGTGCTCCAGCAGGTGGACTACCTCGATCCCACCTATCATTTCCTGCTGGACCATGACCTGTGGATCCGCATCGCTCGCCAGTATCCCATCGTTTACATTCCCCAGACCTGGGCGGGGGCGCGCTACCATGCCCTGGCCAAGAACCGTACCTTTGGCGCTGCCTGCGGGCAGGAGGCGCGCCGCTTGATCACCACCCTGGGCCTCCGCCCGGAATTCGAGTCCATCATTGCTCTCCATAAGAAACGCATCTGGGCGGGGGTGGATCGCTTCGACGCCTTCTACCTGACCGATGCCGGAAAACCCGGACAGGCTCTGCGCCTCTATTTTCACGCCTTTCGCCTCCACCCTGCCACTGCCCTCCGGGATTGGAAGCATATCCTGCTGGCACTTTTTTCCCTGCTGGGGCTGGGAAGATTGCGCCGGCTTTACGATTGGCTGCGCACTTGCGCGATGAAGAAGGCGTGATGAAGAACCGCCGTTGGC
The DNA here is from genome assembly GCA_041753035.1 of Anaerolineales bacterium. Classification (GTDB taxonomy): domain Bacteria; phylum Chloroflexota; class Anaerolineae; order Anaerolineales; family Villigracilaceae; genus UBA877. The sequence continues at coordinate 19,193 of JBGSVI010000073.1, read as the reverse complement.
TCTCGTTCACTCTCGCCGGGTTGTTCGTCTTGTCGGCGTTGACTCTTTTCGTGAGTGCCTGCCTGCCCTATGATGCGCTCAAAACGCTTTCAGACGCCCTGACGAGCGATGGCAATTTTAATACGCTCAAAGGCGAGAACGTGGATGTCTTTCGGGCGCTTCTCGCCGCTGCCGGCTTGACCCTGCTGGTGGCCGCTGCATTGACTGCTTTCCGGCGCTGGTCGCTTCTTGCCCCTGCTTTCAGGCGTTTTCTCCCCGATCTTAAGATCTTGTTTCGTTCCTGCCTACCATCCAGAAAGGAAGGAGCCTTCCTGGTGGCAGCCCTGCTGGTCACGGTCATTGCAGGGATCTTACGGCTTGAGAACATCTGTTCCTCGCTGCATCATGATGAAGCCTATACCTTTGTGGCTTTTGCACGTTCTCTCTTTACCGCAGTGAGTGATTACCACTTGCCGAACAACCACGTTTTCCATACCGTGCTGGTCTATCTCTCCACGCAGGCTTTTGGCATCCAGCCATGGGCGGTCCGCCTGCCCGCGTATGTTGCCGGGGTGCTGCTTTCTCCGGTTGTCTATGCTTTGGGGAAGCGACACTACGATCGCTGGACCGGCCTGGCGGCCGCATTGTTGATTGCCTTTTCTCCCGTCCTCATCTCCTACTCTCACAACGCCCGCGGCTATACCCTGGTCGCCTTGTTCACCCTGCTCCTGCTGCTCCTGGCCGATTTCGTCCGCCGGCAGGTAAACCTGCCTGCCTGGGGACTGATCAGCCTGCTGTCTGCCCTGGGAATGTTCACCGTGCCGGTGATGCTCTTCCCCATTGGGATCGTCTTCCTTTGGTTGTTCCTGGAGAACCTGTACAGTACCCCGGAACCCTACCGGAGCCGCAGGCGTTTCCTGCGTTACTGGGCCGCGAGTGGTTTCGGTGCGGCCCTGCTCACCATCCTCCTTTATCTCCCCATCCTGGTCTATTCCGGTCCCGCAGACTTGTTCGCCAATTCTTTTGTCACGCCCCTGCCTTGGGGGGAACTTCTCGAGACCCTGCGCCTGCGCTTTGCGGAGACTTGGTCGGAATGGACCTACCGCATGCCGCTGGTTGTGATCGTGGTGCTGGTGATGGGTTTGCTGCTTTCTTTGGGTTTGCATAAAAAGATCTCCACCCTGTGTATCCCGCTTCAACTGGCTACGTTCCTCTGGATTGGGTTGTTGATCCTTGTTCAGCGCCCGAATGCCTGGTCCAAGGAGTGGTTTTTTTCTCCAGCCACTGATCCTGCTCTGGGCTGCCGCGGGGCTGGTCGGTGTCTTGCGCCTGCTGCGCCTCAAAGTGCTCAGCCTGGCTCCCCTGGCGGTCCTCATTTTCCTGGCCTGGGCGTTGTGGCGCGCGCTGGTCATGGTGCCGCAGTTGTCTGCAGTCTGGCAATTGACTGGAGATGAAGAAAATGCGGTACGATATGTACGGGACAGTCTGGTAGAAGGTGATAAACTGGTCGTGGCACCTCCGGATGACGCCCCCGTCTGGTATTATACCGAATTGCATGGTATTCCCGACGCCTTGAACGAAACGGACAACTCCTTTAGCCGCCTTTTCGTGTTGGTGAACCCAACCGAGGGGCAGACGGTGAGATCAGTGATCACCATGCGCGGCCCAGACCCGGATAGCGTGGATTTGGACTCCTGTCTGGTCGATGAGAAGTTCGGAAAAATTACTGTCTATACTTGTCCACCTAGGTAGGTTCTATGTTGAAAAAATCCTTTGCCCGCCAGTTCCTTTTCCGCCAGCGCCCCTGGCTGTGGAAACTTGTCCTCATCCTGGTCCTGCTCTCCAGCCTCGGCGTCCGCCTCTATGATCTGACCGACCTGCCGCTCGATTTTGCCTCCACGCGCCAGTTGTTCTCGGCCCTCAAGGCGCGCGGGATGTATTACCAGCACCTGGGAGGCATCCCCGAAGAGAAGCGCACCCTTGCCGTCAACCTCGGCAAGGTGGGGGACCTGGAGCCGCCCGTGATAGAAACGATCGTCTCGCTCACCTATCATCTCACCGGCGAGCATCTCTGGATCGCCCGGGTCTATTCCTCCCTTTTCTGGGTGCTGGGCGGGCTGGCGCTCTTCCTGCTCATCAAGGAGATGACTTCCGCCTGGCCGGCGTTGATCGGTACCCTGTTCTACCTGTTCGTGCCTTTCGGGGTCATCGCCAGCCGCTCCTTCCAGCCTGACCCGCTTATGGTGGCCCTGATCGTTTATTCCTTATGGGCACTGTTTCGCTGGCAGAATACACATGCCTGGAAGTGGGCGGTCATTCTGGGGTTGCTCGGCGGGCTGGCGATCTATGTCAAACTGGTGTCTGTCTTCTTCGTGGCTGGTGCGTTTGCAGGAGTGGCGCTGGGCATCCTGGGATGGAGACGAGCCTGGCGCGATCCGCAGGTCTGGACGATCGGGGTGTTGTTCCTGTTGCCTTCCCTGATCGATACCCTCGTCGGAGTGCTTTCTTCCTCGATTTCGGTGGGCGGATACCTGAGCCTGCGCTTTTTCCCCAACTTGCTTATCGATCCGGCTTTCTATTTCCGCTGGGACTGGGTCATCGGCCAGGTGACCGGTTTTGGCGCCAGCCTGCTGGCTGCCCTGGGCATCTTCCTGGCGGACCCACGCCGGGAGCGTCCCATGCTTGCCGGCCTGTGGATCGGGTACCTGCTCTTTGGTCTGACTTTCAATTATGCTTTTTATACCCATTATTATTACCAGCTGCCCTTCATCGTCCTGGTGGCACTCTCCTTTTCTCCAGCACTACAGGCGTTGTTTGATCGCTTTTTTGAGCGTAGCCCGGGTGTTTTTGCCCGCCTGGTCGTCATCGGCTTGATCGTGGGCAGTACCGCTGTCCAGGCCTGGTATGTGCGCGATCAGTTATTGGAGGATTACCGCCCTGAGACGGCATTCTGGTCTGAACTTGGCGACATCCTGGGGGAGGAGTCCTCGGTCATCGGCTTGACCCATGATTATGGCTACCGCCTGGCATATTGGGGCTGGAAGCCCAGTGCTTCTTGGTTCTCCAGCGCGGATTTTAATGTCCGCTACATGGCTGGCATGGATTTGGATCTGCTGCAGATGTTCCAGGAGGATACCGCTGGAAAACAGTATTTCCTGGTCACCATGCTGGATGATTTCAACAGCCAGGTGGAGATCCACGACCTGTTATTCACCCATTATCCAGTCTATGTCCAGGGTGAGGGATACATAATCTTCGACTTGGACCACCCCCTTTCGGCAGATACCCCATGAGTTCATCCGCAGCCCCGCTCGTCTCGATCGTCACCCCCTCCTACAACCAGGGTCGTTTCCTGGAAGCCACCATCCGTTCAGTGCTGGAACAGGAGTATCCTGCCATTGAATATATCATCGTGGATGGTGGTTCCACCGATGACAGCGTGGAGATCATCCAGCGCTACGCCGACCGCCTCGCCTGGTGGGTCTCGGAAAAAGACCAGGGGCAGACGGATGCGATCAACAAGGGTTTTGCGCGTGCCCGCGGGCAGGTGCTGGCCTGGTTGAATTCTGATGACACCTATACACCGGGTGCAGTTTCCGCTGCAGTGGCTTTCCTGCGGGAACACCCGGAAGTTGGACTGGTCTATGGGCAAGCCAACTTCATCAACGAGGTCGGTCAGGTGATCGGGCGTTTCCCTGCCGCACAGACCAGTTATCGTCGTCTGCGCCGTGGGTTTGTGCACATCCCTCAGCAGTCCGCCTTCTTCCGCGCTGACTTATGGAAAAAGGTCGCTCCGCTGGACCCCTCGTTCTACTTCGCCATGGATTATGACCTCTGGGTGCGCCTGGCACGCCTTGCCCCGCTCCAACATGTGCCCCAGTGCTGGGCCAATTTTCGCCTGCATGCCTCCGGGAAGACGATCGTTGCCGATGAGCGCTGCTGGCAGGAAATGTTGAAGGTGCATTTTCGTGATGGCGGTTCCTGGTTCTCCATTCTACCTGCCAAATACCTGGTGCGCAGGCTGGTGGCGCCGCTATGGAGATACCGTATGATACTACGCATGCGGAAAGGGAGGTCGAGCCGTGAAAAAATGGCTGCTTAAACCGCCGCAACTGGCGGAGTTCCAACGCCTGCTGCTTGCCTGGCGGGTGTGGGTTCTCGGGGCAATCCTCGGGGCGGTCATCGCTGCGGCGGTCTATTTCCTGTTCCCGCCGCCTTTCCGCGCCCGCGCCGAGGTGCTCATCGACACCAATGTTGAGCAGGTGCTTCCTCCGGGGGAAGCCGATCGTGAGGCTTTCTATTACATCCAACAGGAGACGGATAAACTGCTGGTCATTGCCTGGTCCGACCTGGTGCTGGCGCAGGTGGCTTCCCAGACCGGCATCTCTGTGACGCGCCTGCGCGGCGAACTGCTTCACCTGACCCAGACCGGGGATGGTGCCTGGCATTTGCTGGCGGATGCGCCGCAGGCGGACACTGCCGCCCGGATCGCCTCCACCTGGGCGCAGGCCTTTTACGCTGCCCTGCAGGGGGAAGGCGCCGGGATCAACTCCGTGCTCGAGGCCAGCCTTAGTCAGACCCAGGACCTGCCGGTCGAGCGCTCCCAGTCCCTGGGTGTGTATATGTTAGCAGGTTCGTTGATCTGCGCTGCATTGCTGGCATTCCTTTTACTCTTCTTTGACCGCAAGGATAACTAGCATGAAATGGTTCTCAGCCGCGGGATTGGAGAGAGGTTCTCGTTTCCTGTGGGCACTGGTGCTGCTGGCGTTCCCGGTGACCAGTTTCCGCTTCCTGCCTTTCCTGGGAGCCGGCACCCAGGTGCGTCCGCTCTCTTTCCTCCCGGCAGCCCTGTTGCTGCTCTTGCTGGGGGTGCGCAGCCTGCAGCAGCGCCGCCTGCTCTTCTGGCAGGACAGCCTGCTCCCGCTGCTGGTTTTTCTGTTTGTGGCCCTGTTTTCCACCGCCGCCGGCTTTTTCCTCGCTCCGCCGGACATGTTCCAGAATACGTATCCCTCACGTGCCTTGCGTGCCTGGTTCACCCTGGGGATCGGTCTCACTTTTCTACTTGTCTCCGTGGGGATGAACCGCGATGAAGGTGAACTGCACTTTACCCTCAAATGGCTGTATGCCAGTTTTGCCATCCAGGTAGCCTGGTCGCTGGTGCAGGTGTTCGTCATTTATGCCCCGCTGAACCCGCTGACTGCTGCGCTGCGGGAAGCCGTCAATTCGATCCAGGAAACCCTGTTCTTTGCGCAGCTGGCACCCAACCGGCGCATCTCCGGGCTGACATTGGAGCCCTCCTGGCTGGCTGCGCAAGTCACGGCCGTGTACCTGCCCTGGGCTTTTGCCGCGTTGCTCAAAGGGTACAGGTGGCAGCCGCGCCGCTGGCTCGCGCCACTGATCCTGGTGGCGGGTGGCATCCTGCTGGTCTTCACCTTCTCCCGCAGCGGCGTCCTGGTCGCTGTAGCAGCCATGAGCCTGACCTTCCTGTTCACTGGCGGTAGTTATTTCCGCCAGGCCTGGCATTGGTTCCTGGCACCCTTCAGATCCATCCAGGTTCCCCTGCGGTATAAGGCATTCCACTGGGGGATCAGGACGTTGCTCAGCCTGGTTATCCTGGGAAGCGTGGTTGGCGGGGTCTTCCTGCTCGCCCAGAATAATTATTTTTCCCAGATCTGGCGATCCGATAAAACCGACCTGGTCTCCTATTTCGTGGACATCTACGCCGGTCCCCGCCTGGCGTATGCCTGGACGGGCTGGACGATCTACTCGCAGCATCCCTGGACCGGGGTCGGGCTGGGAGCGGCTGGTTTCTACTTCCGCGATGCCCTGCCAGACTGGGCGCATTTCAACATGTCAGAGATTTCCGTCCTGCTTGCGCCGGAGTACAGGGTCTACCCCAATACAAAGAACCTCTATATCCGCCTGCTTTCCGAGACCGGCCTGTTCGGTTTCTTCTTGTTCCTCTCCTTCTACCTGGCGCTCCTGGGAAAGGTCATCCACCTCCTACGCTCCTCCCGCCGCGACCTGGTTTTCACCGGTGTGGCAGGCTTGTTCTCCTGGCTGGTGATCGTAGCCCTGGGTCTCAGCCAGGATTCGCTGGCTTCTGCAGTCATCTGGCTGCCGCTGGGCATCTTGATGGGCATGGTCGGGCAGGGTGAAACTAATCACAATTGCTTAACAGATTCTCCTGAACAGGCAAGATCGCCGAAAAATCAGGTATGATTTAACCCATGCGTGCTTCTGACTCTCCATTCGTCGCTGATTGGTTTGCCGTTTCGCTGCGCTGGCTGGTGCTGGTGGGGGCGTTGTTTTCGCTCTCAATGGTTAGAAGCGGGCTTGCCTTTTATGATCTCCTCCTTGCACTCATGGTCTTATGGAACCTGTTCCAGACCCTGATGGCTGGCCTGAATCTGCGCATGAAATTCCACCGCCAGGTCGCCCTGGGCGTGGATATCCTGGTCGTCTCTCTTTACTTTTTCCTCGCCGGTGGCTTTGCCGGTCCGCTCTGGTGGCTGGGCATCCTGCCTGTCTTCACCGCGGCACTCTATTTCGAGTTCCGTGGCATCCTGGTGGCAGTCCCCCTGCTGATCGCTGTCCAGGTTGCCTCCACGTTCTACTGGTCAGCGGCATTGGCCAGCCTGTTCTTCGCGGCTGTTTCTGCGGTGCTGCTCATCCTGGTCGGCTTGGTCTTTGGCTTGCTCAGCACACGGCTGATCCGCACGATCCGCCGCAGCCGCCAGTTGCAGATGGATGCCCAGCGTGAGAAACTGCGTGTTGAGAATGAGCGCATGCGCGCCATCTATAAACTGACCTCTATGCTCACCGGCACCCTGAACTACCAGCGCGTGCTCGATTCTGCCCTTGACCTCAGCCTGAGCGCCTTGAATACTGAGCCGGAGGATGGCAGCGAGGACCGCCTGGTGGGCGTGGTCATGTTGTTCTCCAAGAATGAACTGCTCGAGGTGGCTGCCTCGCGCCGCCTGACCCTGGCGGACAAGCGTGTCACCCTGCGCGGGCAGTCGGGGGCGATCAACCGCGCGCTGGACGAGGACAAGCCTCTCCTCGTCAAGGACGTGAAGGGGGACCCCGAGTTGGGCAGCATCGTTTCCTTCCAGGCCTGCCAGGAGATCTACTGTTTCCCTCTGCGCTCCGGTTTCAATGCCTATGGTGTCCTGCTCTTTGGGAATCCCCGGCCCGGCTACTTCACCCCGGGCCGGCGCGAGACCATCGATATCCTGGGCGGACAGGCGGTGATCGCCATCCAGAATGCACGCCTCTACCAGGATCTGCTGGACGAGCGCAACCGCATGATCGAGGTCCAGGAAGAAGCGCGTAATAAACTGGCGCGTGACCTGCACGATGGCCCCACGCAGTCCGTTTCCGCCATCGCCATGCGCATCAACCTGGTGCAGATGATGATGAGCAAGGACCCCACCGCGGTCAAGCCCGAACTGGCGCGCATCGAAGAGTTGGCCCGGCGCACGAGCAAGGAGATCCGCCACATGCTCTTCACCCTGCGCCCTCTGGTGCTGGAAAGCCAGGGGCTATTGGCTGCCCTGCGGGCCATGGCTCAAAAGACCGGGGAAACCTTTGCCCAGGAGGTCCATATCCAGGTGGAAGAGAGCCTGCTGCAGAACATGGAAGTGGGCAAGCAGGGGGTGATCTTCTACATCGTTGAAGAAGCGCTCAACAATGCTCGCAAGCATGCCAAGGCAAAGAATATCTGGGTGACCCTGCGTCTCTATGGCAACGAGATCGCCCTGCTTGAGATCCGCGACGACGGGGTTGGCTTTGATGTGGCTGCAGTCATGCGTGCCTATGACCAGCGTGGCAGCCTGGGCATGGTCAACCTGCGCGACCGCACCGAGTTGGTCAGCGGTGTGCTCAACCTGCAGTCAGCGCCTGGCAAAGGCACCTCGGTGCAGGTCTATATCCCCCTCAGTGAAGAAGCTGCCGACCGCCTGCACCACGCGGCCAAAAAATAAGTCCCATGCCTCTGGCTGCCGGCCTGTACTCCTTTTACCATGCCGGGGGAAACACAGATTTCCCGCCTGTGATCCTGATCCATGGCGCCGGCGCCGACCACCTTGCCTGGCCTCCCGAGATCCGCCGCCTGCCGGGTTTGCGCGTGCATGCCCTCGACCTGCCCGGGCACGGGAAATCCTCCGGGTCGGGACGCCAGGCGGTGGAGGATTACACCCGGGTTGTGGTTGACTTCATGGATGCTGCCGGCATCTGGCGGGCATTCATCACGGGGCATTCCCTGGGTGGAGCGATCGCGCTCACCCTGGCGCTGGATCTTCCGGAACGCATCGCCGGTCTCTGCCTGGTCTCCAGCGGCGCGCGCCTTCCCGTTCCCCCCGCCCTCCTGGAGGACGCCTCCAGCCCCTCCACCTACGCGCGGGCTGCCCGTGAACTGCAGGCTCTTTCCAGCAGTGAAAATACCCCTCCGCCCCTGGCGGCACAGAACCTGGAAAGGTTGTTGCGCCTGCGTCCCACCGTGCTGCATGGCGACCTGCTTGCCTGCGATCGTTTCGATGTCACCGAACGGGTTGACACCATCCAGACCCCGGTGCTGGTCGTCTGTGGCACCGCCGACCGCCTGCTCCCGCTGCGTTCCTCTTCCTGGCTGGCAGCCCACATCCCCGGCGCGGCACTCCAGACCATCGACGATGCGGGTCACCTGCTCATGCTGGAACAGCCGCAGCGCCTGGCAAAGCTTCTCTCGGTCTTCATCCCCACGGTTCCCTACATACCTGGTGCTTAACCCCTGTGCGGTTCACCCACCTTCCCGGAAGAGTTCCTCCAGGGAAGGGATGGCGTCCAGCACTGCCCGGGCGCGGTGGCTCAGGCGGTTCTTTGCCTGCATGTCCAGCTCCGCCATCGTGAGCCCCACCGGGAGAAGGAACAGCGGGTCGTAGCCAAAGCCGCCCGTGCCGCGTTCCTTGGGGATGATCTCCCCGGCGCATTCCCCGCTGATGATCTTCATCTCCCTGCCCGGCGCGGCGATGGCGACCGTGGCTCGGAAGACCGCTTTCCACGGCGGTGGAAAGCCCTGCAGTTGTGCCAGCAGGTAGCCTCGCCGCGTGGCATCCGTCCCCGGCTGGGGACCGAAGCGGTTGGAATGCAGCCCTGGCCGGCCTCCCAGCGCCTCCACTTCCAACCCGGAGTCATCCGCCAGGCAGGGCAGCCCGCTGGCCTGCAGGAACGCGACCGCCTTTTTGGCCGCGTTCTCGGCGTAGGTGCTGCCATCCTCGTGCACGTCCAGGCGCAAGCCCAGGTCGGCGGGGGTGAGCAGGGTCAGGGCCAGGGGCTTCAGCAGGTCCCTGATCTCCAGCACCTTGCCGGGGTTGTTGGTGGCGATCAACAGGGTACGCATGGATCATTCCTCCCGGATCACTTCGTGACAGGTCGCCCTCTGGCGATCTGCTCCAATGCCCAGCGGGCGTGGCGCTGGATGAGCGCATTCCCATCCCTGGCTGCCTGTTCCAGGGCCGGGATCGCCCTGGGGTCTGCGGCGTTCCCCAGCGCCACGGCGATGTTGCGCAGGTAGCCGCCTCGTTTTGCGCGCAGCAGCGGGCTTGCGGAATACTGGTGCCGGAATGTCTCATCTGTCAGCAGTATCTCGCTCAATAATTGCGGCGCAAGCCTGCCGGGCTGCGGGGCGAAGGCTGGGTCGGGTTCAAGCCCTGCAGGCGGCGCTCCTGCCCGGCGGTTCCAAGGACAGACCTGCTGGCACAGATCACAGCCAAAGATACGGTTCTCCAGCAGTGGGCGCAGGTCAGCGGGAATATCGCCCTTGTTCTCGATGGTCAGATAGGAGATGCAGCGGCGTGCATCCAGTGTGCGGTCCGGCAGGATGCAGCCGGTCGGGCAGGCCTCCACGCAGCGCGTGCAGGTCCCACAGCGGTCCTGCGAGAAGGGCGGGTCGGGTTCCAACTTCAGCCCCAGCAGGATTTCGGCCAGGAAGAAATAGGACCCCGCCTGCGGGTGGATGAGGCAGGTATTCCTGCCGATCCAGCCCAGGCCGGCGCGCTGGGCGAGGTCGCGCTCCAACAACGGGCCGCTGTCGGTGTACCCGCGGCAGGGGACAGGCTCCCCGCTGATCTCCTGGATGAACGCTACCAGCTGCGCCAGCTTTTCGCCGAGCACCAGGTGATAATCGCGCCCCCCGGCATAGGCCGCCACGCAACCCTGCAGGGAACCGGCTGTCGGTTGGGCGGGGTCTTGTGCGGGCGGGTGGGGGCTGCCCAGCACCAGGATGGACTGGCATTCCACCATGAGCAGTCGTGGGTCGCGACGGCGCGCATCGCGCAGGTACTCCATGGAAGCATTCCGCCCCAGGGCCAGCCAGTTCTGCATGACCGGCCAATGGGGCGGTGGATCGGGGGTGGTGACGCCTGCCAGGGGGAAACCCAGGTGGCGGGCTTGTGCGATGATCGCTTCTTTCAGCGGCATTCTTGCGGGGCTATTTGACCACGAAGATGGCCCAGAATTCGGCGCCGAAGTTGAAGCCCTTATCGTTCTGCAGGCGGAAGACGAGGATGTAGCCGTCCGCCTTGGTGGGGGCGGTGATGGTCACGGTCAGGTCAACCGTTTCGCCTGGTTCGACGCTGTTCGGGAAGGCTGCCGGTCCCGGCGGGGTCAGCACGCCGTCCTTGCCGGTGTCCGACATGTAACTGAACACCACGTGGTAGCCGGTCGTCCAGGTGCACGGGCCGAGGTTCTTGAAGCGCCAGGTCTTGATCACTCCCGAGCCAGCTGGCACCTCGGAATAGTCCGGGATGGTGACATCATCAACGAACTCGGCGTTATCGCATACCCCGGCCTGGGTCGGGCGCAGGGTGCTCAGCGGGATGGATGTGTTGGTGGCTGCCCCGGGGGTGAAGGTGTTGGTGATCAGCGGGGTATTGGTGGGCTGAGAGCTGCCATCCTGCAGGGTGGGGGTGGCCTGCGGCGTGGATGTCACCGCCATGGCAGTCTGCATCTGGGCGGCGACTGCTGTCTGCGCGGCCTGGGTGTAGATCATTTCCGGGCTGGGGGTGGCATCGTTCAGGTTGCAGGCTGAGAGGGCAAGCAGGCAAAGCACTGCCAGCACCCAGAATGTTCCATTTTTACGAGACATACGTTCCTCCATGAAGATTTGCGAACAAGCAGGAGGGCTTGATGATGCCCAGTTTCCCTGCAGATTTTTTTCATTATATCAGAATGCCAGCCGGACTGCTCACGGCGCCAGGATGCGCAGGATCTCGGCGGACTGTTCGGGGTTGGCGATCTGAGGCAGTCCGTCCACGAGCACCACGGGGAACCAGTCGTAAAAGACGATGCCGTCCTGGTCCAGGCGCAGGCGCAGGATGGCCGAGCGGTTCTCCGGCATGCCGTATTCATCGAAGACGAAATTGCCCAGGCTGTAGGCGATCAGCCCGCCGTGGTATTCATCCACGCTCTGCAGCACATGCGGGTGGGAGCCGAGTACGGCGGTAGCCCCGGCGTCGATGGCGGCGACGGCCAGTTCGCGCTGGTAGACCACCGCGAGAGGGCTGCCCTCGTAGCCGAAGTGCATGAAGACGATCACCAGGTCGGCGAGCGCCTTCGCCGCGCGCACGTCCTCCTGGATGATGGCTGTCTCCGCCCAGGCGATACCCACCTGCTCCTGTGTGGCACGCCAGGTGCGGGCGTCGAAGCCGGTGTATTCAGGCACCAGGTTGACATAGGAGAGGAAGGCCAGGCGCAGCCCGTTCTTCTCGATGATCAGCGGACCGGCGGCAGCCTGGCCCAGCCCCACGCCCAGAGGGGCGATGCCCTGTTCGGCCAGCAACTGCATCGTTTGCGCCAGCCCCGCCTGCCCGTAGTCCAGCGAGTGGTTGTTGCCCAGCACGGCGATGTCGAAGCCAACCAGCCCCAACGCCTGGGCGCTGAGCGGCGGGGCGGCGAAGGTGAAGGCCTTGTCCTGCGCATCGCCCTGGTCGGTGAGGGCACATTCCAGGTTCCCCGCCAGGATGTCGGCGGCCGAGAGGATGGTCCACACCTGGTCGAAGACGACCTCCGGCCCCTCGGCCAGGATGCGTTCGCCCACCGTGCGGGCGAGCATCAGGTCTCCGACGGCCATCAGGGTGACGGAAGAAGGCTGCGGGGTGAGGGTGGGCAGGCTGGTGCTGGTGGGGGCGGGTGTTCCGGTAGGCAGGTTGGTGGGGGTGGCGGTGGGGATCCCGGTTGCGGTTGCGGTGGGTTGCGGGGCGGTCGGCGAGGGATGCAGCCCTTCGGGAGCGGTGGAGGTGTGCATTCTGGGACCGCAGGCAAGCAGCAGCAGGGTGAGCAGCAGGGGGAGGGTGTGCCGGAGCGTTCTCATGGCGCCATTTTTATAACACAGGAAGCCTTGTTCTGCCAAGGACGGGCTGGTACCGGGATGGACGCGGCGGCGGGACCGAGGAGGTCGTGGGGGGGTCTCCTTCTGGTGGGAAGTAGAGATACAGATGTGGGGATGATATCGCCATCCCCCGAACCAAGGCATTTTTTTACAGACGAGATCCGTGCTGGGGTGCGGACAAAGAGTGCCTCGCTCATCCCGTTCTTAACGATCCTGCGGCAAATGTCGAACATCAGGACTCCTTGACAAATTAGAATTTCTGTTCTATGATAGGCGCATGGATGCCATTGTGCGCCTGAAAACGCTGAGCGAACAGATGTCCTTTGAACCGGCGGAAGATCACAGCCTGGTCGGGACATGCCATCCGGGCAGGAGCGGGAACTGCCCGGAGGAGGTGTTTGTCCATCCTGCCGTGCTGCCCAATGGTCAAAAGATCAAACTGCTGAAGACGCTGCTGACCTCCTGCTGCGAGCGTGACTGCAATTTCTGCCCGTTTCGCGCCGGGCGCGACTTCCGGCGTGCCACCTTCCAGCCGGAGGAGTTCGCGCGCCTTTTCTCCATGCTGGTCCACAAGGGTATTGCCGAGGGCGTGTTCCTCAGCTCGGGGGTGGTCGGCGGCGGGGCGCGTGCCCAGGACAAGCTGCTCGACTCGGCGGAGATCCTGCGCCGCAAACTCGGTTTCCGCGGGTACATCCATCTCAAGATCATGCCGGGGGCGGAACGCGCCCAGGTGGAGCGGGCGATGGAGCTGGCGGACCGGGTTTCGATCAACCTGGAAGCGCCGAACGATGCGCGCCTGAAAAAACTGGCCCCGCATAAACAATTCTTCGAGGAACTGCTCCGGCCGCTCCAATGGGTGGAGGAGATCCGCCGAACCCAGCCGGGAACCAAGGTCTGGAAGGGGCGCTGGCCGTCCTCGGTGACCCAGTTCGTGGCCGGCGGATCCGGCGAATCGGACCTTGAGCTGCTCAGCGTCACCGACTACCTGTACCGCACGCTCAAACTGAAGCGCGCCTACTACTCGCCCTTTCATCCCATCCCCGACACCCCGCTGGAAGACCAGGCTCCGACACCGGTGCTGCGCGAGCACCGCCTGTACCAGGCCTCCTTCCTGCTGCGCGATTATGGCTTCTCCGTGGAGGAAATGCCCTTCGAGGCAGACGGGCTGCTCCCGCTGCACACCGATCCGAAACTGGCCTGGGCGCGGGCCAACCTGTGCGAACAACCTGTGGAGGTCAACCGGGCGGAGCGCGCTGAACTGCTGCGCATCCCGGGCATCGGACCCAAGGGCGCGGATGCCATCCTGCGCTCACGGCGGCAGATCAAGATCCGGGATGCTTCCGTCCTGCGCAGACTGGGGATCCTGGCAGAACGCGCCGTCCCGTTCCTGCTGCTCGATGGACACCGCCCGGCGTACCAGCCGGCCCTGTTCTGAGCTGCCAGGCGCGCGCAGGTGCAAGGTGTGCGGGTATATAATATCTTTGCCATGCTGACCTTCACTCCTACCAGCCTGCAGGCGCTTGCCGGGGAACTGCTTGCCCGGCACCCCGACCCCGTGCCCCGCTTCCGCCTGCTGCGTGATGTGCTCGGTCTATCTCCTGCGGACCCCGCCTTGCTGGCTGCCCAGGCGGGGCTGCAAGAATCCAGGTGGGTCAGACAACTGGAGGGAGCACAGCTGCCGGATGGCACCTGGGGGCGTTTCCATTCCCGCGACAGCCGGAAAAAGCAGCCCTTTCCCACCACGGAGATCGCCATCACCACCGCTCTTGACTGTGGGCTGGACAAGGACAGCGTGCTGCTGCGCCGGGCGGAGGAACCGCTCGCTGCGTATGTCGAAGGCAGGTGCAGTTGGCCCGACCCTGCTGAGAAGCACGACAACCCGCGGGCCTGGGCGGTGTGGGTGCGCCATTTCTCCGCCGCCGTGCTGGGGCAGGTGAACCCGTTCCATCCACTGCTGGATGAATTCTGGAACACCTGGGCGGAGGTGGTGCAGGAAGCCTTCCAGGGGGGTAACTATGACCGGGGGAGGGAGATCGCGGCGCTCAACCGCCTGCTCGGCTGCCGCATGAAAGACCCTGTTCCGCTGCATAAAAAGTATCCTTTACTGATCCTTTCCTCCACAAGCCAGCGCTTGCCCGCCACATTGGAACGCAGCCTGCTCGAATACCTCCTGCATTTTCCCGCGGGCATCTACTACGTGTATGACCGGCAGATCAACACCCCGGTGGCGCTGGCCGATCCCGGCTTCTGGAACTGGATGCGTGCACATGCACTCCTGTCCCGCTTCCCCATGTGGCGAGACGTGGCGCAGGAGGCGTTGAACACCATTTGGGCACAGCGCAACGACCAGGGGCTGTGGGACCCGGGGACAAAGGTTGCGCGCAAACCCTACACCCGCTTCCCGCTCTCCGAGAGCTGGCAGCGTCCCGGGAACCGGACCATCGACGCCAGCGTGGAGGTGCTCACCCTGCTCGCACGCGGTTTTGACCATGGAGCAGGCGCATGAATGCCCCGACGCTGCTCAAGGTGATGAGCTTCAACCTGCGCACCAGCGATGCCGAGGATGGGGTGAACCAGTGGGAGCGGCGCAAGTCGCTGGCCCTCACCCGGATCCACGCCTTTGACCCGGACCTGCTCGGGCTGCAGGAATGCCGCGGCGACGCCCAGGCGGACTTTGTCAAAGCTAGCCTGCCGGGGCATGCCTTTCACGGCATGCCGCGCGGCGGAGAGGGCAACCAGGCGCTGGAAATGGCCCCGCTGCTGGTGAGCAGTTCCGCCTTCCAGACCCTCCAGCAGGGGCACTTCTGGCTCAGCGAGACCCCGCAGGTGCCGGGCAGCAAGGGCTGGGACGCCGTCTTCCCGCGCACCGTCTCGTGGGCCAGGCTGCTCCACCTGCCATCCGGCAGGAGTGTCACCTTTGTGAATACCCACTTTGACTACCAGCCCGCGGCCATCCTCGGCGCCGCCCGGCTGCTGCGCCAGTGGCTAGACCCGGTCCAGCAAAGCTGCGCGGTGATCCTGAGCGGTGATTTCAACGCCGACAAGGATTCGACCGCTTTCAAGGTGCTGGTGGGGGAGGGAGGACTGGGCGACGCCTGGCGGCAGGCGCACCCCGACCCCGGGGAGGAAGGCACCTTCCACGACTTTGGCAGGTCGGTAGAACCGGCGCCCATCGACTGGATTCTGGTTTCCGAGCATTTCCGGGTCGTCGAGGCCACGCTCGAGCGAAGGCATGAGGGGGCGCTCTTCCCCTCCGACCATTACCCGCTGGAAGTCGTGCTGGAATGGATAGAGCGGCCTTAGGAACAGGCTGACCCCGCCAGAGGTATTGGTGCGGTCAGCATGATAAAATCGAGCGCAGAGGATCCAGAGGCAAGCAGCCTGACCGGTTTTTCAAAGAATGAAATAGGAGTCAACCATGACCCATGCAATCGATGTCCACCCGGTTACGAAAGAACGCTGGAGCGACCTGGAGACCCTGTTCGGGTCGAATGGTGCCTACTCGAACTGCTGGTGCACCTTCTGGCGGCTCAAGCGCTCGGAGTACGCCAGGATGCAGCCAGAGCAGAAGAAAGCGGTGCTGCAGGAGATGACCCTGAAAGACCAGGTGCCGGGGCTGCTGGCAACTCTCGATGGGCAGCCGATCGGGTGGTGCTCGCTGGGGAGGCGTGAGAGTTTTATCGCCCTGGAGAACTCGCGCACGCTCAAGCGTATCGATGAAACCCCGGTCTGGTCGGTGGTGTGCTTCTTCGTGCACAAGTCCCACCGCCGGCAGGGGGTGATGCGTGCGCTGGTGCACGGGGCGGTGGAGTATGCCCGCTCGCAGGGTGCCAGGGTGCTCGAAGCCTACCCGCTGGATACGCAGGCGGAGAAACTGGCCGGGCAGAAACTCACCGGCTGCAGCGGGTACATGGGCATCGCCGCGGCCTTCAAAGCCGAAGGCTTCGTGCCGGTTGATCGTGCCTCGGCGACGCAGTTGATCATGCGCTGCAAGCTTTGATCCCGGGAAATGGAATAAGACCAGATGAAAAACGGCAAGATAAAGAACCACCCGTACGCCAAGTTCGATCCCAAACAGTTGATCCTGCGCGATGAACTGGCCATCGACCGCACCCTGCTGGCGAACGAGCGCACCCTGCTGGCGTACCTGCGCTCCGGGGTGGCGTTGGTGGTGGCGGGCATCTCGATCATGCATTTCTCCCTGGAGCGCTGGTTCTGGGTGACCGGGCTGGTGTGCATCCCGATCGGCGTCCTCGCCGCCCTGGTTGGCATCCTGCGCTTCCGCCGGATGAACAAGGCGATCGCGGTGATCCGCAGGAAGGAAAAAACGGTGGCGGGCGAGGTGGACCTGGACGAGATCAGCGCAGAGGATTGATGTCGCGGCTGCAACCATGCACGATCTGGAAGAAAGGCAGTATCCAGAAGACAGTTCTTGTGTCATACATAATATAAAGGTACTGTACTGGCCTTCCAACAAGCACCGAAAACATCCATCTTATCCGTCCAAGGAGACTCCCAAATGATCAAGAAACTCACCCGCCTGTTCATGATCGCAACCTTCACGGTCCTCTTGCTGACATCAACAATACCTGCTGATGCCAGTGGTGGACAGGTCCGCGGTGACAATGCCCTGGGATCGGCTGTCCAGGTGCAAGTGCAAGACCCGCCCCCATTTCAGCCGTAACCTGACTCTGCAGCAGAACTTTCTGTAGACTCCAAAAAAAGAGCCCTGCCACATGGCAAGGCTCTTTTCCTGGTTGTCTGGGTGTTTGGAAATGCAAGGAAATCTAGTAGTTCGTGCCGATGGCGTTGAGGATGATGCCAAGGAGGATCGCAGCGGTCCAGGCATACATCCAGGTCTTCAGTTTCAGGGACTCGTTCTTGATATTCTGCCAGCCCCAGATGTAGGTGTAGAGCATGCAGATGAAGCCAAGAATGCCCTTGAGGAAGCCTTCCTTCTGGAAGAGCTTGATGAGCACGACGATGCCCGCAACCCAGATGATGACGGTGCCAAGGATGGAAAGGAATGACATGGGTAATCTCCTCTTTGTGATGATGGATGGTTAATTTTTTAGACGATCCCAAACAACCGTACGCACCAGTATAGCATTAATAAAAGTAACACCCAAGCGCTGAAAGCGGTGCGTTCTTCCGCTCTTGAGACTGCTCCGGCAAAGCGGGCGCGCAGGTCCTGCGGGAGCAGGGCGGCGACCAGCATGAGGAGAAAAGCAGCCAGGAAAAGCGGGGCAAAGGCATGCGTGCGCAGGGAATCCAACACGTGACCATGGAGCAGCTCGCCCATGGCAGTGGTCAACCCGCAGCCGGGGCAGGGAATGCCAAAGGCGGCCTTGAACGGGCAGGCCCAGAGGGGCAGGCCCAGCAGGTGCAGGGAAAGCAGCGCACCGCCCACGCCCACCAGCACAAGGCTCTCGCTGCGGCTGGCGAGCAGTCTCGAAAAGACGGGGGCGTGCCAGGCGTCATGCAATGACTTTTCCATATGTGATAGTAACACCTTTTCCAGGGTTGCGTTTTGCACCAGGCTGCTCTTTACAGCAGCCCGGCTCACCCGGCCTTCGCCCGGCGTCTGCGCGGCTCGTACTTCTGCCAGTAGACCTTGTGGGCATCGTACTGCGTGCGCGGCTCCTTTTCCTCCGCCGGGTAGCCGACATGCATCATCCCGAGCGGGGTGACCGCCGCCGGGATCTCAAGCACCTCGCGCACGGCGCTGACGAATGGTTTGATGGGATGGATGCCGATCCATACCGCGCCCAGCCCCAGCCCGACGGCGGCGATGAGCATGTTTTCCATGGCTGCCGAGCAGTCCTGCTCCCAGAAGCGCTTCCCGGCGCTGTTGCCGGCGCGCTCCGGGCTGCCCAGGACGAGGATGCCGACCGGGGCATTGTGGTGCGCAAAGGGTAGTTTACTGCGCACCCTGGCAAGCACCTCCGGGTCGCTCAGGACGATGAACTCCCACGGCTGGCTGTTCATGGCGCTGGGCGCGGCCATTCCCGCCTGCAGCAGCAGGGTGATCGTTGCCTCGTCCAGCGGCTGGTCGGTGAAGCGGCGGATGGAACGGCGGCGGAAAATGGTGGCGAGGGTCGGGTTGCTCTCCATAATCACCTTTCACAAAGGGTAGATCTGGTCATAGACTTCGGGGCAAAACTGCTGCACCATTTCTGCAGTGAGACCATTCTCCCGGCAGATGGCGGCATACAGGGAAGCGGAAGGGCGGGCGGTGCGCTGCTGGGTGGCGACATCCAGCGCCCACAGGCCAAAGCGCTGGCTCCAGCCGCGCTCCCATTCGAAGTTGTCCACCAGCGTCCAGTGGAAGTAGCCCTTGACCGGCCAGTTGAAGTTGACCGCCCGCCACATGGCATGCACATGCTGGGCAATCAAGCGCGGGCGGATGCGGTCGCTGGCGTCCTCGATGCCATTCTCGGTGACCAGGATGGGCAGGTTGGGGTAGGTCTTGACGCCCCAGTGGATGGCCTGGTAGAAACCGGCGGGCATGTTGGCGAATGTACCCGACTCTGAAACGTCGCTGCCTTGCGGGAAGAAGGAGCGTGAGTACAATTCGCCGGGCTGGCGCAGGTCGAAGGCGACCGTGTCCACCGAGTAGTAGTTCAGGCCGAGGTAATCCTGCGTGCCGCGCGCCTCGGGGATGCGCTGTTTGCCCAGCGGGGAGAGCATCACACCGCTGGAGATGGCGGAGGGGAAGGCCAGGTTGATGCCCTTGAACTTGATATTGCGCATCAGGCGGTCCAGCGGGGAGGCCGGGCGGGCAGGTTCCTGCGGGCGGAAGTGCAGGGCGTACCCGACGCGCGCCTCGGGCTGGACGGCATGGATG
>JBGSVI010000072.1:0-1895 GCA_041753035.1 Anaerolineales bacterium | reverse complement strand
GATCTGCTTGCCAGCCAGCGCGGCATCCTTGATCATGAACGCGTGCGTTGGCGTGCTCGAGGCGATCAGCACCGCTTCGATCTGCGGGTCAGCCAGCAGTTCCTTGTAATCCTTCACCACGCGCGGAATGCCAAGTTCATCGGCGACAGCCTGGGCCACTTCCAAGCGGATGTCACACACGGCGACCAGGTCGGCCTCCGGGATCAGGCGGGCGATGTTGCGGGTGTGGACGCTGCCCATGCGCCCCGTTCCGATCACAGCGATCTTTACTTTTCGGATCATGGGTTAACCTCTTTCTAGTTTTTTTTTTATTTTCCCAACGGTTCGATCTGAAAATACGGAGACAGTACCTTGAGCGCTGCATCACGGGCAGAACGAGCCAGTTTCTGGGGATTCCAACTCCAGTATTCGGGTCGGAATAATTCTATGGAACAGGGTCCGTCATAGCCAATGCACTGGAGTCGCTTGCATATCTCGTCGAGCGGCACAATTCCCAAACCCGGCAGCAGCCGCAGGGCATCCGTTATGGCTTCCTTGGGTACATCTTCCAGGTCATCCAGGTGCAGGGCAAAGATCTTTGCAGGATCAAGCCCATCGAGTTCATCCATCGACCCTCCACCGCAATAGAAGTGGGCTGTATCAAGGGTCATGCCTATGTTCTCCCGGCCCACCTCGCAAATGATCTCGAAGGCAGCCCGAGGAGTACGTACACTGCACCATCCAAAGCCAAGGAACTCAAAGGACAATTTGACCTGGTATTGATCTGCGATGGAACCTAGGTCACTCAGCACCTTGACATACTCCGACCTCACTTCGTTCCACCCCATGTTTCGGTCTGGGGAAGGGCTGGGCACCACGATCACGGTCGGACAGCCGATCGCTTGGGCGATCCTGCCCAGGTGATGCAAGCGAGCCTGTATCTGGGTATATTCGCTGCCACGAAATGCAATGAACTCGATCGAATTGATCGCCAGGGGCAGGATACCGTGACGAAGGAATAAGAGGCGCAGATCAGCCAGCGAGTGCGTCTCCAGGTAGTGGTCCATTTTAACCGCCCATACTTCAAGCGCTTTGAATCCCGCCTGTGCTGTAATGGCGATATCAGTTTTAAGGTCGCTCGTCATTGTTGTCGCACCATGGAATGCCAGTCTCATCGTTTTCCTTTCCCGGTTGGATCAGTGGGATCATTGATCGCCAGAACGATTCCTGAATTCGCTCACCTTTACCGGACGATTCTCGTGATAAGCCTTCCAGGCTGCGTAGCCCAGCACCACCGCGGCGCGGCCATCCGTACCGGTGGTCGGGGTGGGTTGGTCATCGCGCACGCAGGCAATGAACTGACGTACTTCCTCCGCATAACAGGGTGCATAGCGCTGCAGGAAAAAATATGCTGGGTTGGCGGATAGAAAGCCGTCCACATTTCCTTTAACCGCAACAGTCTCAACCTCATTGTCTGCGATGGCAGTACCGTTCGAGCAGAAGACCTCCAGGCGCTGATCGTAGCCGTATACAGCCCTTCGGCTGTTGTCGATGGTGCCAACTGCTCCGCTGGCGAATTTGAGCGTGACCACGGTCGTATCAAGATCACCGAATACGTTGAGTTCTGGCTTGAGCAGCACCCCTCCACTGGCGTACACTTCCTCGATTTCGCCAAGTTGAAAGCGTGCCATATCGAAGTCATGGATGGTCATGTCGATATAGATCCCCCCGGAGGCATGCATATACTCAAGGGTAGGAAAGTCCGGGTCGCGGCTGGTAATGCGCAGGATGCACGGACGCCCGATCTCACCCGAGGCAACGATCTCATGCACCCGTTGAAAACTCTTGTCAAACCTGCGGTTGAATCCCACCTGCAACTTGACCCCGGCCCGCTCCACCACCTCCAGCGCCTCGTC
>JBGSVI010000071.1:0-37128 GCA_041753035.1 Anaerolineales bacterium | reverse complement strand
GCCCAACCACCCGCCACGCCGACCTTGCCGGTGATCGCCGCCAGCACGCAACCTGCGCGCACCACCTGCTCGCCGTAGGCGCGGCGCTGCATCCCATACCCCTGGTAGAGCACGCCTGGCTTGAGCGTGGCATACTCTCGGGCGAGGCGGGCGATCGTATCAGCCGGGACGGCAGTGATCCCTTCTGCCCATTCGGGGGTCTTGGGCACCCCATCGCGGCTGCCCAGCAGGTATTCACTATAACTTTCCGCCGCTTGCGCACCGGGAGGCATCTGCGCGGCATCCCAGCCAATACAATGGTTGTGGACGAAATCCAGATCAACCAGGTCCTCGGTCAGCATCACGTACGCCATGGCGGTCATCATCGCCGCATCCGTACCCGGGCGGATGGGCACCCACTCGTCCGCCAGCGCTGCCGCGGAGAGCGAATGGCGCGGGTCGATGCACACCACGCGGGCTCCGTTCTGGCGGGCAAGTTTGATGAAGTAATCAGAATTGGTGCCATCGCGCATCTCGGCAGGATTCCAACCCCACATCAAGATGTAGCGGCTGTTCAGCCAATCCTGGCGCTGGTTGCCGGTCACCAGCGTGCCGTAGACGGTCGGTGTGGCGGCATTGATCGCTGCCCAGGAATAGGAGTTGTAGATGCCCAGGCAACCGCCGAAGAGGTTGAGCAGCCGGCGGGCGGTATGGGAGCCGTTGAGCTGGTTGTAAGAACCGGTGCCATAGGGGACGAACAGCGCCTGGTTGCCAAACGTGGCGCGCACACGCGCGAATTGGGTGGCAACAGTGTCCAGAGCTTCATCCCACGTGATGCGCACGAAATCACCCTCACCGCGCCTGCCCCTCCGTTTAAGCGGGTGAAGCAGGCGATCAGGATGGTACTGGCGGCGCAGGTAGGCACGCCCGCGCGGACAGGCACGCAGTTGCAGCGCGGACAGGCTGTCCGGGCGGTCGTCGGTCTCCAGGCGGACGATGCGCCCGTCCTGGACGTGGGCGATCAGCAGGCAGCGTCCGCCGCAGTTATGCGCCGGGCAGCCAACCCGCACCCTGTTCACAGGGGCGGTCTGCTCCAGCCGCGAAGGGCTTTTGTGTGCAGAATGGTGTGAAAAAAAGCTCATCCCGATCTCTGTTCCTGCCAGGGGAAAGGGTGCAGTGATTATATCCGTTCCCATCCTCTGTGGGAACCAGGCCTATGGCAGCCAGACTTTCTAAATTGGGCAAAAAACTCCCCCGCCACAGGGCAGGGGAATGCTGGTATTCAATGGTCGCTGGAGTGGATGCCGACCTGCAACACCCAATGGGGAGATGATCATCCCACTGAGGCGCGCACCTCGGTAGGGTTGCTCCCGGTCAGGCGGATGTGGACGATCTTCTTCAGCAAGTCGAACCAGAAGGATGCGCCCGGGCTTGCCGCCACCCCCGAGATGAGGATACCAGCCAGTTTGATCAGCCAGCCGGTGGGGTCAGTGACCGCGGGTGCATTGATCACCGCATAGCAGTTGCCCAGTACGGGAATACCGTAGATCTGATTCTCCTCCTGTGGAGCCAGACCGCAGACCGATGCAGGGTTCGCTGCCTCCCCACCCTGAAGTGCTACCGCAGAGCCGATCCATCCCACGGGCAGGCTGACCTCGGCGAACTGCTGCTGGAGCACCGCCAGTTGGCTCACATCGTCGGTGGTGGTGCCTTCCTGGGTGAGGATATCCTCCACCTTGTTGATGATCGCCACGCGCAAGTCAGGTTCGCGCCACAGGCGGTTGGTCAGGTTGATCGAATCCACGTTGATGATCGCCGCCAGGAAAATACCAGCGACCAGCGTGGTCAACAGGCAGCGGCGCTTGTACCAGCCGGTCAGCCTGTCCATGGCACTATTGAACCAGTCCTCGATGTTGTAACGCACCAGTTCGAGTTCATTTTCCTTTTGATAGAGGGTCTGGGGCATACTGTTCAGGATGGCACTCAGCGCCTGTTTAAGCTGCGGGTGGGTGACACTCAAGGCGGTCACACCGGCGCGGATGCGCTTGATGGTCTCATTTGAGGAACCATCTTCTTTGAATGACAGCTTCACCAGGGCATCGTTGATCATTAGTTTCTGGTCACGCAGGCTGCCGAACAGGGTATCGACCGGTTCCTGCAGGGCAGGGGTCTCCTTGCCCAGGGTGAGCAGGTCATCTTTGACCGTCTCCAGGATCTCAGCGCAGGCTTCTTCACCCGATTCCAGCACCAGGGCTTTGCGGGTCATGCCCAGCATCAAGCTCAACTTTCGACGGGTCTCGGTGCGCTTCTTTCCGCGCAGGTGATCTGTTTCTGCATACAGTTTGTACAACTGTTGCTGCAGCAGGGAGGCTTCTGTGCCCGTTGCCGCCAGGATGTCGATCATCGCCTGCGAGAACTCACTGGCAGGGATATAGGAAGGTTTGTCACTGCTTTCCTTGCCGGTGTACAGGCTGCGGATCAATGGATGGTTATAGAACTGGTCAACCAGTGTGGTGTCGGTCAGCATTTTGCCGATCGATTTTTCCAGCATGCGAGAGCGCCATTTCAATCGCGCTGCTAGCCACTCCTGGATCTGCATCGAGCCGAGACTCAACAGGCTCCAGGTGAGAAATAGACCAAGCAGGATATTCAACAGGATCGTGATCGACATTTTTTTACCTCGCCAATGTCTGGTTCAGGATCGGCAGCAGGCGGTTCTGCGCATCCAGGTCGGCAGAAAAATAATTGCCGGTGGGGGTTTCAGGACAGGCATCCTCCTGCGAAGCGATCAACTCCAGGTAGCGCGGATCGCTGCGGATCGTCTCCAGGTCAGGATCAGATTTTATCCACTCAACGGTCGTATCCTTGTCGTTCAGCGCCAGGCGCAGGAACTCGATGGACAGTTCCGTATCCCCGCACAGCGCGTAGAAACACGCCCGGTTATAGGCACTTTCCGTGTTCATCTTCGGCAGCGCCGCGGAAATATGGTTGTTGGCCTCTTTCTCCTGCCCCAGGCGGTGATACACCCCCACCAGGGCGCTGTGTGCCAGGGTGTAATCCGGGTTGCGGCGCAGTACATGTTCAAACGCCCAGACGGCATCATCATGGCGCTGCTGGACAGTGAACAGCAAGCCAAGGTAGTAATAATAGACTTCCTTCTCGGGGGCTTTCTCGATCGCCATCTGGTAGGCCGCAATGGCGTCATCATACCTGCCCAAAGACTTGTACAACTTGCCCAGCGTATCCCAGGCACGGTCATTGCCCGGGGTGACCCGTGTCAGGTTCTCGTAGATGCTGATCTTGGCTAGGGTCTCCTCCAGGTCATTGCGTCGCGAGGCATCCACCTTTCGCTCTTTGGGCGTCTCCGCTCCCTCGGACTTGAATGGCGGCACCCTGACAGGGACGGCTGTATGTACCGGGGCGGTGTCCTGGACGGGTTTTGGTGCAGGGGTCGTTTTTTCTTCCGCCGGGGGATCGCCTGATGCCGCTTGGGAGAGGTATTTAATATCGCCTGAGGCGGAGGTCTTGAACAGCCCTGCCGGACGATCCTCTTTCCGGGTAGATGGCTGGTCGCCCTTTAGCGCCTGGGCAAGGTCGGCGATTGATTCCGGCTGGGTGAAGGCGCTCTCAGCTTGCGGAACAGCGTTCATATCCAATCCGTCTGCCTTGCGATAGGCCTGGACGGCATTGTCGATATCCTTCAGGGCACGGTAGGTATCTCCGATCCGGTTCCAGGCAACAGCCTGGTCGTGCGACGTCTCCAGTAGTTGAATGCTCTTGCGCAAATGGAACAGGGCGCGGCCATATTCTCCACGCAGGAAATAGGCATGCCCCAGGTCGTAGAAAGCCCAGCCGGACTTAGGATCCAGCTCGGTCGCCCGGGTCAGGGCAGCAATGGCTTCCTCGTGGGAGCCGATCTTCTGGTAGATCTTGCCGATCTCGTTCCACAGCAGGGCATCGCACATCGAAACCTCCCTGTCAACCTGCAAACGCAGTTTCCAGCAGAGCGCCGCGGGCACGCGCCATCACCGGGCTGGCTGTGGGGACGATCTCGCTGGAAGTCTGGTAGGCGGTCATTGCATTCTTGTAATCACCGATCCGCCTATAGGCATCACCCAGCCGGTTCCAGGATATGGCCTTATCCTGCTGCGAATTGAGCAGGTCGATGCTCTTCTTGTAGAGCAGGATGGCAACCTGGAATTTTCCAAGGTGATAGTAGATGAAACCCAGGTTGCTGTAGGGCTGCCCGTCGCGCGGGTCCAATTCGATTGCCTTTTTATAGGCTTCGATGGCCGCATCAAAATTCCGGTCCTTAAGATAAGCATTGCCCAATTCGTTCCAATCACTGGCACTGCCGTCAGGCACTTCCACCACCACAGGCTCCGGTTCCTCTGGCGAGAGAGGAGACTCTCTCAGGGATTCGCTCAAGACTGCTTGTTCTTCGCTGCAGCACCCGCTAGGGGCAGGGGTATGCGCGGCATCCAAGGGATCCCGCTGCGCCACGCCGGGCTGCTCTTCCTCCGATTGGCTGTCATGCCGCTCTGGGGTGGGAATGGAATCCGTCCCAAACAGGGTGGCCGAGAGCGATTCATCTTCCTCTTCCCAGACATCCGGATCCTGTTCCTTGTCACCGGCGCGCTGGCCGCGCAGTTTCCCCTTCTGGTAATGGACCTGCGCCAGGTTCTGGATGTAGGGCCAGGACGCATCCGGAGCCAGGTCGATCGCCTTGGTGTACGCCGCAATGGCTTCGTTGTAGGCACCCGATTTCAAGTATGTGTTGCCCAGTTCATTCCATTCCCTGGCTGATCTGGAATCAAATACACGCGTGGACTCGTTCATGGTTTCACCTCTTTCTTCTGCAGGATCATTTTGTTCGTTTTCCATCTCGCTGCAGTGCAGAGTCTGGGAAGCGGCGTCTTCTTGTCTCTCCGCCGGTTCGGGTTCCTGGCATTCCTTCACCAGTTCATCCGATTGCCGGTAGGCGGCAATGGCTTTTTCGTACTCCTTGAGATGCACATACGTGTCGCCCAATCGGTTCCACAGCACGGCGCGGGTTTCGGGATCCTCGAACAGGGTGATGGCTTTTTCGTAGATCACCGCCGAGGTCTTGAAATCGCCCTTTTCGAACAGGGCATACGCCATGCCAAGATAGGCTTCACTAAAATTGGGGTCGATCGAGATGGCCTTCTGAAAGCCAGCCACGCTCGCTTCGTAATCCTGCCGCTGTAGGTGCAGCCGACCCAGGTGGTCCCAGGCCTCCAGGTTCTGCGGGTTGATCTCCAACGCTTTCCCGTAGGCCTCCACCGCCCTGTTGTCCCGGTTCTGCAAGGCAAGGCATTTCCCCAAGTTCACCCAGGCCTCCACCAGGTGGTCATCCAGGACGAGTGCCCTCTGCAGGGCGGCTTCCGCCGGCTCCAACTGTCCCGATTCCTGGCACGCCAGCCCGATCCCCAGCCACGCGGGGGCATATGCCGGGCTGGTCTCCAATGCCTTCTGAAAGGCGGAAATGGCGTTCTGATACAGGCCCAGCCGGGCATGCATTTGCCCCAGCCCGTTCCAACTCAGGAAATCCTGGGGATCGCGCACAAGCGCCTGCTTGAACGCGGCGATCGCCTCTTCGTTGCGCTCGCTGCGCGCCAGCAGTTGCCCGAGGTTGTTCCACAAGGCGTCAGATTCAGGCGCCAGGACGATCGCCTGCTGGTAGGCGGCGACAGCCTGGTCGGTATTGCCCAAGTCGGAATGCACCAGTGCCAGGGCATTCTGGCATTGGGCTTGTAGCGCATGGTCGGCCAACTGGGTCGCCATCTCCCCCGCGGTGTTCAGGAACTTGAGCGCACGCCGCGGGTTACCCTTGCGCCAGAAAAGGATGCCCAGGATTAACAGGGCATTGGCATGCGAGGCGCTGGCTTTCTCGCCCTCCGGCAGGTCCAGCACTTCCTGGACGGAACATCCCGGCAGGCCTTCCTCGGTGAGTGAATCGTCCGTCCTCTGCCAGACCGTCTCCACCGAACGCTCCAGGTCCTGTGCGGGAGAGAGATCCTCAATGAACTCAACCACCCGGTGGCGCAGGATCCAGCATTCGGTGGCATTGGAGGCAAATTCGGAGACCTCGTCTTCAAACAACCAGAAGATCGCCCGGATATTGTTATCGATGAAATACTCGCGATGCTTGTTGAACTCGGCGAAAACGTGCATCCCCTCCGCACCGCACGCCCAGTTAAATCCTTCAATGAATAGGACGGTCTCGGAGATGTCGGGCAGTTGCGAGATCTGCGTGAGGAAATTGAACTCACTGTCGCAATCGGTTTTTATATAATATGATTTCTGCCCGATCTCGCCCAGCGCTTCCGCCAACTTTCCGTTGACTTGCTCGCGCACGGCCTCCGACCGGTAGATGGCGAACAGGATGGACGGCCGCTCCCAGCGCACCGCCAGTTCGATCTCGGCGAACAATATATCGATGCGGTCGTCGAAGGACAGGTTCCTTTCCAATACCGGGTGAGGGGAGTCATTGTTCATTGACCAGCCTCCGCAGGACAGGGTGCACATCGCACCAGTTCTCGCCATCGCGATATTCCAGGATGGCCAGCAGTTGCAGCAGGGGCCGCAGGCGGTCGTTGAATTCCAGCCGGTTGTGTTCGTAGATCTTGCGCAGGTAGGTCAGGTCGTTCTTGTCCAGGATGCGCCTGTACTCGTTGCGGATCTCGGTCGCCGCCCACTCGATGTCATCCATGACGATGCGGCTGGCCTTGCGCCTTCGGGCGCAGCCGATGGCCGCGCGCATGATCCGTGCCATTTCACGGAATACCCCGCCGCTGTATGTGATCGCATCCTCCAGCGCCTGGCTGTCGATCAGCGAGCGGTCCATGCGCACGTAAACGAATTTTCGCAGCGTGTCGTAACCCTCGATGATGTGCCTCTCAGGCTCCTTGAACGGGTGCAGGTTGATGTTGGGCAGGAAGATCGCCTGGCCGCGGATGGCATCGAATTCCTTGCTGTAGAACAGAGCGCTGGAAACGGTGTAGATGATGGCGCAGTTGGGCTGCAGCATGATCTCCCGCCGATCGTGGAAAATTGCCGTCGCCTTGGCCAGGTCGGGCTTGTCCATATCATCGATCAGCAGCAGCGGGATGCGCTTCTCCTTGGCGGTGATCGCCGCGGAGATCATGTTGATCACATCGATCAGGCCGGTGATATCCTTTTCAAAAACCTGACGCAGTTCGACGCGCGTCTTGGGTTCCAGCTTCATCTTCATCCCTGCATTGATGAAAAAGGCGTCCATCGAGGCGCCAAACTCATAGGAGGACTGCCCGGAAAGCACCGTGCGCACTTCCTGCTCCACCCTGCCCTTCCAACTGTTCAACTGTTTCATCAGTTGATCGGGGATCTCACCGCCGCTCTTGCGATAATTGCGATACATCTGGCTGCCGATGGCCAGCAGCACATCCTGGTAATCCAGGTCAACGATGTCGGTCTCGTCGCGGATGCTGAAGTTGATCGGCCAGAATTTTTTGTGGATCTCCGGGTGCGACAGGATATGCAGCAGTTCGGTGGTCTTGCCGCAGCCGCGGTGCCCAGAGAAATACAGTTTTGGTGGTCGAAAGAACGGCGCCAGGATCGCATCGGTCAGTTCGTTGATCGGGTTCCCGGGCCGGGAGACATAGAAAGGATTGGGTTGGCCATTCTTTCCAGGTGCGAGAGGCAGGTCCAGTTCAAAGTTCAACCATGCCCGGTCGAAATCCTTGGCGGTGATATATTCGTAGGTGGTCATGCGCACTAATCCTCTCGCTGGCGGGACATGGGCAAGAATTCATGCGAAGCTTAGATAGCTCTCATTGCTCCAACCGGTCGGGCTTTCGATCTGTGCCCAGCCGTTCTTATGGGTCAAGATCTTCACCCGCTGCCCATAGGTCAGGCCGCCGACGATCGGATAACTGACCCCCGGTCCACTGCGCACATTGAGTCCGCTGGTATTGCAGATCCCGTAACTGCCAGCAGTGGTCGTCGGGGGGACGGTATCGGTGGGGGTTGTGCTGCCGTTCGACGAGAAGGTCAGGTATGCCTCGCTGCTCCAGCCGGCGGGACTCTCAAACTGCGCCCAGCCATTCTGGCGCTTGAGCACCTTGACCTTCTGCCCATACTTCAAGCCTGCCACGATGGGATAGGAAACGCCCGGTCCGCTGCGCACATTGAGTGCGCTGTTGATGCAGGTGGCATACAGGTCCGTGTCGGTTGTCGGCGGGACGGGGTCCACCGGGGTGGTCGGGGGGGTAGTGCCCTGCCCGGCGACCTTCTGCTCCACCAGGGCAATGCGCTGCGCCAGGCTGTTCGTCAACGAGGTGACCGTTCCGCTCAGGTTGGTGATCTTCTGGTCGAGTCCGGTCAACTGTTCGGTGATGCCCGTCGCTGTGCCCGTGCCCGTTTGTCCACCACTGACAATGTTCTTCTCCAGGTCGCTCACCTTTTTCTCCAGGCTGTGGAACATTTCGGTCAGGTTGGCAACTGGGATGCGGATGCCGGTGAACTCCATCAATTCGTTCAGCGTGCCGTTAAAGCGGTTCATATCCACGGAAAGGCTTTCCGTGCCGAACGCTTCCCCGGGGCCTTTGGCGGTGAATTGCCAGAACTGCCACATCGGCCAGGGGGGCGGAAGCAGGGGCGCGCTGGAGGTGGTCCAATGCGCCAACCACAGCGGGTACTGGATCCAGTATTCGCGCTTCGACTGGTCACCATATTCCGCCCAGAAACCAGGACCGGTATAGATGATCGGACGCTTGACCAGAGCATCCTCGAATAGTTCCTTGCGCGCGGTCAAGGTATCCAGGAAATCGCGCAGGAAGCCCAGCGCAGCGGTGGGATTGTTGTCCGCGCGGCTCTGTTCGTAATCGATCACAGGCGGCAGTTCGCCAGGATCACTCTTCAGTTGATCAGCAAAATAATTCGCCTGGTCGGCGCCTGGCTTGGTGTAATCCAAGTAATGGTACGCGCCGCGCAACAGCCCGGCCTCCCTGGCATTCTTCCAGTTCACCAAGAACTTCGGGTCGCTGAACGTTGCCTGGGAAGCCTTTATGAACGCGAACGTGGCGCCAGCCTGCCGGGCTTTGTTCGCATCCCAGGTGCCATTCCATTTCGAGATGTCAAGACCAAGAATTGTCATAGCATTTCTCCATATTCTCCCAGGGGGTGGTGACCTCAGGAAGCAGTGCCTGGAATCACATCAGGCAAGGGATAGGTTGAATTTTTCAAAACGATGCGCATTGGCATCGTAATCCTGCATACTTGCGGCCTGCTGCTCCCATGCCGGGGGCGACCAGAGTTCCAGGTATTCGCCCTGTCCGATCATCACCGCCTGGCCTTCCAGCCCGGCAAAGGTGCACAGGTCTCCCGGCAACTCGACCTGTCCCCCATCATCAATACTGACTTCGAGAGCATTGCCGAGGAAAAGCCTGCCCAGCAGGCGCCCCAGCGGATCGGTCAGGCTGATCTCGTTCACGTTGGCGCAGGCTTTCTCAAAGGCCCCTCTGCTGAGCAGGAACAGGTTGCGGTCAAAGCCTTGGGTCACGTAGGCAGCCTCGCCCAGCGCCTCGCGCACCTGGCGGGGCAGGGTAAGGGTGTTCTTCTTGCTCAGGGGGAGGACGTTTTTGCCAATGAACATGGAGATCCCAGGAAGGAAAACCTAGCCTCTATCTGCTCCCATTTTCCCGCGATTCACCGGAATCTAAAACCGTAGAAGAGCGTTAATCCATTTCGCCGAAATAGGGTTGCGGGTCGGGTCAGATGGTCAAAATCACCATCATACTTCTATCACCCCCATCCCTTTGGAACAGAGGAAGGTACGCATAAATACCATGGCATAAATAGGGTGCCTCCCGGCTGCATAAAAAGAGCCCTCACGGCAAGTGAGGGCTCTTGGGAGGTTGATCCCGGTCGCTCTGGTTCAGTTCAGGTTCTTATGGATCGCCCAGATGGCTGCCTGCGTCCGGTTCGCCAGGTGCAGCTTCTCCAGGATGTTGCTGACATATTTCGCCACCGTGCGCTCCTCCACGAAGAGTTTCTTTCCGATCTCCAGGTTTGTCAGGCCGTTGGCGATCAAGCGCAGGGTTTCCATCTCGCGCCGGGTCAACTGGGTCGTTGTCGGCGCCATGTCGGAGGGATCGTTGATCTCGCGGATGACGCGCATGGCGATCGAGGGGTACAGCGTAGCCTGCCCCTGGGCCACATCCCGGATACCCTGCAGCACCTGTGCCGGGGTGGCATCTTTCAGCATGTACCCTTCAGCGCCTGATTTGATCGCCTGGTAAACGCGGTCGTTATCTGCAAAACTGGTCAACACCAGGATATGCGCCCCGGGAAGCCTGTCCTTGATCATCGGGATGGTCGTCAGGCCGTCCTGCCGCGGCATCATCAGGTCGAGCAGGATCACGTCTGGGCGGGTTTCCGCCAGCACATCCAGTGCATCCACACCATCCTTGGCCTGCCCGACGATCTCAATATCGGGCTGACCGGATAACAGGGCGGCGAAACCTTCCCGCACCACGGCATGGTCATCGACAAGCAGAACACGGATCTTTTTCATAAGGCACCTTCCTTGGTTGAATGGATTATACCGGAATGCGTAGGGAAATCTTCGTCCCATTTCCGGGGTAAGAGGTTAATTTTAATTTCCCCTCGATCCGCCGGGCACGTTCCTGCATGTTCTTCAGCCCCAGGCCGCCCGTTCCAACGACAGCCGGGTCAAAACCGCAGCCATTATCCACCAGATCCACCTGGATAAAGCGCTTTTTACGTGTCATCGTGATCAACACCGAAGTGGCCCCGGCATGCTTGATGATGTTGTTCAGTGCCTCTTCCACGATATAGTACACCTCGATCTCTTTTTCTTCGGGCAGATTGATCTCGCCATCGATGAGCAGGCGTGCTTGGATGTCCGCGCGCCCTTCCACCGATTCGATCCGCTGGTGCAGTGCAGCAACCAGCCCGTATTTCTTCATATCAACCGGGCGCAGTTCATGTAAGAATAGGCGCATCTCACGCAGGGTCTGGCGGGCATCCCCGCTGATCTGCTTCAATTCTTTGTTGATGTCCTGCGGTACGCCCGTCTCCTGGCGGATCTGGACTGTCTCGGCGTTTCTCAGCAGGACAACCAGTTTCTGGGTGATCGAATCATGCAGGTCACCGACGATCCGTAGACGTTCTTTCAGCGCAATATCCGACTTCTTTTGGCGGTCGAAATAAATGAACGAAGCCAGTTCCTCGGCAACAATGTTCAGGCGCGCGACCTCGTCCGATTTGAAACTGTTCGCCTGGGGGCGGGCCAGCATCAGGCATCCCAGGAATTGTTCATCAAAAAGCAGCGGCGCGACCAGGACAGACAGGTGATCCCAGGCGGGTATAAGTTCTGCCAGGCGGGGGATCTGTTTCACGTCCGGGATCACCTTGATTTCCTTATTCTCCAGCGTCAAGCCAGCCATGTTCAATGCCTTGTGCAAGTGCACCAGGCTTTGCTCATCTTCAGCAAAAGCACCATGCCGGGCCATGGGAACGAACCGGGGTTTGCCTTCTTCAGGACCAGGCTCCATCAGGCAGATGGCACCGCTTTCAATGTGGAAGGTGAACGCGATCTGGAAGAGTACATCCCTGAAGAACGCGCTGGAAGTCTGCGAAGAATTAGCCAAGTTGAAGAAAGACTGCAACAGGTTGAACATTTCCTCGCGTGCCAACTGGCGCGCTTCGTTCGCCCCTCTGCGCTCGGTGATATCCCGCAGGGTGATGATCTTGCCCTGCCCACCTCTTCTTTTCTTAACCCGCACATTGAGGTAATGACGTTCCTGGTTGAGAAAGAAACTTCCCCTGAACTCGATCTCCGCCCGGTCACCGAAATCGGCCACGCTGTTCCAGTTTGCCAGTACTTCCCCCACCGGCTTGCCGAAAGAATCCTGGATGGTGGTGCCCACCAGTTGTTCCGCCGCCGGGTTCATGTCGATCATCTGGTCTTTTTCGTTGATCACGATCAGGCCATCATCATAGCCATCGAAGATCTCCGCCCGCTGAAGTTGGTACAGGTTCAACTGGTTCGGGTTGGCATTGGCATACAGGATGGCAACCCCGATGGCGGTAAAGCCAGCCAGCAGCAGGTCATATTCCGAAACAAACGGAACCAGTCCGGTGAAACGAACCCCGACCAGCAGGATGGCTGCCAGCATGCTGCCAAGCAGGGGCACCAGTCTCCAGGCTTTAAGCGGGCGCATGTAAGAAACATAGGCGTTCACCAGCAGCGCCACCGAGCCTGCCAGCAAGCCGGTGGCATACACCGGCATCGACCACTCCCAGGCATCCAGGGGGGTGATCGTCAGGGCATTCCAGTACCCCACGCCCGAGATAATGAAGCCGGGGACCTGCCGGGCAGCGAACAGGCCCAGCAGCACCACCGGGATCAGCGCCGGGGCAACCAGGATCCAATAGGAGATACGCCGGTTCTGGGTCGTATATTCGAGCACATAGGTGAACACAAAGGCAGGCAGGTAGCCAGTGAAAAAACCGAGCATGACCTTGAGCACATCCATCGCTTTTGGTGCACTGATCCGGGAGAGCACGAACCAGGCAATAGCGCCCAGCCCCAGGCAGAGGGCATATGCCAGCGTGCTTAGGGTGCCGATGCCCTTCTGCCGGCGCAGGAACATCAGCAGCACACCGGTCAGCAAGGCGGCCAGGGAAATGAGCAGTCCAACAAGATCAACAGGAGTGATTATGTCCATGGGTCAACCGATCATGTCTCGAGGTCTGAGGGTTGGCAGGCAAGAGAAACCGCCCACCGCTGGGCGCGCCTGCCTTGTTCGTTCCGCCAGGTGATGGTGAGTCATCTGCAGGGCAGGGTCATCGCCCTGCAACCTGCCTGCGATCCTGAGCCAGCGCCATGCTAGGTGAAGTCTTTCCATTTCCAGATAGACTTCGGCAGTCTTCAAGGCAAGGCGGGCATCCTGCGGATGGGCGCGCCGTCTCCAGCGCAGGCAGTTCAGGGCCTCTTCATAACACCCCAGGGCGGTAAGTTGGTCCACCTGCTCCACTCGGTCAGCACCTGCCGGGATCTCTTGCACCCCGGCAGGCAGGTCCAGGAATTCGACCACCTGGTGGCGAAAAGCCCAGAAATCGGGGGCAAAACGTACTAACTGCCTCACCTCCCCCCCGGTCAGCCAGAAGACCGCCCGGAGTCTGCCATCGACCAGGTATTCGCGGTGCATGTTCAAGGCGCGGTAGGCATTGGAATAGCCCCTCCCGCCTCCCCAGCGCAGTCCGTGAACAAAGAAGACTGCCCGGGCGCGTTGCGGGTGCCCGAGCAGGTCAAGGGGGATATCATAATGTGCCTTATCAACGGAGTATGCCCAGCACGCGTGTCCCCTGCCCTCCACGGAGTGCTCCAGCAGGGTTTGCACGGCACTCCTAACCGTTTCAGAACGATGAATGGCAATCAGGATGCATGGGCGCTCCCACTGCATCCCCAGCGCCAACTCGTCCATCAGCAGAGAGATGCGTCCCTGTAATGGTCCCGGATCAATGACTGCCAACGTGCTCCTCTGTGCGGTTTTTTCAGGCAGTGCCCGGAAAAACCTTCTTTAAGATTATATCATGCTCTCCATGATCCTTGACAAAACAGAACATATATTCTAAAAACATCTCGCGAAGGGTGTGAGCAGATACAAACATCTGGTTATTCTTTGGCTCTCCCATGGGCTTCCCCACTCAGCTCCACCTCGGGAATTAATCTTCATGTTGGATTGTTCCTCCACGATCAATGCATCTCAGTCTTTTACTCGTGTTATTCTACATAAACTAACTTGGTATACATCGATTAAACTTGGGGTTGTTCCTCAAAAAAGGCGTAGATTAAAGATTAATTCCCCGGGGGCGCCCAGGCAACCCGGGGTCAGCCCTGTAGGAATTTTCATGCTCTACCATAGCCATCCAAGCTCATTTGATCCGCTTTCCGCGCTGATTGGGGTTTTCCTGGGCTGCTGGTGGGTCTATAATAGGAACGTCGAACAGTGCGTCCATTTCCGTCTTGGCTAAGCAAGAAAGGAGAGATGCCATGTCAGTTAGGAATTCATTGTCCAGGCGCGACTTTCTCAAGATTGCCGCTGTCGGTGCAGGCGGGGCACTACTGGCCTCCTGCAGCAATGCATTGGACTATCCCATCGTGACGGCAGCACCCGGCAGCATCCCCACGCTTCCTACAGGATCCGTTGCCGATAAGATCCTGTACAACGGCAAGATTTTGACCGTCGACGGGCGAAATTCGGTCGCCCAGGCACTCGCCATATCCAGAGAGCAGATCCTCCAGGTCGGAGAGGATGCCGAGATCCTCGCCCTTGCCCAGCCAGGTACACAAAAGATCGACCTGTCCGGCAGGGTGGTCACGCCGGGAATGATCGACACCCATTTCCACTTCCTGTATTATGGACAGCAGTTTGGCTATTTTCACACCTTCCTGCCTCCCCAGGTGAGTAACAAGCAGGAGCTGCTCGAAGCCCTGGCAGAGTTGGCCGCCCAGACCCCTGCAGACGAATGGATCCAGGGGTATTTCATGTTCTCCGACCTGCCCACCCGGTATGACCTGGATTCTGTCACGCCTGACCACCCGGTATGGGTGTTCTTCATGGCAGGTCACGTCGGCATGGCGAACAGCCGCGCGCTGGAAATTGCCGGCTTGGCCGATTCTGCGCCGGAAGTAATCGGCGGGATCATCGAGGTCGATGACAGTGGAAAACCGACCGGCATTTTTTACAACCACCCGGCCATGAATGTGCTGCGTGCGTTCCTACCGCCTTACACCGGCGAAATGGCCACAGTAAATTTCCCTCAGACGCAGCAGTTGATGGCATCCACAGGGGTGACCAGTTTCCACGACAACAACGTATACGATTTTGGCCTCCTGCGGGCATACCAGCAGTTCTCTGCCGCCGGGGAGAACACCCTGCGCGCCTCGATCTACGCAGTGGTGGAGAAGCAAGAGGATGTAGACTACGTTCTACAGATTCCGCATTACGAAGACCAGCTCACCCGCTTTGCCGGTTTCAAATTCCTCATTGATGGCCAGCTCCCCACCGCTTATTGCCATGAGCCTCATAACGGCGTGTCATGGAATACCCCCACCTGGAATCCAGAGGCATATAAACTCGCCGTGCGGAAATTCCACGATACCGGGCTGCAGATCTGCACCCACTGCGTTGGTGATGCTGCCGTGGACCTGGCACTGGACGCGTATGAAGCCGCCATGAACGCTACTCCACGCCTGGATGCGCGTCATCGCATTGAGCATGCCATCATCACCAAGCCCGAATCGACTCAGCGGATGAAAGACCTGGGTATCGCTCTCAGTGTCCAGCCACAATTCATCTTTTGGGCTGGATCCTCTTATGCTGGATACTTCGGGGAGGAGCGCGCCGGGCGCGTCATTGTCACCCGGGAGTGGATGGAGGCCGGCATACCCGTGGCGATCAGTTCGGACGCACCCAGCATGCCCAGATATACACCCCAATTCACCCTTGCCGGGGCTACCAGCCGCCTGACCAACGAGAACAAGAAATATCACACTGAACAATGCCTGACCTTCGAGGAAGCCTTGCGTGCCCACACAATGAATGCCGCGTACATTGGTCACGAAGAAAGCCTCAAGGGCTCCCTGGAAACCGGGAAACTGGCTGATCTCACCATCTGGAGTGAAGACCCCAGAAAAATGAATACTCGCGAACTCGCCGCAGCCACCATCGATCTAACCATGGTGGGCGGGAAAACTATTTTCGAGAAGCAATAAGCATCCTCTGGCAGGCTGTGCCTGCCAGACTTGTAGTTATAAAAATTCAGGAGGTCTTCGTGCTCATCATCATTAGCGACCTGCACCTTACCGACGGCACCTGCGGGCGCTCTATCTCAGCCACGGCATTCAAACTCTTCATCGACCGTTTCCGGGAATTGCTGATCAACGCCTCGCAGCGCTCGGCTGACCGTTACAACCCGGTACAGGAAGTGGACCTGCTGCTGATGGGCGACATCCTCGACGTGCAGCATTCCACGCTCTGGCTGGAGAATAAAGATGGCTCCCCGAACAAGACCCGGCCGTGGGATGATTTCACCGCACCGGGGTATGCCGCCACCGTGCGGGCGATCACGGAGGCAATCCTGGCGAACAATGCCGAAGCAGCCCGCCTGCTGAAGCGGCTTTCCAGCGGGAAGACCCTTTCCTTGCCGCCTGCCGACCACCGCGGCCGCCAATCCCGGCTGGCACTGCACCACCTCCCGATAAAAGTGAACATCCATTACATGGTTGGCAACCACGACTGGTTCTACCACCTGCCAGGGCCGGACTATGATGCCATCCGCACCATGGTGATCAATGCCTTCGGGCTGTCGAACCCGCCGGATCCTTTCCCACACCAGGCAAAAGAATCGCTGCTGATCGAGAACCTGCTTTCCAGGTACCAGGTCTATGCCCAGCATGGTGACCTGTACGACACCTATAATTACGATAAGGAAAAAGGCCGCGACGCCGCATCCTTGGGGGATGCCTTTGCAGTCGAGATCATCAACCGCTTCCCGCTGGAGGTGGAGCGCAGGATGAAAGATTCGCTTCCCTCCGGCTTCCTCGCCTCGCTGCGCGAGATATTCAATGTCCGCCCGGCGCTGGCAACGCCGCTGTGGATCAGCAGCCAGTTGCGCCAGAACAATGTCCCTGCCCCACTCCAAAAGCAACTCAAGGATATCTGGGACGAATTGGGCAACCAGTTCCTGGCGCTGCCTTTTGTGCGCGCCGCGGATAAGAAACTGAAACTGGATTATGTGGACGGTCTGCAGGCGCTGATCAAGATCGTTGACGGCGTTTCTTTCAAGACGCTCGACAGCCTGGTTGCGTGGCTGCGCAAGAAATTCTGGTCGGAGGAGATCACTTTTGCCAAGCACGCCTTGAAGGAGGATGCCTTCCTCAACCGCAAAGCACAGTTCATCGTCTATGGACACACCCACCACCACGAGGTGGTGCCGCTAGATACCATCCCGGCCATCCCTGCACCCACTAACCAGATGTACCTGAACAGCGGCACCTGGCACACCTATTTCGACCTGGCCGTCCACAAGCCTGAAGAACAGAAATTCATCCCCTACCAGGTGCTCACTTACCTGACCTTTTACCATGGCGATGAGCGCGGCGGGCGCCGCTTTGAGGCCTGGTCGGGATCCTTTTCCGAGTGAGGAAAGTTCATGCCTGAATACATCTATCTCATCCACCCACTGCGCGAGGAGTTCTTCCAGCAGCCCACCCAGGCGGAAGAAGCCGCCATGAACGCACATTTTGAATATCTGAAGCAGGCCGTCGCAACCGGGGAGGTCATTCTGGCCGGCCCGTGCCTCGACGAAACCTTTGGTCTGGTCATCTTCCATGCTGAAAACGAGCAGTCCGCCAGAGAGTTCATGTTCAACGATCCCTCAGTGAAAGCCAATGTGATGGTGGCTGAACTGCATCCTCTGCGCATCTCCCTGAAAAGCCAATGACCACCTACCCGGCCTCCGCCCTGCGCACCCTGGCACTCTGCTGCCAGGGACTGCATACCGCCAATGGCAAAGAAACCCTTCCCGGCGAGGAGCGCATCCGCCAGGTTGTGGAGCAGATCGGCTGTCTGCAGATCGACAGCCTGCACGTGGTACGCCGCAGTCATTACCTTGTCTTGTGGAGCCGCTTGGGGAAGTACGATCCTGCTATTCTGGATGCCCTGCTCTTTGGCCCCGAGTGCTGCTTCTTTGAAGGCTGGCAGCACGCCGCCTGCATCATCCCGCTGGCTGAATATCGCTACCAGATGCCGCGCCAGCGCTCCATGCGCGAGAACCCCGGCAACTGGTACACCCGCTGGCTGGATGAGACTGTGCAGCACGAATTTGTTCCCCAGGTGTTGGAACGCATCCGCCGCAAAGGTGCCCTGAAGGTCAGCGACTTCGAGCGCGGCGAACACCCCGCCGGTTCCTGGTGGAACTGGCGTCCCGCCAAGGTGGCACTGGAATATCTCTACGCATTCGGCACCCTGATGATCGCCGGGCGGGTGAACTTTCAGCGCCTGTATGACCTGACCGAGCGCCTCCTACCTGCCTGGGTGGATACAAGTGAACCGAGCCTCTACGAACGTGACCGTTTCTGGGTGGAACGTGGTGCCCGGGCGCTGGGCGCCTTCCTGCCGCGACACGCCGGGGATTACACATGGATGAAAGTGACCCGCTCCAGGCCGATCGTCCAGGCGCTGGTCCAAGAAGGCGTCTTGTCGCCGGTCACCGGCAAGCTGGAGGACGGCAGCACTGCCGATCTGTTCGTCCACCGCGACAATCTGCCCTTGCTGGAGCAGGCCGCCGACGGTGCTCTTCAGGCCGGGCGCACCACCTTCCTCAGCCCGTTCGACAACCTGTGGTGGGCTGCACGCCGGGATGAACTGCTGTGGAGTTTCCACCAGTCGCTGGAATGCTACCTGCCGGCGCCAAAGCGGGTGTATGGTTATTTCAGCCTTCCCATCCTGCACAAGGACCGCTTGATCGGGCGCCTGGACCCGAAACTGGAACGCAAGACCGGGCTGCTGCGTCTCAAAGCGCTGCACCTGGAACCGGGCGTGCGCCTGGATGACGAACTGGTCGCGGCCGTCGCAGTCGCCCTGCGCGACTTCATGCAATTCCACCAGGCCAGGGATCTGGCCATCGATACCAGCCAGCCGGAAGCCTTTGGACGCATGCTGCTGGCCAGGATCTGACAAGGAATTCTCATGCCCACTTTCCCCCTGCTGGCCCTGGCCCGCACCACCGGCAATCCGGTGATCGAGAACGAAACCGCCACCTTTCTCTGGCAGGGCAAGAACCCCGTCCTGTTGGTCGACGATCTGCACAATTGGAACGAGAATCCGCAGCCGATGGTGCGCGCCGCATCCGGCCTGTGGCTGGTCACCATGCAACTTCCGCCCGATGCCTACCTGGAATATGCCTTTCTCGATCCCAAGACCCTGGAAAGGGTGGAAGACCCGCTCAACCCCAAAAAGATCTACAACGGCATTAATGCCTGGAATCATTACTTCTACATGCCGCGCGGCGGGCCAACCGAACTGCTCCGCCCCCTGCGCTCTGCCAGTCGTGGGACGCTGACCCGTCACTCCGTACCCGCCTGGGAGCATGCTTTCGGGAAGAAGCGCACCGTCCACCTTTACCAGCCCCCGGTCACCCATCCGGTGCCCTTGTTGGTGGTGCTGGACGGGGTGGACTATCTCAAGCAGGCGCGCCTCAACCTGCTGGTGGATAAACTGATCGCTACCCGGCGGGTGTGCCCCTTCGCCATGGCATTGGTGCAGAATGGTGGTGCCGCACGCACACTCGAATATTCCTGTGCCGATGCCACCCTCGACTTCCTCTTTGACCAGATCATTCCGCTGGCGCAGGAACACATCACCCTGACCGCCCCCGGAGGAGAACCCTACGGCATCCTGGGCGCCTCCATGGGCGGGCTCATGGCGCTCTACACCGGTCTGCGCCTGCCGCATATCTTCGGGAAAGTACTCAGCCAGTCGGGTGCCTTCTTTGTCCCCGAACTGCATTCCGTCATTGCCGACCTGGCGCGCTGCCTGCCGCGCCAGGAACTGAACATCTGGATGGATGTGGGTAAGTTCGATTTCCTGCTTGAAGGCAATCGTGACATGTACGCCCTGCTCAAGGAGTCCCGCTACCGTGTCACCTACCGGGAATATTCCGGTGGGCACAATTACACCTCTTGGCGGGATGACGTCTGGCAGGGTCTGGAGAAACTGTTCCGTTGATCTCTGCCCCCTTCCCCGACCCGGACGCCGCGGCAATGGACGCCCGCCTGCAGCGGCGCCCCACCCGCTGGGAGTTTTTTGCCCTGGCGCTGGCCTTCGGGGTACTGGGGCTGATGCTCTGGCTCGACAACTCCCTGGATTACCTGCCCTTCGATTACAGCGTTTACATTAAGACCGCCCACGGTGACATGCTCCAGTATTATTACCCCGACTGGATCCTGCCGCTCTTCTGGGTGTGGGCAAAATTTCCACCGCTGATCGGGTATGCACTCTGGTCAGCAGTTAACCTCACCAGCATCTTCCTGGCTGCCCGCATCTTCGGCGGGCGTGCCGCCCTGGCCCTGCTCAACTTCCAATTCTTCTACTCGCTGTTCCTCGGGCAGATCAACGGTTTGCTCATCGGCGGGCTGGCGCTTGGCTGGTGGGCGATGGCGCACAAGCGCTGGGCGCTGGCCGGGTTTGGTTTCTGGCTTGCAGCCACAAAGTTCCAGATCGGCCTGCCTTTCGGTCTGCTGCTCTGGCTGGCCGCCGATGTGGATTGGCGCAGCCGCTTGCGTGTGCTGTTGCTCCCTGCCCTGCTAACCCTGATTTCATTTGTCCTCTACCCCGACTGGCCATACCACCTTATCGAACGTATCCACGCTTACGCGCCCTATGACTGGGGCAGCATCAGCCTGTGGCGTTTCCTCGGCCCGGCAGCATTGCTCTTCCTTCTTCCACCGCTGGTGCTGCGCCTGGACAAAAAACAGCGCTTCCTGGCGCTGGCAGCCGCCATCCCGCTGGCGCTGCCCTATTACCAGAGCGCCGACCTGTTGGTGCTCTACGCCCTGCCGGTGGGCTGGCTGCCGCTGCTGCTGGGCAACCTCGGCTTCCTGTTCTTCATATACCAGTTCGCCGTGCTGCGCCTGCTGTGGATCGTACCCCTGGCGATCTACCTCCCGGTAATGCTGAACGGGATGCGCGGCAGGAGGAACTGAACGGGAGAATCCCATGCTGCTTGCCACCCTCTGCTACCTCAAACACAACGGTCGGACACTGATGCTCCACCGCAACAAGAAGCCCAACGATATCCACCTTGGCAAGTGGAACGGGCTGGGCGGCAAGTTTGAACCGGGTGAGACGCCGGAGGAATGCGTCATCCGTGAGGTGCGCGAGGAATCGGGACTGGAGATCATCCAGCCCAGGCTGCACGGTCTGGTGATGTTCCCGGATTTCAAGGGGAATGATTGGTACGTGTTCGTCTTCAGCGTTCGCGAGTTCCACGGGGAATTGCTCGATTCCCAGGAGGGCACCCTGTGCTGGGTGCCGGATGAAGAGCTGGGGATGCTCTCCCTGTGGCCAAGCGATGCCTTCTTCTTTCGCTGGATGCAGCAGGACAGGTTCTTTTCAGCCAAATTCATCTACCGGGGAGATGAGATGTTCGATCACCAAGTGATCTTTCATTAAATAAAAACTGGCAAGCCATGCATGGCCTGCCAGAAGATGGTTTTGCGGGTAAGCTCAGTCCGCGCCGCGCTTGCCGAGCTGCTTGTCAAGCATCAACACCGCGGTGCCCTTGGCATCGATCAGGTCCAGTTGCGCCAGGATATCGGTGGCGTTCTTCTCTTCCTCAACCTGCTCATTGATGAACCACTGCAGCATGACCTGGGTGGGATAGTCCTTTTCTTTGAGCGCCAACTCGTAGAGGGTGTTGATAGAAGCGGTCACGTAGGCTTCGTGCTTCGCCACATCGGTGAATGCATCCTTGCTGTCCTGCCAGTCAGTCTGGGGAGCAGCGATGGCTTTGAGCAGGGCACGCCCGCCGCGGTCGATCAGGAACTCGTAGAACTTCATCCCGTGCTCGCGTTCTTCATCCGCCTGGACGTGCATCCACTTGGCAAAGCCGGGTAGGTTCTTCTCCTCGAAGAAGCTCGCCATGGACAGGTAGAGATAGGATGAGTAAAGTTCCTTGTTGATCTGCTCATTAATGGCATCTTGCATGGTCTTTGAAATCATGGTTTTCTCCTGGAATGAATTGGATATCTATAGTCTATTTTACTGGGGTTGTGTTAATTTCACATAAGATATGCTCCAAAGATGCAGAAACTCCTGGTTTGGACAAAAAAGATACACGCCCTTGGCGGTGAACGCTCCTGCAGGGATGATACCCTCCCATCCGGGTCTCTTGACAATTGTCCCGGCGAGGGTAGAATACCTCTGGCGCAAGCCTCTTTTATTTTAACATCTGGACAAGCACAAATAATGACCCTTAACCTGCATCCTGACCTGATGGAAAGCATCCGCCGGGCACTGGCGGAAGATATTGGCAGCGGCGATGTGACCTCGAATAGCATCTTCTCTGCAGAAGCGCACATGTGTGGGCAGATCATCGCCAAGCAGGCCGGGATCATCGCCGGACTGGATGTGGCTCAGGCAGTTTATGAGAGCGTGGATGCCGGGGTGGATTTCCGCGCCATCGTCCCGGAAGGGACACGCGTGGCAGACCGCCAGGTGCTTGCTGAAGTGAACGGGCATGCCCGCGGCCTGCTGACCGCTGAGCGCACGGCATTGAATTTTCTCGGGCGCATGTCCGGCATCGCCACGCTGACCCGCTCCTTCGTCGACGCTGTCTCCGGCACGAAGGCGATCATCCTGGACACGCGCAAGACCGCCCCCGGCTTGCGCATGGCTGACAAGCTGGCCGTCCGCCGCGGCGGCGGGCAAAACCATCGCATCGGGTTGTACGACATGATCTTGATCAAGGACAATCACATCGATCATGCCGGGTCGATCACCTCCGCAGTAGAGCGGGTCCGCCGTGCCCAGACCGGCCTGGAGATCGAGGTGGAGGCGCGCACCCTGCAGGACGTGCAGGAAGCGCTGGAGCTGGGCGTGGAACGCATCCTACTCGACAACATGTCCATTCCCAAGATGACCGAAGCGGTGCACATCACCGCAGGACGCGCCAAACTGGAGGCGTCGGGCAATGTCACCTTCGACACTGTACGGGAGATCGCTGAAACAGGGGTGGATTTCATTTCATCCGGAGCACTGACCCATTCCATCAAGGTGTTCGACGTCAGTTTTGATTTTATTGATTGACAGGCTGGAGGAACTGCATGAACGAAAACGAGATGTATGAAATGATGAAAGCCCGCCTAGGGCGCATCGTCCCGGACGTGGAACTGCGTTACAAGGCGGGCATCGCCGTGGAGATCAATGAACTGAAAATTCAGCGCAACGCCGTCATCCTGGGCCACAACTACATGGAACCGGCGCTGTTCCACTCCATTCCCGATTTCACCGGCGAC
This sequence comes from Anaerolineales bacterium, assembly GCA_041753035.1. GTDB lineage: Bacteria > Chloroflexota > Anaerolineae > Anaerolineales > Villigracilaceae > UBA877. The sequence goes on along the minus strand of JBGSVI010000071.1, from coordinate 14,036 downwards.
TCGCTCGATCTCTCGCGTAAAGCCGCCCAGACCGATAAAGATGTGATCGTCTTCTGCGGGGTCAAGTTCATGGCCGAGACAGCCAAGATCCTCAACCCCTCCAAAACAGTGCTCCTGCCGGCGCAGAAGGCGGGCTGTTCGCTGGCTGAATCGATTACCGCTGAAGACGTGCGCGCTCTTAAGAAGCGCTTCCCAGGCGTGCCGGTGGTCACCTACGTTAATACCTATGCGGACGTGAAAGCCGAGAGCGACATCTGCTGCACATCCGGCAATGCCGTGGCCGTGGTCGAGTCGATGAGGTCCGACACGGTCATCTTCCTTCCGGATGAATACCTGGCCAAGAACGTTGCCCGCGAGACTGGCAAGCACATCATCTTCCCCACACCCGGCACGGTCCTTTTCGAGGACAGCAGGCTGGACTACCAGCTTGTTGGCTGGCGCGGCCGGTGCGAGGTGCACGAGAAGTTCACCGTCCACGATATCGAGACCGTGCGCACCCAGTTCCCCGACGTGATCATCCTCGCCCACCCGGAATGCAGCCCCGAGGTGACCGCTGCCGCTGATTTTTCCGGCTCCACCAATGCCATGATCCGCTACGTACAGGAATCCAAAGCCCCCCACTATCTCCTACTCACCGAGTGCGCCATGGGCGATAACATCGCTGCCGCCAACCCGGAGAAGGACATGCTGCGCCTGTGCATGGTGCGCTGTCCGCACATGAACATGATCACCATGGAAGATACACGCGACGCCCTGAAGTTCAACCGTTACGTGATCGATGTGCCCGAAGATATCCGCGTGCGAGCCTTCCAGGCCGTCGACCGTATGATCCGGATCGGGTAGAACATGAAGACAACAGATGTGCTCATCATCGGTTCGGGCATTGCCGGGGCGACCGCCGCCCTGGAATTGGCCAGGAATCCAAATCGGAGTGTGATCCTGATCAGCCGCGAGGCTGACGCTATCGAGTCAAATACTCGCTATGCCCAGGGCGGGATCATCAGCCGGGGTGAGGATGACACCGCCAGTCTGCTGGTCGAGGATATCCTCCAGGCAGGAGCAGGCGCCTCGCTTCCGGAGGCGGCGCGCATCCTCGCCGAGGAAGGACCTGCTTTGCTGCAGGAATTACTGGTTGATCAGGCAGGGATCGAGTTTGACCATACGCACGACGGTGACCCGGAATACGGGCAGGAGGGGGCACACTCGCGCCGCCGTATCCTGCACGTGGGCGACGGAACCGGTAGGGCGATCATCGAGGGACTGATGGCACTGGTGCGCCGCACGCCGAACATTGAACTGCTCACCGGGGCGACTGCCGTTGATCTGATCACCTATCCACACCATTCCCGCGACCCGCTGGCAGCCTACAAAGCCATCACCTGCCACGGGGCTTATGTTTTTGACCGCAAGGGCGGCGCCATCCATCGCACCCTGGCGGCGGCCACAATCCTTGCAACCGGCGGGCTGGGACGCATTTTCCGCAATACCACCAATCCCCCAGGGGCGCGTGGCGACGGGCTGGCAATGGCATCCCGGGCCGGAGCGCGCATTATCAACGCCGAGTACGTCCAGTTCCATCCCACCGCCCTCTCCACCCCCGGCGCGGAGGGATTCCTGATCAGTGAAGCGGTACGCGGCGAGGGGGCGGTACTGCTCACCCCCGAAGGCCATCCCTTTATGGAAAAATATTCACCGGAATGGAAGGACCTGGCGCCGCGTGATGTGGTCGCCCGGGCGATCCATTCCGAGATGGAAGCCCACGATTATTCCTACGTCCTGCTCGACATCGCCACCCACATGCCGGCGGAGAAGATCAAGACCCGCTTCCCCAACATCTACGCCCAATGCTTGCAGGCAGGAGTGGACATCACCTGCGAACCCATCCCGGTCGTGCCTGCCGCGCATTATTTCTGCGGAGGCGTGGCAGTCGACCTGGACGGGCGCACCAGTATCGAGGACCTATACGCGGTCGGAGAGGTCTCCTGCACCGGACTGCATGGGGCCAACCGTCTGGCCTCCACATCGCTTCTCGAGGGGCTGGTCTGGGGGCGGCGGGCGGCAGTCTCCATCGAGACACACCTCTCGCCACAGCCGGAGCAGCAGATCCCCGGGCGAGAGGAGATTCCCGCCTGGGACGAATCCAACCTGACCCAGGAATCCGATCCTGCCCTGATCCAGGGCGACATGCAAACCATCCAGAACATTATGTGGCATTACGTGGGGCTGGTGCGCTCTGGCGACCGCCTGTCGCGCGCCATCCGTGAACTGCGCCACCTTCAGAACGAGATCGAGACTTTCTACCGCAAGACCAAGTTAAGCGATGGGCTGATCGGCCTGCGCAACGCGGTCGAGGTCGGGCTGCTGATCGCCCAAGCCGCGCGCCACAACCGCCAGAGCCGCGGCTGCCACTTTCGCGTGGACAGTGTGGACGGGGGAGACCGCCTGTTATGAATGTAGAAGGCGACCAGAGCAGTCGCCTTCTCTTTATCTATTTAAGATGATCGCCTTTATGCCCACACCCCGGCGATGTGCGTGCCGCACTGAGGGCATTTTCCTTCCGGGCTGACCCGCATGGCATAGATTGTATAACCGCTTCGCTCGATCAGCGCAGCGCGGCACACAGGGCAGAACGTGCTTTCATATTCATCCACGCACCCAGGCAGGTTGCCGGCATATACGTAGCGCAGCCCGGACTCCCGCCCGATCTCGGCGGCGCGCAGCAGGGACTTAGCCAGGGTATTCGGGGTATCTGCCATGTGGTAATCGGAGTGGAAAGCGGTCACATGCCAGGGGATGTCCGGCGAGACTGAGACCAGGAAGCGCGCTGCATCCCACAATTCCTCTGTGCTGTCGTTAAAGTCAGGCACCACCAGCGTTACCACCTCCAGCCACAATCCCATCTCCTTCACCCGCCGGATCGTCTCCAGTACATTCTTGAGCACCCCGCCCAACTGGCGATAATTCTTGTCCTGCATGCTCTTCAGGTCGATCTTCATCCCGCTCAGGACCGGGCGAAGGTATTCCAATACCTCCGGCGTGGCATTCCCGTTGGAAACATACACACACTTGATGCCCTGTTCGACCGCCAGCCGGAAGATGCCCACCGCCCACTCGCTGGTGATCAGTGGCTCGTTATAAGAGGAGGCGATGATTCGGGCGCCGGAGCGGCGTGCGGCAGCCACGATCCCCTCCGGGCTGGCCTGGCGCACATAGTAAGCCGCCTCATCCGAGGCCGGGTCGCGCAGCGCCTGCGAGGTCAGCCAGTTTTGGCAGTAGCCGCAGTGGAAGTCGCAGCCGAGCATGCCAAAGGTCAGGGCAGTTGCGCCTGGCAGCAGGTGGTAGAAAGGTTTCTTTTCCACCGGGTCGACGTTCAGCCCGCTGACATAACCCCATGGGACGCGCAGACTCCCCTCCTGGTTGAAGCGCACCTGGCAGATGCCAACCCGTCCTGGCTTCACCAGGCAGCGGTGCCCACAGGCGGTGCAGCGCACCGCCCCATCTTCCCCAGGGAGGAACAGTTCCGCCGGAGCGGTCATGCTGCCAAGCAGAGTGCTGAGTTCGGTCATGCCTTAATAATACACCCAAGGCGGGATATAATCGAGAGGCCTGCAGAGCACCAATGTACCTCGCAGAGATCTCCAGATAAGAGAGCCCCTTATGACCCTCGACATCTTCCTCATCCGCCAACAGTTCCCCTCGCTCGACCGCCCGGCGATCTTCTTCGATAACCCCGGCGGGACGCAGATCGCCAAACAATCCCTTGACCGAATCAACAAATATCTCCTGGAATGCAACGCCAACCACGGGGGCGTCTTCGCCACCAGCCAGGAATCGGACGCGGTGCTCGAAGATGCCCACGCCGCCATGGCGGATTTCCTCAACGCGGCCAGCTCGCAGGAGATCGTTTTCGGTAACAACATGACCACGCTCACCCTGCACATGAGCCGTTCGCTGGCACACACGCTCAATCCGGGCGACGAGATCGTCATCACCCGTCTTGACCACGATGCCAACATCTCCCCCTGGTTGCTGGTGGCTGAAGACCGGGGCTGCAAGGTGACCTGGATCGATTTCGATGTGGAAGATGGGACACTCAAACTGGATGAGTTCGAGAAGGCCCTTACCCGCAAGCCAAAACTGGCTGCCTTTGGCTATGCATCGAACGCCTTAGGTACGATCAACCCGGTGCGCAGGATCACCGAGATGGCGCATGCCGCCGGGACCCTGGTCTACGTGGATGCGGTCCAATATGCCCCGCACGGACCCATCGACGTGCAGTCCCTCGGCGTCGACTTTCTGGCCTGCTCTGCCTACAAGTTCTTTGGACCGCATGCCGGGGCTCTCTATGGACGCCGCGAACTGCTGGAGGAACTGAAAGCCTACAAGGTGCGCCCGGCGACGAACGAGATCCCCGGCAAGTGGGAGACCGGCACACAGAACCACGAGGGCATCGCCGGGATGCTGGGGGCGCTGGAATACTTCGAGTGGCTGGGGAAAACCTTCGGTGGTGAGCAGGAAGCCAGCCTGCGCGAACGCGGCTACACCGGGCGAAAGTTGGAATTAAAGAAGGGCATGACCGTTCTACGCGCGGCGGAATACGAGATCAGCCGGGCGCTACTGGCTGCCCTGACCGGTATCCCCGGGCTGCGCCTTTACGGACTGGCTGACCCGCGCCGCCTGGACGAGCGCGTACCCACCTTTTCGTTCACCCTGGAAGGCCACTCACCCCAGGCAGTTGCCCAGGCACTGGCAAATGACGGCATCTATGTCTGGGATGGCAACTATTACGCCCTTGCGGTCACCGAGCGCTTGGGGGTGGAGCAGAGCGGCGGCATGGTGCGCGTCGGTGCAGCACACTACAACACGCTCGACGAGGTTGACCGGCTGGAACAAGCCCTGCGCCGGCTCGTTTAGTTTTTATACTCGCATGGATAAGAATTACCCGCGGCGGCTCCTACCCTGCGGGTTTTCTTTTTCCGGTTCATTCAGGTTGACTTATCAGCCGAATACGTATATACTTCACATCTGAAGATATATTCAGGTGTTAAGTGAACAACAATTCTTCCACTCTTGCTATTCTTGATGAACATACGGCTGCCCACGTGGCAGAACTTTTTCGTTCCTTCAGCGATACCAGCCGCGTACGACTTTTATCCGCGTTAACCAAGGGGGAACTTAACGTCGGCACACTGGCTGAACTGGTGGGTATTAGCGAATCAGCCATTTCACATCACCTGCGCGGCCTGCGCCAGATGGGTCTGGTGAAAGCCCGCCGGGACGGCAAGGAAGTTTTTTATCACATCGAAGATGAACACATCATCACCTTATTTCAGCAAGGGGTAAGCCATGTCCAGCAAGGGTGATCCTGCCCTGCGCTGCCAGTCATTGCACGTGATCTTCATCCTTGTTCTGTGTATCCTCAGCCTGGCAGTGCACTTTGTCGCCGAGGGGCTCTCTCCCAGGACCGGCGTGCCCGGATTCCACCTGACCCGTGCAGGTGGACAAACATCCTTGGTCCACGAACATGGGGAGGATCAGTTTGTTCTTGCGGCGCAGGAGCACACCCGGGTTGAGCATTCCATTCCCGGGGTAATCTCCCTGAAACCAGCCCACTCTCTTTCTGCGCTGATCCCGCCCATCCTGCCACCACCCAATTCATAAATTCAATCCCGGCTGTCGCCGCGTTTTCCGCGACCATACAGCCGTCAGCCAACCCGCCTCGGTATTCAATCCGAGGCGGGGGTCATCTTCGTTTCTTTGGAGAGAACAATGCAAACTACAACCGAGAACAACTCAATAAAACGTCCTGCCGCGGTTGGACTAACCGACATCGAGGTTCTTGCCCTGCGCACACAATACGGCGAGAACCGCCTGCCGGCAGAGAAGACCACCTCGCCCTGGACGATCCTGCTCAGCCAAGTCAAAAGTCCGCTCGTTTACATCATCCTGGTGGCTGCACTGGTATCCCTGGTTGCCCAGGAATATGGCGACTTCGCCATCATCATGGCGGTGGTCGTCATCGACGTGATTCTGGGATTTGTCCAGGAATATCAGGCCCAGAAAACCTACACTGCCTTGAAGGGGCTGCTCAAACCAACTACCACCGTCCTGCGCGACGGTGAGCGGGTCGAGGTCGAGGTCTGGGAGTTGGTGCCTGGCGACCTGGTTATTCTCAACTCCGGCGAGAAAGTACCTGGCGACGGGATACTGAACGAGAGCACCAAGCTGGCTTTCGACGAAGCCATCCTGACCGGGGAAAGCGAACCGGTCAGCAAAGCCGCCGATGAGAACGTCTTCATGGGCGCCACCGTCCTTGCCGGGCGCGGCCTGATGCAAGTCAAGGCCACCGGTCCAGCCACCGAGTTGGGCAAGATCGCCACCAGCCTGCAGGAGCATGTTGAAGAAGATACACCCTTGCAGAAGCGTCTGAAAGCCTTCAGCAAGACCCTGACATGGATCGTTCTCGGCTTTACTCTGGCCATTTTAGCCACCGGCCTGATCATGGGCGGTTCTTTCCTGGACATGCTGCGCACCTCGATCATCCTGGCCATCGCCGCTGTACCCGAAGGTCTGCTCATCGCCGTAACCGTGATTCTCGTATTGGGCATGCGCAAGATATTCAAGCGCCACGGTCTGGTCAAGCGCCTGCTGGCGGTTGAAACACTCGGCTCGGTGACCGTCATCTGCACCGATAAAACGGGCACCTTGACCGAAGGGCGGATGCGCGTTTCGAAGGCTGAGATCAGCGACACAGCGCGCGCCCTACAAACCATGGCCCTGTGCAACGACCTGGAGGGCCCAGTGGACATCGCCCTGTGGGAGCATGCCCGCCAGGAGTTGAAAGGGGATCCACAGCAGTTGGTCGACCAGTCGAAACGACTGGAAGTGGAACTCTTCACCAGCGAAACCAAGTACATGATCACTGCCATCACCGGCAGCATGTTCCAGAACAAGGGCTACAATTTCCTGAAGGGCGCCCCCGAGATCGTGATGGGGATGTGCGCAATTGCCCCCGAGGAGAAGGCCCGCTTCCTGGCCTTGGTGGACGAATGGGCTGGCGAAGGGCTGCGCATGATCGGCCTGGCCTTCCGCACACTCGGCAAATTGGACGAGTACAGCGGTTATACCTGGGTTGGCCTGGTGGGGATGGAAGACCCAGTACGCCAGGGCGTGGTGGAGGCCATCCGGGTGGCTACCAAGGCCGGCATCCAGGTAAAGATGATCACCGGTGACTATCGCAAGACTGCCGAACACATTGCCCGGAGCATTGGCTTGATGCAGGAAGGTGACCTGAGCCTGGAAGGTCCCGAAGTGGCTGCAATGAGTGATGAGGACCTCCAGGAAAAGGTGAAGCACGCCTCCGTCTTCGCTCGCATCCGCCCGCAGGACAAGTTCCGCATCATCAAGGCGCTGCAGGCCAATGGCGAGATCACCTCGATGATTGGGGACGGGGTCAACGATGCCCCGGCATTGCAGCGTGCCAATATCGGTGTGGTGGTCGGCTCCGCCACCGACGTGGCCAAGGAAACCGCTGACCTCATCCTACTGGACAGTAATTTCAGCACCATCATCGCAGCCATTGAGGAAGGGCGCATCATCTTCCAGAACATTCGCAAGGTGGTGGCCTACACCCTGTCCAACTCTTTCGCCGAGGTGACTACCATCTTCGTTGCCATGCTCATGGGATGGCCAGCCCCGCTGATCGTGGCTCAGATCCTGTGGATCCACCTGATCTGCGATGGTCCGTCCGACATCGTCCTGGGTTTTGAGCCAAAGGAATACGGTATCATGGACGAGAAACCCAGGTCGCTCAAGGAACCCATCCTGAACCACCTGGGGTTGTCTTTGATCGCTGTGATCAGCATCTCGAGTGCAGTAGCGGTCTTGTTCCTGTTCAATCACCTGTATTCCGCCCACGGAAATGTGATCGAAGGGCGCAGCATTGTATTTGCCTCCTTTGCCGTCAACTCGATGGTCTATATCTTCGCCTACCGCAGCATGCGCCAGCCGCTTTTCCGTATGAATAAGTTAAGCGCCAACATGCCGCTGGTCTGGGCTGTGCTGGCCGGGTTGGCTCTGGCCATTTTGCCTTTCCTCATCCCGAGTTTACGCAACCTGCTGGGCATCGTTCCGCTCACCTTTGGGGAGTGGTTGGAAGTGGCCGGGATCGCCCTTGGCCTGTTGGCGGTGGTCGAGGTGGGCAAGTGGATCAGCAACAAGCTCCACGCCAAGGATTAGTGACTCACAAAAACCTGTTCGAGGAAAACCCTTCATGCGAAAAAAAGCATTTCAACGTTCACTGGAAAAACATTACACAGAGGATTCCAAGTACCATCTCTTCCATGATCCCCACCGCCAGGCTTCCGGCCTGTCGGACATCATCCTGGGCGGGCAGGATGGATTGGTTAACGTGCTGGGCGTCATTCTGGGGGTCGCTGCGGCCACCAGCGACCCGCGCATCGTCCTGGTTGCCGGGCTGGCAGCCACTTTCGCTGAATCAGTCTCGATGGGTGCAGTAGCATACACTTCCACCCTGGCGGATGCCGATTTCTACGAGGCCGAGCGTGCCCGCGAGTTCCGCCACATCACCGAGGTCCCGCACCTGGAAAAGAACGAGGTGCGTGAGATCTACGCCAGAAAAGGCTTTTCTGGCGACCTTCTCGACCGCATCGTCGAAACCATCACCGCCAACGAGGATGTTTGGGTGGCAGTAATGATGAACGAGGAGCACCAGCTCAGCCCCACTGACCGGCGCCAGGCGATCAAGTCTGCGCTGGTGGTCGGATTTTCCGCCATCATTGGGTCACTGATACCGCTCGCACCATTCGCATTGCTGCCAGTGGGTGACAGCATGTGGGTGGCAGTCGTGGTCACCGCCATGGTGCTGTTCTTTGTGGGTGCTTACAAGGCTCGTACAACCGTAGGCCATCCCGGCAAGAGCGGGTTGGAGATGGCGGTGATCGGCACATTGAGTGCGCTGGTGGGGTATGCGGTCGGGGCATTGTTCAAGATTCCCCCTGTGGTCTGATCGTAAGTCGGAGGCAACATGAGTCCGCTGGCCGTTTTCTTCCGGATGATCATCGCCCCCGCCCTTGCCATTCTCCTGGCCCTGCTGAGGCCGGAGACGCTGGATGGCAATCTCCTCGGCTGGTTCCTGCTGGTTCTTGGTATCGCCTACCCGGCTGGCGGGGTGATCTACTATTTCATCCCCATGAACGATTCTGGAACGCAAAACATGGGGAGAAGGTTTTCCGGGAGGAAAAAGGGGATCGTTCGTTCTGGTTCATCCTGCCAGGATTCCTGGTCATTTTCTTCGCCCCGCCGCTTGAGTGGATGTTCCTGCTGGCTTTTCTTCCACGCCTTCCCTGGATGCAGATCGCCGGGCTGATACTGATCCTTTCTGCCGTAGCATTGCGCATCTGGGTACGCAGTCACCTGCGCAGCCTGTACTCCGGTCACGTGGAAATACAGGTTGATCATCGCCTGGCGTAAACCAGGCCTTACCATCTTGTCCGCCATCCTGGTTATTTTTGTTTTTACTGCTGGTGCTGGGGGATTGCATCGGTTATGCCAGCCTGATCGGCATGTCCGCCATCCCGCTCCTGTTGTTGCCCGGACTGGCATACCGGATGCGGGTCGAGGAGCGCCTGTTGAGCATGCAGTTTGGGGAGCAGTATCGGGCATATTCCCGTTGCACCAAGCGCTTGATCCCATATAATTGGTAAACGAGCCAGTAAAAAAACAATGGGTTCAGCACCATGTTTGGTACCGACATTACCCGCCGCATTGGGGAATTGCTCCAGGGCAGCGAGTATGGGATTGTCCGGCAGGAAGCCAGCATACTGGGCGGCATGTATCAAGCCATTTTGATAAAGCACAAATGATCAGGAACAGGGGGAAGGTCAAGCCTTCTGACCATCATCGTCATCGATCTCGCGCATCTCGCCGGTGACGATAAATACCGTCCGCTCGCAGATATTGGTGACGCGATCAGCGACCCGCTCCAGGTTATGCGCTACCCACAGCAGCCAGTTGGCACGCTCGATCACCTTGGCATCCTGGATGACGAACAGCATCAGTTCGTGGTACACCTGGGTATACAGTTGGTCCACATCATCATCTTCCACGGGAATAAGGCGGGCTGCCTTGGCATCCTCGTTAACGAAGGCGGTCAGGGCGCGGTGCAGCATGTCGGCAGCCTTGCGCGCCATCAGTGGAATATCAATGAGCGGCTTGACCGGGGGAAGATCACCCATGCGAATATTGACGTTGGCAATGCCCTTGGCATAGTCGCCCATGCGCTCCAGTTCCCCTGCCACCTCAAGGATGGAAGCCAGCAGGCGCAGGTCGTGCGCCATCGGCTGCTGGGTGGCAATGCTGATCATCACCTGCTCCTCGATGGCATAACGCCGGGCGTTGATCTGGCTGTCCATGGCCTGCACACGCCATGAGGCTTCAATGTCACGCTTCTTCAACGCCTCAACGCTGTTGAGGATGGCTTGCTCGACCATGCTGCCCAGGACGAGGATCTCGTCCTTCAAGTGTTGAATCTCGGCTTCAAATGTTTTGCGCATTTTCTTCCTCGCTTATCCAAACCGCCCGGTGACATAATCTTCCGTGCGCTTGTCGCTGGGACGGGTGAAGATCTTGTTCGTCTCGTCAAATTCGATCACCGTGCCGGAGCGCGTTTCTCCGGTCAGCATCATCATGGCAGTATAATCCGAGACACGCGCCGCCTGCTGCATGTTGTGGGTCACGATGACGATGGTATAGTCCTTCTTGAGTTCCTGCATCAACTCCTCGATCTTCAGGGTGGCGATCGGGTCGAGGGCGGAGGCGGGTTCATCCATCAGGATCACCTCGGGCTTGACCGCAATGGCTCGTGCGATGCACAGGCGCTGCTGCTGCCCGCCGGAAATCGCCATTCCTGAACCATGCAGCACATCCTTCACCTCGTCCCACAATGCTGCCTTGCGCAAGGCTCCTTCCACCAGTTCATCCATGTTGCCTTTGTAGCCGTGGATGCGGGCTGCCCAGGCAACGTTCTCGTAGATCGATTTTGGGAACGGGTTGGGCTTCTGGAAAACCATGCCGATGCGGTAACGCACCTCCACCGGATCCACATTTCGGTCATAAAGGTTTTGCCCCTCAAATAGCACCTCCCCCGAGATGTGGGTGTCAGGGACGAGTTCGTTCATCCGGTTGAAAGCCCGCAGCAGCGTGGACTTGCCGCAGCCGGAAGGCCCGATGATCGCCGTGATCTTGTTGCGCGGGATATTGATGTTCACATCCGTCACCGCCAGAAAATTGCCGTAAAAGAGGTTCAGGCTGTGGGTTTCGAAGACAAAGTTGTTATCCATGGGTATTTCTCCAAAATTTCAGTACTTTCGGGCAAAGCGGTTGCGCAGCAGGATGGCAGCAGCATTCAGGCTGAGCAGCAGCGCCAGAAGGACGACAATGGCGGCGGCTGCCAGGTGGCGCCACTCTGCCTGCGGGCGCGAGGTCCACTGGAAGATCTGGATCGGCAGGGTGGTGAACTTGGAGAAGGGCGAAGTGGGATCCATGCTAATCGCCGTCGATGCGCCCACTACAACCAGCGGGGCGGTCTCGCCAATGGCGCGGCTGACCGCCAGGATGGTACCGGTCAGGATTCCCGGCAGGGCATTGGGCAGCACATGCGACCAGACCGTCTGCCACTTGGTGGCTCCCAGCCCATAACTGGCCTTGCGCAGCAACTGCGGCACTGCCCGGATGGCTTCCTGTGAATTGATGATGATCACCGGCAGCACCAGCAAGCCAAGGGTCAGACCCGCAGACAGGATGGTGCGCCCGTTGGCAGTGGTTGCGTCCACCAGGCCAAAAACAGCACCACTGGTCAGTTTCTCCAGCAGGCGCACGAAGATCGCCAGCCCTAGGATCCCATAAATAATCGATGGCACACCTGCCAGGTTATTGATGTTGGTGCGGATCAGGCGGTTCAGCCAGTTATCCGTGGCGTATTCCTCCAGATAGATAGCCGCCCCAACCCCCACCGGGAAGGCGAACAGGATGGTGATGCCGATCGTCCACAGAGACCCAAAGATCGCCGTGCGGATGCCAGCGCTCAACGCCTCGCTGGACTGCGGGCGGGAGATGAAGTCAGCGGTCAGCCACGAGATAAAGACCAGCTTGTCGCCGGGATATTCCTGCGCCACATAGGCCTTGATCTCCTCACTGCGGGTGATCGATTCCCACAGCGACCAGGTTTCATCCACGCTGTACTTGACGATGCGTTCAAGCACCAGGGCATACACCTCGGCATGCGGGCGGTCTGCCAAAGCTTTTTCGTTGTTCAACTTGTTGAACGCACCGCTGGAAAGCCGGGACTGCAGCAGGGCGACCAATTCGTCCGTGCTTTGCTCCTCCAGCGGGACATCCCCCAGCGCCAGGCTGGCAGGTTCGACCTTGGCCTTGAGAGCCACAAAACCAAAGGCGCTGTTCAGGATGTTCAGCAGCAACGCGCTCAGCGCCAGGATGCCAATGACGGTTGAGCCAAGGAAGACCACTTGCCAAACACGTCCGGCGGTATGGCGGGCGGAGAGGTTGGAGACGGATGACAGGCGGATCATTCGTACACCTCGCGGAAGCGGCGCACGATGCGCTGACTGATGAAGTTGAGGATCAGGGTGATGAAGAACAGCACCAGGCCGATGGCAAAGATACTGTTATAGTCGATCGAGTCGTAACTCAGATCGCCGCCCGACATGCGCACGATATGCCCGGTCATGGTCTCGGCCGCTTTGAATGGATTGAGTGTAAAGTTGGGACCCGCCCCGGCGGCAACCGCCACGATCATCGTCTCGCCGATCGCCCGGCTGACGCCCAGGATGATCGCCGCGGCGATGCCGGAGAGCGCTGCAGGCAGCACGATCTTGACCGCCACTTCCAGCTTGGTGGCACCCAGCCCATAGGCGGCCTCGCGCAACACGCGCGGTACCGCGTTCAGGGCATCCTCGCTCATCGAGGCGATCAATGGCAGGATGAGAATGCCCATCACCAACCCGGCAGAGCCGGTGTTATAAATGGATACTATATCTTTTCCAAAGATGGAGCGCAGCAGCGGGGTGACAAAGGTCAGTGCAAAGTAACCATAGACGATGGTTGGGATGCCCGCCAGGATCTCCAGCACGGGCTTGAGCGTATTGCGCAATTTCTTGGAGGCATATTCCGAGAGGTAGATTGCAGCCGCCAGCCCCAGCGGTATGGCAATGAGCATGGCGATCGCCGTGGTGACCAGCGTGGCAGTCGCCAGGGGCAGGATCCCAAATTGATCGATGTGGGGCTGCCATTTCGTCCCGGTCAGGAAAGCGACCAGGTCGACCTCCGGCAGGCGGAAGAACAGCCAGGCTTCCTTGCCCAGTTCATATACGATCCCCAGGGTGGTGAATATCGAGAAAAAGCCAGCAAAGAACAGCAGCGATTGGATGATCGTCTCACCCCAGCGCCGCCGTTTTTTTAGGCTTGATCCGGATCGGTCAGGGACTGCATTCGGTCCCAGGAATTCTATGGAACTTCCATTCATGGAGCACATCCATTCACAAGGATGCCTTCCCCCCTCACAGGGAGGGGGGAAGGGAAAGGAGAGGGAGAAAGACAAACTCCCTTTTTTGAACTTATTTGCCGACTGCGGTATTCCAGGTGTTGAGTGCTTCATCCAGGTTGGCCGGGAAGTAACCGACATCAATGATCTCGTCATTGACATTGGTCAGGTAGAAGTAAATGAATGCGGCCACCTGGGGTTTCTCCTGCATGATCTTTGCCGTGGAGTAGATGAACAGCGGGCGGGAGATCGGGTAGGTGTTGTCCCCGGCAGTCTCTTCGGTGGGGGCAATCCCATCCACAGAGAGCACGGTCAACTTGCTGACATTTTCCTGATAGTAGGCAAAGCCGAAGAAAGCGACTGCATAGGGGCTGCCTTCCACACCCTGCACCAGTACATTATCATCTTCAGACATCTGCAGATTGCTGGCAGCCAGGATGGCGGCCTCACCCTTGTC
>JBGSVI010000070.1:0-35281 GCA_041753035.1 Anaerolineales bacterium | reverse complement strand
GTCGCCCGACTTTACGGTGTAGGGCACATAGCCCTGCGGCGGCGGGCAGGCGCCGGGCGTGGGCGGCAGGGTCTCGCTTGGTACGACGGGAGCGGTCGGGGTGGGTGTGGGGGTCGCCCCCTGCGGGGTAAGGGTGATGATCTGCGGGGTGAGCTGGGGCGGGGTGAAGGTCGCCGGCAGGGGTGGAATGGTCGGTGATTGGATGCGCTCCGGCGCAGCCATGCCCCCCTCGACCAGCGAAAGCCCCAGGCCGCCCAGGGTGATCAGGATCGAGACCAGGGCGATGACAAAGGCGGGCAAGACCTGCCGGAGGAGGCGCATTTAGCCTTCCCCCTCCGCCGGTAAGACCGGCAGGAGCACGCTGAAACGCGAACCTTCCCCGCTCTCGGTCTCCACCCAGATGCGCCCGTTCTGCGCTTCGACCAGCGACTTGGCGATCGACAGCCCCACGCCGGTGTCGCCCACCCCCTGGATGAGCGAATGTTCGGCGCGGTAACGACGGGCGAAGACGCGCGGCAGGTCCTCCGCGGCGATGCCGCCGCCCGTGTCTGTCACCTGCACCGAAAGGTACTCGATCCCCTCCTCCACCTGCGTCTGAACCCGCAGGGTGATCGTCCCCTCCGCCTGGGTGGCGGCGGTGGCGTTCTGCAAGAGATGGATGATCACCTGCTGGAGTGCATCCCGGTCGGTGCGCACCTGTGGCGCTTCTTCGGGGATGTCCAGCCGCAGGGTGATGTTCTTCTCGCGGATCTGAGTGCTGGTATAAGCCATCGATTTGTCGATGATCAGGTTCAGATCGATCAGTTCCGGGCGGAATTCCCGGCTGCCGGTGTCCAGGTTGGTGATCTGGATCAGGTCCTCGATCAGCCCGCCGATGCGCTCGATGGAAGCCTTCACCCGCTCGACGAACTTGCGCTGCAAGGTTCCCAGGATGCCCACCGATTCCCCCAGCAGCAGGTCGGTGTAGCCAACGATGGACGACATCGGCTGGCGCAGTTCCTGCGAGATGGAGGCGATCACCTCCACCTGCTCGCTGGTGATCGGCGCCGCGGGTCGTTTTTCCAGTTCCATGATCCTGCGGTTGGATTCCACCACGGCGTTCTGCATGTGCGCCATCTCCTGCAGCGTCTGGCGCAGTTCCAACTCGAGCTGCTCGGAACCTGCCGGGGCGGCACCCCCCGCCGCCCGCAGTTGCTCGTTCTCCGCGGTCAACTGGTCCACCGTGTTGCGCAGTTCCTCCTGCATCAACAGCAGCGCGTTGAGATTCTCTGCCTGCGCCTGGGCGGCAACAGGGTCCTGCCGCCAGGCATCGAGTTCCCGGCCCAGTTCCTCCACCTTGAGCTTGTACACGCCGGCCTCGTTCACCGCCGCCTCGGTGTTCTCCCGGGCAGCCTGCACTTCCATCTGCAGGGCGGCGATGTTCTCGCTGCGTTCCAGCACCGGCAGCAGCAGCGAGGAGACGTTGGCCAGGTAGGCCTGGTCTTCAGCGCTCCACAGCCGGTTGGAATACGGTGAAAGCACCAGGATCGCCCCCAGCGGGCCGCGCTGCGGCGAGGAGATGGGCACGCTCAGCAGGTGCCCGGCATTGCTCAGTCCCAGCGCCTCGCCAAGCCCCTTCAGGTCGGAGGAGGTGCTGCTTGCCGGCAGGCGCAGCGGGCGGGCACGGGCGATGGCGTTCGCCAGCAGAGGCACAGCCGACTTCTGGATCACCGTTGTCCCCAGGATCTCCTCGCGGATCAGGTCGTAGCCGCAGGTCACCGCCAGTTCCTTCTCGTTCCCGCCGGTCAGCAGGAAACACAGGTCGGCAAGCATCGCCTGGGCGACGCCACGTGCCAGGTACTGGGGGATACGGGCAGGCGCCGTCTCTGCAGCCAGTTGGATCAGCGACTGGAAGGTCTTCGGGTCGGTACTGTAGCGGCGCCTTTCCTGGTGGGACGCTTCCTCGTTCTTTGATTCCGCCTCGGCTTTGGCGGCGACCGGTTTGCGCCGCTCGGGCTGGGGTGCATCCAGGAACCGTTGCGGCAGGGTCAGCAGGATGGGGAACAGCGCCAGGTGCGCCAGGCGCAGGAGGCCGGGATAAGCCCCCTCCTGCGGGAAGATGAGCGTGACCAGGTGCCCCAGCATGGCGATGAGCAGCATCGCCAGCCCGTTGCCCCAGCCGTTCGGACGGCGCAGGACCAGCGCCAGCAGCCCAAGGAGGATGACCGCCAGGCTGAACCCCTGCCAGAGCAGGTCGAAGATCGACAGGTTGAAACTCCCCGGTGCGCCTTGCGAGAAGAACACGTAGGTCAGCCCGAAGAGCGTCAGCCCGAACAGGCTGAGCAGGACGCTCGCGGCGTCCGCCAGGCGCACCGGCTCGGGGAAAGCCCACAGCCAGGCGATCCACACCAGCGCGAGCATACTCACCAGGCGGTCGAGGGCGGGCAGCAGCACGCCCGGCTCGATCACGTTCTGCCAGGCCAGCCCCCCAGCCAGGAAGAGCAGCATCTGCAGGCCCAGCAGCAAGCCCAACCCAAAGACGGCACGGCGCGCCTGCGGGAATCCGCTCAGGCGCAAGTGGTACACCGCCCCCTGCAGCGCCCCGGCAATGGAGAACGCCAATACGATGTGATAGATGAGATTCCCCGGGGGGACGGTGAGAAGGGTGAAGATCTGTTGGAGGAACGCAGGCATGGCAACCGCCTATGGCAAAATGGCTTTCCCCAAGTTTATACCATATTCCTTCCGGCGGGTATGGCAAAAACATGATGGTTTGGAGGAATCCTTGTGCCATGGCCCGCGTGCCCGACCCATCCCCTCGCCCACCCAAGCCACACCCGCGTCCATTCGCGCGCGGGTTGGGAACAGGAATGGCTCCAAGAAGAAAGCAGAGAAATTATTTAAGCATGGTTGCTGTCCAAAGGCTCATCCCTTCCAGGAAACTGGCCGCTTATTGCAAGCGCTGGATAGTGGAGAAATTGGCGTTGTTCGGATCGGCCGTGCGCGAGGATTTCGCATCCCGCTCCGACATCGATGTGCTGGTTTCCTTCGCGGCGCACAGTGAGTGGGGGACTCTTCGACCACGTACAGATGAAATAAGAATTGAAAGAACTCTTTGGGCGTGAGGTGGACTTGATCACCCGCCGGGTGCTGGAACAGAGCCGCAATCCCCTGCTGCGCGCCGAGATCATCGGCACGGCAAAGACCTTGTATTCGGAACCAGGCAAGCCGCATGTCCAGGCATCGGGAGTACATCGTTTTGAAGGATCTCAGCAACGCGGCGCAACTCATCGCCGCGTTTGTTGAAGGTTTCCACCAAGAGACCTTCATTGAGGACTGGAAAACCCGCTCTGCAGTTCTATTCCAACTGACGGTCATCGGCGAAGCGGTCAAGCGGCTCTCGCCCGGCTTTCGCAGCGCACATGCCCAGGTCCCCTGGGCACTGATGGCGGGAATGCGCGACCACCTGATCCATGCATACGACCTGGTGGATTGGGATGAAGTCTGGACGACCGCCACCCGGGATGTCCCTGGACTGTTGGACCGGCTCGGGCACCTGTCTGCATAACCTTTCGCTTCACGTAGAGGCATGGCGATGCCATGCCCGATCCCCATCCAACCATCCCCCCTGCACAGCGATCCCTGGAATGGCGCACATTTGGAAAAATTTATGCGATAATAGGAGCATACTTGCCCGCCATGTCTCGGGCGAGACCCCAGCCACCCGGCTGGTAGCCAGAATGACCTGCCGGAGCATACATGAATAGGAGTGTGTGCATGAAAACCTTTCCTGCCCTGGCTCTGCTGGCAATCGCCAGTCTCCTTCTTTCGGCATGCGGGCCGGCTGTACCCGCCCAGACCTCTGTTCCGACCAGCCTGCCCGGCGATACCGGGCTTCCTTCCCTCACACCGTCTTCTGCAACTCTCAATCCCCCCGTTCCGACACCGGTTACGACTTCCGGCTTGTCCTCCACTGCCTCCACGCGCACCGAACTCAGTTTTACCTTCCCCGGCCAATGGGATGGTTCCTCCCCGCTCACCTTTGGGGAAGGTGAGTTTGTCAAGGACCCCAACCAGCCCATCGGAGTCACCTTCCAGATCAACTTGAGTGGAGATCCCGCGGCTCTCTTGAACACCTGGGGAACAAAGGATGTGGGCATTCCTGGCATCGTGACCTTCACACCGGAATCGGTCACGGATGGACCGAACGTGACCATCGCACGTGTCCCGGCACCCACCCGGATCGCCCAGGGGAATGCCATCACCGCCCAGGTCGCGTACATCCAACGGGCGGACGATGTCATGGAGGTCATGTGGTTTTCCCCCAGCGGGCAATGGGAAGACCTGCAGCCTGTTTTCCAGCAGGTGCTGGATAGCGTCGAGATTTGGCGCAAATATGCCGATGCTGCCGTTGGGCTGCAAACCATGTATGTGCATGATTGGATGTCACCCCGCCTCACCTGGCAGGATACGGGCGTGTGGTTCCGCTCGGCAGACGAACGCACAGGCATGGCGGTATTTGTTAAAGATGAAATCGCAGATCCTGCCCTGCTGCTTGGCTCCTGGAGCACCGAAAGGCTGGCCCCCCTTGGTTTCACCGCCTGCACCCTGGAGCAGGGTGACCGCATGGACTCCCTGGGCGGCCAGTGGGAATCGCGGATGGGCGACTGCACCGGCACCGGCGGAGAAGAGTTCACCTATGAAGTCTCTTTTGTGCCAAATAAGAACCGGCTGCTCGAAGTGATCACTTACGCCCCCTCCAGCGCCTGGACGGAGGCCAATGCCATTGCCTTCAAGTATTTGCTCAGCATGATGGTCGACATCCGACCATAAAAGACCGCCTTCCTGCGCCAGGATCGGTCCACCACCGCCCCCAGGCAGGCTGCCCGTCTGCCGCGTGCCTTTGCGCGAGACGGAGGAGGAAACCTTCAGGGCGCTCTGCAGAGGGAATGTTTTTCATTGGACATCCTTGTCCGTGGAGGTGCGGAGGACGGCGAGCATTTCCCTGGAGTTCCTGGGCACTGCGGCGGAGGGGGCGAGCGGTGGTCCAGGAATCGCCCAGCCTGGGACTGCGAGGGCAGGTGCAGGGTGATGGATCGGGCGCTGCAGTGCCCCTTCGGAGGCGGGATAGAGAACCGGGCTGCTTGCGGCAGCCCGGCAGGGGGTATCCAAAGGAAAGCGCGTTCACTCCCCGGGGTGAGCGCCGGCCATCCACAGGCCGAGTTGTTCGCGGCTGACCGTACCGGCAGCGACGGTGGTGACGATCTGGCCGCGGTACATGACGGCGATGCGGTCGGAGAGGGCCATGATCTCGTCGAGTTCCGCCGAGACGAGCACGACCCCGATGCCGCGGTCGCGCATCAGCACGATCTCCCGGTGGATGTATTCGATGGAGCCCACGTCCAGGCCGCGGGTGGGCTGGTTGGCGATGAGCAGCTTGATATCGTGGCTCAGTTCGCGCGCCACGATGACCTTCTGCTGGTTGCCACCGGAGAGCTTGGAGACCGGCACGTAGGGCGAGGGGGTGCGCACGTCGAAATCCTGGATCAGCTTGCGGGCGTTCCGGTCGATGGCGGCGGGTTGCATCATGCCGTGAATGCCGAACGGGCGCTGGTAATAGGTGTTCAGCACCATGTTGTCCGCCACAGGGTAGGCGAGCACCAGCCCGTGGCGCTGGCGGTCTTCGGGAATGTGGGCCATGCCGGTCTCGGTGAGCAGGCGCGGCGTCTTGCCGGTCATGTCCTTGCCGTTGAACCACATTTTGCCCCCGGCGGCAGGGCGCAGCCCGGTGAGCGCTTCCACCAGTTCGGTCTGCCCGTTGCCCTGCACCCCGGCGATGCCGAGGATCTCCCCGGCGCGCACCTGGAAGGAGACGCCGCGCACGGTTTGCAGCCCGCGCACGTCGTTGACCTTCATCTCTTCCACCTTAAGGATCTCTTCGCCCGGTTTGGCTTCCGCCTTGTCCACGGTCAGGATGACCTCGCGCCCGACCATCATCGCCGCCAGTTTATGCTCGTCCGTCTCGGCGGGGGTGGTGGTGCCCACCACTTTTCCGGCGCGCATCACGGTGATGCGGTCGGCGATGGAGAGCACTTCCTTCAACTTGTGGGTGATGAAGATCACCGATACGCCGCGCTCGGTGAGTTCGTGCACGATGCGGAACAGGTCTTCTGCTTCCTGCGGGGTGAGCACGGCGGTGGGCTCGTCCAGGATCAGGATGCTGGCTTTGCGGTAGAGGGTCTTGATGATCTCGACGCGCTGCTGCACGCCGACCGGCAGTTGCCCCACCAGGGCGGTGGGATCCACGTCCAGCCCGTACTGCTTCGAGATCTCCTCCACCCGTTTGCACACGGCTTTGACATCCAGGAAGCCGTTCTTCGTGGTCTCATCGCCCAACATGATGTTCTCGGCAATGGTGAAGACGGGGATGAGCATGAAGTGCTGGTGCACCATGCCCACCCCGGCATTGATCGAATCCCTGGGTGAGTGGATGGTGATGGCTGCGCCGTTGACGAGGATCTCCCCGGCATCCTGCTTATACAATCCGTAGAGGATGTTCATCAGCGTGGTCTTGCCGGCACCGTTCTCGCCCAGCAGGGCATGGATCTCTCCCTTGCGCAGGTCGAAATTGACATTGTCATTGGCCAGCACACCGGGGAACTGCTTGGTGATGCCTTTGGCTTCGAGTACGAGGGTCGGGTCAGTCATGGCGGCCTCCTATTTCTCGTACGGTTGGCCGTCAGCAGCCGGGGATACCGTCTTGCCGATGACGCCGGTCAGGATGATCATGGTCAGGATGTAGGGGGTGAGACCGACCACGTAGGAGTTTTGCAGGATGGCCCACTGCGCGGGGATGGAATCACGAAACACCTGCATGTTGATCTGCAGGGCCTGCGCGGCGCCGAAGACCAGCGAGGCCGCCCAGGCGCCGAAGGGGGTCCAGTTGCCGAAGATCATCGCCGCCAGGGCGATGAATCCGCGCCCGTTGGTCATCAGCGGCTCGAAGGAGGGCACCGACTCGAGGGTGAAATATGCCCCGCCCAGCCCGGCCATCATCCCACCGATGACCACGTTAACGTAGCGCATCATGATCACATTGATGCCCACCGTGTCCGCCGCCCTGGGGTGTTCGCCCACGGCACGGGTGCGCAGCCCCCAGCGGGTTTTGAAGAGCACGAAGTGGGTGATGATGACCAGCAGGATGGCGGAGATGACGATCGGGCGCTGGTCAAAAACCTTGCCGAATGCCCGGGCGATGGTGAAGCAAGTTTCCGAGGTGCAGACCGATTCGATCGCTTCCTGGATGGGGATGTGGATGACCGGCAGCGTCCCGGGGGCATGCGGCACGTTGCCGCCGAAGATGGAGCCTTTTTCGAAGAACAACTGGCGGTTGAGGAAGCCGGTGATGCCGATCGCCAGGATATTGATCACGGTGCCGCCGATGATCTGGTCGACCTTGAAGGTGATCGAGAGGGCGGCATGCAGCAGCGCCATCAGACCGCCGGTGAGCAGGGCACAGACCAGGCCGATCAACAGGCTGGCCATCGCCGGGAGTTTCAGGATGGTGTTCATGTAGATGGCGCCGAACCAGCCGAAGAAGGCGGCGCTGAGCATCATCCCTTCGATGCCGATGTTGACCACCCCGGCGCGCTCGCAATAGAGCCCCGAGAGGGCGCCCAGGGTGAGCGGGGTAGCCACGGCGATGGTGGTTGCCAGCATGCTGGCGATGATGACGATCGGTTTCTGCGCCGCGCTGCCCACCAGTACGACCACGGTGAACAGGAGCACGATGATCAAAGCGATAAAGAGGAAGCGTTTCCAGTCCATGGCTTTTCCTTAACCTCCCCAGCCGCGGGTCAGCACCACGCGGTCGCCGCGGCTCTTGATGCGGTAGATGAAGCGGATGATGACATCCGCGGCCACGAAGAGCAGGATCAGCCCCTGGATGACCGAGATCACGTCCACGGGGATCTGGGTGAGGAACTGCATGCGCGTGGCGCCGTTGCGCATGGAGGCGAACAGGATCGAAGCCAGCACCACCCCCACCGGGTGGATCTTGCCCAGCAAAGCGATGGCGATGGCGTCAAAGCCGTAGCCCATCGAGAAGCCCAGTTCGTGGCGGTAGTTCAAACCGGTCACCTCCACCGAGCCGGCCAACCCGGCCAGCAGCCCGGAGATGGCCATGCTCAGCACGATGGTGCGCTTGACATTGATCCCGGCGTACTTGGCGGCATCCGGGTTGGCGCCCACCGTGCGGATCTCGAAACCCAGGGTGGTCTTCCAGATGAAAACCCATACCAAGAAAGCCACCACCAGCGCCAGGATGAAACCCCAGTGCACGCGCAGCCCATCGAAGAGTACCGGCAGGCGCGCGCCTTCGGCGATCAGCGGGGTACGCGCCGACACGTTGGTCGGGTCGGGGTCTTTCATCGGGCTGTTGAGCAGAAAACTGGTCAGGTTGAGGGCGATGTAGTTCATCATGATCGTGTTGATCACTTCGTGTCCGCCGGCAAAGGCTTTCAGAGCGCCCGGGATGGCCGCCCACAGTGCGCCTGCCAATCCCCCCAGTCCAACAGCAAGAAGAACATGAATGATTGCAGGTATTTCGATGCCCAGCCAGCCGGGCAGGGCATAACCGATCAGTGCGGCGGTCACCGCACCAAAAGCCAGTTGACCTTCGGCGCCGATGTTGAACAGGCCGCCCTTGAAGGCCACCGAGACCGCCAGCCCGGCGAAGATATACGGGGTGGCCCAGACTGCGGTTTCGCTGAGCGCCTTGGCATTGCCAAAGGAGCCCTCAATGAGGCCGATGAAGGCAAAGAAGGGATTGCCTCCTACGAGGGCGATGACCACCCCGCCGATGACCATGGCGGTGAACACCGCCAGCAAGGGCACGAGCATGGACTCCAGGGCCGAGGAAAGGAGTTTTCGAAAGAAAGTGCGCACTTTGGAAGGCTGCATGTCGATCCAACCCATTTGAACATTGTTGATGTAACAAGAAGGGGAAAGGGAAATTTCCCTTTCCCCTTCGTTTCACTTACGAAAAGGTGTTTACGGCTTGACGGGCGGAACGCCGGTAGTCAGTTCGCCGCTGAGCAGCATGGCGAAGATCTCTTCCATGCGGGCCTTGACATCTGCGGGAACGGCATCTTCCAGGTCATGGAAGGGGGCGTAGGTGGCATCGCCCATGTAGTTGCCAGCCGGGAATGCGGCGCCAGCCTGGGCATCCTTGGCAATGCCGATCAGTTCAGCAACGCCTGGGGTGATGAGCTTCATGGCGCTGGAGAGCATGCGTGCGGCAGCTTCGGGCAGGGTGTAGTACTGGTCGCTGTCCACGCCGATGGCATACACGCCGCGGGTGGCGGCCTGGGTCACGGCACCGTTGCCGGTCTTGCCGCCGGCGCCGAAGATCACGTCCGCGCCGTTATCGATCATGGTATTGGCGGTGGCAGCACCCCATTCGGGATCAGTGAAGGTCTTGTCGAAACCAACATCGCTGTGGTAGACAACGAAGACTTCCACGGCGGGGTCAATGTAGGCAGCGCCAGCGCGGTAGCCTTCACCAAAGCGCCAGACGGGGGGTACCAAATCGGTACCGCAGACAGAGCCGATCTTGCCGGTCTCGGTCATCATGGCAGCCAGGGCGCCGACCAGGAAGCCGGCATTGTCCTCGGGGAAGTTCAGACCCGCCAGGTTGGCGATGTCGTTGGTGGTGTCTGCATCATAGGGCCATTCCTGGAACTGGTCCACGCCGATGAAGTAGATGTTCGGGTAGGCCAGCGCGGCGGTGGCGGTATCGCCGGTCAGGTTGAAACCGACGGTGACGATCACATCATAGCCGGCATCCGCGAATGTGGCGATGTTCTTGGCATAGTCCTTGGCATCGGTGGTCTCGATGTACTGGACCCAGTCAGCAACGCCGTCAGTCTTGGCTTGCTGCAGGCCTTCCCAGGCGGACTGGTTGAAGGACTTGTCATCGATCTTGCCGACGTCCGTCACCATGCCAACGCAGAGCACATCTGCCTTGGTGCAGTCAGGGGCGGTGGGGGTGCAGGCCGGCATGAGCATGGCGACCAGCACGAGAGCAGTGATGATTACATAGATTTTCTTCATGCTTACTTCTCCTCAAGATTTAAGATATGGGTGATATATCGAACGGGCCATTATTTTTTTTTAAATGTCTGTATTTGTTTCCTTTCACCTCCTCACAGGCATGGAATAAGAACTCCCTTACAAAGAAGTATACAGCCTCTTGATTCTTTGCGCAAGCCCGTGATTTATATCACCGGGCTTGCGCGGCTCACAATTCCACCAGACGAAAATCACTACTTATCAAACGGCTTTTCTGGCTTCGCCCCGGCGGACGCCAAGCATCAACAGCAGGGCGCAGAGCATGAACAGCGGCGCCACCAGCATGATGTTGTTGTAATCCTTGCCGGTCAATTGCACGATCCAGCCGTTCAGGTTCGGTCCAACGATCGCCGCCAGTGTGGAGAAGAGATAATAGAGACCGGTGTAGGTACCGATGCGGGCATCCTCCACCAGGTCCACCACCATGGGCAGCGAATTGATGTTGATCAGCGACCAGGCGATCCCGGCAGCCATCAGGAACAGGCTGATCACCGGCACGGCACCCAGCACGGGCAGCTTGGCGAGCTGGATGATGAGCGTCGACTGGGGCAGGAAGAACATGGCGGCGATCAGCCCGCCCAGCAGGATGATCCCGGTCATGATCGTGCGCCGGCGCCCGAACTTCCCGCCGATGAAGCCGGAGACGAGAGCGAACAGGACGAAGGTCAGCGACATGTGCCCGAGCAGGCGGGCGCCATCCGCCGCTTCCATGCCCAGGTGGTTGACGGCATACAGGGTGAAGAAGGCTTCGATGGCGTTGTAGCCGACGAACCAGGCAAAGATCGCCAGGAACAGGCGCAGGGCGCTCTTATCCTTGCTCTGGATGGGTTCGCGGGCCATGTAGTAGGCATAGAAACACACGAACCAGGTAAGCAACAGCACCACGCCCAGCCCAAGGTAGGATGGGGCACCGATCTCTGCCCCGATGGTGCGCGCTTCGGGCACCAGCACGGTCAACAGCGCACCGGCGGCAAGCGCCGCCGCCAGGCTGCCGAGTACGACGACCAGGTGGGAGCCCATGAATTTGAAGAAACCGCCGAACGTGTTCGCCGAAGCTTCCTGCTTGCTGGCTGCGAGCTGGGGTTCCTTGATGAAGAGGAAGACCAGCAGCGCCGCCAGGATCACCAGCCCCGACCCCAGCCAGAATGGGAAGGCCGGATTCATCTTATAGAGCACCGAGCCACCCAGGAAGGAGATGATCGCGCCCAGCCCGCCCATGAAGTTGATGATCCCATTCGCCTGCGAACGCTTGTCCGAGGGGGTGATGTCCGGCATGAGCGCCACCACCGGCGTGCGCCAGAAAGCCATGCTGAGGATCAGCGTGGTTGTGCAGGCGACGAACAGCGGCAGGACGGCAGCCAAGGGGATCAAGCCGAACAGGAACGCCCCGATAGGCGCGCCAATAATAATGAAGGGCATACGCCTGCCGATCTTGGTGCGCAGGCGGTCGGACCAGGCCCCCACCGGCGGTTGGATGAACAGGGCGGCGATGTTATCCAGGGTCATGAAGAAGCCGATGAATGCCGGCTCCAGGTTGAATTTTTGGGACAGGAAGATGGGCACAAAGGCGTTGTACACACCCCAGATGACGCTCACCCCGAAGAACCCAAAGCCGAGCAGGAAGATCTTTCCGTAACCGAACTTTTTCATCTACATTCTCCTTTGTCTTTGGTTTTATGGGACTGTTTTCCTTCCACCGGACCGGGAGGAAGGTTGGCCAACATATCCGGGCGTCGCGCCCGTGTACGTTCCAGGGACTGTGCGTGCCGCCATTTGTCGATGCGGGCATGGTCGCCGGAAAGCAGCACCTCCGGCACACCCCAGCCGCGGAATTCCGGCGGGCGGGTGTAATGCGGGTACTCCAGCAGGCCGCTGGCATGCGAATCGTCCAGCGCCCCATCCGGGTCGCCGAGCACGCCGGGCAGCAGGCGGGTGAGCGCATCGATCAGGATGAGCGCGGGCAGTTCCCCGCCGGTGAGCACGAAATCGCCGATGGAGATCTCGTCGGTCACCAGGTGGGCGCGGATGCGCTCATCGACGCCCTCATACCGACCGCACAGCAGCGCCAGGCGCGGCAAGTGTGCCAGTTCCGCGGCGATGGACTGGTTGAAGACGCGTCCCTGCGGGGTGAGCAGGATGAGCGGGGGGCGCCCCGCAGGCTCCGCGCCCAGCACGCTCTCCACGGCGGCGAAGACCGGCTCCGGCTTCATCACCATGCCCCCGCCGCCGCCATAGGGCGTGTCATCGGTCACGTGATGCCTGTCCGTGGCCCAATCGCGGATGTTGTGCACGCGCACGCGCAGCAACCCACGCTGGCTGGCGCGTTGAAGAATACTCGCTTCAAGATAGGGGGGGAAGATTTCCGGCAGGAGCGTGAAGACGTCAAACTCCATGCGCTCATTCTAGCCGCAAGTGAGATGTCTGACAAGAGGGGGTTGACGCCGCTTAATGGTGGATGGTAAGATGATCGCATGTATCTTCGAGGCTCTAAATGGAACATGCGCCAGAAGCGGCGGCGGGTCAACTGGTTCCTGGTTGCCGTGCTGGTCGTGCTGATCCTTATCGTCAGTTACTTCAACCAATTCATTATCCCAACGGTGGAACCGCCCTTCGTGCCCACGCCGACGGCCACGCGCGACCCGGGATCGTACATCGTGGAAGCCGAGGCGCTGGTGGAGGATGGCAAGTTCATCCAGGCGATCGAGGTATATAACGAGGCCATCCGTCTCAAGCCGGACCATGCCGCCCTGTATATCGCCATTGCCCGGGCACAGGTCTTTGCCGGACGGTACGATGATGCGCTGGTGAATGCCAGCAACGCCATCCTGCTCAACGCGGAGAACTCCATGGCGCATGCGGTGCGAGCCTGGGCGCTCACCCGCCGGGGCGACCTGGTGGAGGCCGAACCCGTCATCCAGGAGGCATTGCGCCTCGAACCCAACAACGGCATCGCCCATGCGTATTATGCCTTCCTGCTGGGGAACATGTTCGAGAAGGACATCGGTCCCTATGTGGACCCGATCACGATGGCGATCGACGAGTCGAATACCGCCATGGCGATGGCATCCGACACCCTGGAGGCACAATGGGCACGCGGCTATGTGCTGTCCATCACCGGAAATTATGACCTCGCCATCCAGCGCTACCTGGCGGCGATCGAGATCAACCCGAACATCTCCCAGGTGCACCTGGAACTGGGCATCGTCTACCGGCAGATCAGCAACATCACCCTGGCGGTCCAGGAATATACCCTGGCAAACACCTACAACCCCAGCGACCCATGGCCCGACCTGTACACCTCGCGCGCCTGGGCGGCTTCGGGCGAATATGCCAAGGCTGTCCAGGCGGCTGCCGATGCAGTCCGCGACGCGCCCAGCGACCCGTATTTCAGGGGCAACTGGGGCTACATGCTGTATAAGAACTTCGAGCGCCAGGCTGCGGATGTACAGTTCGCCCTGACCATCTCCGGCGGGCTGACCGATGACGGGCTGGTCATCCAGCCTTTACCGATCAGCGCTGACAACTGGGTGGCACGCTATTATTACTCCTATGCCCTGCTGCTGGCAGACCTGGAGCGCTGCAGCGAGGTGCTGACCCTCACCCAGACCATCCTGGGGGCGTTACCCGACGATGAGATCGCGGTTTATAATGCGCAGTTCGCCCAGGATCAATGCGCCCAGACCCCCTAGGCTGCCTGCCCTGACCCGATGAAGATCATCCGCCGCCGCGCGCTGTTCCATAAACGCCGGTACACCAATCTTTACCGTCTCTTCCTGCTGCTTGCCCTGGCCAGCGTGGGGATATTCTTCGTCACGGGCCTCGACTCGGGAGCTGTGCGCAATCCTTTTGCGCCCACCCCCACGCCGACCCGCTCGGTGAATTCCTTTGAAATGGAAGGCGAGGCATTCTTTAACGCCGGCGACCTGAATTCCGCCATCACCGCCTACCAGGACGCGGTGCGGGTGGACCCCAGCAACGCGGCCACCTGGTCTGCCCTGGCGCGCATCCAGACCTATTCATCCCGCCTGCTGACCTCCGAAGACGACCAGTTGGTACGCCTGCAGGAGGCGCTGGCCTCCTCGTCACAGGCGGTCGCGCTGGCTCCCGATGATGCCCGCGTGAATGCCATCCATGCCTTCGTGCTCGACTGGTATGGCACCCACCCGCAGGTGGAAGATCCTGCGGATCAACTCAGCCTGGCAGAGCAGTCGGCCTTGCGCGCCCTCTCGCAGGACCCCAACAATGCCCTGGCGCTGGCCTATTACGCCGAGATCCTGGTGGACCAGCAGAAGTGGAACCAGGGCGGGCAGTATATTCAGCAGGCACTGCTGCGCGGCCCGGAGTTGATGGATGTGCACCGCGTGTATGCCTATTTCCTGGAATCGACGCTCAGTTACAACCAGGCGATCGAAGAATACCAGGCTGCCCTGGCGATCAACCCCAACCTGACCTTCCTCTACATCTCCATCGCCCAGAACTACCGCGCCCTGGCTTTCCGGACGAACATCCCCACGCAGCAGGTGCAGTTGTACGAGCAGGCGCTGGATTACTTTGCCGCCGCCACCCGGCTCAACGAACAACTGCGCATCGAGGATCCCCTGCCATATGTGGGCATTGCCCGCACCTATGCCCAGATGGGTGAGTTCTTCGCCGCCGCCCGCAATGCGCTCAGGGCGGTCGACATAGAGCCAGGCAACCCGTCCCTCTATGGGCTGCTGGGCAATATCTACAAGCGCGGGCGCAACTTCGAGACCTCCATCCTGGCACTCAAGTGCGCCGTGGATGGCTGCACGCCGGTTGAATCCTGCGCCGCCCGGGGCGGCTGTACTGCCGGCGACCCGGGAACGGCGGTCAGCGGCCTGCCGTTGACCGATGGCAGTGCCACATATTATCTCGATTACGGTTCCGTGCTGGCTGCCTTCAGCCCCAAGTATCCCAACTATTGCACCACCGCGGTCAGGGTGCTGACCCAGTTGGTGACGACCTACCCGGACGACGAGACGATCGTCTTCAATGCCCAACAGGGCTTGAACATCTGCGCGTCCGTCTCGGCATCACTCACCCCGACGCCAACCCCAGCCTTCACGCCCACGACGCAGCCGTGATAGGTTCGCAACAGGGAGGGGGTTATATCAGAAATTCGTTAATGTTCGGTCTTTCCCCTTGACTTCTCTTTGAAAGACATGTATCATACCCTTAGCACTCCCACTAGTAGAGTGCTAAACCCCAGTACAACCTTATTCAGGAGGCAGATATGGCACTAAATCTCAAACCCCTCGGCAGTCGTGTAGTGGTCGAACCCATTGAACAGGAAGAGATCACCGCGGGCGGCATTGTGCTGCCCGAAACCGCCAAGGAAAAACCCCAGCAGGGCCACGTGTTGGCGATCGGTCAGGGCGACCGCGATGACAAGGGTCAGCGCATTGCCATGGATGTGGCCGTCGGCGACAAGATCCTGTTTGCCAAGTATTCCGGCACCGAGATCAAACTGGATGGCAAGAAACTGCTCATCCTGCGCGAGAGCGATATCCTCGCCATCGTAAATAAATAAGACACCATAATTTCGGAGGAATTAATTATGTCAGCCAAACAACTCGTTTTCTCAGAAGATGCCCGCCGGCGCTTGCAGCAAGGGATCGACATGGTCGCCAATGCTGTTGGCACCACCCTGGGCCCCAAGGGCCGCAATGTGGCCCTCGACCGCAAGTTCGGTTCCCCCACCATCACACATGACGGCGTGACCGTTGCCAAAGAGATCGAACTGGAAGACCCGTTCGCCAATATGGGCGCCCAGTTGCTCAAGGAAGCCGCCACCAAGACCAATGACATCGCTGGCGACGGCACCACCACCTCCACCATCCTGGCCCACGCCATCGTGACCGAAGGTCTCAAGACCCTCGCCGCCGGCGCCAACCCGATGCGCCTCAAGCTCGGCATCGAGCAGGCCGTGGATACGGTCGTCGCTGCCCTGCGCAAGATGTCCCAGAAGATCGAGACCAAGGAAGAGATCGCCTCGGTGGCCACCAACTCGGCTGCTGATGCAGAGATCGGCACCCTGATCTCGGACGTGATGGACAAGGTTGGCAAGGACGGCGTCATCACCGTCGAGGAATCCAAGTCCCTGCAGTTCGAGACCGAATTCGTCGAAGGCATGCAGTTCGACCGCGGCTACATCTCGGCCTACTTCATCACCGATGCCGAGCACATGGAATCCATCATCAGCGAACCCTACATCCTCATCTACGACAAGAAGATCTCCGCTGCCCAGGATATCGTCCCCGTGCTGGAGAAACTGGTCCAGATCGGCAAGCGCGACCTGGTCATCATTGCGGAAGATGTGGATGGCGAAGCACTCGCCACCCTGGTGCTCAACAAACTGCGCGGCATGCTGAACGTGCTGGCCATCAAAGCCCCCGGCTTTGGTGATCGCCGCAAGGCCATGCTCCAGGACATCGCTGTGCTGACCAACGGTCAGGTCATCTCGGAAGAGACCGGGCGCAAGTTGGAAACCACCACCCTGGCTGACCTCGGCCGCGCTGAGAAAGTCGTCGCCGACAAGGACAACACCACCATCGTCGGTGGCAAGGGTGAAGCCGCCCAGATCAAGGGCCGCGTCGAGCAGATCCGCGTCGAGATCGACAAGTCCACCAGCGACTATGACAAGGAAAAACTCCAGGAACGCCTGGCCAAGCTTTCCGGCGGTGTAGCCATCATCCGTGTTGGCGCTGCCACCGAGACCGAGCTGAAAGAAAAGAAGCACCGTGTTGAAGATGCCCTTTCGGCCACCCGCGCCGCCATCGAAGAAGGCATTGTCCCCGGCGGTGAGATCGTCTTCATCAACGCAGTCTCCGCCCTTGACAAGGTCAAGATGGATGGCGAGGATGAGACCATCGGCGTCTCCATCGTGCGCAAAGCCCTTGAGGCCCCGATCCGCAAACTGGCAGGCAACGCCGGCCAGGACGGCGCAGTGATCATCGAGAACGTCCGGCGCCTCTCCAAGGAACAGAACGACAAGCACCTCGGCTACAACGTGCTCACCGGCGAATACGTGAACATGCTCAAGGCCGGCATCATTGACCCGCTCAAGGTCGTCCGCGGCGCCCTCGAAAATGCTGCCTCGATCGCGGCCATGATCCTGACCACCGAGTGCCTGATCACCGATGTCCCTGAAAAAGAAAAACCCGCGCCCATGCCCCCCGGCGGCGGGATGGATTACTAAACCAACGATCCTGACACTGGCAGGGGCGCAGCATGCTGCGCCCCTGCTCTTTTTTCTATTGGTATAATCTGTGCCAATGTCCACTTTTCGGCTCAAGCACTTCCTGCTGCTGCTCCTGATCCCCCTCTTCAGCGCCTGCGCACCGACCCCCACGCTGATCCCCAGCCCCACGCCCAGCCTGCCGCCTACAGAGACTTCCCTGCCACTGGCCCTGTCGGTGAACGGGGAGGGCATCCTGCAGACGGAGTTCGATGCCGAACTGGCGCGTTACCTGCAGGTTCAGGTGCAGCTTGGAGTGAGCGTCACGCCGGAGCAAGCGCTCCAAACCTTGCAGGACGAGTATATTGCCCAGCTCCTGCTGACCCAGGCAGCAGCGCAGAATGGGTACCTTGTGGATGATACCCTGCTCCAACAGCGCATCGATGCGCTCATCGTCCAGCTGGGCAGTCCCGAAGCCCTGGCGGAGTGGCATGCTGCCAACGGGTATACGGATGCGGAGTTCCGCGCCACCCTGCGCCGCCAGGTGGCCGCGGCCTGGATGCGCGACCAGGTCATCGCCGTCGTCTCGACGGTTGCCGAACAGGTACACGTTAAGCAAATTTTGTTCTATAATGAGCAGGACGCGCAGAATGTGTATGCCCTTCTGCAGGCTGGCGCAAGTTTTGAGACAGTTGCCGGGCAGTACGACCCACTCACCAAGGGCGAACTTGGCTGGTTCCCACGAGGGTACCTGGTTCACCCCGCCATTGAGCAGGCAGCCTTTGCCCTCGACCCGGGTGAATATAGCCCGGTGGTGCAAAGCTCGGTCGGATATCACCTCCTGTACCTGGTGGAGCGTGATCCACAACACCCGCTCTCGCCCGATGCCCTGCTCACCTTGCAGGAACACGCCCTGCAGGACTGGCTGGCGCAAAAACGTGCGGAAAGTTCGATCGTGATCGGTCCCTGATGGGAGAGAATGCCATGATGAACTCGAGTGAATCATCCCCACAACTTGTCCGTCGGAAAAATCGGACGCTCCTGTGGAACATCCTGACGGTCCTGGCCCTGCTGACCATAGGCTGCCTGCTGGTCTATTTCTTTAACGTCTATCGCGACCCGCAGTTTGCACTCAATCCCTTTAAGCCCATTCCTACGGCAACGGTATATTCCACCGAGACTCCCACGATCACCCCCATCCAGCAGCAGGCTACGTGGACGCCCACCGTTACACTGGTTCCCTCTGCCACGCGCACCCGCGCCCCTTCCTGGACGCCTTTGCCTGAACAGAGAAGCGTTACCCCCACCCCGACTTCCTCGCTGACCCTGACGCCCTCGATCACCACCACCCCCATGCCAGCCGTGGCAGAATTCACCTACCTGGCTGGCTCGGCGATCCATCCCGGCAAGACCTGTGACTGGACGGGTGTAGGCGGCGTGGTGCTGGACACCAAGGACAGCCATCTCCAGTTCCAGACCATCCAGTTGGGCGGAAAACTGGGCGAGTTGACCATCGAACCACCGCTCAAGGCGATCAGTGGCAGTGTGCCGGCCTTTGGTACATCCGGCTTCGAGTTCGACCTGGGCGATCAACCGGTGGACTCCACCCAGACGCTGTGGATCCAACTCTTCGACAACACCGGGCAGGCGCTGACCGAAAAGATCTATTTCGACACTTTTAGCGATTGCACCAAGAACCTGGTCAAGGTAACCTTCAAGCGCATCCGCTGATATTGATCCCAGACAATCAAAGAGCGCAGGCGTGGTGCCTGCGCTTTTTTGTTTTTCCCCTGCCTTCCCCTGGCAGGTTATCCCTCCATGCACCAGTGCAGGTACCTGGGATGCCGGGCGCGCACCACCTGCTCAAAGAGCGCACGCAGCTCCCCGACCACAGGTCCCATCACGCCTTTCCCCACCGGGCGATGATCCACCTGGGTCACCGCCGTCACCTGGGCGGCAGTGCCGGTCAGGAACAGTTCATCGCACAGGTAAACTTCCGAGCGATCGATCGAGCGTTCCACCACCGGGATACCCAGTTCGTTCTGCGCCAGTTCAATGACCGTGCGCCGCGTGATCCCTTCCAGGATATTATCGGTGATCGGTGGGGTGACCAGGGCGCCGTTGCGCAGCATGAAGAAGTTCATCGCCGAGCCTTCGCTCAGGTGACCGTCCTGGTTCAGCACCAAAGCCTCATCATAACCGGACAGCGCGGCGTCCGTCTTTGCCAACGCCGAATTGACGTATGCCCCGCTGATCTTGCCGCGTGCCGGGATGGCATTGTCATCCACTCTTCTCCAGGCGGAGATCGTCACGTGGGCGCAGGTGTCGTTCTTGATGTACAGTCCGAAGGGCATGGCGAACATGGTCAGTTCGTTGACCAGGTCGTGAAGACGCACCCCCACATATTCATCCGCCTTGTATGCCAGCGGGCGGATGTAAATATCCTGCTGGTAATTATCCTTGTGCAGCAGGTCCAGCATCAGGCTGGTCAGGCTTTCCGGGGTGTGTTCGAACTCCATCAACAGCAGTCTGGCGGAGTTCAGGAAGCGGCGGAAGTGGTCGTGGGGACGAAAAACGAAGAGATGCTGTTTCTCTTCGTTCCAGTAGCCACGCAGTCCGCCAAAGACTGCCGTGCCATAGTTGAACGCGTGGGTTGCCACGCCGATCTTGGCCTCAGAATAGGGGACGATCTTGCCCTGGAAATACGCGTGCCTGGGCAGTTCCATGCACTCACCTCCATGAGATTGGATTGACAGGTAAATTATACATCCTTTGCCCGCTTTCCAGCCTCTTGACTCCCTGCCGCGCAACCAGTATAATTCAATTCGATATACATCAAACTGGATTTACAATGGTGAAATCATGAACAACGACCCCGAAATGCTCGACTTTGTCAAAGCCCTGGCGGATGCCGACCGGCTGAAGATCGTCGGCGTGCTCTCCCAGGAACCGCTCTCCCTGCAGCAGGTAGCCGAGACGCTTGAACTCCCGGTGCGCACGGTTTTCAACCACCTGGCCTTCCTGGAATATGTCGGCGTGGTGCGCAAACAAGAGGAACGCTATCTTCTGCATACCGATGGGATGGAAACCCTCGCCCGCCAGCAATTCGAACGCCGACATGAGGCCACATCTGGTGGAGAGCCGCGGGCCAAACAAAACAGGGAACTGGCTTCCTTCCTGCGCGCGGATGGCACCATCAGCCAGATCCCCAACTCGCGCACCCAGGCGGCAAAATTCCGCCTGCTGCTGGAATATCTGCTGACCTCCTTCGAGCCGGGATCGATCTACACCGAGAAGGAAGTCAACCAATTGATCAGCCGCTTTCACCCCGATGTGGCTGGCCTGCGCCGCGACCTGGTGGATGCCAGGCTGCTCTTACGTGAGCGCGATGGCTCCAAATACTGGCGGACCGAGGCATGAACCGGCAGTACATGAATGCCTGGCGGCGAAGGTGCTCCCATGAATGATGAGAACAACGAACTGTTATCCTTTTTCAAAGCGCTGGCAGATGCCAGCCGGCTAAAGATCATCGGCCTGCTGGCACGCCAGCCCTACAGCGGCGAGGAATTGGCCGCGCTGCTCGGGCTGAAAGCCTCCACAGTTTCGCACCACCTTGCCCGGCTGGCAGAGGCGGGGCTGGTCTCGGCGCGCGCCGAGGGGTATTACAGCATCTACCAGTTGGAAGAGGCCGCCCTGCAGAAAACCCGCCTGCTCTTCTCGAAACAGGACCTGGCCGCCGCGGCTTCCAGCGTGGACGCGGATGCCTATGACCGCAAGGTCATCGGTGATTTCTCCCGCCCGGATGGTTCGCTGAAGGAGATCCCCGCCCAGCGCAGGAAACTGGAAGCCATCCTGCGCCACCTGGTGAAAACTTTCGAGCCGGGCCGGCGTTACCGCGAAAAACAGGTCAATGAAATGCTGGCCAGATTCCATCCTGACACCGCTTCCCTGCGCCGTGAACTGGTGGGGGCAAAATTAATGGCGCGCCAGGGTGGAGGAGGAGAATACTGGCGGATTGATCCAGCGGAAGAAAAAACAGCCCCGTGAGGGGCTGCCTTTTTTCCCCCTGCTTCAGTTTACCCGTTTGTTCAGGGTGAAGCTTTCCCTGCCTGCCAACGCCTTGCCCAGGGCCTCCGCCTCCAGGCGCATCACCCGGCTGTTGGCGAAGAAACCAAAATTAAAATTCGTCTCCTCGCCTGCCTGCTTGCCCGGGATGGGCATCAGCCGTGCGGTCAGCGGCTTGTCCAGCCGCAGCGCCAGCGCACAGATATCCAGCAGCAGGGCAGCGATCTGCTCGGGGGTCGCATCCCCTGGCAGGGGCACCGTGTCCAGCCCGGTGCCACACACCGCCGAATAGAGCAGCAGGTCCTTGATCGTCAGCGTCCCCTCGGCTGCCCGGCGTGCCAGGATGGTATCTTCCAGCACCGGCTGCATGAAACCGTTGAAGCCGGCGCGCGGGAAATTCGCCCGCCCGATGGCCTCGGTGAGGATGGCTGCCGCGGCCAGGGAACCGTGCAACCCGACCCGCTTCACCCCCATGTGCTCCACGGCGGCCCCCAGGGAGCAGGCTTCCTCCGGGAATGGCGCCAGGGAGAAGTCGATCCCCCCGAAGTGCATCAGGTACCTGAATTTCAAGAAGTCGGCGACGCGGATCAGCGTGTGGGCGTTCTCTTCCAGGATATCAGCGATGGCCTGCTGACCGTCCTCGATCGTCCGGGCGATGCCAAAGGCCTGCACCGCCGTGTCGGCGGCCTCCATGGCCAGGCTGAAGGCCGGGATCTCCCCCTCGTGGTAGGCAGCCGGGAAGAAGGGCGCGCCCGGCGGGACATTGGCCAGCGCGGTGAAGTTCAGGTTGGCAAAGCCGTTGGCATCCAAGGGCGCTGTACGAACGATAACCTTGGCACAGGCATGCACCGCTTCCAGGTGGATGCGGGGGTCGGCTTCCTTTCCTGAAGCGCGTCCGGTCATCATCCCGGAAAAGAACACATTCCGGGAAGCCGCCAGCGCTTCGGGGATCACCTGGTAACTCGCCGGCGAGCCCGGAAGTGCCGGGCCGAGGGCGGCGTAGGCGATGCCGATTTCGGACAATGCCTGGCTCATCGCTTCGGCCAGGCGCGGCGCCTCCCCGATCTTCCCTTCGCCCAGGAGGCGTGGAAAAGGGATGGTCGCCAGGCGCGTGGTCTGCACCTCGTAGCCCTCTTCCTCGAAGGTGGTCTTTGCCTCGGCCAGGAAATTGCCTGCCGCCCGCAGTTTCTTCTCGTCCAGCGGCCAGCCGGGATTGCAGAAGTAGGTGATCGAGCGGATCTTCATGTATTCACCTCCAATGTGGGCGTGCGCTTGTTGTTCGCTGGCGCACCACCTCGAACATCAGGATCGCTCCAGCAACCCCCGCGTTGAGCGATTCAGCCTGGCCTGGCATGGGGATGCTGATCGCGCCGGTGGCCAGTTCCCGTGCTGCCTGGCTGGCGCCCTCAGCCTCGCCGCCGACGATCAGCGCCAGGGGGGTGCACAGGTCGGTCTCCCAGCAGGAGGAGCCCGCCATGTCGGCCAGCAGAACCTGCAGCCCCGCTGTCTGCCGGCTGATCTCATCCCACGCCAGGGAGGACAGCCTCAGCCGGAAATGCGCCCCCATCCCAGCGCGCACCACCTTGGGGGCAAAGGCATCGGTCGTTTCCGGCGGGAGGAAGACAGCCTGCACCCCGGCAGCCGCCGCGCTGCGCAGCAGCGTCCCCAGGTTTCCGGGGTCACGGATCTGGTCCGGGATCAAAACGAAGTCACAGTGCGCTGGTGGGGTCGCAGGATCTGTGGCAGGCAGTTCGAGGACAGCCAGGATGCCCTGCGTGTTGCCCGTATCGCTCAGGGAATCGAGCAGGTGAGGGGCAACCTCTTCCGCCTCAACGCCAATTTCCCTCAATCGGGTAACCAGTTCCTGACCACGGAGGTGGAGGGCTTCTGTATACAGCACAAAGCGGAAGGGCCACCTGGCTGCCAGCGCTTCCTCCACCAGGCGCACCCCCTCGGCAGCAAAAGCA
Organism: Anaerolineales bacterium; assembly: GCA_041753035.1. Classification (GTDB taxonomy): domain Bacteria; phylum Chloroflexota; class Anaerolineae; order Anaerolineales; family Villigracilaceae; genus UBA877. The sequence continues at coordinate 11,941 of JBGSVI010000070.1, read as the reverse complement.
CCTGCGTCACGGCGTTCTTTTGGACGCCCCAGCAGGGAGCGCACCAGTTTAAGCTTGGGATTTGCTGCTGATGTGATCATGGCAGTTTTTTTCGCAGGTAAGGTTCACGCAAATATTTTACCCTCTTAAATGAAAAAGGGGCGGGTCTGAAACCCGCCCCTTTGGTGTTGATCACTTGTTGGCTTGATTCACCACCGCAGCAAATGCCTGCGGGTCGCGTACGGCCAGGTCGGCCAGCATCTTGCGGTTGAGGGTGATTTCGGCCTTCTTCATGGCAGCCATCAACCGGCTGTACGTGGTGCCATTCAGCCGCGCGGCGGCATTGATGCGCGTGATCCACAACCTGCGCATGTCACGCCGACGGGCGCGGCGGTCGCGCGAGGAGTACCACATGCTCTTGAGCATCGCCTCGTTGGCGCGCTTGAAGAGCAGGTGCCTGGATCCACGCTGACCCTTGGTGTATTTCAAAACCTTCTTGTGACGCATGTAACCATGCGGTCCACCTTTTACACGTGCCATATTTCTACCTCCTGCGAACCTCCGGGCGCCGGTGCAGTTTCACTGCGATCCAGTTGCATACACCCGGGAGCTGCTTCTTTATGATCCGAATAAGACTTCAGCCATTGTCCCTGGTACTCAGGGTTAGGGCTTCATGTGCGGTGCCAGGCGGCGGATGCGCTTGATGAAGCCGCGGCCTTTGACTGCAATCATATCGCCGAACAGGGCTTTCACCCGGTGCGATGATTTGCGGCGCAGGTGTGCCTTGCCGCCTTTGGTGCGCACGATCTTGCCAGACCCGGTGATGCCAAAACGCTTGGCGGTCGCCTTGTGGGTCTTCAGCTTGATCTTGCCAACTTTCTGCTTGCGTGTCACAGCTATTTCTCCTTTACACAAGATTCCGCAGGATCTTACTCCTGCGGTGGCTCACTCTTTTTTACTTCGCCTTCAACTTCTTCTGCACCGGCTTCCTTGGGCTTTTTCTTGCCCGTGCCTTTTAATGGAGCCAGCAGCATGGACATACTGCGGGCTTCAATCGCCGGGGCTTGCTCGATGGTGGCGACATCAGCCAGGCTTTGGGCGATCTCCCGCAGGTCCTCAAGGGCGATCTCCGGGTAGGTGATCTCACGACCCCGGAAGCGGACGGTCACCCGGACTTTCATCCCGTGTTCCAGCCAGCGATGGGCGTCATCCACCTTGAAATCGCGGTGGTGACCGGTGGTCTTCGGACGCAGGCGGATCTCCTTGACCTCGATCTTGGTCTGAGCCTTGCGCGCCTCGCGATCCTTTTTCTCGCGCTCGTACAGGAACTTGCCAAAATCCATGATCCGGCAGACCGGCGGGCTGGAATTGGGAGCCACCTCCACCAGGTCAAGTTCCGCATCATGGGCCATCCGCAGGGCTTCACGGATCTGCACCACGCCGACATTGTCACCTGTCGCCCCGATCAAGCGTACCTCGGGGACCCGAATGCTCTCATTTACTCGAAAATCGTTGGCGCTGATACCACACTCCTTAATAAAATGACAGAAGTCCAGCCGGGGGGCTGGTTTAAGCGGGCTGATGATACCATACAGGGTAAAGAATCGTCAACCAATTACGCGGCGAATTCGTACCAATACCGCTATAATAGCCCGGATGATGCATTATACCCTCTGTCTGGCCTGGAATTGGGAATACGACGCCGGGTTTACTCAACTGGTGCAACAGGCCTGTACCCGCCAGGGACTCACGCTGCTGCAGGTCACCCCCGGCAACCTGGAGCAGACCCTTGCCGCGCTCCATTCGGGCGATCTCGACCTCGATGCCCTGCTAGACCGCGCCTCGGATTCGGATGAGCACTTCCAACCACTGGTCAACTGGGCACAGCGGAGGGGCCGTTTTTGCATCAATCCCCAGGTGCAATCCCGCTGGTCGTGGGACAAGGCCACCATGCACCTGGAATTCATCCGCCAGGGCTTGCTCACCCCCCACACCATCATCCTGCCCCCGCAGACCGAACAACCAGCACTGCCAACCCTTGACCTCATGCCATTGGGGGGGCCCTTCAACATCAAGCCAGCGGCTGGTGGCGGTGGCGAGGGCGTGGTCCTGCAGGCCACCTCGCTGGAACAGATCCATTCCGCCCGCAGCGAGTATCCCCAGGAGAAGATATTGCTTCAATCCTATATCGAACCGGTGCTGCTGGAAGGCCGCCCGGCATGGTTCCGCGTGCTGGTCTGTGATGGAGCGGTCTATCCCTGCTGGTGGGATACATCCACGCATGTGTATGCCCGCCTGAACGCTGAGGAGATTGCCCGCTTTGGTCTCGGCGGGCTGCGGCAGGTTGCCCGCCGCATCGCCATCCTGAGCCGCCTGCAGCTCTTCTCCACCGAGATCGCTTTCACCAGCGACGGTGAACTGGTGGTGACCGATTATGTCAACGACCCACTTGACCTGCGCCTGCAATCCGCGGCCGCGGATGGTGTGCCGGATGCCATCGTTTCGAATATCGCCAGCCGGCTGGTCAGGCTGGTGCTGCGGAATATGCCCATCTCCTGACTTTGATCGGATGATCAAAATTAGGAAAGCCTGGATTATCTGATCAGTTTGGATTTTTTGCGCAACTTTTTTCCTCATAAGACGTTAAACATTTGTGCAATCTTTCACCAGGAGATGACTCATGCCCGCCATTCTCGAGGTCCATCAGCTTGTCAAGAAGTACGGCGATCTTGTCGCCGTGAAAGGGATATCCTTCGATATCCAGGAAGGTGAGATCTTCAGCCTGCTCGGTCCCAACGGTGCCGGCAAGACCACCACCATTTCGATGCTTTCCACCCTGTATGCCCCCACCAGCGGGGATGCCACCATCGGAGGGTTCTCGGTCACGCGCGCGCCGATGTCCGTGCGCAACATCATCGGCGTCGTCCCGCAGGACCTGGCACTCTATGAAGACCTGTCTGCCCGTGAGAACCTGGTCTTCTGGGGCCAGATGTATGGCCTCTCAGGCAAGTCACTCGCATCCCGCGTGGAGGAAGTCCTCGAACAGATCGGCTTGGCAGACCGTGCCAAGGAACGGGTCAAAACCTACTCCGGTGGCATGAAGCGCCGGGTCAACATTGGTGTTGGCCTGCTGCACAAGCCGCGCCTGCTCTTCATGGACGAGCCCACCGTGGGCATCGACCCGCAAAGCCGGCGTGCCATCCTCGACTCGGTCAAGCAGCTCAATGCCCAGGGGATGACCGTTCTCTATACCACTCATTACATGGAAGAAGCCGCCGAACTCTCGGACAGGGTCGGCATCATCGATCACGGCGAACTGATCGCCCTCGGCACCCAGGAAGAACTGACCCACCAGGTCGGGGAGAACGAGACCCTGGTGCTCCACATCGGGGAGGAAGAGGATGCCGAAGCCCTGGCAAAAGCACTTACGGGCATCCCCGGTGTGCTCCAGGCCACCGCCAACGATCACCAGGTCTCATTGATCACCCGCCAGGCAGAAGAGATCCTTGCCCCGGTCGTCATGCGCGCCAATGAGCGCGGCATCCGCATCCGCTCCGTGGATATCCAGGAGCCGAACCTCGAAGCCGTCTTCCTGCACCTCACCGGCCGCGGTCTGCGCAACTGATGCCCATCCACTGACCCTGGTCGGTGGGGAGAGTACCTTATGAAAAAACTTCTGCTTATTGGTCTCAAAGACCTGAAACTCGTCTTTCGCGACAAGGCTGCACTGGTATTCATGCTGCTGGCCCCTTTCCTGCTCACCCTGGGGCTGGGTTTCGTCACCGGTCAGTTCGGCAGTTCGGGCGGTGGGATCGGCAACATCCCGGTGATCCTGGTCGACCAGGATGGTGGGGAACTTGGTACCGCCCTGGTGGAAATGTTCCAGTCCGAGGACCTTGCTGACCTGGTCACCGTCACCCTGGTGGATGACCCGGACATTGCCCGCCGGGGGGTGGATGAGGACCAGTATACCGCTGCGGTGATCATCCCGGCGGGCTTCACCGCCAGCATACTCCCCGCGGAAGGCGCGACACAGCCTGGGGAAACGGTACAGATCCTGTTGGTTTCCAATCCCACCCGTCCCACCAATACCGGCGTGGTCAAGACCATCCTGGAGGAATTCATCAGCCGGGTGGAAGTGGGCCGCGTGGGCGGCACGGTCGCCATCACGCAGCTTCTTTCCGGCGGATTGATCACCCCCCAGCAGGCAGCCCTGCTTGGCATGCAGATGGGGGAGCAGCAGGCAGATGCAGTCACCAGCAGCACCGCCATCACCCTGACCACCAACATTGCCAGCCAGGCTGCCACTGAATTCAACGCCCTGGCCTACATCGCCCCCGGCATGGCGCTCATGTTCCTGATGTACACTGTCAGCAACGGAGGGCGTACCCTGCTGGTGGAACGCAACCAGGGCACCCTGCCCCGCCTGCTCATCTCGCCCACGGCTTCCTTCCAGGTGCTTGGAGGCAAGGTTCTCGGCGTCTACTTGAGTGGTGTCGCCCAGATGCTGATCCTGATCGTTGCCAGCACGCTCTTCTTCCAGTTGAAGTGGGGTGACCCCCTGGCGGTCTTCGCCCTGGTGCTGGCTGCCGTCTTTGGCGCCTGCGGCTGGGGCATGCTGCTCACCTCGCTGGCCCGGCGCCCCGGGCAGATCGCCGCCATCGGCTCTGCGATGATGCTCACCTTTGGCATCCTCGGCGGCTCTTTCATGCAGATGGACATGATGCCCACCTGGGTGCAGTGGTTGAGCCGTATCACCCCCAATTCCTGGGGGCTGGATGGCTTTTCCATCCTGGCCCTCGGCGGCGGCCTGGGGCTGGTGCTAAAGCCCATCCTTGGCCTGCTCGTCATGGGCGTGGTGCTCTTTGCCGTCTCGCTGATCTTCTTCAACCGGCGCGGGATCTCGATGAAATAGGAGGTCAATAATGAAAAAGATCCTTGCCATCACCTTCCGTGACCTGCGCCTGCGTTTCGGCAGCTTTTCTGAATGGTTGTTCTTCCTGATCCTGCCGGTCATTTTCACCCTCATCCTTTCCGGCGGCACCGGGGCAGGCGGGGATAACCGCGTGCTGCTTCTGGTGGTTGACCAGGCACAAACGCCGCTCTCGGCGGAACTGGTCAGCACCCTCGAGGCCTCGGAAAGCGTGCGCCCCGAGGTGACCGACCTGGAGGATGGGGAATACCGCTTCGACGCGCGCAAGGTATCCGCCTTGTTGATCATCCCGGCGGGCTTTGACAACACCGCCCTGCAGAAGGGGGTCCTCACCCTGGAACTGCGCCAGCAGCCCAACAACCTGAATGCCCTGGCAGCCCAACGCGCTGTCCAGGCGGTCATCAGCCGGGTCGGGCAGACCGTGGAGATCGCCAGGGCCAGTGTCGAGCAGGCGGAGAGCATCCGCCCGTTCGAATCCGATTCAACCCGCCAGGCTTATTTTGAAACCGCACTGGAAGAGGCACGGACACTACTTGCAGAAGCCCCCGACCGCCTCGCCACAGAACAGGGCAATACCCCCGACCAGATCGAGTACGACCCGCGCGCCAACTCCTCCGCCGGGCAGTTGATCACCTGGGCCTTCATCCCCCTGATCGCCCTATCGGAACTGTTCGCCTATGAACGCCAGAGCGGCACCCTGCGGCGCATCCTGACCACCCCGACGCGCAAAGGCACCTACATCTTTGGCACCATCTTTGGACAGGTGCTCATCGCCCTGGCACAGATGGCGCTGCTGGTGGGCTTTGGCATCCTGGTCATGGGCCTCAACTGGGGGCAGAACATCCCCGGGCTGATCATCATGCTGGTTGCCGGTGCACTTGCCGCCGCAGCCCTGGGCACCATGCTGGGCACCTTCGTCAAGTCCGCCGCCCAGGCACAGGGACTGAGCATCATGCTCGGCATGGTCATGGCGTTGATGGGCGGCTGCTGGTACCCGCTGGAACTCTTCCCCGAAGCGGTACGCACTGCCGTCAAGGTGCTGCCCACCACCTGGACCATGCAGGGTTTGCTCGACCTGGTCCTGCGCGGCCAGGGCGTGGCCGGCATCCTGCCAGAGGCGGGTGTCCTGCTTGGCTTTGCTTTCGTGTTCTTCCTCATCGGCATCTGGCGCTTCAAATACGAGTGAGAATTCCTTGACAAGTCTTTTGCGCCCGTGATAAACTTCGGGCGCTTCAGATCAGATCTTGCGAAAGGAGACGCGTTCTATGGTGAATAAAAAAGTATCGCTGCTTGTCGATGAACGAGTTGCATGGGCGCGCCTCCAGCCAGGATCGTGAAGTTCTACCCTTTCTGACCTGATCGCCACGGGCCCCCATGCCCGTGGCTTTGTTTTAACCAAGGGCCTCCGCCGTCACTGCCCTGGCGCGCCCGCTGGTATAGATCCTTCCCCGGCCACGGAATTTGTCTGGCCGGGTTTTTTGTTTACTGAAAAGGAGCATTGTATGTCAGCCCAAGTCATGAAAACCATCCCCCAGGTGATCTTCCCTGCCCGCGGTGCTGCCTGCCGCTGCCAGGTCGATTCTTCTCATTTTCGCATATTCGAGGTGCCCTTCCGGGACGCCTCTACAGGAACTTACCGCCATGAATACCGATCACGTGTACGACCAGGGTGTCGTATTCTGCAAGACAATTGGACATTACACCGTCCGCTCCGCCGCAGGAGAGTTCGTCTGCGTGCTTTCCTCGCGCCTGCGTAAGCAACTCGTCTATCCGCTTGCTGACCCTTCTTCGCTGGCGCATATCGTCCGCGAGGTGCGCCCCATTGAAGGCGTTGATCCGGTCGCCATCGGCGACCAGGTGACCTTCTTTGAGACCGGTAACGGCACTGGCATGATCACGGAAGTGCTGCCGCGCCGCACCCGCTTCTCCCGCCCGGCAACCATGCCCGGCGCCCGCCTCTTCGAGCAGGTCATCGTTGCCAATGTTGACCAGGTGGTGCCGGTCTTTGCCACCGCCAACCCGGCGCCCCACTGGGCGCTGCTCGACCGCTACCTGGTGTCTGCCGAAGCCTCCGGCCTGCCAGCCGTGATCTGCATCACCAAGCACGACCTCGCCGCCCCGCAGGCTGGGCTCGAGGAAACCTTGTCGATCTACCACCGCCTGGGTTACCCGGTGATCCGGGTCAGCGTGGTCACCGGCGAAGGATTGACCGAGATGGGCGCCGCCCTGCAGGGACGCCTGTCTGTCCTCGTCGGCAAGTCCGGTGTGGGCAAGTCTTCGTTGCTCAATACCCTGCAGCCCGGCCTCGACCTGCGCATCAATGCGGTCGGCAAGGGCAAACTAGGCAAGGGCCGCCATACCACCACGCATCTGCAGATGTTCCCCCTGGACCATGGCGGCGCAGTGGTTGATACACCCGGCATGCGCGAGTTCGGCCTTTGGGATGTCCAGCAGGAGGACCTGGCGCTCTATTTCCCCGAAATGCGCCCCCTGGTGGGACGCTGTAAGTTCGGGCTCGACTGCCGGCATGACAGTGAACCTGGTTGTGCCATCCGCAGGGCGGTCATGGACGGAAGCATCAGCCCGCTGCGCTACCAGAGTCTCATGCACCTGCAGGAGGCGCCATGACCCCGCGCCAGATCAACACCGACTTCCGCTGCCTGCACTGCAGGAATTATGTCACCACCATGCAGGCCATCTGCCGGGTCAACAACCGCAACCACTGCCCCTACTGCCTGTGGTCGCGCCATCTTGACCTGTACAACGCCGGCGACCGCCTGTCCGCCTGTAAAGCGCCCATGCGCCCGCTGGGACTGGCAATGAAGCCCGGGCGCAACAAGTATGCGCCTGGCGGCGGAGAACTGATGCTCGTGCACCTGTGCATGGAGTGCGGGCGCCTCTCGCTCAACCGCATTGCCGCCGATGACGACCCGCAGGCACTGCTGGAGATCTTTGATGCCGCTTGCAGCCAGCCTCCGGAACATTTCGATCTACTCCTTGGCCGCGGCATCCACCTGCTCGACTCCAGCAGTAATCAACTGGTCAGGGCACAGTTGCTGTAACGATCCTCTGATCTTTCCTCTCCCGGGGGGTTGGCGGAACATCACCCGCCAACCCCCTGCGTTTTCAACTGCTGCATTTTCTCTCTGCTTGCCCACGGTGGAAAATTATTGTATAGTAGCAGCATGGTGATCGCATGTATTTTGAATTAGCCGTGTTGGCGCAGGAGCCTTCCCTGGGTTTCTCCGCCCAGGATACCACCCCGGGAGCATGAGACCATGAGCATCAACCGGCTGGCAAAGGCAGAAGCGGGACTGCGCGTGGGACTGGCATTCCAGGACGCCTGCAACCGCCAGGACCTGGACGCACTGCTGCGCCTGCTGTCCGGGGACTGCCGTCTTGAATGCCCCGCGCCCGCACCTGCCGGGCGGGTCTGTGTCGGCAGGGAAGAGGTCTCCCGCTTCTGGCAGGAATGCTTCCAGAACTCCCCCGCTGCAGGGCGCCAGATCGAAGAGGCATACGGACTCGGTGAGCGCTGCGTGCTGCGCTGGCGCTGTGAGCGCCTCGATCCCACAGGCACCCCGGTGACCCTGCGCGGGGTAGACCTCATCCGCCTGCGCGACGGCCTGATTTGCGAACTATTTTCATATGTCAAGGGGGATGACTGACGCCCCGCGTTTACCCGGCGACAAAATCCCGAGACCCGGGCAAGAGCAGGCGGGTATCCTTGCCAGGAAAGCATCCTTTTTCGACGAAAGGAATATGATCCCCATGAAAGAACGCCTGCTCCCCCTGCTCCTGCTTGCCGCTCTCCTGTTGGCCTGCCGGGTCACCTCCGTACCGGCAACCACCCAGCCCGCGGACCTGCCCCCCGTGCCGACCCCCATTCCGCCGCGGGCCACTTCAACCGAACCTTCCTCTCCCGCTCCCACTGTCGGCCTGACCCTGCAGGACCCGATGCTCTCCGACCCCGTCGCCGGGCAGGCCAAGTTCCGCCTGCTGGAGTTGGGCTATGACATCTGCACGGTGACCACGGATTTCTATAACTACCAGGTTGAAGCCGCGCTGCGCCAGTTCCAGCAGCAGGCCGGGATCCCCCCCAGCGGCGTGCTCACTGATGAAACCCTGCAGCATCTGCTCGCCGGGGACGCCCCTTCCCGCGCCCCAGTCGCCCCCTCCCCCCTGCTGACCGGGGATTCCTTCTACATTGAAATGGGGGAAGTTTTCGCGGTCAGCCCCGAGTCGTTCTGGATCCTCCAGGGTTCCCTCATCGCCCGTTTCTCCAGGGTCGACGGGGAATTCCTGGGCTTTTACCAGGTGGAGCCGCTGCCGGGTGAGTGGATGTATGCTCCCGTCGCGGCGCTCTATGCCGAAGGATACCTGTGGATCGCCCAGCAGGGACCCGAAGATGCTCTCCTCCAGGCCTACGACCCGGCTTCCGCCAATCCCACCGAGGCGCTGCTCAAGCCCGTCCTGCCTGCTTCGATCCATTTTTCATCCGTCCAACTCTATCCCGCTTCAGCCTTTGATGGGCAGGCGGTCTGGCTGCTGGTCGATGACCCCCAGACCCAGTCCGTAGTCCTCCAACCGCTCAACATCCACAGTCACACCGCCGGGGAGCCCATCCGCATCGGGCAGTCCAGCGGATTCGGGTATGGCTATGGCATTGCCTACGACAAAAATACATCCGACCTCTGGGTAAGTTATGCCGACGAGGTCTTCGGAGAGCAGGCCATCGTGAAGGTGGAGGTGAACAGCGCTGAGATCGGCCCCGCGCTGGGTCCCTGCGGCATGGGCGTGGCCTTCAGCATGGACCGGTTATGGTTCGCCAACCAGCAGGGGCTGTGGTCCTACGACCCGCTCACCAGCGACCGCCGCCTCTACCAGCTTGAGTCGGATAGCCCGCTCACCCTCGTTCCGGGAGAGGAGTCGCTGTGGGTTCTGGACCTGTACGGCATGCTGACCGAAGTGACTGCCCCTTGAGCCGATGACCACTCCCGGCAGTCTTTTTCCCGCTTCTGAATTCGACGCCTGGGCGCAGGGCTATGATGCCTCGGTCGGAGGCGATGCCTTTCCCTTCACCGGGTACACCGCGCTGCTCAGGACGGTTTTCCTCCTGGCGGAGGCGCACCCCGGGGATGCGGTTCTCGACCTGGGCACTGGCACCGGAAACCTGGCGCTGCTCTTCGCCCGGCAGGGCTGCTCCCTGTGGTGCACCGACTTCTCGGCAGAGATGCTCGCCCGCGCCCGCCGGAAACTGCCCGGGGCGCAGTTCTTCCAGCATGACCTGGCGGCGGACTTTCCTGCTGTGCTGCAGCGCCCCTTTGAGCGTATCGTCTCAGCCTATGTCTTCCACCACTTCCCGCTCGACCAGAAGGTGCGCCTTCTTCTCAACCTGCACGCCCGGCTGGCTCCCGGCGGGCGCCTGCTGATCGGGGATATCAGTTTCCAGGACGCAGATGCCCGCGAGCGCGTGCGCCTGCAGGCGGGAGAGGACTGGGATGAGGAGTTCTACTGGCTGGCGGAGGAGAGCCTGGCAGCCCTGCGTCTTGCAGGCCTTCCCGCGCAGTACACCCAGGTCTCCTCCTGCGCCGGGGTGTACCTGCTCTCCGCTGTCTGAGAGAACTGCATGGGACGGGAAAGAGGCAGGGGGAGGGGGCATCCACTCCACCCGGACCTTTCCATGAAGATAAAGTCATTCCCCGGCGGGTATAATACACCCCATGAAAGAATTCATCTATTCCCGCAACGCCGTGCATGAGACCCTGCGCGCCGGACGCCGCCAGGTCTTCCGCCTGGAAGTGGCCCACGGTGTGCAGGAAAAAGGGCGCATGCTCGAGATCCTCGAGCTGGCGCGCAGCCGCCACATCCCCATCCTGCAGGCGCCGCGTGCTGGGCTGGACAAGATCCACCCCGCACACCAGGGCGTGGTGCTCGAGGTCAGCGGTTATCCCTACCGCAACATCGAAGACATCCTCGACCTGGCTGCCTCGCGCCAGGAGCCGCCCTTCCTGCTCGTGCTGGATGCGCTCAACGACCCGCAGAACTTCGGCTCCCTGCTGCGCACCGCCGAGGCCGTCGGGGTGCACGGGGTGCTCCTGCCCCTGGCGCGCACGGTCGAGGTGACCCCCGCGGTGGTCAACGCTTCCTCCGGCGCCTGCGAACACCTGCTCATCGCCCAGGCCAACCTCGCCCAGGCGATGGAAGAACTCAAGCTGCACGGTCTCTGGTTCGCCGGGATGGATGCCGCCGGCGAGCCGCTCACTTCCGCGCACGAACCGCGCTTCACCGGTGCCCTCGGCATCGTGGTCGGCTCCGAAGGCGAGGGCATCCGCGCGCTCGTCCGGGCCAAGTGCGATTTCCTGCTCCGCCTGCCCATGCAGGGACAGGTTGCCTCGCTCAACGCCGCCGTGGCGGGTTCAGTGGCCCTCTACCTGGCCAGCCTGGCTCGAAACTCTTCCTGAACATTGACCACGCCTCCCCTCCCCGGGGGAGGCTGGAACCCGACTTTCGGAGAATACCATGCCATCTGCATCATTCCATTTCCCCAAAGGATTCCTGTGGGGCACGGCGACCGCCTCCCACCAGGTGGAGGGGGGCAATACCAACAACAACTGGCACCGCTGGGAGCAGGACGGGCACACCCCCGATCCCTCCGGCAAGGCCTGTGACTGGTGGGGCGGGCGCTGGAAGGAGGATTTTGACCGCGCCGCCGAGGGCGGGCAGAACGCCCACCGCCTGTCGGTGGAGTGGAGCCGCATCCAGCCCACCCCCGACCGCTGGGACGAAGAGGCCCTCGAGCGCTACCGGGGCATGCTGCGCGGCCTGCGCGACCGCGGCCTGACCCCCATGGTCACCCTGCACCATTTCACCGACCCGCTCTGGCTGGCGGAACTGGGCGGCTGGGAGACGGATGCCGTCGTGCCCCTGTTCGAGAAGTTCGTCCGCCGCGTGGTCGAGGCGCTCAAGGAATACTGCACCCTGTGGTGCACGATCAACGAACCCAACGTCTACGCCCTGGAAGGCTAC
>JBGSVI010000069.1:0-9401 GCA_041753035.1 Anaerolineales bacterium | reverse complement strand
AATTGGGTATCCCTACCGACCGTAATGGCCCTTATTGGCTCCTTCAAGGAATCTCGGCTGTCATCGTCACTTGTATGACCCTGTCTTTTACCTTCTTGCACCCCTTCCCTTTTCAGGAGTCTACTTGTGGGTAATCACCAGGAGTCTCCGTAGTACCCGCCATCGATCTGTATGAAACCGATGAGGAGGTGGTGCTGAAAGCCAACCTGCCTGGTTTCGGAAGCGACGATGTGCAGATCACGGTGACCGCGGATGTGCTGACCCTGCGCGGCGAACTCAAGCCCGCGGAGACCCCGAAGGAGACCACCTTCCACATCCTGGAACGGCGCTCGGGGACCTTCGAACGCACGGTGACACTCCCCGTGTCCGTGCAGACCGAAAAAGCCAAGGCAGATTTCGAAAACGGCGTGCTGACGATCAAACTACCCAAGGCAGAGACCGTCAAGCCACGCATGATCACCATCAAGACCAAATAACCATTCCTTCCTCCACCCCAACACACGCTCCCTGTTTGCAGGGAGCGTGTGCGCGTTCCCAGAGAATAGGGGTGACGAATTGATTTCCAAAAGGGGAAGGATTGCTCTTGCGCAAAGCCCGGTAATGGCGGAAAATATGCCTTGATTTCACAAAGGAGACCCATGAGCAGAACATTCACCCCCACCCAGTTGAACCTCGTCCGCCCGGTGCCCTCGGACATCGACATTGCCCAGGCAGCGGTGATCAAGCCTATCGCCCAGGTGGCCGAAGAGACAGGCATCCTGGCAGAGGAACTCGAATTCTACGGACCCTACAAAGCCAAGGTGAAACTGGAGATCCTGGAACGGCTCAAGGATATTCCCAACGGTAAATATATCGATGTGACCGCCATCACCCCCACCCCGCTGGGCGAGGGCAAGACCACCACCACGGTGGGACTCTCGCAGGCACTGGGGGCGCACCTGGGGAAGAAGGTCTTCACCGCCATCCGCCAGCCCTCGCAAGGTCCAACCTTCGGCATCAAGGGCGGTGCAGCCGGGGGAGGCTACTCGCAGGTGATCCCGATGGAAGACTTCAACCTGCACCTGACGGGCGACATCCACGCCATCACCGCAGCCAACAACCTGCTGGCCGCAGCCATCGATGCGCGCATGTTCCACGAGGGCGAGCAGGAGGACGACAGCAAGTTGTTCAATGCCCTGTGCCCGGCAGACAAGCAGGGGCAGCGCAGGTTCTCCCCGTCCATGCTACGCCGACTGGAGAAACTGGGCATCCACAAGACCGACCCGAACGAACTGACCCCCGAGGAGCGCAGCCGCTTTGCCCGCCTCGACATCGACCCGGATTCGATCACCTGGCGGCGGGTGGTGGATACCAACGATCGCTTCCTGCGGGAGATCGAAGTGGGCCTGGGTCCCGAGGAGAAGGGGAAGACACGCCGCACGGGGTACGATATCACCGTGGCGAGCGAGATCATGGCGATCCTGGCGCTGACGACAGACCTGCGCGACATGCGCGAGCGCCTGGGGCGCATGGTCATCGGCACCAACCGCAAGGGAGAAGCCATCACTGCCGAAGACCTGGGCGCGGCGGGGGCACTGACCGTCCTGATGAAAGATGCCATCAAGCCCAACCTGATGCAGACCCTGGAGGGGACGCCCGCCCTGGTGCATGCCGGGCCGTTCGCCAACATCGCCCACGGACAATCGTCCATCATTGCCGACCGGATCGCCCTGAAACTGGTCGGACCGGAAGGATATGTGATCACCGAGTCCGGCTTTGGTGCCGACATCGGCATGGAAAAGTTCTTTGACATCAAGTGCCGCTATTCGGGGTTGATCCCGCAGGTGGTGGTGCTGGTTGCCACCGTGCGCGCCCTGAAGATGCACGGCGGTGGTCCAAAGGTGGTCGCCGGGCGCCCACTGGCAGCAGAATACACTGACGAGAACCTCGAGCTGCTGCGCAAGGGACTGCCCAACATGGACCGGCACATCCAGAACGCACTCAAGTTCGGCGTCAACGTGGTGGTGGCCGTCAATTCCTTCGCCACCGACACCCCCGCCGAGGTGGATCTGATCCGCAATGCGGCGCTGGAGGCCGGGGCAATGGACGCGGTGGTGTGCACCCACTGGATGGACGGCGGCGCGGGGGCGCTGGCACTGGCAGAGGCGGTGGTCAAGGCAGCCAATACACCCAGCCATTTCCAGTTTCTCTACCCGCTTGAACTCTCGATCCAGGAGAAACTTGAGCTCATCTGCAAGGAGATCTACGGCGCGGCGGGGATCGAGATCCTGCCCGAGGCGCAGGCGAAGATCAAGCTGTACACAAAACTCGGTTTCGATAAACTGCCGCTGTGCATGGCGAAGACGCACCTGTCCTTCAGTCACGATGCGACCCTCAAAGGCGCGCCGAGCGGTTTCATCGTGCCGGTGCGCGACATCCGCGCCTCGGTGGGAGCGGGCTTCCTCTACCCGCTGCTGGGTGAGATGCGCACGATGCCCGGCCTGCCCACCCGCCCGGTCTTTTACGACGTGGACCTCGACCTCGAGACCGGCAAGGTCGTCGGGCTGTTCTAGGGACAGGGAACCCCATGCCGATCTTCACTCCCGCCCGGCGCTGGCAGCCCGCCTATTCGCCCTTCAAGCATGCCACCTTCGGCAGCCGCCTGCTGGAAGATGTCGAGTTTGCCATCAAGAGCCCGCTGTTTGGCTGCCGGATGTGCGGCAACTGCCTGTTGCAGGAAACCGCCTTCATCTGCCCGATGGAATGCCCCAAGGGACTGCGCAACGGTCCCTGCGGCGGCTCGACCCCCGAACACTGCTATGTGGACAAGACGCGTCCGTGCATCTGGTACAAGATCTACGAGCGGGCCTTCAAGATGGAGCGCCAGGAAAAACTGCTCGAGGTGCTCCCGCCGCTGGACTGGGAAAAGGTGGGCACCGAGACCTGGGCGGACGTGGTGAACCAGGTGCGCAAGATGGGGACAGGGAAAGTGATGCGCGGGCTGGCGTCCAAAGCTGAGCGGGCGGAAACCTGGGAAGGGGTCTTTGGCCCGGTGCGCCAGCCGGAGTGGTGGCAGGGCGACCGGGAGTACCACGCTCCGAAAGCCGCCGAGCCGGTCTCCGAGCTGGAGCGGCGGTTGAAGGCAGGGGAGTTCGTTGTGGCCTGCGAGATCGCCCCACCGCTGACGGTTGCCACCAGCAAGTTGAACAACAACATCGACCTGGTCAAGCCGTACGTGACGGCGATCAACTTCACCGACAATGCCTCCGCCACGCCGCGGATGACCTCCTGGGCATGCAGCAAGCTGGCCATCGACCGGGGCGCCGAACCCGTCATGCAGATCGCGGCGCGTGACCGGACGCGCGCCAGTTTGCAGGGCGAGATCCTGGGCGCCTGTGCCCTGGGGGTGCGCAACGTACTGTGCGTCACCGGCGACAGCCCGGTGCTGGCACCGCAGCCGCGCGGCAGGATGGACATCAACGACATGGACGCCGTCCAGATGCTGTGGATCCTGCGGCGCATGCGCGACGAGGGTCATTATCTGGACGGGCGCGAGATCAAGTTCCCGCCCAAGTTCTTCCTCGGCGCGGCCGCCTCGCCGTTCGCCTCCGAGCCGAAATTCCAGGCCCTGCGCGAGCACAAGAAGGTCAATGCCGGGGCGCAGTTCTTCCAGACCAACCTGGTGTACGACATTGGCGGGATGGAGCGCTGGCTCAATGAACTGGCGAAGCGCGGCATCCTGGACAAGGTGTACATCATGATCGGCATCACCCCGCTGAAGAGCCTGAAGATGGCGCGCTACATGACCGAGGTGCCGGGCGTTTTTGTGCCCGAGGCGATCCTGAAGCGCATGGAAGCCGCTGAGGCTGCCGGGAATGCCCAGGAGGAGGGCGTGCAGATCGCCCTGGAACTGGCGCGCAAGATCAAGGGTTATGAAAAACAAGGCATCCACGGACTGCACATCATGCCGGTGGGCTGGGAGGAAGTGGTACCGCGCCTCGTCACCGAGGCCGGGCTGCTGCCGCAGGGCTTCGTCCCCCCGGTTCCCGGGAAATGACCGCTTCAGAGGATAAAGGAGAAAGCATGCATACCATTCTAAAAGGCAAGAGCCGGGAGATCACCATTGGCATCGACCGCCCCTTCGTGATGATCGGCGAGAAGATCAACCCCACCGGGCGCAAGAAACTGGCGGCTGCCCTGAGCGAGGGCAATTTCGACTATGTCCGCCAGTTGGTGGAGAACCAGGTGGCGTGGGGCGCCGAGGTGCTGGATATCAATGTCGGCGTGCCGGGCGTGGACGAGGTGGCATTGATGCCAAAAGTGGTCGAACTGGTGACCTCGCTGAGCGACCTGCCGCTGTGCCTGGATTCGGGCAACCCGGCGGTGCTGGCGGCGGGACTGGCGCTGGCCCCCGGCAAGCCGCTGGTCAACTCGGTGAGCGGCGAGCAGAAGCGCCTGGAAAGCGTGTTGCCGCTGGTCAAGGAGCGCGGGGCGGCGGTCATCGGCCTGACGATGGATGACAAGGGCATCCCGGCGACTGCCGAAGAACGCCTGGCAGTGGCTGAAAAGATCCTCGAAGCCGCGGCGAAAATGGGCATCCCTGCGGAGGACGTGGTCATCGACCCGCTGGTGCTGACCGTCGGCTCGGACAGCAAGGCCGCCCTGGTGACACTGCAGACCATCGACCTGCTGCGGCGCAATTTTGGCGTCAACGTCAACCTGGGGGCCAGCAACGTGTCCTTCGGGCTGCCCGACCGCCCGACCGTCAATGCCGCCTTCCTGACCCTGGCGATCCAGATGGGCGCCACCTGCTCGATCACCGACCCGGCCAAACTGGGCACCATGGTCAAGGCGGCTGACCTGCTGCTGGGGCGGGATGACAATTCCATGCGCTATTTGAAGTATTTCCGCGCCGCCGAGAAACTGCGCCTCGCCGAGGCCGAAAAGACCAGCGGATAAGGAAGGAGAGAGATATGACTGCCCAGATCATCGATGGAAAAGCAATCGCCCAGCAGGTGCGCGCGGGCGTAGCCGCAACCGTGGCAGAACGCACGGCTGCCGGGAAACCCCAGCCCGTGTTGGCAACTGTACTGGTCGGTGATCGTCCCGACTCGGCTGCGTATGTCGCCTCCAAGGGCAAGGCCTGCCAGGAACTGGGCATGGGCTCGGTCAGCGAGCACCTGCCTGCAGATGCCTGTCAGGAACAGGTGGAGACGGTGGTGAAGAAGTTGAACGCCGACCCAAAGATCAGCGGCATCCTGGTGCAACTGCCCATGCCAGCCCATCTTGATGAAGAACGCGTGCTGGCGCTGATCAACATCGAAAAGGATGTGGATGGCTTCTCGCCGATCAACATCGGACGCCTGGCGCAGAAGGGACGCGAACCGCTGTTCGTGCCATGCACGCCCTTCGGCTGCATAACCCTGCTCGAACAGGTGGGGGTGAAGATCGAAGGCGCGAATGCCGTGGTGCTGGGACGCTCCAACATCGTCGGCATGCCCGCGGCGCTGCTGCTGATCAGCCGGAATGCCACCGTCACAGTGTGCCATTCTCGGACGCGTGACCTACCGGCGGTCATCCGCCAGGCGGATATCCTCATCGCTGCCATCGGGCGCACTGAGATGGTGCGCGGCGATTGGATCAAACCTGGGGCAGCGGTGATCGACGTGGGGATTAACGCCGTGCCGGACGCCAGCAAGAAGAGCGGGCAGCGTCTGGTGGGCGATGTCAACTTCAACGAGGCGAAGGAAGTCGCCGGGTTCATCACCCCGGTTCCCGGTGGGGTGGGGCCAATGACCATCGCCATGTTGATGAAGAACACCCTGCGGGCGGCTGAGATCCAGAACCCATGAAGGGGAGGGCAACCCTGGGAGAGGAAAAGCGGGTAGAAACTGATAGGTAATATCTATACAATTCTGTACACATGTACACATAATTGTACAAATCTCATCCAAGAAGATCAGAACGAATTGTAGTACAATTGTTCTGTGAATATCCTGCGCGCCTTCAAGACTGAGCTGGATCTGAACAATGCTCAAAAGGCAGACTGTGCCCGGTACGCAGGGGCAGCACGCTTTGCGTACAACTGGGGTTTGGCGCGCAAGATCGAATCCTATCAAAAGGGAGAGAAGGTCCCAACTGCGATCGACCTGCACCGTGAGTTGAATGTCCTGAAGCAGGGCGAACTGGCCTGGATGTACGCAGTCTCAAAATGCGCCCCCCAGGAAGCGCTGCGCAACCTGGACCAGGCCTACGCCCACTTTTTCCGGCGGGTGAAAGCGAAGAAGGCAGGCAAGAAGATCCAGGCTGGTTTCCCGAAGTTCAAGTCGAAGAAGAACGGGTTGGGCAGCTTCCGACTGACGGGTGCCCTCCGTGTCTTCGAGCATGCTGTTCAGCTGCCTCGCCTGGGACGCTTGCGCCTGAAAGAGCGCGGCTACCTGCCGGTGGACGGGGTCCACATCCTGAGTGCCACAGTGAGTGAGCACGCCGGACGCTGGTTCGTATCGCTGCAGGTTGAGATGAGCCAACCGGAGCCATTGGATACGACCAAACCGGTAGTGGGGGTTGACCTGGGGATCCTGCGCCTGGCGACGGTCAGCGATGGGATCGGAATGGATAACCCACGCGCCCTGAAGAGTGACCTGCGCAAGATCAAGCGCTTGCAGCGGGTCGTCTCCCGGCGGCAGAAAGGGAGCGCCAACCGGAAGAAAGCAGTCAGGAGATTGGCCCGGGCACACCTGCGCGTTGCCAACATTCGCAAGAATGCTCTGCACCAGGTCACCAGCCTGCTGGCGAGAACCAAGTCAGCGGTTGTTTTGGAGGATCTGAATGTGAGCGGGATGATGAAGAACCATGCTCTGGCGCAAGCGATCGCAGATGTGGGCTTTTACGAGTTCAGAAGGCAGATGGAATACAAAGGGCAATGGTACGGCTGCCAGATCATCCTGGCTCCCCCGTTCTACCCGTCCACGAAGCGCTGTTCACGCTGTGGGCACATCCGGGGAGAGATGGACTTGAGCGTCCGTGTGTATGCGTGCGATCTCTGTGGCCTGAGGATCGACCGCGACCTGAATGCCGCCATCAATCTGGAGCAATTGACTACCGGGAGTTCCCCGGAAAGTTACGCCTGTGGAGAGAATGTCAGTCCTGGTTACCAGGCAGTTCTCGTTGAAGCAGGAACCGAATATCGATCTACCGCTGTGTGAATTTGTGTACATTTCGGAGAACGGCAGCACCTGACTGCCCCTTTTTGCTTGCCCCTTGCGCAGAAAGACTCATTGTATAATCAGCCATCCCCGTACGGAGGTCCTGCATGCCCACATTCTCGATCCAAGGCGACACTTTTACACTCGACAACCAGCCCTTCCGGATCATTTCCGGCGCACTGCATTATTTTCGCGTCCCGCGCCCCTGCTGGGATGACCGGCTGTACAAGGCGCGCCTGATGGGACTCAATACCATCGAAACCTATGTCGCCTGGAACCTGCACGAGCCGCGCCCCGGGGAATTCCACTTCGATGACAATTTGGACATCGCCGCGTTCATCGAAAATGCTGCCAGGCACGAATTGAAGGTCATCCTGCGCCCGGGACCGTACATCTGCTCCGAGTGGGATATGGGCGGACTGCCCGCCTGGCTGCTCAAGGACCCGAACATGCGCCTCCGCTGTGCCTACCCGCCCTACCTGCAGGCGGTGGACCGCTTCTTCGAGGCGCTGCTGCCGCAGGTGGCAGCCCTGCAGGTCACCCGCGGCGGGCCGCTGATCATGGTACAGGTGGAGAACGAGTACGGCAGTTACGGTGATGATAAGACCTACCTGGCCCACCTGGAGAGCGTCCTCCGCCGCAATGGGATCGAGGTGCTGCTGTTCACCTCCGATGGCGAGGGGGGACGCAACCTGCTGGCTGGCACGCTGGAAGGCGTGCATGCCACGGTCAACTTCGGCTTCTTCCCGGAACGCGCCTTCCGCCGGCTGCGGGAGTTCCAGCCGCACGGACCGCTGATGTGCACCGAGTTCTGGGGTGGCTGGTTCGACCACTGGGGCTTCTGGCACCAGACCCGCGGCGCTGGAAAGATGGCAAACATCCTTGAGCGCATGCTCAAAGCCGGGGCTTCGGTCAACCTGTACATGTGGCACGGCGGTACCAACTTCGGCTTCATGAACGGAGCCAACACTCTGAAAAGCAAATACCTGGCCGATGTGACCTCCTACGACTACGACGCGCCGCTTTCCGAGGCCGGAGACCTGACAGAAAAGTATCACGCCATGCGCAGGGTCATCGGGAAATACGCCCCCCTGCCCGACCTGCCGCTGCCCGCGCCAGCCCCCAAACTGGCACTGGGACCGCTGCCGGTAAGCGGAACGGTCTCCCTGTGGGAGGCGCTGCCCGCCCTGGCAACCCCCCTGCGCCTGCCCGCCCCTGTGTCCATGGAAGCCCTTGACCAGGACTACGGCTTCATCCTTTATCGCACCCGCCTGCACGGCCCGCAGTCCGGGAAATTATCAATCCTTGGACTGCACGACCGCGCCCAGGTGTTCCTGAACGGCGAACCGCTCGGCGTGCTGACCCGCAACAAGCCGGGGCAGAGACTGCAGTTGGACATCCCCGCGGGGGGTGCGCAGTTGGACCTGCTGGTGGAGAACATGGGAAGGGTCAATTTCGGTCCCCACCTGCTCGACCGCAAGGGCATCCTCGACGGTGTGCTGCTCGGCGGGCATTTCGTCTTCGACTGGGAGGTCTTCTGCCTGCCGCTCAAGGACCTCTCCGGGCTTGCCTTTGCCCCCCTCGCCAATGCGCCAATGGCCCCGGCTTTTTACCGGGTCCTCTTCCAGGTGGAACAGCCGCTGGATACCTTCCTGGCGATTCCCGGCTGGACCAAGGGCGTTGCCTGGGTCAACGGCTTCAACCTGGGGCGTTACTGGAAGATCGGTCCGCAGCGCACGCTTTATGTCCCGGCCTCCGTGCTCAGGCACGGGGAGAACGAACTGCTGCTCTTTGAATTGCACGGAAGCAAAAAGATGCAGGTCGAATTCTGCGACCAGCCGAGCCACTAACCCATTATCGTTCCATCCCAACCCACGATCATGCCAACCTTCGCCCCCATCGCCAACCCATCCGCCATCGTCCACGGACCCGACGTCCGTTTCACCGTGCTCACCGACCGGCTGCTGCGCTTGGAATACAGCCCCGGCGGCAACTTCGAGGACCGCCCCTCGCAGGCGTTCTGGTTCCGTGACCAGCCCGTCCCGCTGTTCCGCGCCAATGTCACCCACCGGCTGGTCGAGATCGAGACCGAATTCCTGCAGCTGCGCTACCGCATCACGCCGCGCGGTTTCCAGCGCTCGACCCTGTCGATCCGCCTCAAGCCGTCTGCCTCCGCTGCTGCGGGCAGCGCACGCACCTGGCGCTTTGGCATGCGCC
>JBGSVI010000068.1:0-27802 GCA_041753035.1 Anaerolineales bacterium | reverse complement strand
GCTCCGCACGAAGAGCATGTTTTGGATGTATAGGCAGGGTTCACAAAAATTACCTCGCGGCCAGCATCTACCGCTTTGCTCACGAGGCGCATTTTGAGATATCCCCAACCCGCGTCCAGAATACTTTTCGATAGGTGGTGGTTGCGAACCATCCCCTGGATCTGCAAATCTTCTAAGGCGATCACATCGTAGTTGGCGATGAGATGATGGGATAGCTTCTCCAAATAGTCTTTGCGGCGGTTGGTAATATGGAATTGCCGACGTTGAAAGTCCAGCACTGCCTTGCGCCGGTTACTCCCGCCCATTTTCCGCCGCGCCACCCGGCGTTGGATGATCCGTAGCTTTCGCTGTTCCACCTGATACCAACGCGGGTTCTCCACCACCTCGTTTTCACTCGTCGCCAACAAATGATGGATGCCCACATCCACTCCAACGGCTTTCCCAGTCACCGGAAGGCTCTCCTCGCCGACCTCGCAGGCAAAACAGGCATACCATTTCCCTGCCTGTCTGCGAATGCGCACGGTCTTGAGCTGGCCTTCGATGGGACGATGCCAACGCACCCGCACACGACCGATCCCGCTGACCCTCAACCGCCGTCCGTCTATCTTGAACCCGTTCGTTTACTCCTTCAGCCTGAAGCAATCGAAGCGGTTGCTGCTCTTGAATCTCGGGTACCCTGGTGTCGCTCCTCCTTTACATTTATATTTCGGTTCCCAGAGGATAGCCCCAGGATAAAACGGGCAACTCACACCAGGGAGGAAGTAGTCCTTTCAAGGATAGGGATCTCGCAAGCTGTCTCAGATCCTGCATCATGGTCGGTAGACCGACGCATTGCTTGCCATCAACAGCAATCACTTGTCCGGCCGTGAGCTTTTCAATTGCTTGAACCCTTTCAGCAAAGCACTTCTGGAACTCTTCTGGCTGGATCAGCGCAAAT
The DNA here is from genome assembly GCA_041753035.1 of Anaerolineales bacterium. Taxonomy (GTDB): domain Bacteria; phylum Chloroflexota; class Anaerolineae; order Anaerolineales; family Villigracilaceae; genus UBA877. The sequence continues at coordinate 26,865 of JBGSVI010000068.1, read as the reverse complement.
ACCCGCCCAAATGTATTGTGGGACTGAATACCCTTTGGCAATTTCTGAAAGCTCTTCAGCCAGGCTTTCTTGGTTTTTCCATAATGCTAGATACCATTCCATCCATCTGCTCCACGGAAAACTGCGCACATCGCTATGATCAGGATTTCCAAAAATATGGGCTGCTTCGCATTCCCTGTCCGGGGATCATTCAATTTGCCTAAATGCTTCTCTATGCTTCCTGTCGGCCTTTTTTTTCATCGCCGTGTACCTCCGCTCGCACTTGGCGATTCTCTACTGTTTTCTACTGCGTTTGCACTATGAAAAGCTCGCAATCAGTGTAAAATAATGCAGTATACTGATTAACTGCTCTTACCTGACTCCGTTCACATCGGGAGTGGCTTATGGATACAAAAAATAATCGTTTCCGTATTTTTTCTGGCTTGCTGATTATTATCATGCTCCTGCCAGGTGTACCACTGATCACCGCACAGGCTGAGGGGGTCTGTTATGTCAAGTGGAATGCCAGCGGTACCAATTCCGGTACTTCATGGGCAAACGCCTATACTGATCTGCAATCGGCGTTGGGTACATCTCCCTGCACTGAGATCTGGGTCGCCGCCGGATTATACAAGCCAACCACAGGCGCGAGCCGCAGCACAACCTTCCAACTCAAGAATGGTGTGGCCATCTACGGTGGATTCAATGGTACGGAGACAGTTCGTACCGAGCGAAATCCTGAAGCCAATCTCACCATCCTGAGTGGTGATATCGATAATAACGACAGCCAGACGCCGATCATCACCGACCTCACGACCGTAATTGGGAATACAACCAATAGTTACAACGTTGTCACCGGAGCCACTGGAGCGACGCTGGATGGTTTTACGATTACGGCAGGTAACGCCGATGTCGGAATCGCCTGTCCTTCAAGTTGCGGTGGTGGAATGTACAACTATTACAGCTTTCCGACACTGACGAACCTTGTCTTTAGAGGTAACAGAGCAGTTCGTGGTGGCGGAATGGCTAATTATTTCCGCAATCCAACAATAACAAATGTCACCTTCTGGGAAAATGACGCCACGAGAGGTGGTGGGATGTATAACTATACAGCCAGCCCAGTATTAACGAACGTGACCTTCAGTGATAATTCGGCCTCGTACGGTGGAGGGATGTATAACTTTGTCGATAGTAACCCGATCCTAAGGAACGTCACAATAAGCAGCAACACAGCCTCTACAGATGGCGGTGGAATCTACAGCTACTCAAACTGCAATCCGAGCCTGACGAACGTCACCATTGGCAACAATTCAGCGGCAGGTGTCGGTGGTGGGATGTATAACTATAATAACAGCCCACAGATTCACAATACGATACTCTGGGGGAATACAGCTCCAAGCGGTGCGCAGATCAAAAACGATAGTAGCTTTCCCATAGTGAGTGATAGTGTTGTGCAAGGCGGGTATGCGGGTGGCACAAATATCATCCCCACCGACCCTCTGCTTGGCGCCCTCGGCAACTACGGCGGTTCTACGCAGACTCTCCCCCTCCAGACAGGCTCTTCAGCCATTAACACAGGCAACGATGCCACCTGCCTCGCCACCGACCAGCGCGGCACGACACGACCGCAAGGCGCACACTGCGACATCGGTTCATATGAATACATTGATAACTACTATGCCAAGCCAGCAGCAAGTGGAAATGGTGATTGTAAAAGTTGGGCGAATGCCTGCACCCTGCAAACCGCGCTGACGAGTGCTGTCAACGGAGAAGAGATCTGGGTGGCAGCTGGCACACACATTCCCGGTTCGCTTCGCACCGACACCTTCCAACTTGTGGATGGCGTGGCTGTCTATGGCGGATTTGCCGGAACGGAGACATTGCGCGACCAGCGCAATTGGACAGCCAATGTGACCATCTTGAGTGGCGACTTGGCCGATGACGATTCAGGCTTCAGCAACAACTCAGAAAACGCTTACCACGTCGTTACCGGAGCATCTGGTGCAATTTTGGATGGCTTCACCATCACGGCAGGGAATGCCGATGGAGCAGATTGTCTCAACTCGGGTTGCGGTGGGGGCATGTACAACGATTCCACCAGTCCATCGATAACAAACGTCATCTTCAGCGGCAATAACGCGTTTAATGGTGGCGGGATGGCGAACGATAACAGCACCAATACGACATTGACTAACGTAACCTTCAGTGGGAACCAAGCATCTGACGGCGGCGGTGGATTGTACAACTTGTACAGCAACCCGACGTTAACGGATGTCACCTTCAGCAGCAATGCAACAGACGGATGGGGCGGCGGGCTCTACTCCTATGGTGGTAGCCCGGTGTTGATAAATGTAACATTCAACGACAACATGGCTGATTCTGGCGGTGGGTTGGCCAACTATGACAGCAATGCATCTTTGACGAATATAACCATAAGCGGTAACACGGCAGTTGAATTCGGTGGTGGGATCGTAAATTTGAACTCCAGCAGCCCGATATTGAAGAATGTTACCCTTAGCGGTAACTCAGCGGATATCGGCGGCGGAATGTACAATGATGTCAATAGCAGCCCGGCGATCAACAACACCATCATCTGGGGCAATTCAGCTCCAAGCGGAGCACAGATCCACAATAACGATGGTAGTAGCGTCCCCAGCGTGTTTGATAGTGTTGTTCAGGATGGGTATGTGGGTGGTACAAATATCATCAATACTGACCCCTTACTTGACACGCTCGGAAATAATGGTGGTAACACCCAGACCATTTTGCTGCAGGTTGGTTCTTCGGCAATTGACACAGGGAACAATTCTACCTGTGCAACCACTGATCAGCGCGGCATTCCACGACCTCAGGGTGTGGCATGCGACATCGGTGCGTTTGAGGTCGGAAATCTTCCTCCAACCGTCAACCTGTCCAACTTCATATCGGTTCTTTCCGAAAATAGCGACACCAGCAGCGCCATCAAAGTTGCTGATATCACCATCACGGATGATGGCTTGGGAACAAACAATCTCACACTCTCTGGTGCCGGTACAGCGCTGTTCGAGATCGTGGGCGTAGAACTTTTCCTGAAAGCCGGTTCCCTGCTGGACTATGAAACCTATCCAACCCTGATCGTTACAGTAGAGGTGGATGACAGCACCATTGGCGGTTTTCCGGATGCTAGTGATACTTTTTCCATCACATTATCTGACGTCAACGAGGCACCAGCCATAACTTCGAATGGTGGCGGCACCACGGCCAGCCTGTCGGTGGCTGAGAATGGCACTGATGTCACCACCGACACAGCCACGGATCCGGATGCGGGTGCAACACTGACTTATTCGATCTCCGGTGGAGCTGACGCGGCGCTATTTACAATCGATCCATCCACCGGTGTGCTTGCTTTCGCCAGTGCACCAGATTTTGAAAACCCATCGGATGATGGTGTCGATAACATCTACGATGTGAACGTGCAGGTTACTGACGGTTACCTGACCGACAGTCAGGATATTGCTATCACTGTCACGGATATGAATGAAATTCCGAGCGTTGATCTATCCAACATCACAACCACCACCCTGCCCGAAAACACAAATACCAGCGACGCGATCAAAATTGCGGGTATCACCATCACTGATGATGCACTGGGCACAAACATCCTGAGTCTTTCCGGTGCAGATGCTGCCTTATTCGAGATCGTCGGAAGTGAATTATTCCTGAAAGCTGGCGCTGTGCTCGACTTTGAGACCAACCCCACCCTGAATATTACGGTGGCAGTTGATGACAGCACCATTGGAGGGAATCCGGATGATACCGATTCGCTGGCCATCACGGTAACTAATGTCAACGAAACACCGGTGATCACTTCCAACGGAGGCGGCGCAACCGCCAGCCTCTCGGTGTCTGAGGGCACCACAGCTGTAACCACTGTGACTGCCACGGATGTGGATGCAGGCACAACGCTCAACTATTCGATCTCCGGTGGAGCCGACGCAGCCAAATTCACGATCAACTTATCCAGCGGCGTGCTTTCCTTTATCAGTGCGCCCGTTTATGGAACCCCCCAGGATGTTGGTGGAAATAATGTATACGATGTGATCGTGCAGGTTTCTGATGGCTCCCTGACCGACAGCCAGGCGCTTGCCGTCTCTGTCACGAATACGATGCACATAATCTATTTACCGTTGATATTCCGTCCCTGATGAGAATTGTATCCTGTTGAAGTGATCGACACGAGTTCGAATAGAAATAATCGGTTTGAACAACGAAGCGACTGGTCAGGAGAGATCGGCAGCCAGTAGGTCCGTGCTGCAGGTCAACTATTCGCAGTAAGTACTATTTTTCCGCTACTCTGGATCCAGGGTTGATATTGGAACGCCTGGTCTATCGCAGCAATCACATTCAGACGGTCCATAATGCCTTAACCAGCAAGGCTCGAACAATTGGAACCGTTCGATAATCATCTCCCTGTGTCTCGACTGGCATGCGTTCGCCTCCAGGGCTAATTGAATCCTAGCCGGCCCCGCGCCTAAACTGTTCTCAGAAACCTAAACGAAACTACACAGAGGTAGATCGAAGTGCGGTTCCTGCTTCGATGAGAATTGTCTGGTAACCAGGACAGACACTCTCTTCACAGGCGTGTCTTTCCGGGGAACTCCCGGTAGTCAATTGCTCCCGATTGATAGCGGCATTCAAGTCGCGGTCTATCCTCAGTCCACAGAGCTCGCACCCATACACACGGACGCTCAAGTCCATCTCTCCCTGGATGTGCCCACAGCGTGAACAGCGCTTCGTGGACGGGTAGAACGGGAAAGCCAGGATGATCTGGCAGCCGTACCATTGCCCTTTGTACGCCAATTGTCTTCTGAACTCGTAAAAGCCCACATCTGCGCTCGCCTGCGCCAGGTGCTGGTTCTTCATCATCACGCTCACGTTCAGGTCCTCCAAAACAACCGCTGACTTGGTTTCATCTGCACTTGCATGCAGGTGCAAGTGTCGCCAGAAGGCTGGTGACCTGGTGCAGAGCATTCTTGCGAACGTTGGCGACGCGCAGGTGTGCCCGGGCCAATCTCCTGACTGCTTTTTTCTCCTTCACCCGCCAAAAGAAGTGGGCATAAACCTGGTCCAGGTTGCGCAGCGCTTCCTGGGGGGCGCACTTGAAGACTGCGTACATCCAGGCCAGTTCGCCCTTCTTCAGGACATTCAGCTCACGGTGCAGGTCGATCGCAGTGGGGGCCCTTTTCTCCCTATTGATAGGCGTCGATCTTGCGCGCCAAACCCCAGGTATGCGCAAAGCGTGCAGCCCCCGCATGCCGGGCACAGGCTGTCTTCTGAGCCATGATCAGATCCAGCTCGGTCTTGAAGGGGCGCAGGATGTTCACAGAACAATTGACTGCAATTGTACTGGCCTTTTTTGTAAGAGCTTTGCACCTTTTTGTGTACATGTGTACAGAATTGTATAAAGATTAACGGATTTGGTGCACACATAGTCGACAAAGGAGGCGTGACCAAGTAACTTTGGTTCCTGCCTAAACAAAAGGAAACACGCTCACGCCTGAAGCCATGTAGCGAGTCAAGAACTGGTCTGAATACGATAAAGCGCTGGTTCAACGTGGTTCGATCACCACCTGGTTGTCGGACGTTTTGAAAAGAGCTGATGATATGGTGGAGATAAGCAGCGTGGCAACCAATATGATTACAGTGCTCAAGCGATCACGATCATGTTGACGATGAAGAACGTATTTCATCTTCCGAACCGGGCTACAGAAGGATTTGTCAGTTCGATCTTTGCCATGCTTGGCGTGAACTAGCCGGTTCCCGACCACACCACCCTGTTGCGGCGTGGGAAGGACTTGGAAGTTGTGCAGCTGAAGAAGGTCAGCGGACATCGACATTGTCATGGATAGTACCGGTCTGAAGGTATATGGTGAAGGCGATTGGAAAGTGAGAACCCGCGGAAAGTCCAAACGGCGCACCAGGCGCAAACTTCATCAGGGGGCGGACCCAGAAAAAGGTGAGATCGAAGCAGTCGCATGAACCGAGAATGACGTGAGCGATGCAGAGAAGGTAGAACCCATGCTCAAGCAAATTGAACAGCCGATTGGACGTTTCGCAGCCGATGGCATTGATGACGATGCACTCAACCAGCAGGCTCCCCAAGCGGAAGTGTTGATCCTACCACGTATGAACGCCCATATCTGGCAGCATGGTAACAGCAGGTCACATCGACTCAAGCGGGACGAGAATCTTCATGCAGTCCGCAGACTGGGACGACAAACGTGGAAAGATACTTCCGGTTCACATATCCGTTCTCTGGCAGAAACCACCATGTTCCGTTTCAAAACCATTTTCGGCGACTGCCTGTCTGCGCGCCTGTTGGAAAAACAGACGATACAAGCGTTGATTTGTTGTGCTGCTCTCAACCGGAGGGCCCATTTGGGGGATGCCAGAGAGTTACCAAGTAGCCTCTGCCGGAAAGCCAGATTGACCTTTCCGATGGTCGGTGAGTGCCGCAGTGCCTGCTCATCAATTATTCCACCAAAGCTGAGATTAACTATCCGTTTTTCCCCCTAAATGAAGGTAGCGCAAAATAGGTAGTTTATACTCGGAAGAAGGAATCTGGTAAATCAAAGGCAGAGCCGCCATGTTGATTGGCGGGTCTGCTTTCAAAGGTATTTGTGACTTGTGATGATCTTAAGGACCATTGGTGATGAGCGGAAGAAAGATGAAGTTGGTGAGGGCTGTGGCGGTGAAGCTCTGATCACTCATGTTGACGATCAGATTCGTGTAACTCCGGCTGGCGGGACTGAAACTGGTGCTGGGGAAGGACGGGTTGAGCGTGCCAGACCAATTATAGGGGACAGTTAAAGTGTAGGAGCCATCGGAAGCCGCAGTGATGGTGTGTGGGACATCGGTGGTGTAACTAAGAATCCCGAAGCCAACACCGACGTTACCGGAGATAATCACCGGGGCATCCTGATTACCGATCACGTGCAACCAACCCTGGATCGTCTGTCCCCAGGTCCATGGGTCGGGGTCGACCATCCCGTTGGTGACGTGCAGGTTGCGAGTGCCGCCAGAAGAGGAATTCTGCTCGAGGATGGTAAGCCAGCCTGTCCCGGTCGGATCAAGGTTCACAGAGGTGACGATAACGGCATGACCGGTGGAATTTTGGGTGGTGCCATTCTCAGTGATAATGTCGCCTGTAACGATGGCATGTGTACCATTGGGATAGAAGGTGATCGAAGGTGGGGGGGAATTCTTGATCGTGTTGGCATTCCCCGGCCAGGGGGCGATGCCCCATTCCAGGTAGAGAGCGCGCATCACCAGTTCAACGCATTGGAATTCGAATTCACCCCATGCCCCGGGAAAGAAGCGAACCAGATGGCTTGGGTAAGGGGGATAAAATGAAAACGGCCCACAGGCAAGCACGCCATGCCAGGAGGCTCCCAGAGCATAAGCATGCACCCCGGTGGCAGGGTAGAAATTATTGTCATTGCAGACCCCACTCCACCAGGCAGGTGTTCCCACGTCGGTAAGTTCCTGGACCTCGAGAGCATCCATTGTCAGGCTTTGAGATGAAACAACCTCAGACGCAGATAGAGGCTGAACGAGCTCTGATGTGGGAACGAGAGAAGAGGTAGGTTCGGTTGGCTGAATCGAGAGAGTTTCAGAGAACTGTTGCCACTCAGCGGCATTATCCAGACCAGTCTCCCAGGTGATGATAAATACCCACAATCGCCCCGCATGCTCAACGTACCATTCGACTGAACGCAACATCTGGTCAGAGTCAGATAGTGGGAGCAGGGTATCAATCTGGATCCCGCGCACAACCTGACCCCAGAAAGTGCCTGTTGGACCCCGCAAGACATGGTATTCGGGGATGGAAGATACAAGTGTCCAGACAGCTTGATCGTAGACGCTTGCATGCAAACCATCATACACCGGGCGTCCCGGGCCAGGGGAAGCGCCGGGAGATACCGCGCGCAGATTGAACAAACCGGGTCCATCGGACTGGTACAACTGGGCAACGGCAACCTGAGGATCGCCGGCGTCATCCACTATCAACTGCAAGGGGGAAGTAAACGGGGCACACAGGCTGACCTGTTCCCCCCCAATGTTAATGAAAACCAATTCTCCTGAGCACGGATCTTCTGCCGGGTCGGAATCTGCTCCAAGTGCCCGGACGGAAGGCAGGACGCGCGTTCCGAGCAGCAAGATCGTCAGGCCGAGCACCATCAGGAGACGAAAAGTGCGTTGGAAGGGACTTCGGCGGGCGGGGGGAAGAACAACCTGGCCGGGTTCATACAGCGGATTGATCTGCCTTGGTTTCGTGTCCATCCAACGTCATTATAGCGGCAGGGGCCGTGGAAGTCAAAGTAGCATGCCCTGCCTTACGATTTTGGAAGGTAGATCGGTGAGGGTGGCAGACTATCTCGTCACAGATCCCGCGATCAACAATCAGCGCGCAGACTGATGAAGGTGTCGAAGAGCGCCAGGGGATTGTTTGAACCATAGGGTTGGGAGGCTGATGCAGAGAATTCTCGGAGGCACAACAACTGGATCGTCTCCCTCGATAGTGTTTTTAAGTCATGATAGATGCAAGCCAATTCCGAGGGAGACGACATGGCATCACTTGCACAGCGGAAAGATTTTTGGCCAAATCCAGCTTCCCGGATTCCGGGAAGCTGAAAGGTTCGAGAAAGCTAAATCAAACCTTAGCTGGACTTTCTCCCCCAAGGAGTTGGTTAGCTGCCGCAGCCCATCCCGATTCATGGGACAGTAATATTTGCCGATGAATAGGAGTTCATCAGGGTCGGTCCCATCTTCCCGCTCCGTCAGATAGCGCCACAGGAGGCGTCGGGCGGATTTCCCCACGTAGAGCGTGCGCCACTTTCATCCCTTGGCCTTACCCTCCAGACCCGGTCGGATGGTGACCTTGCCGGTCTTCATGTCCACGTCCCCGATGCGCAGGGCGCAGAGTTCACTCGCCCGCAGGCCGGTGTCCAGCAGCGTCAGCAGGATGGCCTTGTCGCGCTTGCCGGTCGGGCGCTGCATGGTGAATTTCCGCCGGTCATGGGTGTCCGCTTCCGCGCAGGTGTCGCAAGCCTTGATCAGCAACTCGATCTCCTCCCGCCGGAAGGGTTCCACGGGTGCTTCCTCGGACATGCGCGGCTTGCGGACCTTCTTCATCGGGTTGGCCAGTTCGAATTCCCACCCAGCTTAGGTGAAAAAGGCCGAGATGCTCATGTAGAAATTGTAGACCGTTTTATCCGACAACTTGCGGTCATCGCCTCCGGCGATGCGGCGCAGGACATACGCCGTTCGCAGGTAGTTCAGGAAGTTCAAGAGATGGGTGGAGGTGATCAGCCCGACATCCACATCCACCAAATACTTCAACCACGCTCTCAGGTCGTGCCCGTAGTTGAAGATGGTAGCAGGCGACAACCCCTCTGCCTGCTTGTCTTGCAGGAAGCCAAGCATGGCTTTTTCTGCCTGCAAGCCTTGCGGTCTTCGGTCCCAAGGAGCCTGGCGGTCTACGATTGACCAATCGCTGACCGGATTTGAGCTTGGAAGGCCGGTTTTGAGGACCGAAATTCCTTCCAGGGGACGGTGTTACGGTGAAAAGTAAATCCCAAATTCAAGATGTGAAAAAACATTGCGGTCTGCGGTTCGGGCGGTTATACAGGGATTTTCTCGTTTTTCCTATTTGAACCGCAGACCGAAAAACAGCCTGTTAACCTTAAAGATCTACGATCCTCAGAAAACAGATGAGTCCTCATTCATCCCGACAGATCACAACGTACCGAGGAAATCCACCGGTTGCATGACAGGCAGAAGGGCGGACGGATAGTCTTTGACATTCCGTGTGACCAGGCAATCCACCTTGCATTGTATGGCCGAGATCATCTGGACGGCATCTTCAAAATCGCGGAAATCAAGGTTAAGCGCCTGCTCGAGAGTGCCCTGATCGACAGGTGCGATCTTGAGGAATTGAAGCAGGTTGGTGATCGTCGCCCGGGCTCCCGCGGAGGACTCCCCTTTCTGGATCAAAAAGAACAGGGTCGTGATGCTGTGTGCAGCCACATATCCCTGCACCTTGCCAGCTTCGACCGCCCCCAGGAGGCTGGCAGATGCGGTGTAATAAGGCTCGCGTTTCTGCAGGACATCCAGCAGGATATTCAGGTCGATCAAGATCGTCGGCTTAGCGGGCATATTTATCATCCAGGTGCTGCTTGTAGTCCTGGATCTTCACATTGGGCGTCAGGGAACCGCTCAGCCTGCGAACGATGGGAGCGTTCTCCATCGATTTCCCGGCCGGGATGCGCTGAAGGTAGGCTTCTATGAGATCAGTGAGGGTGGTGTTGTTCTCTGCCGCATAGCGCTTGACATTTTCCAGTAATTCACGTGGGACGCGCACGGTCAATTTGGTTTCCTGCATGGCTGCTCTCCTGCCGTACATATTAGCATTTCTGTGTACGGCAGTCAAGGGTAGACCTGTTTATGATGCCCGCGTTGGGATTAACAAAGGCATTGGCGTATTTTCGGGAGTTTTTTTATTTTAATGAGTAGGGTCGACCACCCAGGATAAATCGCTGATCGTCCCAAAAGTTCGATCCGGGCAGAGACGGGAGATCGCGCCAGTGGCAAGGTCTTATTCATCAGATATTCCTCGTCTCTTGAGACATGCCGCGCATATGCGATCTTATCGCCGGTAGGAGACCAAACACTTTGCCGAAGAACCCGCCAGTAGACCAGGCTGTCTTTATTGATCGAGATATCCAGATCGCCGATGCACCTTTCAACCAGAAGATCGGACTCAAGGTAACACAAACGATTATCGGACCAGAATAACACGCGTTCCCCATCGGGCGACCAGATTGGTTCTGTGGCAATCTCTGGTGAATTCGTGAGACGTGTGATTTCCTGTGTGAGTTTACATCGACAGAGGGCTTTGGTGCATGAATAGTTGACAAGGAGGGCGTGACCGTGTAACTTTGGTTTATGCCTAAACGAAAAAATACACGCTCACGCCCACGGACATTATACCGTGTCAAGAACTGGTCTGAATATGATCAAGCGTTGGTACAACGCGGATCGGTCACGATCTGGTTGTCGGACGATTTCGAAGAGAACTGGCGTTATGCAGGAGAGAAGCACTGCGGCAGCCAGTTTGAGTACAGTGAGCAGGCGATCATGATCATGTTGACGGTGAAGAATGTCATTTGCCCAACCGGGCGATGGAAGGTTTTGTGCGTTCGATCTTTGGGATGCTGCGAGTGAGCTTGCCTGTTCCCGACCATACCACTCTGTCGCGGCGTGGCAAGGACCTGAAGGTGATCTTGCCGAAGAAGGTCAATGGGCACTTGGACATTGTGATGGACAGCACCGGTCTGAAGATCTACGGAGAAGGCGAGTGGAAAGTGAGAACTCATGGCAAGTCCAAACGGCGCACCTGGCGCAAGCTGCATATCGGAGCCGACCCGGAAAGCGGTGAGATCGAAGCCGTCGCCTTGACCAAGAACAGCGTGGATGATGCCAAAATGGTGGAACCCTTGCTCCAGCAGATCGATCAGCCAATTGACCGATTTGCCGGGGATGGCAGCTATGACAAGCGCAAGGTCTACGATAGTCTCAATCGCCATGCGCATCAGGCTGCAGTCCTGATCCCGCCACGGAAGAACGCCCACATTTGGCAGCCTGGCAACACCCAGGCAGAACGATTGAAACGGGGACGAGAACCTGCGGGCCGTGCGCAAGCTGGGTCGAAAAGCCTGGAAAGACAACTCCGGTACCCATATGCGTTCTCTAGCCGAAACAACTATGTTCCGCTTCAAGACCATTTTCGGGGACCGCCTGTCTGCGCGCCTGTTGGAGACGCAGATGACGCAAGCCGTGATTTGTTGTGCAGCTCTCAACCGCATGACCCATCTGGGCATGCCGGATAGCTACAAAGTATCTGTCCCCGGAGAGGCCGCCTGACCTTTCCGAAGACCGATGGGTGTACTATGCCTGTTCATCGATTTATGCACCAAAGCCCAAGTAGACTCAAAAAGTGCAGTTTTGACACTTCTCCTATTCTCCGAAGAACTAACTCATCAGAAGTTTGTGCAGCCCTTCTGCCAGCGGATATAGGTCCAGCTCAATCGCTCGCCAGATGATTGGAAGGCTGACGCCGAAATATTCATGAGCCATAATATTCCTCATCCCGCGCATCTCCAGCCAGGCCAGATCTGGATGTTACTCCTGGATTTCCAAGGGTATGAACCCGGCTGCTTCCCCGATTATTTCCAGGTTGCGGATCACTGCATCCACTGTTTTCCCGTCCACACAGAATTGCTCATAGCTCATCCCATGCGTGTACTCCCAGATTTTCTCAATGCACGCCAGGATGTCTTCCACTCGCATTCTCCAATTGCGTTCAGGCGACATGGACAGCCTCACTTAGAATCTCAGCCCGCATGCTTGGGCGCAGAGCATCGGATGTCACCAAATCCACGCGTCTACCAGTCAACTCTTCCAAGTATAGCTTTAAACGGATGAACTCGAACAGCCCCGCTGGGTGGTCGAACTCTACCAGTACATCAATGTCGCTGGCAGGAGTTGCCTCACCGCGCGCCAGGGAACCGAAAACAGCCAGCGATTTTACTCCACGCTGGTGCAAATCGGCCTGATGACACTTTAGTATCGCAGACACTGTTTTTAGGTTCATCGTTGGACTCTATATTAAGTATACACTGCATTTTTTTTTGATGATCGTTTCCCCTTGGATAGGCTGTTTATTCCTAGCGTACGGACCCGGCAGCCTCCAGCGCCTTCAGGGCCTGGAAGGTCTTCCCGCTGTTGGTTGGCCCAATATACAGCGTGGCATGCTGGAGAAACCGCATATCGTTTTCCCAGGTGGGAAATTCTTCGAGCAGCTTCTGGCGCAATTCCGTTTTGCCGCGGTGGTTCGTTCTGCGAACAAGTCAGCCAGATCACTTTTCCCGGATCCTGCAGCCATTCCTCATAAAACTTGCGCTCATATCTACGGTGGGGGATGTACCTTGCTCACCGTCAAACTTTCCGACACGATTCCTCTCCTTCAGTTCCAAATCACATTTCATTATAAATCGAGATTGGAGAAAGCATCATGGACGCGAGTTTGATGAGTGGCCCTCGCCGTGAGGATCAGCACTGGTCATCGGGTCCTTCTGAATCACAAACCGCCGGGGTGGCCATATATCCATGGTCCGGCGGTCTGAAGAGGAGAGAAGTTGCGGGGGCTGGATTCGAACCAGCGACCTCCAGGTTATGAGCCTGACGAGCTGCCACTGCTCTACCCCGCGTTGGGTTAAGCGAGGGCGAATTTTACTCCAGCAATCCATCCACGTCAAGGATTCAGGGTGATCTCCTGGGTATACAGGTACAGCGTGCCGGGGATGCGGTCGTCCGCCTGGCGCACGGTCAACAGGACGGGGGTGCTCCGGGTGACAATATACGGGATCTCTACGCGAAAGGCAAAGGCCTTGCCCACCTGCCCAGAGGGAACCGCGACCAGTTGCGAAGCGAGGATCGAGCCATCGCGTCCCACCAGTTCGACGGTCAGCGGCAGGCTGTTATAGGCTTGCATCTCCCCCTCGACCGGGACGATGCCCCCGGAGAGGCGCTTTCCCGGGAGCGGAGCGATGAGCAAGCAGCGTTCCGCCAGGCTGCCGGGTGGGTTGATGATCTCGTTCCCATCCGGGAATAAAAGCAAGTGCAGGGATTGCACTGCAGTTAATCGACCATACTGGTCACGCGTGCTCAGGCTGAGGCGTCCCAGTTCCCCCGCGCCGCGCGCCTGGAAAGACAGGCTCCAGTTGAAGAATGCCCAGCGATAAACCGTGTTCAACTGCAGCACCTCGGAATCAAGTACACTTCCATCCTCGCCGTACAACTCGATTAGTCCCTTGGAGTTGTAACCGGGCACGGCATACCCGAAGAAACGCACCGGCGAAGTGACCTGGGAAAGCGGTCCCGGGGTATAGAACTGGATGGCGGAGGACTGCGCCGCCGGCAGTGGCAGGTTGGTGAGCGAGGCAGTGGGGATGAACAGGGTTGGCAGCGGCGTGGCAGGGGTTGCCGATGGCGTCAGCGTCTGCGTGGAGGAAGGTTCGGGGGAAGGCAGGGGCAGCGTGGCTGTGGGAGGTTCCGGCGTGAAGGTCGCGCTGGGTGCGGTGGTCCAGGAAGGCACAAGCGGGGATTGGGTGCTGGTTGGGGTCGGCAGGACAGTCACCGCCGGGGAACAGGCGGTGACGAGTGCGGTGAACAGCAAGGCAACAATGCGAAGGCGGGACATGTCACTATTATAAACAAGGACGCCCCGCTTGGGGGCGTCGGTTGTGGCTCACAGTCCGTAGATCTCGCCGTATTTCTTCTTCAGATAACGCATGTACGGCGCCGGGTCGATGCGCGAACCGGTCACCTTTTGCACCAGTTCCTGGGGTTTGAACTTGCGCCCGTGCACGTGCACATTGCTGCGCAGCCAGCCCAGCAGGGCTTCGAATTCTCCCCTGGCGATCTGCTCTTGCAGGTCGGGGATGGCTTGGTGGATCTTTTCCCATAGTTGCACGGAGACCAGGTTGCCCAGGGCATAGGTGGAGAAATAGCCAAATAATCCCCATGACCAGTGGATATCCTGCAGCACGCCGCTGGCGTCATCCGGCGGGGTGATGCCCAGGTATTCCTGCATCCTGGCATTCCAGGCTTCCGGCAGGTCCTTGACTGCCAGCCTGCCTTCGATGATAGCGATCTCGAGTTCAAGGCGCAGCATGATATGCAGGTTGTAGGTGGCTTCATCGGCTTCGACGCGGATCAGGGAAGGCTGCGCCTTATTGATCCCCTTGTAGAATTTCTCAAGCGGTACACCTTGCAATTGGGGGAAGACCTGCTGCAGGCGCGGGTAGAAGAACTGCCAGAAGGGAAGCGAACGTCCGACCAGGTTCTCCCACATGCGGCTCTGTGATTCGTGCACCGCCATGGAGGCACCATTGTTCAGGTTCGTGCGTTCCAGGTTGAGACCGTGTCCCTGGCTGTACATGGCATGCCCGGATTCATGCATGGTGCCGAAGAGCATGGGGTTGAAGAAATTCGGGTTGATGCGCGTGGTGATGCGCACATCGTTAACGCTCGAGCCGTTGGTAAAGGGGTGCGGGGCTTTATCCTGGCGGCCGCGCTGCCAATCGTAGCCAAAGCGGGTGATGACTTCCACGCCGAAGTCCCACTGTTTCTGTTCATCGAAAGGTTGGTGCAGGAAAGAATCGTCCACCTGAGGTTTGCCAGCCATCGCCTTGATCAATTCCACCTGCTGAGGGCGCAAGGCAGTGAAGATGGCTTTCACTTCGGCAGTCTTCATATCCGGCTCAAAGTCATTGAGCAGGGTATCATAGGGATGCTCCGCCGGGGGGAAGAAGCCGATGTAGCGATGGATCAGTTCGACGATCTTCTCCAGATGCGGGCGGAAATGGGCAAAGTCGGACTTCTGGCGCGCCTCCGCCCACGCCTGGCTGGATAGGGCGGTGACCTGCGCTTGTTCGACGACAAAATCCGCCGGAACACGCGTGGCCTGTTCGAAATCCCGCACGGCGAATTGGATCATGCGGGCCTCATCCGAATCGGGGTCAAGCGTCCCGGCATAAGGCTTGAGGTCTTCGAGCAGCCTGCCCAGTTCCGGCGAGGTGGCGATATCGTGGCTGATCTTGCCCAGGGTGCCCAACTGCTGGCCGCGCGATTCCGCTCCCATGGCAGGCATGTAGGTCTGCTGGTCCCAGCCAAGCACGGCCTGCGCGCCGCCCAGGTCTGCCAGTTCGGCCAGGATCTCCTTCAAACGCTGTAATTTTGCTTCCATATATTCTTCTCCGTTGATGAAATAGGTTTGCCCACCCTAGCGCATGCCAAGGTAGGTGGAAAAGCCGAAGTTGACGTTGTTGACCGAGCCGCCACTGGGGACGGTGACTGTTTGGGGAGGTGTCTTTAGACTGTAGCCAAGCGGGGCGGGGTGGACATCCACGCAGTAGGTGCCAGCGTTGAGGGTGAGAGTGTAGAAGCCGGAGACGTTGGTGACAGCGTTGCCAGCCACGCCGCCCGGGGCGGAACAGGTGCCGGAGCGGGCGCGGACAGTGAGACCAGGAAGGGGGGAGGAACCGGGTCCATAGACGAGATCGCCATTTACACCGTCATAGAAAACGATGCCAGAGATCTTGCCGGGGGTGACGGGGGGCGGCGAAGTGGGGGTGACGGGGACGGGGCAGATGCCTGGCTCGGAGCCGGTGGGGGTGAAGCCAACTGCCCAGCGGCAGGTATTGTCGAGTTCATACAGTCCCTTGATGGGATATTCGCTGCTCTCCACGAGGGAAGAGCCGGCTTGCGCGGCGGTGAAATGGTCGTTGTAGTCGAACCAGGCAGGGTTGAGGATGCTCCGGTCCGTCCAAACGCCCCAGGTATATTTCGTATCATTGTTAAGCAGGGAAAGCTTGAAAGCGATCTGCACGCCAGCAGGGTCATCCGGGGCAAGGCGCACCCAGGCTGCATCCGGGTCCACCCCCAGGCCGGCATCGAAATAAAGGCTTTCATAGCCATCGCCGGAACCGGGAGCATCGCTGTCCACCGGGTGGGAACTGCCGACATCGTTGTTATTGTCGAGCCACGCACGCACCCCATCCGTGGACCACTGCGCTCCAGGCGCCCCGGTAAAGATCAGCAGGTCGCCGCGTCCATCCACGTCCAGGTCAACTTCCACGCCGTAGTTGCCGCCCAGGAAACCGCTGTTGTTCTTCCCGGCGAGGCGAATGGAAACATACACCCATTGCGCATCCTCGAAGAGGCGCGCCCGGGTGATATCCAGGTCGGCAAAGTATTGATCCATGGCATTGGCATTGAAAGGGCGCTCGAACAGGTTCTTGCTGAAGTTCTCGCCGCCCAGGGCACGCTTCTCCGCCGCGACCGCGGAGGTATCCCGGTCGGTGATCTCGCTCAGCCAACTACCGGGCGGTTCGCCGGGCACACTAAGATGGACAATGGTGGGGATAAGCGTGTCAGTTGGGGTAGCGATCGCAGGTGTTTCCTCCACGACCACGACCTCGGGAGATTCGACCACAGCCGGCGTATCCGCCACCGGGGTAGAAACGACCTGCGGGGAAAAACTGCAAGCCAGCATGACAACCAGGAAGATCGATCCACATACAAACAACCGGTAGATGGGACGATTATTCATAGAAAGCCTCCTTTGGCAGACAAATTATAGTCCTTTCTGCCATTAATTGCACCACCCCCATTGGGAGGATATTCACACATCCAGGTACCAGCACAGCATGATCTCATGCGCCACCGCCGGGACACCGGCATAGCCGAACCGGCGGATCTCCCCCAGGCGGGCACCCATGCGTTGATAGAACCGGCAGGCCGGCAGGTTGACATTCTGCGTTTCGATCTTCAATTGGCTGCAGGCACGCCGGCGTGCCCAGTCGGCTGCCGCACGAAAAAGCGGGATGCCCGCCCCGCGCGCTTCCGGCCGGACGCGGATGTCCCACAACACCGCAAGGTCCTTGCGGCTCTCGAGCATGAACACACCGGTCGTATCAAAAGCCACCGCCGCAGCGCCAAGAACACTGTCTTTTTCGACTGCCAGGAAGAACCCCCAGTTGCTGACGTCAAACTGCCGCGGCCAATCGGTGGGCAGTTCACCAGAAGAGTCATAATCCTTCAGGTAGGGCTGCTCGACCTGCATTTCCCGGAACAAAATGCCTCCCAGGCCATCCTGGACGAGTTCCGGCACCAGGATGGAGCGCACCATGAAACGACTCGGCACCGAGGCAAATTCGGGCAAGCGTTCCGGGCCAATCTCCAGCACCTGGACAGGCATATTCCCTATCCGTTACTCATGTCGCAAGGCTTCCACCGGTTCCAGGCCTGCAGCACGGTTGGCCGGGTAGATACCAAAGAACATGCCGACCGCCGCTGAGAAAATAGTCGCCAGCAGGATGGAATCGAGGCCAATGGTCGGATTGAGCGGCGTCCCCGAATTGGCCGCGATCAGCCCAACGATATAGGCGATCAGCCAGCCCAGGAAGATCCCGATCAAACCTCCGATCAGGCTGAGCAGAGACGATTCGGTCAGGAACTGGATCAGGATATCACGCCGGCGTGCCCCCAGTGCTTTGCGCAACCCGATCTCGCGTGTCCGCTCGGTGACCGAGACCAGCATGATGTTCATGATGCCGATGCCGCCCACCAGCAGGGAAATGCCGGCGATACCCCCCAGGAAGACGGTCAGCACACTGGTGACCGTCTTCGCCAGGCCGATGAAATCCTGCTGGGAGAAGATGGTGAAATCATCCGCCCCCACCGGGGTGCTGTGCCGGTCGCGCAGGATCTGGGATACTTCTTCCGTCGCCTTGGCAATGGAATCCGCATCCACGACCTGGACAAGGACCAGGCTCACCCTCTGCCGGTCGCTGCGCCGCAGCACGCGTGATTGTAAGGTCTCCAGGGGCATGATCACATCGGCATCCTGGCTGCCCATCATCCCGCCGCCCCGCGAGGCGAGCAATCCGAGGATGCGGAAAGGCTGCCCGTTGATGCGGATGGTCTCGCCCACCACCCCGTCGCGGCGGCTGAAGAGTTTATCGGCAATATCCGGACCGATGACGATCACGGAAGCATTCCCCAGGCGGTCCGCTTCGGTGAAGAATTCCCCTTCGGTCAACTCCAAATTGCGCATGCTGAAGTATTCCGGCGTGGTGCCCGTCACGCTGGCCTGCATTTGCTCGTTGTTGGCGGTAAGCAGCGCTCCGCCCTGGATCGCCGGGGCGACCGCGGCCACAGAAGGCGCCTGGAAAGGATCAGCGATCGCCGCGGCATCACTCAGCGTGAGCGGGCGTGGGTTGCGGATATCATCACTGCCACCCGAGATGACGAACAGCAGGTTGGTGCCGATATCACTGATGGAGCCGGTGATAGTCGCCTCCGCACCGCGTCCCACCCCCAGCATGGCGATCACCGCCCCCACACCGATGACGATGCCCAGGATGGTCAGCCCAGAGCGGAGTTTGTTGGCATTCAGGCTCTCGAGCGCCTCGAGGATCGATTGGGTTAGATTCATGTTCCCTGCATTCGCTTCCCGGCAGGTTCGCTGCCATCGTCGATCAACCCATCCCGCAAGCGGATGATGCGCTGAGCCTGCGCTCCAACATTCGGGTCGTGGGTGACAATGATGAGCGTCGTGCCGCGCTCCTGGTTCAAATTGAGCAGCAGGTTGATGATCTCCTGCCCCACCTTGGAATCCAGGTTGCCGGTTGGCTCATCCGCCATGATGATGGCAGGATTGTTCACCAGCGAACGGGCGATTGCCACGCGTTGCTGTTGCCCCCCGGAAAGTTCGGTCGGGCGGTGCAGCACCCGGTCGCTGAGACCAACAGCATCCAGGGCGAGGCGTGCTTTCTCGCGACGCCCTTCGCGCAAGCCTGAATAGCGCAAGGGCAGTTCCACGTTTGCCAGGGCAGTCGTGCGCGACAGGAGGTTGAAAGACTGGAACACGAACCCAACTTTACGGTTGCGGATGCTGGCCAACTGGTCATCATTCAACTGCGAGACCGATTCTCCGTCCAGGATGTACTCGCCGGATGTCGGTTGATCCAGGCATCCAAGGATGTTCATCAGCGTGGATTTCCCGGAACCGGATGGTCCCATGAAGGCGACCACCTCGCCGCGCTGGATCTGGAACGATACGCCGTTCAGGGCGCGCACTTCCACCGCACCCATTTGATAGATCTTGGTCAGGTCTTTGGCTTCAATTACCCAATCCATAGGATGCTCGCTTAGGGCCCAAAGAAACCGGGCATGCCATCCGGCTGGGTCAGCTCGGCAGAAGGATTAAGGATGATTAGGTCGCCCTCCTGCAGGTCCCCGGAAACGACCTGGCTGTTGTTATTCGAGGAGGCACCCAGGGTGACTTCGACGCGCACGATCTCTACTCCACGCTGAACGAATACATACCGTTTCCCCTCCAGCAAGCGCACGGCGCGGTTGGGGATGATGAGCACATCTTCCAACTGCTCCACGGTGATCGTGACCGCAGCGGTCATGCCGGGTTTCACCGACTCGTCCGCATCGGTGATCTCAACTGTTACATTGAAGTTCACCACCCCGCCAACCACCGAGGCAGCCTGGGCCACTTCGATCACTTCCCCTTGGTACTCGCTCCCCAGAACGGCATCGAATGTGATCAAGACCGGTTGACCCACCTGCACCCGGTTGATATCCACCTCGGAGAGTTGCACCTCCACCAGCAGTCGGGAGAGGTCGTCGATGCGGAAGGCAAGGGTGCCGGGTGCCACCTGGTCGCCCGGGATAGGCGTGACATCGGTCACCGTGCCTGCAAAGGGGGCCTTGATCTGCATCAGGGCGACCGAAGCGCGTGCGGCATCCACGCGCGCCTGGGCAGCCAGGATATCCTCCGGATCCGGTCCATCCTTCAGGCGCTCCCATTCCCGCAGGGCATCCGCCAGTTGGGCATCCGCCAGTGCCAGGTTGGCACGCGCCTTGTCGATATCCCGCCCGGAGGGGATGAGCAGGAAGTAATTCAGGCTGTTCTCTGCACGATCGAGATTCTGGCGGGCAGCATACAGGGTAGAATACGCCTGGGCTTTGGCAGGATCATCATCCGGGCGGTCTTTAAGCGTATTGTACAGATTCTCTGCCTGTTTCAGGCTGGTCTCCGCCAGGGTGTATTGCGACTGGGCATACAAGATCGAATCGTTGGAGGCTCCCCGGTTGGTGGCAAGCAGATTATCCAGCGTACTCTTGGCATTGTCGTACTTCTGCTGGGCAGTGACCAGGGCCAGTTGCGCCTGGGCGCGGGGCGTATCCGAGGCCTGCAGGTTTTCCAGGTTGCGCTCCGCAGCCACCAGGTCCGCCTGGGCCAGGATGAGATTCTGCGCCAGCGACGCCTTGGAAAGGGAGGCCAGCACATCCTGCGCCTCCACCCGGTCGCCGATGCTCACATTCACGCTCTCCACCGAGCCGCTCGTCTGCCAGGTCAGGATCACGCTCTGGATCGCACGGACATTTCCAGTGGCACCGATGTTGGCAGTGAGCATGCCGCGTTGCACTGCGGCAGTCTGGTAAGTACCGGTGGATTCCGCAGCAGCGTTCATCCTGCGGATCCCCAGGAAAACAGCAGCAGCCAGAACAATCAGCACAAGGATGACCACACCCTTGTGCTTGATGATCCACCCCCAAAGATTCGTAAAGAACTTTTTCATCGTTTTGCCTCCATATAATCGTGCAATTGTACTCGCGGGAGGTGAGGATACCTAGAAATTCAGGTGGTTGATTAATAGAGATTTTATATTTGCCCGCTGCTCCTATACGTATTTCAAACCCTTTTTATTCGGAAAATTGGCCTGATCAGGCCTGTTTCCTTAGGCGGCATACATTGTGATAATTGTCGCTTGCATTGGTGACATTTACGCCTGTGTATCGAGGCTGAGTTTGAGTATTATACATATCAAATTCGTAATGGTAGGTTTTTTCGGCAAGTATATATTTTTACCCGTAGACGGCAGGATCGGAGGCATCCATGCAGACAATCCCGAGTGAGTTCCTGGAGATCGACCGGAAGGCGCGTGTCTATACGCCTTACCAGGACCTGTCATTGCGTCCCCCCACGGAAAGAGTATGTGATTTCGGGGACGTGGTCATCCCGCTTGATTCTGAGCGTGCTATGCAGGAGGCAGCCCGCTGCATCCACTGTCCCGACCCGGCACCCTGCATGCTTGCCTGCCCATGCCATAATGACATCCCCTCCGCCATGTGGCTGATCGAACAGGGTCGCTACGTGGAAGCCGCCGAACTCTACCGTGAGACCAGTTCCCTGCCCGAGATCTGCTCCCGGGTCTGCCCGCACGATCAATTGTGCCAGGGCTCCTGCGTTTTGAACAAGACCCACGAGCCGGTGTTGTGCGGCCCGTTGGAAACCTTTGTCACCTGCTACGAACGCAAGACCGCCGGTGTATCCCTCCCGGTTGGCAAGCCCACCGGGAAAAAGGTTGCCATCGTTGGCGCCGGACCAGCAGGGATGGGCTGTGCCGAACAACTCCTGCAACTGGGTCACGCGGTCACTTTCTATGATTCCAAACCCGCTCCGGGCGGCCTGATGGTCTACGGCATACCCAATTTCAAACTTGCCAAGGAAGTGTTCTTCTGCCGCTGGGCAGATTTTGAAAAAGCCGGCGCCCGGTTCATTGGCAACACGTATATCGGTAAAGATAAAACCATCGATGACCTGTTCAAGGAAGGCTACGATGCTGTCTTTGTCGGCATAGGCACCGGCATCGATGCCAGGATGGACACCCCTGGAGAAGACCTGCCCGGTGTCTATGAAGCCACCGATTTCCTCATGCGCGGCAATACCGACTTGACCCTGCTCCCCGAGGGGATGCGCGAGCGCCCCACCCTGGGAAAACGCCTGGTGGTCATCGGCGGCGGCGACACTGCATCGGATTGCCTGCGCACCGCCCTGCGCATCGGCGCAGAAGAAGTGACCTGCGTCTACAGGCGCACCGAAAAGGAAATGCCTGGAGGCAAGAAAGACCGCCAGTTTGCAAAAGAAGAAGGTGCCAAGTACCGCTTCCTCACCCAGCCAGTGCGCTTCATCGCCGGGGATGATGGTCGCCTGGCTGCCCTGGAATGCATCGAGATGAAACTCGGCGAACCGGATGCTAAGGGCCGCCGCAGACCGGTCCCGGTGGAAGGTTCCAATTTCAGCATCGCCGTGGATACGGCCATCAAAGCCCTGGGGTATTGGCCTGATCCGATCCTCGGCGAGACCACGCCAGGACTGGAAGTCCATGAGTATGGCTTGATCTCCGTTGTGGACCGGAATTCGGGCACCACCACGCGGGAAGGCGTCTTCGCTGCCGGAGACGGCGTGACCGGCCCCGACCTGGTGGTTACCGCCATGGTCGGCGGGCGCAAAGCCGCCCAGTCGATCCACGAATACATCAAGAACAAGTGACCTAGCACAAAAACAAACCGCCCCGGGTGAGGGGCGGTTTCTTAATTTCGTGGAAGATCGATGTTCAATGCAGGAATGGCAGATAGATCGAATCAGTGAAAAACAGCAACATGAAGCCCAGCAGGCATACGGTGATCAATAACATCACGGAGAGCACAAAACGCTGGAAGGCGTTCATGCCCACCACCTGGTCGAACGACCGCTTGCGGCGGACCTTGCCTGGTTTTTGATCAGGCTCTTCGGATGGAGACTCTTCTTCCTGGAAGAAAGCTGTCTCGGGTTGGTTGCGCAGATCATCGAGCATGGCTCACCTCTTCATAAAAGAGTATATCATACAACCGGATGCAGGTGAACTTCACCAAAGCGGACCGTGAACACGTTCCCCTTGGCTGGGCGCAGGCGCAGGCTGCCGTCGCTTTCCAGGCCTTCCAATGTTCCCCGCAGAACCTGTCCATGCTCATCGCGGATCTCCACAATTTGACCGCGGAAGGCAAGATGCTGGTCCCACATCCTGACAAACAACGGTGAAGGCAGCAGGCTGCGCCAATAGATCAGCGCCTGTAGAATATCCCGCAGCAGAGAAAGCCTGTCGAGAGGGGTACCACTCTCGGTCTCCAGACAGGTGACCGGGAAGTTCAGTTCCTGCGCAGGTGGGACGGAACCCGGCGCTACATTCACCCCGATGCCCAGCACCACGTACTCGGCAGTGTCTCCCAGCCAGGAAGTCTCGCAAAGGATCCCGCTGAATTTTTTCTGCCCCAGGAGCACATCATTGGGCCACTTGATCTGCGGCGCAAGCCCGCGTCCTCCCACCGCCTCGCAGACCGCCACTGCGCCAAGGGCAGTGAAATGGGGAAACAACCCCATCTCCGCCGGCTTGGGGCGCAGCACCAGGCTGAAAGCCAGGCCAACCCCCGCGGGGGTCATCCAGCGCCGGGAACCACGCCCGCGCCCGCTGGTCTGCTCGTCGGCAACCACCAGGCTCAGGTCCGAGGCGCCATCAGCCGCCCAGGTGAGGGCGGCATCATTCGTCGAGCTGGTCTGCGCGAAGAAACGCAGTCCTTGCAGCGGCAGGTCAGCCAGAGCAGTGCGCAGGTTGTCTTCTTTCATAATGAAATGGGAATTAGAGACAGCCCTGGCATGCCAGGGCTGGTCTGATTTTTAAGGCGGCGGCAGGTAGTCCCACGGGTTGAGGTATCCCCCGCCCTGGCGGACTTCGAAATGCAGGTGTGCGCCAAAGGAATTCCCTGTGTTGCCCGAAAGGCCGATCACTTCGCCGGCATAGACCCACTGGCACAAGCCCACGTTCACCTGGCTGAGGTGCCCGTAGAGCGTTGAAAAACCATTACGGTGGTTGATCATCACCACGTTGCCATACCCGCCGTTCCAGGCACCAAAGGAGGACCAGACCACCACCCCACTGTCGGCGGCATAGATCGAAGTGCCTTCCGGGGCATACAGGTCGATCGCCAGGTGGGATGGGCCAAACTGGTTGCCGCCGTTAATATAATGATAGGGGGAAGGCCACATCAGCGTCCCGCCTCCGCCCACTGGGCCATCGCTTCCACAGGAGGTCGCAGACCCGGTGGATGTACCGGAGGAACCGTTGGAGATGAATATGGAAATATATTCGATGGCGTCTGACTTTCCGCCAGGGATCATGACAAGCGTGTCAGTTTTAACCTCGGGATCGGCCAGATCCATTTTATTGCCGGGCCAGAGCAGGATGTCATCTTCCGTGACCTGGAATTTCTCCGCTACGGAACCAAGATCATCCTCTTCTGCCCACTCGTAGAGGACACCATCCACCGGCGGTACCAGCAATACCTGACCAACCTTCAGGCTGTTGGGGCCGTTACGCATCAGGTCAGCATTCGCCCACATCAACGAATTCGACTGAATGCCGAACGATTCTGCAATACTGGACACCGTATCCCCACGTTCAACAGAGTATTCAACCACATCATAGCGTACATCCTGGTCGAAGGATGTTTTCAGTTCCAGCAGCCGGACAAGGTCGGGTGAAGGTTGTGCTGTGTTCTGCAGCACCGGCAAGGCCACCTCCCCCCCGCTTTCATCAGGAGGAACGGTCCCTTGCGGCTCAGCGCTTACCGGGAAGATACGCCAGAAGGTGAAACCCAGCATGGAAAGGACGACCAGCAGCGTCACTCCCCAGCTGATGAGATTGAACCGGCGGGGGGAAGCAGTAATCTTATCAATCAATTTCATAATCCATCCGTGAGGGTTTCCAGGAACTCCTGGTTGTTGCGTGTCTTGGCTATGCGCTGCAGGATGGCCTCGGTGGCGACAGCGGAATCCATGCCCGCGCCCTGCGGCGGTGCTGAAATCATCTGGATGTACATGCGGCGCATTGTCCACACACGCTGGAGGATATCCGGGCCAAGCAGCAGTTCTTCGCGCCGGGTGGAGGAACGTTCGATATCCACCGCGGGGAAGATACGGCGCTCCTGGAGTTTTCGGGACAGGTGCAGTTCCATGTTGCCGGTACCCTTGAACTCTTCGAAGACCACGTCATCCAACCGCGAGCCGGTATCCACCAGGCAGGTGGCAATGATGGTGAGTGAGCCGCCCTCTTCCAGGTTGCGTGCCGCGCCAAAGAAGTGTTTGGGCGGGTAAAGCGCCGAGGGATCCATGCCACCAGACAGGGTGCGCCCGGAGGGATTGACGACCAGGTTGTAGGCACGTGCCAGACGGGTGATCGAATCCATCAGGATGACCACATGCCTGCCGATCTCGGTCAGACGCTTGGCGCGATCCAGGGCGATCTCGGCGGTGCGCACATGGGAAGTGACCGGCTCATCGAACGTGGAAGCGACCACCTCGGCATCCACCGAGCGGTCCATATCCGTCACTTCTTCCGGGCGTTCGCCGATCAGTGCCACCATCAGGTGAACATCGGGATATTGCTTGGAGATGCCGTTGGCGATCTGTTTTAAAATGGTCGTCTTGCCTGCTTTAGGGGGTGAGACGATCAGGCCGCGCTGGCCGCGGCCAATAGGCGCCACCAGGTTGATCACACGGGTGGCAAGGATGTCACCGGTTGTTTCCAGGTCGAAGCGTGTTTCCGGGAAAATGGGGGTCAGGTCTTCGAAGCGGCGGCGGTGGCGGGCTTCTTCCGGATCCAGCCCGTTGACGCTCTCCACCTTGATCAAACCCCAGTGGCGTTCCGATTCCCGCGGTGGGCGGACATGTCCGAGGACGAGGTCACCGGGACGCAATTCAAAGCGCCGCAACTGCGCCTGGGAGACATAGACATCGTCTTCACCGATCGTGTAGCGCGCCGAGCGCAGGAAGCCGATCCCCTCGCTCATGATCTCGAGGATGCCGCCACGCATTTCGATGCCCTGTTGCGCGGCCTCCGCCTGGCAGACGGCAATGATCAGGGCTTCTTTCTTCAGGCGGTGGGCATTTGGCGTGTTAAAATCCTTCGCCATCGAACGTAGTTCGGCAAGCGGTTTATTTTCAAGGTCAAGTATGTTCATGTCTTTTCTTCAATTGGTTGGAATGATATGGCTTTGAATGATATTTTGCTTTGGCAATGGAATAATGAACAAGCACCCCCAGAGCGGGCTTGTTGCTTTTAAAGAATTGTCAAGAGACTGGATAAAGAATAAATGGGATCAACTTGTATTCTGTTCGGGGATGATACTTCAGTTGGAACAACGGGATTATAGCACGTATACAAAAGCCGTGCAAGCAGGGGTTTACTGGTGATTACCCACAAGTAGACTCCTGAAAAGGGAAGGGGTGCAAGAAGGTAAAAGACAGGGTCATACAAGTGACGATGACAGCCGAGATTCCTTGAAGGAGCCAATAAGGGCCATTACGGTCGGTAGGGATACCCAATT
>JBGSVI010000067.1:0-5072 GCA_041753035.1 Anaerolineales bacterium | reverse complement strand
GGCGGCGGGGGTGGCGCCGCGCACGATGGGACTTGGTCCCGTGCCGGCGGTACGCAAGGCGCTGCAGCGCGCCGGGCTGGGACTTTCCGGGATCGGCCTGGTGGAATTGAACGAAGCCTTTGCCGTCCAGTCGCTGGCGGTGATCGAAGACCTGGGCCTGGCTCCGGAATTGGTCAACGTCAACGGCGGGGCGATCGCCCTGGGTCACCCGTTGGGTTGTTCAGGGGCACGCATCCTGACCACGCTGCTGCACGAGATGAAGCGCCGCGGGAATGTGCGTTATGGACTGGCGACCCTGTGCGTGGGCGTCGGGCAGGGCGAAGCCACGTTGATCGAATGGCTTCCCTAACCTTCTTTTATATAAGGGGAGCGGCTTGCTCCACTCCCGGAAAGAAAAGAAAGACCATGAACCGCAAACTCCTGCTCCCCTGCCTGGCGCTGATCCTGTCGATCCTGGCATGCAGCGTGGACTTCAACCTCACCGATACGCCCCCCGCACCAGTAGACGGGACCTCCCTCCCGCCGACCGAGGTGACCCCCGAACTGCCCGCCCCGCCGCCCGGCACCCCCGCCCTGACCGTGGATGCCCTGCGCAATGCCACTTACAACATCGTTGATTTCTTTGGCTCCCCGCTGACCGTCACGCTGACCGATGGGCACTACGCCTCCGGATCCGACCCGGCGGCGGTGGACTATCTCGCCGTCTCGATGGGCGACATGATCGCCTTCGGGGACTTGAACTATGACGGGCTCGACGACGCGGCGGTGATCCTGGGGATCAATGCCGGGGGGACAGGGGTGTTCACCTACATCGCCGCGGTGCTGAGCGCCGCCGGCGCCCCGCTGCATGCCGCCTCGGTCTTCGTTGACGACCGCCCGATGATCCCAGCGCTGTCCATCCTAGCGGGTGAGATCCGGGCGCAGACCGTGCTCCACGGGGCGGACGACCCGATGTGCTGCCCCTCGATGCCAATGGACCTGGGCTACCGCCTGTACAACTTCAGCCAGTTGGTACTCACCTGCCAAGCGGGTGAAACCCCCGGCGGCGCGCCGCGGCAGATCAACCTCAGCACCCCGGCTGACCTGGCTGTGGTCGCCTATCCCTTCACGGTCAGCGGGATGGTCACCGTGGGCCCGTTCGAGAACACGCTGGCCTACAATATCTATACCCCGGATAACACCCTGGTCACCGGCGGATCGGTGATGACCGATTCGCCCAACCCAGGCGACCCGGGTGCCTTCTCCCTGCCTGTCGAACTGAGCATGGCGGGGGTGAACGGCCTGGTGCGCATCGAGTTCATCGAGTACAGCATGGAGGATGGGGCGATCATGACCCTGGATTCGGTGCTGGTCAATGTGCCGTGAGGCGGAAAGATGTTACTTAATTGGAGAAATTGCATCTATAATGGTGATACAGCAATCCATTCAATTGCTAACAGGAGAAATACATGAAAAATAACGAAGGTCGTACCGATCGCATCATCCGTGTCGTCGCTGGGATCGTGCTGCTTGTGTTGGGTATCTTTGTCCTGCCGGGCAATGCCCTGGCGTGGATCCTGACCATTTTCGGCGCCATCCTGGTGCTCACCGGCGCGATCGGCTTCTGCCCGCTCTATACACTGCTGAAGATCAAGACCACCAAATAACCACCGAACCCTCAATAAAAAAGGGCGGGGAATTCCCCGCCCTTTTTTACTTCTTCGCCGCCACTTTATCCACGAAGCGTTTCTCGTCGATCACATAGCGCTCGTGGTCGGCCTCCCCGATCAATTCCACTGCATCCCAGGCCTGGATCTTGAAGACCAGTTTGCGCCCTTCCACGCGCAGCAGTTCGGCGCGGACGCGCACCTGCATGCCCACGGGGGTCGCCGCCAGGTGGCGCACATCGATGCGCGCCCCCACGCTGGTCTGCCCGGGGGACAGCTGACCGTGCACGGCATGCACCGCGGCCATTTCCATCAGTCCCACCATCGCAGGGGTGGAATAGACCGGCACCAGGCCGCTGCCCCAGCGGGAGGCGGTATCCGCCTCTGCCACCACGTGTTCGAGTTCGCCCAGGAGACCGGGAGTTGGTTCTATCATTTGCTTCACCTCGCCTGTTTTTTCTTGCGATTATAGCAGGGATCATCCCGCCTGCCATTGCCGCGTTCTGACCGCAGTGAATTAGAATCACCCCATCAGTCCTGACCCACAAAAGGAGAAACCATGAAGATCAGTGCGCGTAATATCCTGAAAGGCACGGTGATCAAGATCCTGCCCGGTGCCGTGAATTCAGAGGTGACCCTCGAACTGGCCGGCGGAGAGCAGATCGTCTCCATCATTACAAATGCCTCGGTGGAATCACTCGGGCTGAAGGAAGGCCAGCAGGCGTATGCGGTGATCAAGGCTTCCAGCGTGATGCTTGCCACGGATTGATCTGCAGCGAAAAAAAAAGCCCTCCCGCAAGGGGAGGGCGAATGTTATTTAACGTCCACCAGTTCCACGTCGAAGACCAGGGTGGCATTGGGCGGGATCACCCCCCCGGCGCCGCGCGCCCCGTAGGCCAGTTCAGGCGGGATGACCAACTGCGCCTTGCCACCAACCTTCATCAGGGCAATGCCCTCGTCCCAGCCGCGGATGACCCGCCCGGTGCCGAGGACGAATTCCAGCGGCTCGCCGCGCGGCACGGACGAGTCAAATACTTTCCCCTCGGGGAACTTGCCCGTGTAATGCACCTTCACTGTCTTGCCTGCGGCAGCCTGCGCTCCCGTCCCGGCTTCGATCTCGATGTATTCCAATCCGCTTGATGTTTTCATGCAGTCTCCTTTTTGACCTTATTGTAATTGATTTGCGGCTGCTCCCTGGCATGAGAGCCGGAAAACCCGCATGATATAATTTTCACATTCAAGGCGCGAAGGCGACAGTATGAGCAATTGTCCAGAGTGTGGGAAAGCCCATGCAGAGCAGGCTTCCTTTTGTTCCGCATGCGGGACACGCCTGCGCGGCGGAACAGGAAGGAACCCATGAATCCACACGACGAGATCCGTGCACTGCTGCAGGCCTTCCAGGAGGGCTACCTGCGGCGCGACCTGGCGCAGGTGGAGACCTTCATGGACCTCTTCACTGCGGACGCCGAAGCCATTGGCACCAACGGCATCCGCCCCGGCGAAGGGGAGTGGTACACCGGGCAGGAAGCCGTCCGTGCGCTGGTGGCTGGCGACTGGCAGTCCTGGGGTGACCTGCGGCTCGACCTCGAGAACGCCTCCATTCATCCCCACGAGAACACAGGCTGGGTTGCCCTCCTGGCGACCGTCACCCAGACCATCGAGGCGCAGCAGGGGTACGCCGCCTGGCTGGAGACCGTAGGCAAATACATCGCCACCTCGGGACCCGGGGCGGAGGAGAAGGTGGGCGAGATCCTGCGCGGCGGCAGCAATACGCTCCACGAACTGGGGCGCGGCGAATCGTTTACCTGGCCGCTGCGCCTGACCGCCGTGGTCGTCCGCCAGGAACAGGCCTGGAAGTTCGCCCAACTGCACTTCTCCTACCCCACCACCCGTTTCCCGGACGTGCGCTGGTTCGAGTGATCCACAGATCGAGGAGGGTGATCATGAAAAGAGCAGCGTTCGTTTTTCTCCTGCTCACCCTGCTCTATGAGAACACCGTGGTGCGCATCCTCGGCGGGCCCGGTGTGCGCCGATGGGCTGGTCTTCTGGAAAGTCGAGAACCCGGACATCCCCGGCGGCGTGGGCTGGACCGCCGAGGGCGATGGCGTCGAGTATTACCTCGAGCCGCACCAGCCGTAGGATAGGCTTGCTCTCAGGAATAGCTCTCCCGCGGGTGCAGGACTGCCCGCGGGAGTTCTCTTTCTGCCCTTCCAGACGGGATTCCAGGGGCGCGCACCCCCCTCCAGCATGCCCGCAATATCGCATAATTTCGCCCACCAATCCCACCTTTTTACACCTTGCCCATTTCATCCATATCAGGGTACTATTATGCAGGCTATGACCATCCCTCCTTCCCCCAAACCCGCTGGCGAGCCGTACACCGGCCGCATTCTCCAGGCCGTGTTCAGCGTCGCCATCCTGCTGGCCACCCTGTTCACCGCCTTCTCCCCGCGCCTGTTCTCCGGTGACTTCGGGCAGACCATCCGCGCCATGATGACCCCCCAGGTGATCTCCGAGCCGGTCGCCCCGGAAGCCCACCCGGAGGTGCGCATCGGCATCGTCTCGGGTCACTGGGGCGATGGCACCGACCCCGGCGCGGTGTGCGGCAACGGCGTCACCGAATCCGGCGTCAATTACAAGATCGCCGTGCTCGTGCGTCAGAAACTGGAGCAGTTGAACTACACCGTTGACCTGCTCCAGGAGCAGGACCCGCGCCTGGGCGGCTACCGCGCCTCCGCGCTGGTCTCCATCCACGCCGATACCTGCGCCGACCTGGGGCTGGAAGCCACGGGCTACAAGGTGGCGGCCGCGGTCGGCTCGCGTGACCCCAACCTCTCGGCGCGCCTGGTCGCCTGCATAGCCTCCCACTACGGCACAGCCACCAACCTGCCCTACCACCCCGGCAGCATCACCGACGACATGACCGGATACCACGCCTTCGAAGAGATCGACCCGGCCACCACCGCGGCGATCATCGAGACCGGTTTCCTGTTCCTCGATTACCCCACCCTGTCCGAACGCAGCGGGGACGTGGCCCAGGGCATCGTCAACGGCATCCTGTGCTACATCAACAACGACAACATCGAACCGCTCCCCGCTCCCCCCAACCGATGACCCCCCCAGCGCTCACCGCCCAGCAGGCACTCCACAACGCCCGGCACTCCCATGCCGAGGGTGACAAGCGCCTCGCCCGGGAGTGGGCCGCCAAGGCTGCCGCTCTCGACCCGGCGCTCGAAGAGCCCTGGCTCATCCTGGCCTCCATTGCCAGCCCGCGTGCCAGCCTCTCCTACCTGGAACATGCCCTGCAGATCAACCCCTCCAGCACACGCGCCCGCCAGGGGCTGGCCTGGGCACAGAGGCGGCTGACCCCGCCCGGCACCCCTCCGGTGGACGCCTCCGCCGCGGAGACCGCCCCCCGCAGGGCAG
>JBGSVI010000066.1:0-14046 GCA_041753035.1 Anaerolineales bacterium | reverse complement strand
GCAGCAGCCTGGCTGGCGGCAGCGTGCCCTGCCCCGGTCGTGGTGCAGCGTGACTACGGTCTGCCGGGCTGGGCGCAGGGGCCCGATACACTGGTGATCGCCTCGTCCCATTCCGGCAATACCGAGGAGACGCTGGATTCCTTCGATGTAGCGTTGAAGAACAACTGCCGCCTGATGGCAGTGTGCACCGGGGGCGAATTGGAGCAACGCGCCCGCCGTGCAGGGGTGCCGGTGTGGAAATTTGCACACCAGGGGCAGCCGCGGGCGGCGGTGGGTTTTTCCTTTGGGCTGCTGATGGCGGCCTTGAGCCGGGTGGGGCTGGCTCCCGCGCCTGATAAACTGACTGCCGAGTTGGTCGCGGCGACAGCTGCCATGCGAGCACAGCAGGAAATCCTGGGCGAAGGTGTGCCGGTGGCGCACAACCCGGCGAAGCGCCTGGCAGGGCAACTGGTGGGGAGATGGGTGGTCATCTACGGATCAGGAGTGCTGGCCCCGGTGGCACGGCGCTGGAAGGGGCAGATGAACGAACTGGCAAAGGCAGGTGCCGGGTTCGAACTACTGCCCGAGGCAGACCACAACACCCTGGCAGGGAGCCGCAACCCGCCGGAAGCAGGGATGCGCACCTTCCACATCTTCCTGCGGGCGGGCTGTGACCATCCGCGCAACCGCCTGCGCAGTGAACTGACCCGCCAGGCGCTGCTGCTGGAAGGCCACGGCACGGATGCCTATGAAGCCCAGGGGGACACCACACTGGCACAGATGTGGACGGCGCTCCATTTTGGCGACTACCTGGGCTATTACCTGGCATTGCGGTATGGGGTGGACCCCACACCGGTGGAGGCACTGGAGGAGCTCAAGAAAGCGTTGAAAGCAGCAAGGTAAAAGGCTTCAGGCAGCTGGATGGCTGCCTGAAGGAAATATTATTAGCGGGGATCTTTCCAGGTCTAGTTCAAATACTTCAGCGCTTCGAAGACCAGGATCGCCGGCCAGACAAGAGCCTTGAAGAAACCCAGCACACCGATCCAGAAGCTGGTCGCGTGGGTGAAGTAAAAGATGCATGCGCCGATGAAGCCAAAACCATAGACGGCCTCCGAGGCACCTCGCTGGTAGACGACTTTCCGTTTCTGTTCTTCGTGCTTAGTGGGGGTTTGTTCCGCGGTCATTGTGTCTCCTCTCAGACTGTTCATTCGCTATGCCAATATACGCAGCCGGTCCGACGGGGTAGCAACCCTTGCTTCCCAGCACCTTCTCCAGCATATATCGAAAAAGCCGCCTGCGAGACGGCTTTCCCTGGAAATGAAAAAGTCTTCGGGAGAATATAAATATCTTCTCTGGCCGTTCACAACCAGGCATGCACCTGCAGGGCAGCCAGCCCGGCGAGCACGCCCAGGACTGCCCCGGCGGCGATATCCGAAAGGTAATGCACGCCCATTGCCACGCGCGCCAGGGCAACCAGCGGCGCCCAGAGGCAGAGCACGAGCGCCAGCCAGGGGGGTCCCAGCCCAAGGCACAGGATGGCGATGAGTGCCGCGCGGGCGGCGTGCCCGGAGGGGAAGGAATGCGGGTCGGTGGTACGGTAGAGGCCGCCCCATTCCCCCTCGGGCCGCTTGCGGCGGATGGTGAACTTGACCGCCAGCACGAGCACCGCCAGGGCAATGATGCTGACCAGGATGATCAACGCCCAGGGGCGCCAAAAAGCATTCCCCAGCCAGGCGAGCAACGCCAGGCCGGCCCACCAGAACCAGGAGTCGCCCGAATGTGCCAGGAAGATGCACAGGCTGCGCAAGAGTCCCGGACGCCCGGCAACCCGCATGCGTGCGGAGAGTCGAGCGTCCAGTTCGAGGATGGAGGCCAGGTTCACTTTTTGGATAATCTTGCGGCTTTTTTTGCACGCTTCTTGAGGTCCTTGCGCAGGATCTCAAGCTGGTGAGGTTTGTCGATGTCCATGCCGATCTCGGCATAGGGGCAGACAATGGCACGACCGGTGATCTCTAGTTTCGTCTTGATCTTTTCGATGGCCTTTTCCAGGGTCAATTGGCGGAAAAGGAGCAGGAAGAGGGTATCGAAGCCGATCAGGGCGGCCTGTTTAAGCGGGTTCTTGCGGGAATCGGCGATCTTATCCCATATTCCATTTTCATCCTCGGCAAGCACCAGCTTGACACGCGCCACGTTCATGTCGCCGCCGCAGACCTGCATATCCTTCAGGCGTGTATAGGTGCGCTTGGAATCGGGGAAGCGTTCCTCCATGACCTCGCGCTGGATAACGTTGTAGTAGACATCCTCCTTGGTCTGCATGGCAGTGTTGACCACCCAGTCGACCATTTCGCCGGTGATGGCGGGGATGTCTGCCGAGACGAAGAGCACATGATCGCCTTTGCCGCCCAGTTCGCGCGACTTGCGCACCCCGGTGCGGAAGTTATCCAGCATACGCCCCTGGTTGGAGATGAAATGCATCGGCTTGGCACAGGTCAGTCCGGATTTCTCCGTCAGACCGACCAGGATGATCTTATCGACGGTTTTTGCCTCACCCAGGGCGTCCAACACCCACTGGACCATCGGTTTTCCGGCAATATCCAGCAGGGCCTTGTTGTGACCCTTGGTTTCGGGGTAGAGAGGTTCTTCGGGGAGCGGGATCCCGCCCGCAGTGACAATTGCATCCATACATACTCCTTTGATCTACGAGATAAGAAAAACGAGTGAGATAATCGACAAGGTCAATTGAGTTCCTGAAGGTTCGGTTCAAAGCCAAGTTGGGCAAGCAGTGCTTCGTATTCCGGGTGGGTGAGTACACGACCCTTGCCCGAAACAGCAATGAGCGCTGATTCCATCATATTGGTGCCAAACGAGCGCCCTTCCAACACCGGGGTGGTGGTGACCAGGGCTTTGACCCCGCAGCGGCGGAAGAGGGCGGTATCTTCGACGGTGGTGGTGTTGGTAACGATCAGTTTAGCCTGCATGTCATCGGGCATGTAGCGCTTGATGTAGTGGCAGTCGCCGGCGACCACGGTGGCCCAGTGGAACCAGCGCGGGTACTTGGGCTTGCGCTCTTCCTGCTTCTCGCCGATGGGATAAACCCAGGAGAAAGGCAGGCGCCCGGCCAGGGGCATGAGCAGGGCAGCGAGGGTCTTGAGTTGCTTTTCGGTGTGCAGGGGGAGGTTGATGCCCAGTGAGAACATCATGTCGCCGAAGGTGCAGTCATAGCCGGCGTCCAGAAAGGAGCGGGTGAGCCCCCAGCGGTCGGCACCGGTCATGATGAAGGCTGTGCGGCCGCGGGTCTCGATATAGTCCCTGAAATGCTGTTCGAGATAAAAAGCAGCCTTTTTTTCCAGGGTGATCTTCAAGCCGGTACCGTCCACGATGGGGGTCTGCTTGACAAAGCGCACCATGCGATTGACCGAGTAGAGCGGGTACCACCGGGTATCGACCAGCAAGCCAAGGTCCGCGCCGCCAACGCCAAAGGCATCCACCTTGCCATCCAGTTCGCGATACATCTGGGCGGCAGCTTCCATATCCCCATCGGTGCCAATGCGCTCGATGCTGACTTCCTCACCGAGTAATTTGACGGTGACAGCCTTGTTCCTTTTGGAAGAACCCAGGCTGATGCTGACTGCTCGTTTCATTCACTACTCCTTTTTACAGGGGGTTATCGCCGAGAGTATACTCTCTTCTTTGGGTTCTGGATATGGGAAATCAGCGCGCGACGGAGCAACAGGATCCCCTGGTTGGCATATGCAAAGAAGCCGGGACTTCGTTCCCGGCCTCCTGTTCAAGGGATTGAATACCAAGTTCTGGCTATTTGATCGACAGGTACAGGTCCATCGGGCATTCCGCCAGCGGTGTATCAACACGACCGATCTTCTCTTCCAGACACTGTGCCTGACCGGTTTTGTAAGGGCTGTCTTCCTGCCAGAGGACCAGCGCCTTCCACGCTGAGGGGATCGTCTCCCAGGGGTCGCTAACCCTGGGTATGCGGTAAACAACGTACCTGCCACCGCTGAATCCCTTGATCTTCACCCCGCTCCCGGGCTGGAAGCCCGCCTTTACCTCGATCCAGAGCTCGTAGCCCCGGTTCTCGCTGGAGGGGGACGGTCCGGCGGTGTCGAAGCCAAAGATGCGGTGGTTTTCAGGATCATCGAGGAGACCCAACGGTCTTGCCCAGGTCACCAACCTCTCCCAGGCTTCCTCTTCCGGGCTGGGTCCGTAAGCGGGGAAACTGGCGACGAGCATCGGCTGCAATTCCACGATCCTGACCTCAATTTTGTTTTCCATGGTAATACTCCTTTTGAGATATGTATTGATCTGAGGGGCGTACGCCTGTTGTCGACAGGCACATCGTACCATCCCTCTACTGACATCTTGTGTCAGGGTTATAATGGGTTGATGCGCGCCGACCGCCTGCTCTCGCTTTTGATCCTTCTCCAGACGCGTGGACGCATGAGCGCAAGCCAACTGGCAGCCGAACTGGAGGTTTGCGAGCGGACCATTTACCGCGATATTGTTGCTCTCAGCACAGCGGGAGTGCCCGTCTATGGAGAAGCAGGACCCGAGGGAGGGTACCGGCTGCTGGACAGTTACCGCACCAACCTGACAGGGCTTTCGGAGGGCGAAGCACGCGCCCTGTTCATGCTGAACATGCCCAGTCCACTGACAAAGCTTGGGCTCAGCCAGGAGTTGAAGGCTGCCATGCTGAAACTGACCGCGGCGCTGCCTGAAACCCGCCGCCAGGATGAGGAGCGCGTGCGCCAGCGATATTACATCGATTCGAGCTGGTGGGATCAGACCGACGAACCGCTGCCCCATTTGCAGACCATCCAGCAAGCCGTCTGGGAAGACCGCAAACTGAAGATCACCTATATCCCGCTGTTCGACGTGAAGATCGAGCGGGAGGTCGACGCGTACGGGCTGGCAGCGAAATCCGGTTCCTGGTACCTGGTATTCGCGCGTGCAGGCAGGGTGCGCGCCCGCCGGGTGGCTGACCTGCTGGAAGCGCGTCTTTGTGCAGAGAAATTCGTACGCCCGATTGACTTTGACCTGGGGGATTTTTGGAATAACTGGTGCACAGAAGAAGAGCAGAATTCCTGCAGATACCTGGTCACCGTTCGTGTAACAAAGAGAGCCCTACCCTCCGTTCTGCGCAGGTTTGGGACACAAGTACGAGACCA
The DNA here is from genome assembly GCA_041753035.1 of Anaerolineales bacterium. GTDB lineage: Bacteria > Chloroflexota > Anaerolineae > Anaerolineales > Villigracilaceae > UBA877. The sequence continues at coordinate 8,884 of JBGSVI010000066.1, read as the reverse complement.
GTTAGCCAATGCCCCCCACTGCGAGGACGACGGCTGCATATTGAACTTGTCCTTTCGCTGGATCGACGAAGCCCGCGAACGCCTGCTGCCTTTCGGCAGCGGGGTTGAGGTGCTGGAACCTTACACACTGCGGGCGAGTATTGGCGATATCGCCGAGCAGACCGCCAGGTTGTACAGAGAGTAACTCCCGGCTGGTACAATTGGTAAAAATCGTGCGCAGGAGCAGGAAAAATCATGGAACAGCCCCCCACTTCCTCTGAACCTTCTGTCATCCACAATGCCGCGCAGCACCGGTTCGAGTTCGAAAAAGACGGAGCCCTGGCGGTACTGGAATATACGCTGGATGACGGAGAGATCGTCTTCACGCATACCGGTGTGCCGGAGGCGCTCGGCGGGCAAGGGATCGGCTCGCGCCTGGCACGCGCCGGGCTGGAGCATGCCCGGGCACAGGCGCTGACGGTGGTGCCGATGTGTTCCTTCGTTGCCGGGTATATCCAGAAGCACCCGGAATATAAGGACCTTCTCGGTTAAGCTGGCTGGAAACAACGACCGGGGGCGACCCTTTCAGGGCGCTGCGCAGGGAGACACCGCCGGGAGAAGTGGTTACTGAACTATGCCTTGGGCTGTTGCTGGGTGATGCAGTGGATGCCGCCACCGCCGAGCAGGATCTCGCGGGCAGCGACAGAGACCACCTTGCGGTCGGGAAAAGCCTGCTGGAGCGCTTCCCGGGCAGGGAGATCATGGGGGTCATCGAAGGCAGGCAAAATAACACCGCCGTTGCAGAGGTAGAAGTTAATGTATGAAGCCGCCATGCGGTCGCCGGGCTTGCGCGGGTGGGTGCCGGCCACGGGGGTGACACCGGAGGCCTCCGCAGGGGTGATCAGCATGGTGTCGGGCTGATGGATCTTGAGCACCTCCAGGCTGCGCCCCCTGGCATCGGTGAAGGCCGACAGGCGGTCGAGGGCATCCTTTGAGATGGGATACTGGGGGTCGTTGTGGTCATCGGTCCAGGTCAGGGCGACCAGGCCCGGGCGCAGGAAGCAGGCGAGGTTGTCCACGTGACCGCTGGTTTCGTCGTTGTGGACACCCGCCCCCAGCCAGAGGATCTTTGCCGCCCCGGTGTAGGCGCGCAGGTGGAATTCCAGGTCCTCGCGGTAGAGCCCGTGATTGCGGTTCTTGTTGAGCAGGCACTCCTCGGTGGTCAGCAGGGTGCCTTCGCCATCCACGTGGATCGAACCGCCTTCCAGGATGATGGGCGCGGTGTAGTGGTCGATCTTGATCATCTCGGCGACCTTCAGCGGGACCGCCTCGTCCAGGTGCCAGTCGGTGTAGAGTCCACCCCAGGCGTTGAACTTCCAACCCACCAGGCGCAGACCGCCGCTGTCGTTGACAACAAAGGTGGGACCGCAGTCGCGCATCCAGGCATCGTTACTGGGCAAGGTGACAACGCTCACCTGTGCGGGAAGCAGGCTGCGGGCGGTTTTTACCTGGTGCGGGCTGACGCCCACGGCGACCGGCTCGAACTGGCTGATGGCGGCGGCCACAGCGACAAAAGCCTGCTGGGCAGGCGCGGCGTGCTGGCGCCAGTTATCGGGACGCTCGGGCCACAGCATCCAGGTGCGGGTGTGGGGAGCCCATTCGGCGGGCATATGATAGCCATCGGCGTGGGGGGTGGAATAAAGCGAGTGCGACATGGAACCTCCTGGTTCAGACGAGCGGATCAAGCAGTGCTTCGATCTGCCCCTGGTGGTAGGCTTTCAACGCTGCCGAGGGACGCTTGAGGCGCGGGTAGATGAAGTATACCAGCAGCCCCTTCTCTGTGTGCAGCCGGTTCTCGGATTGGTCAAAGATGATCGAGCGCGGGTGGTCCATGACCTCATCGGTAGCCTCGACGCCGCGCGAGGCGGGCAGGCAGTGCATGAACTTGCAATGCGCGGGGGCTTTCTCAAAGAGGGACTTATTGACCTGGTAATCGGGCATGAAGGCAAGGCGGCGCTCGGGGATCTGGTCCTCCTGCCCCACCCACCACCACAGATCGGTGTAGATGAAATCTGCCTCCCGCACCGCGGCAAGCGGGTCGGCAGTGACCGTCAGTGTTCCGCCGGAGAGGCGGCAGTTCTCCTGTGCCCAGGCCTGCCACCCGGCAGGCGCCTGGTACTTGGGCGGCGCAGCATGGGTGAAGTGCATGCCCAACTTCGTGCAGATGAGCATCAGCGAGGAGAGCACGTTGGTGGCGTCGCCGATGAAGGTCACATTGAGGTCTTCAAGAGACTTGCCAGCAGGCATGTGCTCAAGCATGGTGGTGACATCGCAGACCACCTGGGTGGGGTGATTGTAATCGGTGAGACCGTTGAGCACAGGCACTTCGGCATGCTGCGCCAGTTCGGTGATGGTGGCATGCTTGAGCGTACGGGCAAAGATGGCATCACACATGCGCGAAAGCACCTTGGCAGTGTCGTACATCGACTCGCGCACTCCCAGGTGGATCTCGCCGGGTTTCAAGTACAGGGCGTGACCGCCCAGTTCGGTCATGGCGACCTCAAAGGAGACGCGCGTGCGCGTGGAAGGTTCCTCAAAGATCATCGCCAGCGAAGCATCCTGGAGGAGCTTTGGGGTGCAGCCCTGCCTGTCGGCAGCCTTGATGCGGCGGGTCAGGGTGATGATGTCGAGCAGTTCCTGCTTGCTGAAATCCTGGGTGTCAATGAAGTGGCGAAGGCGCATGGGTTTGATCCTTTCGTGAGAGGTTCTCAGGGGAAAATGATTGTTCTGAAGATGAGGTGAAATCTTCCCGGGCTGGCATCCAGGCGTCGATGTTGCGCAGGATGCGAGGCACGAGAGCATACCGGGTGACGGTGACGCCGGGGATGGCGGGCAGGGTGCGCCCAAGGAACTGGCGCAGGGCTTCGTTGTCCTTGCAGCGCGCCTCGATAGAGATCTCCCTGGTATCCTGCCCGAGAGCCAGGTAGGTTACTTCGGGCATTGCCATGAGATGCTCAAGAGCAGACGCTTCCTGGTCGGCAGAAACTTCGAGGAAGATGTCGGCGGCGGTCAGGTAGCCAAACGCCTCGGGGTCAATGATGGCTGCCAGGCGCAATGCACCGGTGGAGACCAGCCGGTCGAGGCGCTTGCGGATGGTGCGCTCATTGGCGTTTACCCGCCGGGCGATCTGCGCGGCGGAAAGGCGCGCATCGTCGTGCAGCAGGCGGATGATGTGGTAGTCGAGTTGATCGAGGTGTGTCTTGCGAGGCGGCATTGGCGTTGTTCCGTTACGGAACTACAATGTTCCGGATAGGTATGATTATATTCCAACGATCATTGCGTGCCAAGCACAAAAACCACTGTGGCACCATCTGATCACAAGGTACAGGCCAGGAGGTGATCGGGGACGTCCGGGAATGGATTCCCTTGCCCCGCGGCATGCTGTTTCGACCAGGGTCACCCTGCAGGCAGGGTAAGTCGTGCGACCGATCCGCGCAGAGGAGATCGGCCCGAAACGGTGCTAAAATCATACGAGTCGCCCCACCCACCACCAGCAGGACAAACCGCAGGAAAGCCAGGCGGTATGGGCCAATGAAACAGAGCAGAAAGGAAAAGGCAGAGATGCAAAAAGATTTACAAGCACAGCAACGCGCAGAACTACTCAGCGCCTTGAAAACCCGCTTCGAAAAAAACATGAACCGCCATAAGGGTCTTGATTGGGCGCAAGTCCAGGAAAGATTGGAGGTTCAGCCTGAAAAGCTGTGGTCTTTGTCCGAGATGGAACGGACTGGCGGTGAGCCGGATGTTGTTGGGCATGATGAAAAGACGGGTGAAACCATATTTTATGATTGTTCAGCGGAAAGTCCTGCAGGGCGCAGAAGTGTGTGTTATGACCGTGAAGCGTGGGAGTCGAGGAAAGAACATCGCCCAGAGAATACCGTTATGGACATGGCAGCTGAGATGGGCATCGAGATCTTAACAGAAGAACAATACCGGGATCTTCAGCGGCTTGGAAATTTTGACACAAAAACATCGAGCTGGGTGAAAACGCCGGTTGAGATCCGGAAACTCGGCGGCGCCCTGTTTTGTGACCGCCGCTACAACCATGTGTTCGTGTATCACAACGGAGCAGACTCTTACTATGGAGCCAGGGCGTTTCGCGGCGCGCTGAGGGTCTAGCCATTGCAGCGACAAGCAAGCAGGAATTGGGGAATGGAACCGGCGAAAGGACAGGTCCCGTGTGTGCATGCCGGCGGGAAACCCAAAGGCGCACGGCTGCCCGGCGACGACCGCACCCGTGGAGATGGTAAAATAGGGCGCATTCAGAAAGACGGGTGAGACATATGTTCAAAAGCAGAAAACAAAAAACCCCACCGACCGCGGTGCAGGCCGTGGAACGCATCACCTCGGTGCTTGGCGCTGGGGTGATCTGGCAGGGTGGCATCAGCGGCTCGGGCGGGGTGCGCGTGGAAGGCATGTTCGAGGGGACGATCGCCCTCAAGGGACTGCTGGTGGTGGGCGAGACCGGCAAAGTGTCCTGCGAGAATGTGCGCGCCCAGAGCGTGATCGTGGCCGGGGCGGTGAAGGGCAACATCACCGCTCAGAAGGTGGAGATCCGCTCGACGGGGAGGGTGTGGGGGGATATCGTCACCATCGCCTTTGCCACCGAAGAAGGCGCCTTCCTGCGCGGCCAGATCCGGATGGAAGAGACGGTCGACCTGGGGCTGGACGCCCCGCCTGCAGACACGCTGCCAACCCCAACCAAGGGATGATCCGATGAGCCAATTCAAGATCCCCATGTCCTCCCCCGACCTGACGGAGGCCGAGCGCCAGGCGGTGATGGAAGTGCTCCAGACGCCCAACCTGAGCATGGGTCCAAAGATCCTGGCCTTCGAGCAGGCCTTCACCGCGTTCAGCGGGGCAAGGCATGCGATCGGGGTCAACTCTGGGACCGCCGGGCTGCACCTGTGCGTGCGGGCAGCCGGGATCGCAGCGGGCGACCTGGTGCTGACCACGCCGTTCTCTTTCGTGGCCTCGAGCAACGCGCTGCTCTTTGAGGATGCGGTGCCCGTCTACGTGGACGCGGAGGCGGAGACCGGCAACATGGATATGCGCCTGCTGGCAGAGGCGGCGAACGATCTTGCCGAAGGCGGGAAGAAAGCCGAGAAATGGCTGCCGCGCAAGGGAGCGACTCGCGGCAATGGGAAGCCAGGCGTGCTGAAAGCGATCCTGCCGGTGCATGTCTTTGGACAGCCGGCGGACATGGATGCCGCCAGGGTAGTGGCGGAGGCGCACAGCTTGAAAGTGATCGAGGATTCGTGCGAAGCGCTGGGCGCCGAGTACAAGGGCCGCAAGGCGGGCATGCTGGGAGATTACGGCATCTTTGCCTTCTACCCGAACAAGCAGATCACCACCGGCGAAGGCGGGGTGATCATCACCGACGACGACCGCGCCGCCGACCTGATGCGCGCCCTGCGCAATCAGGGACGGGCAGTGGGGGATACCTGGCTGCAGCATACCCACCTGGGGTACAACTACCGCCTGGACGAGATGTCCGCGGCGCTGGGCGTGGCACAGATGCGGCGCCTGGAGGAACTATCGGCAAAACGCCAGCGCGTGGCAGACTGGTATGCCGAACGGCTGCGAACGATCCATGAGGTGGAACTGTATACCCTGGCGCAGACGACCAGCCGCATGTCTTGGTTCGTCTACGTGGTGAAGTTCGTCCCCGGCGTGGACCGCGATGCGCTGGCAAAACGGCTGGAGCAACGCGGCATCCCGGTGCGACCTTACTTTGCCCCCATCCACCTGCAGCCCTACATGGTGGAGCGCTTTGACTACCGGGTGGGCGATTACCCGGTGACCGAGGACCTGGGACGGCGCTCGCTGGCGCTGCCGTTCTCCGGCGTGATGCTGGAGGAGCAGGTGGAAACCGTCTGCGCGGCCGTGAGGGAGGAGACGCGGTGAGTGCCGGCACGACGCTTGAATTCCCCCCACCGCGCGAGCGCGGGACAGCCATCCATGGGACGCTGATCGCGGCGCTGGTGCTGATCACGACGGTGGCGGGGTGGCTGGCGACCAATGAACCCATCGGATTGCGTTTAGCCCTGTACATCCTGGCTGCCGGCTTTGCCTTTGCACCGCTGCCTTTTCTGGTCTACCGGCTGTATTCACTGTTGCGCGGCGTTTACCGTCTGGACCGCGAGATGCTGATCCTCTCCTGGGGGCTGCGCAGCGAGAAGATCCCGGTCTCGGATATCGAGTGGGTGCGCCCGCTGGCAGCCCTGACAACCCCCCTGCCACTGCCGGTGCTGCACCTGCCCGGCTCGGTGCTGGGTCACCGCCACGCTGGGGAATTGGGGACAGTGGAGTTCATCGCCGCAGAGGTGGACACCCTGCTGCTGGTGGCAACGCGCAAGCAGGTCTTTGCCATCTCCCCGGCTGACCCGGCGGGTTTTGTGCACAACGTGCAGAATGCCATGGAGTTGGGCAGCCTGAGCCCCACTGCCGCCGAATCCTTCTACCCTTCGTTCGTGGTGGGCGAGGCCTGGAAAAGCCCGCTGACGCGTTACTTCTGGCTGGCGGGACTGTTCCTGAACATCGGCCTGCTGATGTGGGTGAGCCTGCTGACCCCCACCCTGGGGCCGGTGCCGTTGGGCTTCCTGCCCTCGGGCGAGGCGGGTGAGCGGGTACCTGGTGCCGGGCTGATGCTGCTGCCGGTGCTGAGCATCTTTCTCACCCTGCTGAGCTGGCTGCTGGGGCTGGCTTTCTTCAGACAGGACGACCAGCGTCCCCTGGCACAGGTGGTCTGGGGCAGCAGCGTCCTGACCACCATCCTCTTCCTGCTGGCGGTGAGGTACCTGCTCTCCGCCGCCTGACCCTCCCCCTTTGATCCCGGACATGGACACCAACTCTCTCCTCCAACTTGCACTCGGTTTTATCTTTGCAGCAGTCATCGCCCTGGCAGCCAAGCGCGCCCGCAGCTTGAGCAAGTCCGGCGCCATCGGCGCGCTGGTGACAGGCACACTCATCTTCGGCCTGGGCGGCTGGCAGTGGGCGGTCCTGCTGTTGGGCTTCTTCATTTCCTCCAGCCTGCTGACACGCCTTTTCGGGCGGCGGAAGGCGAGCCTGAACGAGAAATTCGACAAGGGCGGCGTGCGCGATAGCGGACAGGTGCTGGCCAACGGCGGGGTAGCGGCGGTCTTCGCCAGCCTGCACTTCTTCTTCCCACAGGCAACCTGGACTTGGCTGGGCTTTGCAGCCTCGATGGCGGCGGTCAACGCGGACACCTGGGCGACCGAACTGGGCGTACTCAACCCGAGCCTGCCGCGGCTGATCACCACCTGGAAGCCGGTGGAGCGCGGCACCTCCGGGGGCATCTCGCTGGGCGGCACCCTGGCGGCAGCCGGGGGCGCGGGGCTGATCGCCCTGCTGGCGGCGGTGTGCACCCCTTCGTTGAAGATCCTCCCGGCATCCTTTTCCCTGTTGTGGCTGGTGGGGGGGATTACCCTGGCGGGGCTGGCAGGGGCGCTGTTCGACTCACTGCTGGGCGCGACCGTGCAGGCCATCTACCTCTGCCCACAGTGCAGGAAGGAGACCGAGAAACACCCGCGGCACTCCTGCGGGATGCAGACCACCCGCCTGCGCGGCTGGCGGTGGCTGAACAATGACCTGGTGAACCTGGGCTGTGCGCTGATGGGGGCGGTGGTGGGGATGCTGTTGTAGTGCACACAGCCTCCTTTTGGATGAAACCACAAAGCCCTGCAGAGCAAGCAGGGCTTTGTGGTTTATGGCGGGTATTTGGAAGGAAACCTGCCGCCAGGGGACTATAGTGCCAGCAGGTGCGAGAGCAGGATGCGCAGCCCGATGCCAAGAAGCACCAATCCGCCGATGATCTCCATCAGTTTACCGAACTTTCCGCCCACCTTCCTGCCAAGGGTATTGCCGAGGCGCAAGCCCAGCCAGGACATCAGCCCGGTGACGATGCCGATGACAGTCGCCGGGTACCAGACCGAGACGCCGATGAGTGCCAGGCTGAGACCGATGGCAAGGGCATCAATGCTGACGGCGATGGAGAGCAGCACCATCGTCCAGCCACGCGAGGGGTCCACCCTGTGTTCCTGTTCGGCGGGATGGAAGCCGGACCAGACCATGCGCCCGCCGACAAAGGCGAGCAGGGCAAAGGCGACCCAATGATCGAAGGAGGCGATGTGGCGGGAAATAGTGCTGCCAGCCAGCCAGCCGAGCAGCGGCATGAGGAACTGGAAAAGACCAAAATGGAAAGCCAGGCGGAACTGCGGGCGGGGACCTTCGGCCTGACCGGTGGTGGCGGCGCCCAGGCAGACGGCGAAGGCATCCATCGCCATGCTGAGGGAGATGAGCAGGACTTCAATAAAGTTCATGCTTTCCAGATCTTGAATTCTTTCAGGATGGAGCCGCCGATGAACTCACGCAGGATGGAGTTATCGGGGATCAGGTCAGCTTCGATGGGTAGGAACCACTCGAGGAAGGCAAGCAGGCGCTTGGCTTCGATGTATTCCGGTGTGCCGTGCGGCACCTGGCGCAGGAGCGGCTCAGCCTGCGGCCGGAGGGCGGACATCTCGTAGACCAGCGCCGAGTTGAACATCACGTCTCCGTTCTCCTGGAAGGGGAAGATGTAGCGCTCCTCGCCGCGGCGCACCGACTCCCAGCGCGAGATGGTCTGCTGTGCGGAATAGCCGCGCTCGCGGGCGTCGCGGGCGATGCGGCGGATGAGGCGCGTATCGGCGGTGGAGACGCGGTTGTGCCGGTCGAGGTTGAGCTGGGTGAGGGCGGCGCCGTAGATGCGGAAAGTGCGCCCGGAGAGCGGGGCAGGGAGCAGGCGCGGGTTGAGCCCGTGGATGCCCTCAAGGATGATGATCTGATC
>JBGSVI010000065.1:0-25701 GCA_041753035.1 Anaerolineales bacterium | reverse complement strand
GGGACGACCAAGGGGCGCCCGCACATCAGCACAGCCACGAGCGGCTTGCCGGTGGCAGCCACTGCATCCACCAGTTCCTGCTGGCGTCCGGGCAGGCCCAGGTGCGTGCGCGAGTGCGCCTCCCCGCTCAGGTCCGCCCCCTCCCCCAGGACCAGGACGACCACCTCGGCAGCTTGAGCCGCCGCCACCGCGGCGGGAATATCCATGTGCTCGTTGTCATGAAGGTCATACCCCGGCACACAGGTGACCGCCTCCGCGGGCAGGTAGCGCCGGATGCCCTCGAGCACGGTATCCACCTTGTCCGCATGCTCGTGGCTGGCCCAGGTGCCGAACAGGTCACCGCGGTTCTCGGCAAAGGTTCCGATCAGGGCGATCCTGCCCTTGCCCAGCTGGAGAGGCAGCCGGTTCGACTCGTTCTTGAGCAGCACCATCGATTCCTGCGCCAGTTGCAGCGCCAGCGCCCGGGACTCGGCGGCCAGGTCGATCCTTTCCGCCAGCTTCTCGTCGGTGTAGGGCTGTTCGAAAAGACCAAGGGCGAACTTGAGCCTCAGCACCCGCCGCACCGCCTCATCCACCACGCCCGGCGGGACCGCGCCTTCCTCCACCAGGTCCGCCAGGTGCGCGGCGTACGCGCCGCTTTCCATGTCGATATCCACGCCAGCCAGGATGCTCAAACGGGCGGCCTCCTTCAGGTCAGCCGCCACGCCGTGATTCACCAGTTCGCCAATGGCGTTGAAATCGCTGATCACCACCCCCGGCCACTGCCATTCCTGGCGCAGGATGCGGGTCAGGGTGAAGGCATTGCAGGATTGGGGCACACCGCCGATCTCGTTGAAGGAGCTCATCACGCTGCCCGCCCCGGCCTCGAACGCCGCCCGGAAGGGGGGCAGGTGCACGTCGCGCAGGGTGCGCTCCGAAAGGTCCACCGTGTTGTAGTCGCGGCCGCTTTCGGCAGCCCCATAGCCAACATAGTGCTTGGGACAGGTGGCAACCCGGTTGCCGGACTGCAAGCCCTCCTGCTGGAAGCCGCGTACCTTGGCCTGGGCGATCTGCCTGCCCAGGTACGGGTCCTCCCCGGCGCCCTCGGCGATGCGCCCCCAGCGTGGGTCGCGGGCGATGTCCACCATCGGCGAGAACACCCAGTTGATCCCATGCGCCGAGGCTTCCTCGGCTGCCACGCGCTCGGCCCGGGCGATCAGTTCCGGGTCCCAGGAGCAGGCTGCCGCCAGGGGGATGGGGAAAACGGTCTGCAGGCCGTGGATCACATCCGCTGCCACCAGCAGCGGGATGTGCAGGCGCGACCCTTCCACCGCCAGGCGCTGAAGGATGTTCGCCGTGTCCGCCTGCGCGCACATGATCGTCCCGCTCCGGCCTTCCTGCAAGAACGCCCTGAAGGCGGGTGGAACTTCCCGGTGGTAGTCAAAGACCTGGCCTTGTGCCTCCGCCTGGGCTTTCTTCTTCATCACCGCCCCCCAGTCCGCCAGGGCGAACGGGCTTTTCTGCACCAACTGCCCGACCTTCTCCGCCAGGGTCATCTGCAGCAGCAGTGCCTCCACGCGCGCCTCCACTTCGGCATCCACCTGGTTATAGAGGATGACACCCTGCTCCCCCACTTGGGGCAGGGGTCGGGTCTCCTTGCGCAGCACGATTATGCCCTCCTCCCCGTGGATCCTGACCCGCCGGGAACCGGCTGAGGCGGGGGTCACCCCGGCCTGTTCACAGCGATATCCGCCCAGGCTGAGTTCAGCCGTGAAGGTCTCCTGCGCCAGTTTCAGCCGGATCTCCTGGCCAGTCTCCTCGACCCCCACCACCTCGCTGGTCGTATAATGGACCGTCACCTCCGGGTTCAGTTTCCAATCGATGGGCAGGATCAGCCCGCGGCGCGCAGGCAGGCAGACCGGGCTGCCGCCCAGCATGCGGCGGCCTTCATACTTTATGGTCGTCTCGAGCGGGTCATCCAGGTAATTGTTCACGAACAGGAAACTGCCCCCCTCCCCACGGCTCAGGCGGAGATCCACCCAGGCAGAAACCTCGAACAGAGGCAGGCAGTCCATCTTTAGCGCCATCTGGTGGAAGATATCCAGGTCCTCCGGTGTATAGGCGCCCAGCGCGGCGCCCAGCAGCAGCACCCTACCCTGGCCGATCGACTTCAGGAAACCGACGGTCCTGCCTTTTTCATCCATGGCAAAGACTTCGTCGAAATCCCCGGCGTAGGTCTCCAGGAAGGAAACCGGCACATCCGGATACTGGAAAACCTGGATATTCTCCCCGGCGAAGGGCACCCCACCTTCGATCTGCCGAAGGCCAAGCGCCTCCTGCAGCAGGGTGCAGGGCTGGTGGTGCTGGTCCTCCACGCACATCCGTCCCACCAGGGCCAGTTTTCCGCCCGCCTGCAGGTAGCTGACCAGTTTCTTCTGGATGGCAGGGTCACACTGCCTTTCCATCATCACCCACAAGACAGGCATCCTGCCCGCATCCAGGTAGCCGCGTGCCAGTTCGACGACATCGAAGGGGCGGTGGGTCAGCGCCAGCCCCTTGGCGAGCAGGTCGAACAGGATCACATCCCGCTGGTGGGTGATGATCCTGGTGGCCTCCTGGGTGGCGGCGTTATTCACCTCGGTCATGAAGTTGTCGAGTTGGAAGCCGATGGTGGTGACCGCCCGGGGGTGGGCGAGGGTCAGGGCGCGGCCATAACTGGCCAGCACCCTGGACAACTTTGGGTAGCGGGCATAGTGGCTGCGCAGCGTGCCGTCCTTGCGCACCGGGTGCCCCCAATCGTGGCGCTTGACCGGGCTGAGCAAGGGGTCGTTCTCCCCATCGAAGAACAGGTAATGGTTGATCGCCCGCATCCCGCTGGAGAGGCACAGGCGGCTGTGCAGGTCGAACAGCGAGGCCTGCCCGCCGCTGAAATCCTGGTTGCCCCCCGCCTGGAACTCGATCGAGAACAGCGGCTGGGCGGGGTTGTCCAGCGCCTTGGTCATCTCGTTGACCATCAGCAGTTGGTGGTAGGTTCCGTCCCCGATGAAGCCGGGGTACACATCCGTGGCACTGAGCATGCCCTCGATGCCCATCACTTCGACCAGCTGCGAGATGCCGATGGCGAAGGTCTTGCCGCCGTTCATGAAGCCGTGGATGTTGATCACCGGTGGAACTTCCAGCCCGTTCGCTTTGGCTGCCGAGAGCAGCCAGGCGGTGTAGTCGCGCAGGTACTCCCGGTAGAAACGCCGGTATTCTTCCACGATCTCCCCCGAACGTGGGTTCTGCGGGTCGCTCAAGCCCTCCCGTAGCATGCCTGCCAGGTCCGCGCTCGGGTAGCGGTCCGCCAGGGCTGTGCCGTAGGTCTTGCCCAGGTAAGCGGCAAACCGGGAAAGAGTGTCCGGATTGACATCCATCATATTGCGCACCCATTTCATCATCCCCATCTCGTTATCCAGTTGCACCATGATGATCCTGCCGCCGCGGCTGACCTGGCGCGGGGCGAGCACGCTGAACACTGCCCGGTACCATTCTGCGGCGCAGGCCAGGAAATCGGGGTGCAGGTAACTAGCAATATTCTGCGCCTTGCCGTCCTGGCTGAGGAAGGCAACCTGCGGGTATTTGCTGAACACCCACTGCGGGATGCCCTCGTTGATCGTCTCGGCCATGATGTACGGCCCTGGACGGGGGATGATATACAGTCCCATCCCGGCGGCTAGGTCCAGGAACCCCGCCAGGTCCCTCAGCGGGCTGCTGTGCCCATCCAGGTCAAAATCACCTGGCTCTACCTCATGCCACAACCAGGGAATATACGCCGCCACGGCGTTAAAACCGGCGGCTTTCAACAAGCCCAGGCGCTGCTTCCATTGATCCTGCGGGGTGCGAAAATAGTGGAATTCGCCCGCCTGGATCATTTGAGGCTGGTCATCCAGCCAGAACTGGCCGTCCTGTGCGTAAAATTTGCTCATCGTGTGCTCCTGTTGGTGTGGAAACGCCTGCTGCTGAGGCGGATCAATTCTTTCCGCTGTAATACTGGTGGATGCGCATGGCCTGGGTGCTGAAGCGCTCGAGCACCCCGGTGAGGGTCACCCGGGGCGTTCCGAGAAGATAGGTGTGAATGGTGTCGTTGAAGTTCCGTGTCCATTGCCCGGGGATCCCGGCCTGGCCGACGACCGCCCCCACGATGCTCCCCGCCGTGGCGGCGGTGCAGTCATTGTCCAGTCCCATGGCGACGGTTTCCCCGATGACCCGGCTGAAATCCGTCCCGCCGATCGCCAGCCCGAAGATCGTCAGGCAGGCATTGTTGAGCGTATGCGCCCCTGACATCCCGGCGAAGCGCTCCTCCACCGCCTGGCGCGCCTGGCGGAAATCGGCGATGCGCGGCGCGCTGTCCAGCGCCCAGCGGGCCTCCCGGGCTAACTGACAATCCGCCGGGATCTCGGTCAAGCCGACCTGGATGGCCTCGAGCGGGTCCGGCACCTGGAACGCCGCGGCGATCGCCGCGGCGAAGAACATCGCTCCATAGATCCCCTGCCTGCGGTGGCTCAGGCACGCGTCGCGATGAGCCAGTTCCGCGGCCAGTTCCGGGTTCCCCGGGGCCAGGTAGCCCCACGGGTCGGCGCGGATGTCCGCCCCGATCCATTCCACATAGGGATTGTCCCGCTCAGCGGCTTCGAGTGCCGGAATGCCTGCCTTGAGATTCTTCAGGGCGACCTCCTCTGCCGTATAGGCAAAAGGCAGGTACTGCAGCCAGGCTTTGCCCACCTCTTCTGTGCGGAAGCCCGGTCCGTGCTCTTCGGCGATGAACAGTCCGAGCAGCGTGTAAGCGATGTCATCGTCCACCGGGACGCCGTCCATTTTCGTGCGGGTATACGCCTGGCGCGGGCTGACCTCGCCGCGCAGTTCAAAAGGCTGCGGCACCGTTTTCCAGTAATCGACCGGCGGGAAGGGGTCTCCGTTCTCCCGGGCAAGGTTTTCCATGAAAGCAGGCTGGCAGCCCTCCACCGGCGCACCCAGGATGTTGCCCGCCATCCTCCCGAGCAGCGCCCCGGCAAGTTTTTCCTGGTAGACACTCTTATTAATGTAATCCCACATGCGCCGCGGACCGGCGGGGCGCAGGCTGCGGATGCCGGGCAGGTCATTTGGTTCCCGTTGCGCCTGTACGCCATCCACCGGCATGGACCGCAGTTCTTCCAGCAGGGCCGCCAGCGTTCGTTCGGTTTTCGTCCACCAGGCCCCCAGGTCAGGGGCACCTTGATCCTGTTTCAATTGACCGTATAAATAATACTGCTCAAAGATCTGCCTGAGCCTGGTCGCGTCGGGAGATGTCATTTTCTGTTTCCTCTGCAGGGAGTTTTGATCGGCAGGCCAACAAAAGCAGTTAAGTACCGGTGCCTGCTTTCATTCCTTTTTACGAAAGCCCAGGACGCCCAGCGCTTTTTGGATGGCCGGGCTGCCGGTATACGTTTCCCAGACCAGCCGGGTCAGGTGGTTCTCGATCATGAGCATCGAGCAGCCTTTGTTGATCCCGTAGAGCGAATGGCTGGTCCAGGGCGGATCGACATCCAGGTTGTAGGCATCATAAAAGCCATACGCTCCCCAGGTCTGCGGGTGGTTCTGGTAGAGATAAAGAACCATATCGGCCACCAGTTCGGGGACATACGGCAGGCAGGACAGGGCGCCAAAAATGGAGACCGTGCCCCTGTGCCTGGGCGGGTGAATGCTGGGCGTGCTGCCGGAGACCTCGTAGCCCCACGGGCTGTCCCCGCAGCTGATCCCCCAACTGTTCGCGTGGTAGGTCTTGAAGGTACCGGCATTCTCCAGGCAGAAGCTCCTGTTCGCCAGGGCCGCCAGGCGGGTGTTGTTGAACCAGTCCACGCCATCCGGGTCGAGGTATTGGGCGGTATCCAGCCATGCCTCGCTGAACTGGTAGGCGAACAGGTTGCCTGCCGGGTTGATGATGATCGGCTGCCCTTCATAATAGCCGGTGTCGCGCGCAAAGCCCTGATACAGTTTACCCGCCAGCGCAGGCTCGAGCTGCCCGGCAGCCTGCAGGTACATCATCTTCTGCTCGGCAGCCATCTCCCAGCGGTAGATAAAGCCCGGTTCGCCGTTCACATAATCGCCGCCCCGGTCCGGGTTGTAGGCCATGCGGAACAGGGTCCTGCCTTCATATTCAAAGACCAAGTACTGCCAGTCCACGCGCCTGAGCAACTGCTCCGCCAGCGCATCGATCCCGGCATCGTGGAAGTAGGCTGCCGCGGTGATCACCCCGTTCAGGCACAGGGCGGTGTCGATGGTCGAATATTCGCTCTTCTTCCAGCGCTCGCCGCTGTCCATGTGCAGGAAATGGGCAAAGAAGCCCCGGTGATGCCGGGCATGGTTCCACAGCGTCTGCAGGGTGCCGCGGGTGATCGCCAGCGCTTCCTGGCGCGGCAGGTAGCCCCGCTCTGCGGCAATGACCCAGGCGGTCAGCGCAAAGCCGACCGAGGCGATGGAAGCCACCTCGGGCCGCTTGGTGGAATCAACGGTCAGCCCATAGCCCGGGCTGCCCGCCTCCAGGTTGGTGAAGTGGCGAAAAAAGTCGAATGAGCCGCGCAGCTCATGTTCCAGCAGGGTCAGGAGATCCATATCGATCCTATCTGTCAGCCGACAGGGTGTATGTCTTGCGGGAGGAGTCGCGCACGATCAACTTGACCGGGATGCGGCAGGGCTGGAACGGTTTTTCGTCCTCCAGGTAGTCGATCAACTGTGTCGCCGCAGAGGACCCCCACAGCAGGCGCGAGGCGCCGATGGTGGACAGGCTCGGCTGCATGTATTTAGCGATCTGGATATCATCAAAACCCACCACGGCAATGTCATCCGGCGCTTTCAGCCCCTTCTCCTTCAGCGCCTTGATGAAGCCGATCGCCATCTGGTCATTGGCGCAGAACACGGCTTCGGGCAACTGGTCGTTGGCGATGATCATCCTGGCGACATCGTAGCCGGAGTCCTCGGTGAAATTCCCGTAGTACGTCTGGACAGACAGATTGTGCTTTTCCGCTTCCGAGAGAAATGCTTCCATTCGTTCGCTATTATCAAAGGAATCCAGGGCGCCGGAGAGATACACCAGCTTGCGTGCCCCCTGGTTGTACAGGTGATAAAAAACCTCGCGCGTCCCATGCTGGTTGTCCAGCAGTAAAGGCAGCAGGTAATCAGCCTGGAGATTGCGATCCAGGGCCACGATGGGGTATTTTTGTGACACCAGCTTTAGGATCACGTCGCTGCTGATCTTGGCATCGAAGACGATCGCCCCATCCACCTGGCGGTGCTCCAGGATCTTGCGGGTCAGGCGGCTCTCCGGGCAGACGATCAGTTCATAATCAGTGCGCAGGACAACGTTATGAATGCCCTCGAGGATCTCTTCATAAAAAGACCCACCGAAGCGCGAGATGAAAACGCCAATGATGCGCGTCTTGCGGTTCTTCAGGTTGCGGGCGAAGGCATTGGGGTGGTAATTCAACGCCTTGGCGGCCTCCAGCACGCGCTTGCGTGTGCTGTCACTGAGCGTCCCTTTATCATTTAAAGCATAGGAGGCGGTGGTAATGCTGACCCGGGCATGTTTGGCGACGTCTTTGATGGTGGTCATGATGGTCTTCTATTTTACTCATTTCTGGTGATTTGCAGAAGTTCCAGCCCGTTCAGGATGTTCTCATTCTGCATGAAGACCTGGTGCACGAAATCATCCTCATAATTGGCCAGCATCAGCAGGGTGATGCCCTTGTCAATGCCGATCACATCCGCTGCGTACCAGTCCTCGGTGAGATTGAAGGCATCCACAAAGCCATAGTTCCCTTTTAACTCTTCCAGTGAATAATAGTAGCGCATGGCTTGCAGGGCCTGCTCCGGCAGGAAGATGATCGAACCGAGCGCCCCGTAAGGCGGCACGGTGTCATCGACGACATGCGCCTTGTTATCGAACCCCGAGGGCGGCGCGCCATACAGGCCGTTGTACCCCTCTGGTCCGTCGCTGGCAGACAGGCCCCAGGCGGCGGGGCCGAGGGTCAGGTATTGGTCATCATTGTCGATGGCGAAATTCACCTGCGCCAGGCAGGCCTCGACAGAGTTGTCGAACCAGTTCACGCCGTTCCGGTCGGTGTAGGGGCGGAAATCGATCCAGGCATGGCTGAATTGGTAGGTAAAGATCGAGCCGAACCAGGAATGGATGAATTTTTGCCCATCCCCGTATTTTGCCTTGTGCCGGGTGAAGGCATAATACACGCTGGCATCGATCGGGTGCGTGTCCGATCCCGCGGCAAGCACGTACATCATCAACTGTTCGGCGTAAAAGTCCCAGTACCCCTCGAACCCTTTCTCCGGGCGGTAGGCCATGTAGAACATGTTCCGCGACTCGTCCAGGAACCACGGCCAGTTCACGCCGTCATAGATCTGCTGCGCCTTGGTTTCGATCTCGCCGCCAAAGTACTGCCCTGCTGAGAGCACGCCCATCAGCAGGATGGAGGTGTCGATGTTGGAAACCTCGCTGCTCCAGGCGCGCTTGCCGGTGGACATGTCCACGAAATGGAAATAGAACCCTTCCACCCGGTCCATGCCCAGCAGGGTATCCAGCGTCCGGTTCGCCCGGTTGTAGCCTTGCTCGTAGGTGATGTACCCCCGCTCGATGCCGACCAGGTAGGCGGTCAGGCCGAAGCCGGTGGAGGCCATGCTGGCAATGCCCGCCGAACCCGGGAAGCGGTCGCGGATCAGGCCATAGCCGGGGCTGGTTTCATCCGTGTTGGCTTGTTCCCAGAAGAAGTCGAACGAGCCGCGCATCTCGTAGGCGATCACGTCTTCGATCGCCACTTCCGTTGCGGTCGGAGCGATCGTGGCGGTCGCGGTGGTCGCAGTGGCAACCGCCACAGGCGTCGCCGGTTGGGCGGTCGGCGCGGCACAGGCGCTGAGCATCAACGCCAGGACGAGAAATGAAATGATTTTTTTATTCACCGGTGATCCCTGACCTTTCGATCGATTCAACGAACCATTTTTGGAACACGAAGTACATCAAGAGAAGCGGCAGGATGTTCAGGAAGGTTCCAGCCAACTTCACGGCTTCATTCAGCCGGTCGAAAATATTGACCATGCCGGGCGGGTACAGGTTCTCATACGCCTGCACGAATTTCGTCAACTGCATCGGCAGCGTCTGGATGCCGCCTTCCAGGAAGACAACCGTCAGGAAGGTCTCGTTCCAGTACCACACGGTCGAGAAGATGATCGAAATGATGAAGGCGGGAATCGCCGCAGGCAGGGCGATCTGGAAGAAGATCTTCAGATCCGAGGCCCCATCCAGGCGGGCGGCCTCCTCCAGCACCTTCGGCAGGGTCTGGAAGGTCTGGTAGAAGATGAGCACAAAGATGGCGCTCTTGAACCCCTGTCCCAGCAGCGCTGGCAGGATGAGCGCCCAGATGCTGCCCAGAAAGCCGTAATCCTTGTACATCAGCATCTGGGGGATGACCGTGTTCTGGGCGGGAATGATGAACGTTGCCAGCAGGAGCAGGAAGAGGAGGTTCTTGCCGGGGAAGCGGTAGCGCGCCAGGCCATACCCCACCAGCGAGGCGACCACCGTCTGGATCAGCGACGGCACGACGCTGACCAGGATCGAGGCGAACAGCTTGGTGGGATAGTCCAGCACCAGGAAGGCCTTCTCGTAATTTCCCGTGAAGAACCCGGTCGGGATCCACTGCACCATCGGGTTGAGCAGGTCACCAGGGCTTTTCATGCTGGTGATGAACATGAACAGCAGCGGGTACAGGTACACAAAACCGATGGCAATCAGGAGCATGTACAACAGGATGTTGAACACCAGCCCGTACTTGGTCCGGGTGCCAAACAGGAAACCTTTGATCGAATCCATGGGTATCTTATTCATGTTGGCATGCACCTGTCAGTCGGATTTCTTCTTTGAACCGGAATTCAAGAGCAGGAAGGCGATCACCAGCAGCAGGATCAGCCCAAAGAAATACAGGAAGGACATGGCGCTGGCATACCCGATCCCGCCTCCCACGGCATAGGTCTGGCTGTAGACGTACTTGATCACCTTGTTCTCGGAAAAATGGGATAGGGTGATGATCGTATAGATCACCACGATCAGGGTGGTGGTCGAGAGCGAGGGCAGCGTGATCTTCCAGAACGACTCCCAGGACGAGGCACCATCGATCGAGGCTGCCTCGTAAATGCTCTTGTCGATCTTCTGCAGGCTGGAGAGGTAGATCAGGATCTGCACGCCCGAGAACCACAGGATCAGGATGAAGGAGGTCAGCAGGTATTCGATCGGGTTGCGCAGGTACCCCGGCAGGGTGGCCAGGAAATCGGCAATGGCAGACGTCTGCACCAGCCCGGGCACCGAGGTCGCCCCCTGGGCGGTCAGTTCCTGGATGACCGGTCCGCTGGTGATCACCACCGGCAGGAAGAAGATCGTCCGGAAGACCCCCCGGAACTTGAACTTGAGGTTCAGGAACATGGCGATGATCAGCGAAAAGATGATCACGATCGGGACGGAAACCAGGGTCTCGATCAGGTAGCCGATGAGCAGTTCCACGAATTTCGGGTCGGTCAACAGGGCGCGCGAATAATTCTCCCAGCGCACGAAGCTCATCTCGATCCCCGTTGCCGTTACCGTGACCGTGTTCAGGCTGTACAGGAAGGTCTGCACCAGGGGGATCAGGGTGAACACGGCGAACCCGACGATCCAGATCAGGACAAAGGAATAGCCGTACAGTGCTTCCCTGGTGGCATACTTGAGCTCTTTTTTCGGAAAGGCCTTGCGCAGATTCATGGCAGCACCTCGCTGATCACGGCATCCCGGCCATTGACCACCACCCCGTGATGGCTGAACGGCTTGTTTGTATAATTGACAATGATCAGTTTCCCATTGCCGTAGGTGGTGGCAAACACGCCTTCCGCCAGCACCTGCCGGGCAGTGATCTCCTGCCCTTTCACCGGCCCCAGCAGGCTGTTGAGCCACTGGTAGGTCTGCTCGACTTCCTGCGACCACTGCCCGATGGAAGAGGAGTAGATCCAGTTCGACCGGGTCTCCAGGATCTTGGCGGTCACCTCGTTGGTCAGGAAGTAACTGGGATAGACACCATAGTCCACGTGCTTCAACAGGTCATCCTGCAGGTTGGAGGAGAAATTCAGGGCAGGTCCATAATAGGGGACATAGCCTGCCAGGACGATCTGTAAAAAGGGAACCGCCTCGGTGGTGTAGATATAGCCGCTGTTCCCCAGGGGCATATCATAATACGCCTGCATCTGGGCAAACATGTAGTCGTTCGGCAGGTAGAAGGCGGTGCCGCCTGCATTCCCGCGCAGCAGTTCCTGGTACTGGTGGATGGCTTCCTCCCGGTTCAGTACATGGTTGCTCTTGAAATCGCTGTACAGCATGGAACCGATCTGGTCCAATGCCAGCCCGGCCTGCAGTTCTGCCGCCACATCGTCATGCAGGGAGGCATAGCGCTGGCTCAGGGTTTCGTAATTCAGGTAATAGTTCACCTTGTTGCGATGGTAGCCGACCAGGTTGAAGTTGGTGATCGACATCGCCAGGTCATTGCGCGGGGAGTATCCCTGTTCATCCCGGATGGCTGCCTGCGGATCCAGGTACAGGTAGAAATTCCCGCCCCCCGCTTTCACCTCATCGATCAATGCCCTGAGCTGGCTCATGCTGCCCAGTGTGCGCTCGATCTTCAGGCGGCTGGGAGGCATGCTGCTGGCCCCCAGCGGCTGCCAGCCGTAATAGACCACCTCGGGATTGCCCACCGCCAGGTCCTCCAGGATGCTGCTCACCTGCGCGATGGTCGTCATGGGGATGAAGCGCTGCCAGAAGAGCACCTTCTGCTTGTCCCCGGCCAGGAATTCCAGCTTGATGCCGATGTCGCTCTCCGGGTCTGCCACCTTCGCCAGGTCACCGCGCCCCACCAGGTACTGCTGGTAGCTCTTCGCCATGCCGACATAATCAGCCTGCTCCCCGGTCAGGAAACGGTAATGGATGAGCACATCGAACGCATTCGTGTTGGGCTGCAGGGTGGTCACCCCCGCCCCGGCACGGTTGGTCGCCTGGAAGTAACTTTCATTGTAAACGAAGGCACTGTACAGGAAATTGAACCGGGTGGTGATCCCCGCCGGGTGTGCCTGCAGTTCACCGTAGGCGGCACCTTTTTCGACGATGGAGAGGAACGCGTTCTGCATTTCTCCATGCACCATGCCAAATACAGGCAGGGAAATGGTGTATGCCCGCCTGGTCATATCGTCATAGGGCAGGGCCACGATCATCCCCAGGTCCTGGCCATAATACCGGCCGTAGAACATGTTCTTGGCCTTGGTTGTCTCCGCAAAGCGCACCAGGCTGCCGCTTCCATCCGGGAGGAACATATAGCCCGGCACCTGGTCTTCCAGGGTCGCCGCGAAGAATGGATAGACATATAACTTGCCCAGCTTGTACTCCGGGCTGGCCTGCACGATCGCCTCGAACGGCACCTGCACGCTGACCCCGTTCGGCTCCAGTTGGACGATCACCGTCACGCTGATGCCGTACTCTGTGAATTCCACCGCAGCCGAAAAACCCTGGTCAAGGGTCTGGAAGTCGATGCTGGTGGTCGAGTTGGTGATCGAAACCCGTTTGCTGACCGCCTTGGCGTCCAGGTACTCGACGCTGATCCCGCTGACCGCAAACGCCGTCCAGGTCTTGTTCAGGCGGTCTTCCGGGGTCACTTCATCCAGGCTGGAATGCCAGGTATACCCGCTGCGCTTGTCGAGCACCTTGAACCCCAGGGTGTTCGGGTCGGCATACAACTGGAAGAGATCGTTCTCTCCCAGCAGTTCGTATGAGTCCGGGATGCCGCGCGTTTCCTGCACGCCGCCGGTACCCTCCTGCGGCGCGGCGGGCTGGCCTGCCGATGCCGCCAGCGGTGCGGTATTCAGTCCCCAGACCAGCAAGCCAACGATCAGTCCCTGGAAGATTCGCCTGAGTTTAGCCACGTAGCCCTGCCTCCTGCAACACTGCAGAAAGAAAGTCGAACATCTGGTTGAAGAGCACATATAAGATATACCCGGTCAGCAGGAACAAGCCCATCGTGAAGACGGTCAGCAGGATGTTCCTGATCGTCTCGGAGAACGAGTAGTTGTGGATCTCCTTCACCATGATGACGAGCATCAAGCCCATCCAGAAGTAGATGATATTCAGCGAGAAGGAGTATAGGAAGGCTTCGTTGAGCGTCAGCACATTGGAGACCAGCGCAATGGGCAGGGCGAACAATACATAGGGGAACAGGCTGTAGGCACTGCCGATGACCACGTCGCGCACCCGGCCCTCGCCGTCGCTGATCGTGGAGACCAGGTAATTGGCCGCGTTCCACAGCAGGATCAGGAGCAGCACATTGACGATCTCGTTCTCAGGTCGGATGCGTGACAGGGATGCGTACGGGTTGAAGACGAAACCGGTCAGGTAGAGCGACAGCAGCCGGACCACCACCACCCAGGCATAGATCAGCCCGGCAAACAACAGGCTGCCGCGGTAGCTCTTCTTGATGTAATAAAAACTATCCACCGGCTGCTTGATGAAGCGGAACAGGAAGGCCAGGTCATCCAACAACTTGAAGCGAGACAATCCATGCAGCCACTGCCGGGCCGGGTCGAACCATTTGTGGCGCTTTTCAAGCCGGGTGAAGATGCTCCCGGCCACCCACAGGCCCAGCAGCCACAGGATGGCCGGGGCCAGCGAGCGCTGCAGCACCAGGTTGCGCAGTTCCCAGTAGGCTTGCGAATACCCGCTTTGATCCTCGGCATAGCGGTAGGAAGCCAGCGCCCGGTCATAGTCCCCGGCCTTGAAGTACGCATCCGCGATCGCCTGGTAGGACAGGATATACGAACCGTTGAAGTTCAGCACCTCTTCAAAATACGGCCTCGCCTCGCTGTAATACCCCTGCATGTACAGGCGCACACCGGCATGCACCTCCTGCGCAAACGCCGTGGTCTGGTAGACCACGATGGCATTCTTGTCCTTGTCGAGGATATAGACGAACTCGTTGTGCCGCGCGATGGCGCTCGGGCTGCTCAGTGTTCCCAGGCGCTGGCTGCTCTTATCGCCGGAGCCAAAAACGAACAGCAGCATTCCGTTGGAATCATATTCAAAGACCAGCCCATCCGCATCCACGGCCAGCACAAGGCCATCATCACTGACATGGATATCCCGGAAAGAGGTCGAGCCGTACGTGCCGGGAAAGATATTCAGACCCGAGACAGTGAACTTGCTGATGCTTTTGTACCTGTCCGTGCCGCCCGTGATGGTGTACACCAGGGATTGGTTGTCAATGTCGATATTGGAGGGCGAAGCCGCCTGGTTCCTGATCATCTTTTCCAGTTGCGCCTTGGTCAGGAACATCCTCTGCAGGATCATCTTCAGGGACATGCTTGCCGGGTTGGCCCCAAAATAACCGATGAAATTGCCGTTGGTGTTCATCTGCACGATGCCGTTGACCGAACCCTCGCTGACGATATACAGGTTCTGGCGCACATCCACGGCGATCTTGCGCGGCAGGAATTCATTGTTCACCCCGAACAGCGGTTCCGTGGGGCGGCCGAACTGCCGCACCAGGTTCCCGTCCCGGTCCAGGATGACGATGGTGTCGCTTTTCCCGTCGGCGATGTAGAGGCTGCCTTCGGCGTCAACGAACACGCCGGTGGGACCCTTCAGGATGCCCTCCCCATAGGTCGCCACCACATGAAAATTGATCAACTTGACGATCTGCGCGTTGCCGGTGTCGGCAATGTACATGCTTCCATCCGGTGCAATGAACATATCCTCCGCCCCCTCAATGGGCAGGTCGATCTCCGCCACCGGTGTATACGCATCCTGGGTCATCACCGGGTGCCCCCCCGGTCCCAACGCCCACGTGGTGTAGGGCGAATCGGCGCTGACCGAGACCGTGGTGGAGAGAAGAACCGCCAGAACGAAGAGTATCCGCAGGATCTTGTTCATCATTTTAGACCTGAATGGGACATGGTGCTCATCACCTGGCTCTGCAGGAGCATGAAAATGATCAGGTTGGGCAGGAACATGATCAACGATGCCGCCGCGGCGATCCCCTGGCCTGCCACGGCATTGGCGCCTGCCGTCGTGGTGGTCAGGGTGCTCAGGTAGAAGGCAAAGGTCTTCAGGCTCTCGCTGTTGATGTACAGGGTCGAGATCTCGGCATTGTTCCACGAGGCCTGGAAGGTCAGGATGGCAATGGTAGCGATGGCGGGGCGGATCATCGGCAGGATGATCGACCAGTAGATGCCAAAATCCGAGGCGCCGTCGATCTGGGCGGCATCCACCACATCGTCGGGGATCCCATCGATGAACTGCTTGATCAGGAACAGCCCCACCGGCATGGCCAACCCCGGCACGATGTGCACCAGGAAGGTATCCATCAAGCCCAGTTTTTGAATGATCAGGAACCTCGGGATGGTCACCGCGATCGGCACGAACATCAGCGCCACGGTGTTGATGGCGAACAGTGCCTTCTTGAGTTTGAAGCGCTTCTTCGACAGGGCATAGGCTGCCGTGCTGGAAACCAGGATCGAAGCCAGGATGGTCACCACGGTGATCAGCACGCTGTTGAACAGGTAGCGGCTGACCGGGACGCCGGAGTTCGACATCTTCGAGAACAGGTCGGCAAAGTTCTTGAAGGTCGGGTTGACCACAAAAAAGCGCGGCGGGTAGGCGAACAATTCGTCAGGCGGCTTGAAGGCATGCGAAAAGATGAAAATGATCGGCAGGATCATGATCGCCGCCAGCGGCAGCAGGAAGATATAGAACTTGAGCTGGCTGGTGTGGAAGCCCTTGGGGTTGATCCCGCTGTTGCGGATGCCCGAGAACCGGCTGGAAACTCTCTTCTTCTGCTTCTTCATCGCATACCCCTAGTGCTCACTGGCGAATAACCGGTTCGCCACCCGGGTAAAGAGCAGCACCATCAGCAGCAGCACCACCGAAACCGCCGCCGCATAGCCCATTTCATAGCGCAGGAAACCGTAATCCTCGATATGGTTGACGATCAACTGCCCGGCGTACTGCGGGGTCGGGTTGCTGCCCGAAAGGGTCACCCCGATCGCCCCGGCCTGGAAGGTCGCCACGATCGCCATCACCGCCCCGAAGAGCATCTGCGGCTTCATCGAGGGGATCGTGATGTAAATGATCTCCTGGAAGCGGTTGCTGATCCCGTCCAGGCTGCCAGCTTCATACAGTTCGGGGTTGATCTCCAGGATGCCCGCCAGCATGGCCAGGAAACCCACCCCCATGCTGCTCCACAGGGTGACCACGATCATGATCGTCATCAGGTACTGCGGGGACTGCAGCCACTGCACCGGCTCCTGGATGATGCTCATCCCCAGCAGGAGGCTGTTCAGGTAGCCGTTCTGGTCGCCGCTGAAGAAGGTCTTCCACACCACCGACATGGCCACGCCCGAGGTCATCGAGGGGGAATACAGGATCAGCGCAAAGATCGTGCGCGGCCCGCGCGGGAGCTGCGCCAGCATCCACGCCAGCAGGAAGGCGACCACGTATCCACCCGGGCCGACCAGCACGGCGAACTTGATCGTGTTGGGCAGCACGTACTTCATGAACAGGTCGTCCTGCGTCAACAGGACAATATAGTTGCGCAGGCCAGTGAACTTGGGGAACTGGATGGTATCGAAGAAGGTGAAGGACAGCAGGAAGGCGACCAGCACCGGGACGATGATGAAAATGATGAACAGCAGGGCGTACATGGAGATAAAAGAATACGCGCTGCCTTCCTTCGCCATCCATTTTTTGAACAGGAGCCTGGGACTGCGCACGAGGTTATTTAGCATCCTCCATCCACTTTCTGACCATCTCGATGGTCGGAACGTTGAACTCCTGCACCACGACGCCGTTCCTCAGGTAACCGAATTCTTCCATCTTCCTGGTGATCTCGCGGTTGATGATGACCACCGCAGTGTCGATCGCCACGCGCGGGTTGACCCCATCAAAGACGATCTTGTTCCAGGCATTGCTCAGCTCCCGCTCCTCCATGTAACTGCCCGGGAGTTTCACCGGCTCCTGCAGCCACTGCCACTGCTCCAGGATGACCGCCTTGTGCTCGTCCGGGATCGGGGAATAACTGAATGCCTCCAGGTTGGCGGAATTCCACAGGTATTCCAGGCCGTAATTCAGGATCAACTGCTCCTGGAAGTCCACCTGGGTGTCGGTGGACATCCACCACTTCATGAACTGCCAGCCCTCCTGCGGCATGTCCGTGTTGGCGAACATGATGCTGGCTTGCGCCGAGCCGGTCGCGTAGCGGTTCTGGGTGCCATCTTCCAGCACGGTGGCCGGGTAGAGGCCGATGCTCCATAACCCATTCAACTCGGGGGCCGCGGTCAGCAGTTGGATATAGGTGGTGATGTTCGCCACCCCGATCGGCAGGCTGCCGTAGCGGAAACTGTCATAGAAACTGGAAGTGGTCAGCGGCATGCCGTAGAGCGTGAAGCTCTCCGCCATGAACTTGATCGCCTCGATCGCCTCGTCACTGCCCAGCCCGGTCGAAAAGCCATCCGGGCTGTACAGGTCGGCGCCGTAATTGAACAGGTAGGGCGCGGTTGCCAGGTAGCCTTTCATCCCGCTGCCGCTCGAGAGCGGGGTGTTGTAGTTCATGCCGTACCGCTGCAGCTCAGGCAGGATCTCGATCACCTCGGGCCAGGTCTCCGGGATCGGCAGTCCCAGCGAAGCCATGATGTCCCTGCGGTAGAAGGTCACCCAGAAATCCTGTGTCTCGGGGATGGCATACACCGAATCGTTGATAATGTAGCTCAGCAGCGAGCCGGGCGAATAGATGTGGATGAAGCCATCGAAGTCCTCGAACGAGCGCAGGTCATACAGGGCATTGCGGATGGCCAGTTCATAGGGCACGTTGGTGCTCACCCCCAGGGCCACGTCCGGCTGGATGTTGGCCGCGTTGGACAGCACCAGCTTGGATTCGTCCGGCATGATCGAGAACTTGACCCGGATGCCCGTATCCTGGGTGAAGGTCTCGTCCGTTATCTGCTGCAGCAGGTCGACGTACTGACGCGGGCGGTTCACCCACACCTCCAGCTCGCCTTCACTGGCGCCGATGGATTGGTACGGGTCCGCTTTGAAGGAGCGGATGAAGCGCTTCAAGCCCTCAAAGAACGAGGTGAAGAACGGTACCTTCACCGCCTGGGGAGTCTGGTCCGGGGAATGGATATAGATCTTGTCCAGCGCCAGCGGTTGGCTTTGCAGGGAGGGCAGCAGGTTCCCCAGCAGTTGCGCCGCCGAGCCGGGACCTTCGGAGAAGCGGTTCAGGTAGACCGGCACCTTGTCCGGGTCCTCTGCCAGGAACAGGATGTTGTCGATCGCCATTTGATAGGTGAGGATCTCCTGCGACCCGCCGCTTTCACTGATCGCCGCCAGCACTTCCAGGTCGGTGCGCAGGTCATCGGCGATGGCGATCAGCCGCCCCTCCAGGTCGGGGATGTACTCGGAGATCTTCCATTCCCGGAACGGGTCCACCTGGTTGCCGGTCAATTTCTTGATCTCCAGCGACAGGGTGTTGATGTCGATCAGCACTTTCTTGATCTTCTCGATCGCTGAATAATACGGAGAGGTCGTGGCCTCGATACCCAGCACATTGCTGCCCTTGTGCAGGTGGATCAGGTAGGGCTGCTCGCCGCCCAGGGTCTGGTCCACCCACTTGGGCGAATAATCAAAGGGGATTGCATTCAACTGCTCGAACGGCACTTCCCCGTTGATCGTGATCCTTCGGAATACGGTGAAATTGTTCTTGGTGTTCTGGATGGCGCGCAGCGTAATGAGATACAGCCCATCCTCAGGTACCTCGAACTCGTAATAGACCGCGCTGCCGCTGTTCTTCCACGATTCCCCCCCCAGGGTGTTGAGCAGCAGGCGGTAGGTATCATAGGGGGTCACCTCCAGGCTGCGGCTGCTGACCGGGCGAACGGAGGTGTTGTTTTTATACGCAGGGAATTCCGCTTCGATGGCGATGGAAACACCCGTGGTCTCCAGGCCCTGGAAGTCAGCCAGGTACTGGCTGTACTCCGGGAGTGCCGAAAATGGTGAAAGATAAATGCTGCCCAGTGACATGGATTCCTGGGTCAATTGGAACGTGAAGGTGTGTTTCCCCTGGGTCAGGTGGAATTGATAGGGATACGGCTGGCTGAAATTCGCATCCCACATGGCCATACTGCTCCAGCGGACCAGCCGTTCCTGGCGGATCAGGGTTTCATTCCCATAGCGGTCCACAGGGAAAGTGTCCTGGATGTTCTGGTAGAAGACCGGGAAGACCACGCTGGGTGCATCCGCGGCAGCCAGGCTGCCATCGATGCGCAGTTCCCCCTGGGGAGGATTGATGTAAGAGTCACCCGCCGCCATATCGAAGGCGATGGTGTACGTTCCCTCGGCGGGGATGTTGACCTCAAAGGTGATCGTGTCACCTTGCTGCAGGACAACGCTTGGTTTCTCATAGAGCTTGGCAACGGCATCCACGGCCAGGGGCAGTCCCAGCGTGTCCGCGCCCACTTCGATCGTCGTGCCGTTGGGGATGGTTTCGGGTGCCTGTTGGGTGGTCAGCGGCAGGCGCCTCCAGTGCGCCGCCGCGCCGGAAGGTGACGGGAAGACCGTCAGGAGGATCAGCAGTACCCCCAGCAAGCGAAACAGCCTCATAGTCCTGTCTGGCATAGTCCCTCTCACCCGCAAACCTGCTAGTGTAAGAACATGGGGCGTTGATCTCTCAACGCCCCATGTTTTCATAACATACTATTACTTGTTCAGTTCTGCAGCGGCAGTGTCGAGGATCTGGTTCGCAAATGTTTCCAGTTGCGCAGAGTAATCCTCGTACTTGTAGCGGCCATCGTTGGCAAAGTTGAACATGAACCACATATTCACGTCTTTGTCCTCACCGATGTCGATACCCGGCTTGCCTTCCCAGCGGGCATTGATGTAGCCCGGGATGATCTTCGCCAGGGACTCGATCAGGCTCTTGTCCAGGTTTTCCAGGGCGGCATTGACGCCCGGCTTGTCAACAAAGGTCTTGAACAGCGCCAGGGAGTCCGCATCAGTGGAGATCGGCAGCTTGGGGGCCGAACCCGCCGCGAGGGCCAGTTCAGCTTCCACGGCATATGCCTGTGGGGAGAAGGTCATCCACTTGGCAAAATTGTAGGCCTCTTGCAGGTTGGCGGTGGTCTGGGAGACCACGATCACATCCGCCACCAGCGCCTGGTTTCCGCCGGGAACGCCGACGAAGTCCCAGTTGAAGGTTGCATTCTGGACAAAGCCAGGCAGCGACCAGGAGGCATCCCAACGCACGCCGACTTCCTGGTTCAGGAACAGTTCCCACGGTCCAACCGAGGTGAAGTTGGCTTTCTGCTCGTCCGTCAGGCCCTGCCAGGTGAGCGGCTTGATCTCGCCGGTCTTGGCAACACCAGCCTTGAAACCGGCCGAGTTGTAGTTCATGTGCATGCCATCGAAGCTGAACCATCTCAGGTCGGGATCCTGCGTATTGGCATACCAGCCCATGACGAATTCCTGCTCATCCAGGCCCAAAACGCCTTCCGGGACATTGGTCAGCGCTTCTGCAGCGGCGAAGAAATCTTCAACCGAGACACCATATTCGGGGGCATCCAGGTTGGCAGCCTCGTACAGGTCCTGGTTTACCCAGTAGCCCATGATGAACTGGGCAGCGGGCAGGCCCAAGACCTTGCCACCATAGGTGAAGCCATCCTTGAGCGCCTGGGGCACGTTCACCCAGTCGGCATCCGCAGCCGTGAGTTCGGTCAGGTCCGCCAGCCAGCCATTCTGGACGTACAGCGGTACGTTGTTGGCCATGAAGACGTCCGGCAGCTCGCCCTTGGCAGCATAGTTGGTCAGCACTGCATCCCAGCCACCTTCGGCGGACATGTCCACGAATTCGATCGTCACCCAGGGGTAAAGATCGGTATAGGCTTTGATCAGTTGGCGCTGGATGTTGTTCTCTTCCTCGGTGCCCACGTTCCAGTTGGCATAGCGCAGGGTGATCGGTTCGGGGGGTTCGGTGGCGGTGGGTTCCACGACCACGGTCGGTTCTTCGGTCATCACTTCGGTCGGGGTGGGGGTGGTTTTCGGGGCGCAGCCGATCAGGCTGGCGACCACGAGCACGGTGATCAAAGTGGTGATCAGTTTTGCATTGATTTTCATTTTTTCTCTCCTTCAAGATTGGTTAGGGTTGATAATTTGCGTAGTGTGTTTCTCTTCAGCATCCTTCAATAAGCACCTCCTTCGGGTCAGTGGTCTTCAAGTGAATAGGTTTCCGGTCATCCCATCCATACGTCAACGTGGTGTATTCCGCCATCGTCAAAGACTGGCAGCACCTGCCCGGGGGTGGCTATACCATCCACGAGCATGGTTTTCACACCCCGGTTGACATGATCGGGATTATTAACATGGATTTGATAGCTGGCATTGCGGAACTTGCGCGTGACCGTGAACCCGGGCCATTCAGCCGGGATGGACGGGTCGACCAGCAGGCCATCTTCCTGCGGGCGGATGCCCAGGATCCAGTGTGTCGCCACGCGGTGCAGCCACTGGGAGGAACCCGTGTACCAGGTCCACCCGCCGCGCCCGTAGTATTCAGACAGCGGTCCGTCAATGTTGCCGGGGGTCACGTAGGGCTCCGCCTTGTAGGTATCGATATCCCCGCTGCGGTTCGGCGGACAGATCTTCGAGTAGGCTTCATAGGCCCGCTCCGGCTGGCCTGCCAGGGTATACGCCCACACCGACCAGGTGGCGGCATGCGTGTACACGCCGCCGTTCTCGCGCAGCCCCGGTGCGTAGCGGGTGACGTAGCCCACATCCGGGCGCGGGCGGGTGAATGCCGGGAAGTTCAACAGGGTGCCATAATCCTTCAGCAGGTATTGGGTCACCGAGTCCATCGCCAGGCGGGTGCGTTCCGGGTCGGCCATGCCACTGATCACCGCCCAGTTGTTGGGCATCAGGAAGATCTTGCCTTCTTCGTTCTCTTTCGAACCCAGCAGCAGGCCGTCATCCGTGGTCGCCATCAGGTACCATTTGCCGTCCCAGCCGTGGCGGTTCAAAGCCTCCTTGAGGCTCAGGCGCACGGCTTCACAGCGGTTGGCAAAACTTAGTTCCCCGCGCCGGGTAGCCAGCGGGATGAAATTCCCCAGGATCATGTACAGGAACTCCGCCACCCAGAAACTCTCGCCGCGCATCAGTGTGCCCACCGCGCTCAAGCCATCGTTCCAGTCGTGGTCGCCCATCAGGGGGATGCCCCGCGGCGAGAAGCGCGAGAACGAGCGTTCGATCGCCCGCTTACAGTGGTCGTACAGGGGTTCTTCCGGGCCGTTCAGGTAAGCCACCTTCTCGTCCAGGATGCCCAGGTCAGCCGTCTCTTTCAGGTACGCGTCCAGGATGAAGGGCAGCCACAGCAGGTCGTCCGAGCAGTTGGTGCGCGGGCCGCCGCCGCGGATCGAGAACCACCAGTGCAGCACATCCCCCTCAACGAATTGGTGGGCCGCGTGCAGCAGCAGTTGTTTGCGGGCGTAGTCCGGCTCGCTGACCAGGAAGATCTGGCTGTCCTGCAGCTGGTCGCGGAAGCCGATCCCCGCTGACACCTGGTAGAAGGCCGACTTGCCCCACAGGCGGCAGGAGATGGATTGGTATTTCAGCCAGGTGTTCGTCATCAGGTTGAGGGCTTCATCCGGCGTTTCTACTTTCTCCACGTCGATGAAACGCGACCAGAAATGCTTGACCTCCTGGAACGCTGCCTTGCTTTTCTCCACCCCGGTATAGCGCTCGATGAGCCCCAGCGCATCCTGCTTGCCATCTTCTGCAACGCCCAGGGTGAACACCACGCTCTTCGATTCGCCGGGCTCCAGGGTCACCGCCACCTGCAGCGCGGCGATCGCATCGGTGAACCTACCGCTTTTTCCCTTCAGCCGCGGGTCGAGCATCGCCTGCGGTTCATCGTCATTGCGGTACATGCCCAGGAAGGATTCTTTATCGCAGTCAAAGGATTTCAACGCTTCACTGGCTGCCATGAAAGCCGTGTAGGGCCAGTCGATGTTGTTGTGCCTGCCCTTGTCGTCCGGGAAACCCCACAGGCATTTGCGGGCGAACACGGCGCTTCTGTCGACATCCGCCCGGGTATCGATGAATAATTTATGGAATTCACGGTGCTCGTCCGGGGCAAACCCCAGCAGCCACTCGGCATACGAGGTGACGTCCAGTTCGCGCCGCATCTCGCCCAGGTTGGTCAGTTTAAGTTGGAACACTTCCACCGGGTCACTGGCAGTGACGAAGACCGTCAGTTCACTGCGGATGCCCTCCACCTGCTGGGTGAAGACCGAGTAGCCAATGCCGTGTACAACCGAAAAATCATCATACGCATGCATCACCGGCTTGTAGGTTGCCGACCAGAAGGTATTGTTCTGTACATCCCGGATGTAGAAATACTTCCCCCAGTTGTCCTTCACCAGGTCCTGGAACGAACGCGTGATCCGGTTCTGACCGGCGTTCCCCAGCCAACTGTAGCCCGAACCGGTCTGCGAGACCATCATCCCGTACTCGCCGTTGCTGATGATGTTCCCCCACGGCTTGGGCGTCAGGGGAGTGGTAATGACGTATTCTTTTCCGTCTTCTGAAAAATGACCGTACGCATTCTCGAATTTCATCAATTTTTACCTGGTAAAGAAGCCTGGCGGTACTTGTTCATTGACCTGGGCGTGAAATGATTTGATTAAGGTTGGATTAGTGAAACGTTTCACTCAACAAGAAAAAAAAACACGCCTCTTTTTTGCTACTATTCAATTGTAGTGGAGTCGACTGCCCCTAAAAATATCATATCTCGTGATGCTTGTCAAGCACTTTGGATTTTTTTAAGATTACCTTCCTCCCCCCTCACCCCCTGACATATCCCTGCGGATGGGCCGCGTGCCACTCCCAGGCCGAGGCGATGATCTCCCTCAGCCCCGTCCACTGCGCCTTCCAGCCCAGTTCGTTGCGGATCTTGTCCGCGCAGGCCACCAACCGGGGGGCATCCCCCGCGCGCCGCGGCGCTTCCACCACCGGGATATCCCGCCCGCTGACCACCCGCGCCGTCTCGATCACCTCGCGCACCGAGTACCCGTTGCCATTCCCCAGGTTGTACACCAGCCGCTCCCGTTCGCCCAGTGCCTCCAATGCCAGCAGGTGCGCCGAGACCAGGTCGGCAATGTGGATGTAATCGCGGATGCAGGTGCCGTCCGGGGTGGGGTAATCCGTCCCGTAGATGTGCACCCTCTCGCGCTGTCCCAGCGCGGCCTGCAGCACCAGCGGGATCAGGTGTGATTCGGGCTGGTGCGCCTCGCCCCGCCCGGGCAGGGCGCCGCAGGCATTGAAATAGCGCAGCGCGGCGTAGTGCAGACCGTGGGTCTTTCGATACCATTCCAGCGCCTGCTCGACGACCAGTTTGCTGAAGCCGTAAGCGTTCGCTGGGTCGATGGCCGAGTCTTCGTTCAGCGGCGCCTCGCTGGAGGCATACACCGCCGCCGTGGACGACAGCACGAACCTGCCCACCCCGGCGCGGAACGCCGTCTCGATCAGCGCCAGCGAGTTCGCCAGGTTGTTCTTGAAGAACTTGCCCGGGTCCTTCATGCTCTCCCCCGCCTCGATGAACGCCGCGAAGTGCATCACTGCCTCATATTTCTCTGCTCGCAGCGCCTGCTCCAGTTCCCCCGCATCGCCCAGGTCCGCTTGCACGAAGCGCGCCCCCTGCGGCACTGCGGCGCGATAACCGGTCACCAATGAATCATACACCGTCACCGTGTGCCCCGCCTGCAGCAGGGCTTCGGCAGCCGCCGAGCCAATGTAGCCAGCCCCCCCGGTCACAAAGATGTTCATACCTGCCTCCAGGTTGGGATTATATCGTAATCCCCCCGCTTGACGTCCGCATGGTTTAGGCAGTATACTCACCCCCGCTACGGGGTGTAGCGCAGTTGGCAGCGCGCCACGTTTGGGACGTGGAAGCCGGCGGATCGAGACCGCCCACCCCGACCACGCTCACCGCCGGTCATCCGACCGGCGGTTTCCCATTGACTCACCCGCCTCCCCCATTTTTGGCCCGCCACCTTCACCCTCCCTACGGGGAAGAAGTAGCGCAGCGAAAGCCCCAACTGTTGTCCGATTGCGATGGAGGCAGCCGGTATCGATTGGCAGAGCGCAATTCGTACGCAGCGCTCTCCCACGAACCACCTCGCAGCACGCGTTCATCCCCGGAATCCGGCCCCGACGGGTTGTTCGCCGGGGAATTGCTGTAATACGTCTCGCCATACCAGTCATTCACCCACTCATACACGTTCCCAGCCATCTCGAAGATCCCATAGTTACTGGTATTATGGTGCAATTATAGACAAAGCCAATTGACCAGTTTTCGTACAGGTTGAACCCGTACCGGGCGAACTACAACGCCCTGTATCCCACGGGCGAAAGCCGATGGGAGTCCTTTTCGCAGGATATTGTAAGAGCCGTTGACATGTGCATGAATTGTCTGTCCCTGAGCCGAAACGAATTCAGCGCGTCTGACCCGGCGTCCACAATATACGCTGTGCTTGCGGATCGGCTCCAGGTCAAGGAAGGAGCATTTGGAGGTATAGCTCTCCTGCATGAGAATTACTTTGATCCCGGTCAGT
>JBGSVI010000064.1:0-2878 GCA_041753035.1 Anaerolineales bacterium | reverse complement strand
CCGCCGCGGCGCGGCTGGCGCATGTCCGCGGCGTGCGCGTGATCCTCGACCCGGCCCCCGCCGCACCCCTCCCGGAGGATCTCTACCACCTGATCGACCTGCTCACCCCGAACGAGAGCGAAGCCGCGGCACTGGTCGGCTTTCCCCTGCAGGACATGCTCCAGGTGGAACGCGCCGCCGGGGTCCTGCTGCAGCGCGGCGTGAAGCAGGTGATCCTCAAACTGGGGAAACAGGGCGCCTACCTGCACGATGGCATGCGCGGGGAACTGCTACCTGGCTTCCCGGTGCAGGCCGTGGATACCACCGCCGCCGGGGATGCCTTCAACGGCGGGCTGGCTGCGGCACTCGCACAAGGGAACAACCTGCGCAACGCCATCCGCTTTGCCAACGCCGCCGGGGCGCTCTCGACCACGAAGCACGGCGCCCAGCCCTCGCTGCCGACAGCCGGGGAAGTCGAAAAAATCCTGAAAGGGAGGAGTATTGCATGTTCAGCCAGAGTTTGAACGGACAATGGTCTTTTCGCAAGGTGGGCGGGGAAACCTGGCTGCCCGCCACGGTCCCGGGCGGGGTGCACACCGACCTGCTCGCCCTGGGGAGGATCCCTGACCCATTCGTCGCTGACCACGAGAAACGCGTCCAGTGGGTCGCCGAGAGCGATTGGGAATACCGGCTCAGTTTCAACGCTGCCCCCGCCCTGGCGGGTGAAAAAAAGGTGTACCTGGTCTGCGACGGGCTGGACACGCTGGCGGAGGTCACGCTCAACGGGCATCATCTCGGCAAGACGGATAACATGTTCCGCGGCTGGCGATGGGAGATCACCGACCGGCTGCAAGACGGGGAGAACCAGGTCCAGATCCTGTTCCACGCACCGCTGACCCATATCCGCCTCGAGCAGGCAGAGGAAGCCCTGCAGGGCGGTGGTGACCTGCCCGGAGGACCGCACCTGCGCAAAGCCCCCTGCCAGTGGGGCTGGGACTGGGGTCCCCAGCTGCCCCCGATCGGCATCTGGAAGGAGATCCGCCTGGAAGGCTATTCCACGGCGAAGCTGGAGGCGGTCCACCTGCGGCAAAGGCATGCAGACGGCAGGGTGACGCTCAGTGCCGGGGTCGCAGCCCGGCAGTGGGAGGACGCCGGGCTGCAGGTCCGCTTGACCGTCAGCTCCCCGGATGGGGAGAGCCTCCACATCCAGGAAAGCCTACCGCGACAGGATGAGCAGGGCTGCTCCGGCCGTGATCTACAAGTCATCATTGAACGTCCCCACACCTGGTGGCCGAATGGGTACGGGGCACAGCCACTCTACCAGGTCGAGGTCGCCCTTTTTGCCGGGCAGCACCTGCTCGACCGCCGCTCCTTCCAGGTCGGGCTGCGCCGCGTGGAACTGCGCCGCGAGCCGGACGAGTGGGGGGAATCGTTCACCTTCGTGGTCAACGGCGTGCCCATATTCGCCAAGGGAGCGAACTGGATCCCGGCGGATGCCTTTCCCACCCGCCTGACGCCGGAACGGCTGGAAACCCTGGTGCGCAGCGCGGCGGAGGCGCACATGAACATGCTGCGCGTCTGGGGGGGAGGCTACTACCCGGAAGACCTGTTCTTTGACCTGTGCGACCGCCATGGGATCCTGGTCTGGCAGGATTTCATGTTCGCCTGCGGCATCTACCCGGCTGAGGCCTCCTTCCTGGAAAATGTGCGCCTGGAGGCGGTTGAGAACCTCCGCCGCCTGCGCCACCATGCCTGCCTGGCGCTGTGGTGCGGGAACAATGAAATGGAGCAGGGCTGGGTGGACTGGGGGTGGAACAAGCCGACGGAAGCAGCCAACCAGCGCTTGAAAGCCGGGTACGACCGCCTGTTCCATCACCTGCTGCCGGAAGCGGTGGCTGCCGAAGACCCCGACCGCCCGTACTGGCCCTCCTCGGCGTCCTCCGGCATCCCGTTCGCCGAGCCGAACAGCCAGCAGCGCGGCGACTGCCACTACTGGGAGGTGTGGCACAAGCGCCAGCCGTTCAGCGCCTACCGCAAGCAATTCCCGCGCTTCATGAGCGAGTTCGGCTTCCAGTCGCTGCCGCCCTTCAAGACCATCCAGGCATTCGCCAACGCAGAAGATCAGAACATGACATCCTATGTCATGGAGCATCACCAGCGCAGCGGCAACGGGAACACATTGATCATCAGCCAGATGGCAGACCATTTCCGCATGCCCGGGGATTTCCCTTCCCTGGTGTACCTGAGCATGGTGCTGCAGGCGGAGGGCATCCGCCACGGGGTGGAACATTGGCGGCGCAACCGCAAGCGCGTCTCCGGCACGCTCTACTGGCAGTTGAACGACTGCTGGCCGGTCGTGTCCTGGTCTTCCATTGACTATTACGGACGCTGGAAGGCGCTGCACTATGCCGCCAGGCGCTTCTATGCCCCGCTGCTGCTCTCGGTGGAAGGGGATGCACAGCGCATGTCGGTGCATGTGACCAGCGACCTGGTCACCTCCTGGGAGGGCACGCTGCGCTGGCGCCTGGAGAGCCTGAGCGGGGAGCAGCGCCAGGCAGGGGAAGCCGCGGTCCACGCCGCAGCGCTGGAAGACCAGGAGGTCTGCTGCCTGGACCTCAACCTGCTGCTCCCGGAGGAGGGGCGCGGCGAGACGATCCTGGTCTGTGAACTATGGCAGGGGGAGAAACGCCTTTCGTGGTGTATCTCCCCGTTCGTCCCGGACAAGCACCTTGCCCTGGGCGACCCGGGACTGGCCTGCAGCGTCAGCCTGCAGGGCAGCACGCTGGCATTCGAGCTCTCCGCCCGCACGCTGGCGCGCTTCGTGGAACTCTCGCTGGAGGGCGCCGACCCGGTCTTCAGCGACAATTACTTCGACCTGCCCGCCGGGTTCTGCGCGCAC
>JBGSVI010000063.1:0-15822 GCA_041753035.1 Anaerolineales bacterium | reverse complement strand
GCAGGGAAATCCGCGACCTCGCTCAGGGCAGCGATGGGGCGCTGCTTCTCCTCGGCACGCGCCAGTTTCAGGGCGGCCGCGGCGATCTCCAGCGGATCCTGACCCTCCTCCACCAGCCGGGCGACCAGTTCGCGTTCCCGGCGGTAGCGGCCGCGGACCAGCCAGACACGCACGCTGGCCATCAGTTCGTCTTCACGCTTGTTGCGAATGTCATCCTCGCTCGGCAGGGCGCGCTTGGTCAGCGGCTGACGGATCAGGGATTCGATCTGGCGCAGCAGGCGCTTTTCGCGCGGGGTCACCAGCGAAATGGCGATGCCCGTCTTGCCGGCGCGGCCGGTGCGCCCGATGCGATGGATGTAGATCTCCGGGTCATCGGGCAGGTCGTAGTTGAAGACGTGGGAAATATCGTCAATATCCAGGCCGCGGGCGGCCACGTCGGTGGCCACCAGCACTTTGACCTGGTTCTGGCGGAAGCGGTTCAGGGTGCGTTCACGTGCTTCCTGGGTCAGGTCACCATTCAGCGATTCGGCGGGGAAACCCCTGTGGCTCAGTTCGCTGGCCAGGTCGCCGGTGCCCACGCGGGTGCGCACGAAGATCAGTGCACTGGTGACCGCCTCCACCTCGAAGATGCGGGTCAGCGCAGCCAGCTTGTCACCGGCATTCACCAGGATATAGCGCTGCTCGATGGCAGCCACGGTCACCTGCTCGCGCTGCACCAGGATCGACTGCGGTGTGTGCATGTAGCGATCGGCCAGGCGGCGGATGGGGGCGGGCAGGGTGGCGGAAAAGAGCGCGGTCTGGCGTTCGGCAGGGGTGCTGGACAGGATGGTTTCGATATCTTCAATGAAGCCCATCGAGAGCATTTCATCGGCTTCATCGAGAACCACCGTACGCACGCGGCTAATATTCAGGGCGTTGCGCTCGAGTAGGTCGATCAGGCGCCCGGGCGTGCCCACCACCACGTCCACGCCGCGGTTGAGGCGGCTGATCTGTGGACCATAGGGCTGCCCGCCATACACCGCCAGGACGCGCACGCCCTGGTGCTGGCCCAGTTCGGTCACCGCCCCGGCCACCTGCAGAGCCAGTTCGCGCGTCGGGCAGAGCACGAGTGCCTGCACGTGGCGTGCTCCACTTTCCAGGTTGTTCAAAATGGGGAGGGCAAAGGCAGCAGTCTTGCCTGTGCCGGTCTGCGCCTGACCGATCACGTCGGCGCCGGAGAGCAGCACCGGAATGACGGCTTCCTGAATGGGAGTCGGCTCCAGGTAGCCAAGCGTGGTTACAGCCTGCATCAACTCGGGACGCAGGTCCAGATCAATAAATTGTTTGGTCATCAAATCCTCTAATCCTAAGTCACTGCGAGCCACCGTTCAGGCGGCATGGCAATGGTGAATGATAGGGTTGTTCTGATGACTCCACAAGTAGTGATCGCCTGCCAATCCAGGGCGCTCTTGCGGGCGCACTGGAGCCAACAAAAAAGCCCGAACTTTGCGCCGGGCTTTCACTTGAAGTCTCAAAACAAGTTCCCAGGTACGTTCGCTCCACTTTCGAGCGAGGCGGGAGTATACCACACTTTCAAAATCGTGGTGAAACGCATTTGTTCGTTCATCCGTTACTTCTCTGGTAAAAACCCTTCAAATCATGTACAATCCACTGAAACGTTTTAGTAAAAGGATCGCCAATTTATGTCAGTCACCATCCGCGAGATCGCCCAAAAATTGGACTTGTCCATCGGGGCAGTATCGCACGCCATGAACGGCTACCCCGACATCTCGGAGGAGACCCGCCAGCGGGTGCTGCAGATGGCTGCCGAGATGGGTTACGTGCCCAACCGCGCTGCCCGCCAGTTACGCCGAAAAAAGGCGGAT
Organism: Anaerolineales bacterium; assembly: GCA_041753035.1. Lineage (GTDB taxonomy): Bacteria > Chloroflexota > Anaerolineae > Anaerolineales > Villigracilaceae > UBA877. Next base: position 13,957 of record JBGSVI010000063.1, on the reverse strand, counting down.
GCGGTGGGGTTCATCCTTCCGTCCAGCACGCCGCGCTTCGCCGACCCGTTCTTCAACGAATTCGTCGCCGGGCTGGGCGATGAGACCGCACGCCACCCGTTCGATCTATTGATTTCCATCGCGCCCCCTGGGGAGGCCGCGGAGAGATCGATCTACCAGAACTGGGTACAGGGGCGCAAGGTGGATGGTTTCATCCTGACCCACCTGCGCCAGCACGACTGGCGCAGCGACTACCTCTCCCGGGAGGGCATGCACTTCACCGCCCTGGGCAGTCATCCTGGCGTCGACAGCTTCCCACGCATCGAGATCGACCGCCAGTCCGGGATCATGGAACTGGTCGCCCACCTGGTGGCTGGCGGCTTCCGGCGCATCGCCTGTATCGGCGGGCCAGCCGACCTGCAGATCCAGGTCAGCCAGCTTGAAGGTTACCGCCTTGGGCTGGAATCTGCCAACCTGCCTTTCGACCCGGACCTGCTGGCGGACTCCGATATGACCAGCACCAGCGGACACCAGGCTGCCAGGCAGCTCCTGGCGCTCGCCACACCTCCGGATGCCATCCTGTGCATCAATGACGAGACCGCCATGGGCGCACTGCAAGCCGCCCACGAAAAAGGGCTGCGGGTAGGCCGTGACCTGGCGGTTGCCGGTTTTGAAGGGGCGCAAGTTTCCCGCTTCACAGACCCTCCCTTGACCACATTGGACGTTCCCGTATATGAGATCGCCTGCCAGTTGGTCAAGATGCTGGTCGCCGAGATCAGCGGGCAGCCACTGTCGGAACGCCAGGTGGTGCTGCGTCCCAGGCTGCTGGTGCGCGCTTCCAGCGCAGGCACATTTGCCTGATCCATATCCAATCCCGTTCCAACTTTTGGAGGAAGAATGCACATTCGTGATTGCATGAAAATCAATGTTTTCTCCATCCTTTCAACGGCGACGATCTCCGAAGCGGCAGCAGTGTTCGTCCAGCACCACATCGGTCTCCTGCCCGTCTTGGATGAAGGGGGCAAGCCGATCGGCATCGTGCGGCTGGGCGACCTACTGACCCTGGAAATGCCTGCCTTTGTAGAACTGATCGAGGACGTTGATTTCGTGCATGATTTCGGCGCGGTGGAAACCACGCGTCCCGCGCCCGAGGCACTTGCGCGAAGCGTTTCCACGCTGATGCAGCCGGTGATGACTGTGGAGGAAAGCAGCGGACTGCTGCGCGCCTATGCACTGATGCTCCAGCACAACCTGATGGATATGCCCGTGGTCAATGGGCGCGGGAAACTGGTCGGGATCGTCTCGCGCGTCGATATCGGCAGCGCGGTGCTCTCCATCTGGCCAACAGAAGGAAAACGCCCATGATGCTGCATGCCATCCTGGCTGGCGCCATCTTCCTGGTCAGCCTGGGACTCATTCTCACCGAAAAGATCAACCGGACCATCGTCGCCATCGGCGGGGCGGCTATGATGGTCGGCCTGGGGGTTGGACTTGGCTTCTATTCCGAGGCACAGGCTGCCGCGGCGGTGGATTTCAGCACGCTGGGACTCCTGCTCGGCATGATGATCCTGGTCGCCCTGCTGGAGCCGACCGGCTTCTTCCAATACCTGGCGGTCTGGGCGGGGCGTCTCTCCAAGGGGCGCCCGGTACGCCTGCTGGTGCTGCTGGGAACCATCACTACCGTCATCTCCATGTTCCTGGATAATGTCACCACGGTGGTGCTGATCGCGCCGGTGACGATCCTGATCTGCGAGATCCTGGGAATCAGTCCTGCACCCTACCTGCTCGCCGAAGCCCTGCTTTCGAATACCGGAGGTGTCGCCACCCTGGTGGGTGATCCGCCCAACATCATGATCGGCTCGGCGGCGGGTCTCTCGTTCGTCGATTTCCTGACCCACGCGCTGCCCATCGTGCTGGTTGCCTGGCTGACTGCCCTGTTCCTGCTGCGTTTCATGTTCCGAGGCGAACTGGTGGTCAAGGCACAGAACATGAAGGCGGTGATGAAGCTGGTCCCCTCCGAAGCACTGGATGACCCCAAGACCGCCCGGCGGGTGCTCATTGTCCTCGCCGGAGCAATCCTGTTCTTCTTCCTTGCACACTTCCTGGAGATCAGCGCGGCATTTGTTGCGCTCAGCGCGGCGGCGGTGGCGCTGGCCTGGGTGCGCCCGGATATTAAGAAAACGCTGGGGCGGGTTGAGTGGGGGGTGCTGCTCTTCTTTGCAGGCCTGTTCATCATCGTTGGCGGGCTGAACGCCGCGGGGGTGTTCGCCTCATTGGTGCACCTGCTGGAAGGCGCGCGGAACATTCCCCCGGTGCTCTTTGGCGTGCTGCTCATCTGGGTGGTGGCGGGGCTTTCGGCAGTTGTAGACAACATTCCGATCACCATCGCCATGATCCCGGTACTCCAGGGACTCGGGGCGGCTGGCATGAACATCACCCCGCTGTGGTGGGCGCTGGCTTTCGGTGCCGGCTTTGGCGGCAACGGCACCATCATCGGATCGACCGCCAACATAATTGTTGCCACCCTGTCGGAAAAGACGCGCACGCCGATCAACTCGAAGATGTGGAACCGGCGCGGCCCGCCGGTCATGCTGGCCACCTGCGCGGTGGCATCGATCCTATTCGTACTCGCTTATCCCTGGCTCAGCCAATAGAGAGGGAAAACACGAATGTACATGCTCATGCTTGTCCTTGACAATCCCGACCTGCTCGACGGGGTACTGAAAGCCTGGGAACAGGCGGGCATCCGCGGCGCCACCATCATCGAAAGCACCGGCATCCAGCGCCAACTGAAGCGGGCGATCCCGATGCGCTACCTTTTCCAATCTTCCGGCGGCGATGAAGAGGGTCACCTGACCTTGCTGGCGATCGTGGAAAGCAACGAACTGGTGCATGCCTGCCTGCAAGCAACCGAGACGGTCACCGGCGACCTGAATGGTCCCCGGACAGGAGTATTCGCCGCCTGGCCGCTGACAACCGTGAAAGGCCTTCCGCCACGGGAAGGGGAAGGCTAGATGGTCTGGTTATTTTTTTTGCTTACTGCAGCGGTCATCGTCTATTCCGCCACACAACTCGCCAAGTATGGTAACGTGATCGCCATCCGTACCCGGCTGGGGGGGATGTTCATCGGCACATTGCTCATCGCCGGTGTCACCTCGCTCCCGGAGGTGCTGACCACGATCAACGCGATCAACAAGGGCGCACCCGACCTGGCGGCAGGCAACCTGCTGGGTAGCAATACATTCAACATGCTCCTGCTGGGCATCCTCGACCTTGTTCACTCCAAGAAAAGGCTATTGCGCAAGGCGGCACTCAAGCATGCCCTTTCCGGCAGCCTGGCCATGTTCATGATCGGATTGGTGGTTTTCTTCCTCCTCGCCGACATCGACCTTAAGATCGGCTGGGTGGGAGTTGACAGCCTAGTGCTGATCCTGGTCTATATTGGCGGCATCCGACTCATCCAGACCAACCCGCTCAGCCCGCAGTCGCCGGATGCGCCTGCCGCCGAACTCCCCGCTGGTATTCCCAGCCTGCGCCGGGCTTTGATCGGATTCACGCTTGCCAGCGCAGCCTTGATCATAATCACCCCACTGATGGTCAGCAGCAGCCTTGAGATCGCAGAGATCACCGGGCTGGGCGTCACGTTCATAGGCACCACCCTGGTGGCGCTGGTCACATCCCTGCCCGAACTGGTCACCACCATCGCAGCCATCAAGTATGGCGCCGAGGATATGGCGGTGGGCAACCTGTTTGGCAGCAACCTGTTCAACATGTTCGCGCTCGGTCTGACCGATATCTTCTTCCTGCAGGGACGCTTCCTGGGAGCAGTCGACCCGGTCTTCGTGCTCATCGGCCTGCTCGGTCTGATCATGACAGGTATGGGCTTGATCGGAAACCTGGCACGCCTGGAGAAACGTATCGGTTTCATTGAAATCGATGCGCTGCTACTCATCTTAGCCTACATCGCCGGCACCTGGTTCCTATTCAGCCAGGGCGTCTCGCCATGAGCGCATGCCTGCCCATCTTATTGTTTCCAGGAGAAAAACGATGAAAACAGTACTTGCCGCCGCCCTGGGTGAATGTGTCCATGTCGCCGGGATCACCAACTTCCTGCACCTGGCAGAACTTGCCGGCTGGCACACGGTCTTCCTTGGCCCGGCAGTGCCCATCGAAGATGTGCTCGCTGCCGCCCGCCGGGAAAAAGCGGACATGGTCGGTGTCTCCTACCGCCTGACCCCCGAGACCGGGGAACGGCTGCTCGGTCAATTTGCCGAAGAAGCGGCGGAACTGCATGAAAAGGGGGTGCGCTTTGTCTTTGGCGGAACCCCTCCGGTTGCCGAACGAGCGCAGAGGCTGGGTTTCTTTGAACGCCTGTTTGACGGCAGCGAGACCCCCGAAGAGGTGCTGACCTTTCTCAAGGGGCAAGCCGGTAGCGCACCAAGCAAGGAGAATCACCCCCAATCCACGGTGGAGAGGATCCGCTGGAAGGCACCCTACCCGCTGCTGCGCCACCACTTTGGCCTGCCCACCCTGGAAGCCAGCCTGGAGGGAGTGGCAAAGATCGCGGAAGCCAAAGCCCTGGATGTCATCTCGCTGGGGATCGACCAGGACGCGCAGGAAAACTTCTTCCACCCCGAGCGCCAGGACCCGCGACGCAAGGGTGCGGGTGGCGTCCCGGTGCGTTCGGCGGCAGACTACCGCGCCCTGTTTGCCGCCAGCCGCAGGGGCAACCAGCCTCTGCTGCGCACCTATTCCGGCACCGATGATTTCATCCGCCTGGCAGAGATGTACGTGGAGACCATCAACATCGCCTGGGCAGCGATTCCGCTCTTCTGGTTCAACCAGATGGACGGACGCGGCCCATGGGACCTGGAAGGCTCGCTGCGCGAGCACCAGCAGGTGATGGCCTGGTATGGCGGGAGGAACATCCCCGTGGAGTTGAACGAGCCGCATCACTGGGGAATGCGCGATGCCCCCGATGTGGTCTTTGTCGTCTCCGCTTTCCTGTCTGCCTACAATGCGCGCAAGTTCGGCGTGCGGGAGTACATCGCCCAACTGATGTTCAACAGCCCGCCCGGGTTGTCGGATGCCATGGACCTGGCCAAGATGCTGGCTGTGCTTGACCTGGTCACCCCCCTGGCGGACGAGAATTTTCACATCTGGAGGCAGACCCGCACCGGCCTGCTCAGTTACCCGCTCGACCCGCAGGCTGCCCGCGGTCACCTGGCTGCCAGCATCTACCTGCAGATGGCGCTCAAGCCGCACATCATCCACATCGTAGGGCATACCGAGGCGCACCATGCCGCCACGGCAGAGGACGTGATCGATGCCAGCCTCATCGCCCGCAGGGTCATCGAAAATGCGGTGCGCGGCGCGCCTGACCCAACCCTCGACCCGCGGGTGCAAGCCCGTCGGGAGGAACTGACTGCCGAGGCACAGGTCACCCTGGAGGCGATCCGCCACCTGGGCAGCGCAGACAGCGAAGACCCCTGGGCAGATGCACCAACGCTCGCCAGGGCAGTCGCCTGCGGCATCCTCGATGCCCTGCAATTGCTGAACAACCGCTTCGGGCGCGGCAGGGTGCGCACACGCATCAGCGATGGCGCCTGCCTGGCGGTTGATGAACAAGGCGAACCCCTACCTGAGAACAAACGCCTGCTCCACCTTGAAAAGGAGAACCTATGACCACCCCTGAACGTTATACCGTGATCGGCGCCGGACACGGCGGAAAAGCGATGGCTGCCCACCTGGCCCTGATGGGCTTCGAGGTGACCCTGTATAACCGCACCTTTGAACATATCAGCATCCTCAAGAAACGCGGCGGCATTGAACTGGAGAACGCCGAGGGCGGGATCAAGGGCTTCGGCAAGTTGAAAGGGGTCACCTCTGACATGGGCGATGCGCTCAAGCGCGCCCAGGTGGTGATGGTGGTCGTACCCTCCTCAGCACATGCTGATATCGCCAGGACAGCCGCCCCGCATCTGAAGAACGGGCAGATCGTCATCCTGCATCCCGGGCGCACAGGTGGGACGCTCGAGTTCGTCAAGGTGCTCCACGACGAGGGCTGCCGGGCGGATGTCACCGTTGCAGAGGCCGAGACATTTATCTACGCCAGCCGCTCCGATGGCCCTGCCGAGGCACGCATTTTCCGCATCAAGGAAGCCGTGCCGCTGGCAGCGCTGCCCGCCACGCGCAACGAGCGCGTCCTGGAGGCGATCTCCCACGCCTACCCGCAATATATTGATGGTGTCAATGTGCTCAACACCGGGCTCAACAACATGGGCGCGATCTTCCATCCCGCCCTGACCCTGCTCAACGCCGGCTGGATCGAGGCCACGCATGGTGATTACCAGTTCTACATCGATGGGGTGACCCCCTCTGTGGCACGCGTGCTCGAAGCCCTCGACCGCGAACGCGTCACCGTTGCCTCCTCGCTGGGGATCCGGGCACGCACCGCCATGGAATGGCTCAAACTGGCGTACGACACATCCGGCGAAGACCTCTACCAGGCGATCCAGAACCAGCCTGGTTATTATGGCATCAAGGCGCCCAAGAACCTGAGCCACCGTTACATTTTTGAAGATATCCCTGCCAGCCTGGTGCCGATGGCCTCCTTCGGCGAACGGTTTGGCGTCTCGGTGCGCGCCATGGATGCCATCGTCCGGTTGGCCTGCATCGTCCATCGCACCGATTACTGGAAACGCGGGCGAACGGTGGATAAACTGGGCATTGGCGACCTCAGCGTTGGCGAACTGACCCATTTTGTCAACGAAGGTGTGCGCGAGTAGCGGCGAATCCTACGATGAAGATGCGCTCCGCCTCCCATGCCCTGCCCGTCCTATTGCTGTATAACCTCAACGCCACCTGGCCAGCGGAAGACATCGCCGAGTCCGTCTCGGCAGCCCGCATCCTGCGCACCGCTCTGCAAGCCGAAGGGCACCCGGTCACCGAACTCTGCCTGGAGGACAACGACCTGGCAGCCCTGCTTGCCCCCTATTCACCAGAAGAGTACATCGTGTTCAACTGGTGCGAGGAGATCCCGGGCATCCAGCATAGTTTTGATCTCATCGCCCACACGCTGGAAGAACTGGGGTATACCTTCACCGGTGCAGGCTCGGACGCCCTCGCCTTCAGCCAGGATAAGCGTCTGGTCAAACAGCGCCTGACCGAGCGTGCCATCCAAACCCCCGCATGGCAGATCTTCACCTCCACGGACAGTGACGGCTGGCACAGGTATCCAGCCATCGTCAAGCCGGCGCTGGAGCACTGCAGTTACGGAGTGACCCGTGAAGCCGTGGTGTGGACAGCGGAGCAGTTGGCAAGGCGGGTGGATTATGTGCTCGAAAGCTTCCACCAACCAGCATTGGTCGAGGAGTTCATCGACGGACGAGAACTGCATGTCAGCGTCCTTGGCAACGGTCACCTGCACGTACTACCTGCCGCGGAAATGGACTTCTCTGCCTTTGCCAACCTGGAAGACCGGCTGTGCAGTTACGAATCCAAGTTCGACCCGCGGTCGGAGCCTTACAGCCTGATCAAGCTGCGCCTGCCGGCGGCACTCAGCGCCAGGGAGGAGAAGTTGCTGGAGAAGATCGCCCTGGCCAGTTACCGCGCGGTGGGCTGCCGCGATTATGCGCGCCTCGACATCCGCCTGCAGGAGGGTCGTTTCTATATCCTGGACATCAATCCCAACGCCGACCTCAGCCCCGATACCAGCCTGGCACTGGCGGCGGAACTGGCCGGGCTGTCTTATGGCAGGCTGGGCAGTTTACTGGTCAACCTGGCTGCCCTGCGTCATCCGCTCTTCGCGGTACATGTCCGCGAGGATAAGCGCATCCACCCGACCCTGACCACCAGTCCCGCACTGGAGATGCAGGCATGAACAAGATCATCGCCGGCTAATTTATTGACATAAGGCTGGAAAACTACCAGTTCTGCTTTGTCGACCATACCGCCCAAAACACACTAGCGTACTGTCGACAAGCAGGAAGTTGATGATATAAGACAAGAGAAATTCATCTGCTATGTAAACAAAGGCAATCCAGATTAAAACAGAAAGGAACATACGATGACAGCTATTGCTGGAATTGCGGTAAAGAATAAATCTGATCTGATTGAACGCATGCTGGAAAAAATGAAACATAGGGGTGGGGCGTGGCATGAGTCTCTTGATGGAAAACAGACCACCCTGGGAATGATTGGTACCAAAATCCAGGAGCAAAACAAGTTCGCACTAAAGAATAGTGAAATTGCCCAGGACGGTTTTGGCCCCGGTCGTTTTTCCCAGGCACAGGCAACTGCAAGGGGTTTTATACTTAAGCGGGATCCCATCGGAGTTGCCCCCCTGTATTATGGCTGGACGAAGGAAGGTGAATTCTGTTTTGCGTCCGAGATTAAGGGATTACTGTTGGCGACCACAGATGTCCATGAACTTCCTCCTGGATTTACGTTTGATGGCCAGCAACTTGATCCATACTACCAGCTGGCAATCCAACCCCCCATCAGCGACCCGCCCGAACAGATTGCGGTAGAGCTCAGGCAACGATTGGAACTCGCAGTGGAAAATAGCATCGGGGATGGGAACGTGGGGTCATGGCTCTCCGGCGGGTTGGATTCCAGCGCTATGGCTGCGCTGGCACGCCCTCATGTTGACTGCCTGCATACCTTTGCAGCCGGGCTGCCTGGCGCCCCAGACCTCGAATATGCTCGCCAGATGGCGGATCACATCCATTCTGAACATCATGATGTTATCGTTGGGTATGATGAAATTCTTGCGGTGTTGCCGGAAGTAATCTATTATCTGGAATCCTTTGACGCACTTTTGGTGAGGTCGAGCATCCTCAATTACCTGGTGGCCAGGCAGGCATCCAATTTCGTCCCGGCGGTATTCTCTGGCGAAGGCGGGGATGAACTCTTTGCCGGATATGATTATCTCAAAGGGCTCAGCCCTGAAGAATTGCCTGCCGAATTGATCGATATCACTGGTCGTCTGCATAACACTGCTCTCCAGCGGGTGGATCGCTGCGCCTCAGCGCATGGAACTGTTCCACACATCTGTTTCCTCGATCCGGGTGTGGTTGACTACGCCCTGCGCATCCCGGTCGAATACAAATCGCGCGATGGGATCGAAAAATGGATCCTGCGCCAGGCGGTCGCTGACCTGCTTCCTGAGGCAGTGCTGAACCGGCCCAAAGCCAAGTTCTGGCAGGGAGGCGGTGTGGAGGATCTGCTTGCCCGGTATGCGGAAGAACAGGTCAGCACGAACGATTTTGACAATGAGCGGACATTGCCCAATGGCTGGCGCTTGAACACCAAGGAGGAATTGCTCTATTACCGCATCTTCAAAAAGCACTTCGGGGCGATCGAAAATTTGGACTGGATGGGCCGAACCAAAGGAGCGCCGGTGGCCTGACGGCTGGGAGAGAATATGCACTACTTGGAGATTTCCTTTTCCGCGTCCGGTTCCTTTGACTGGTATGCCTGGGTGCTGCTGCCTCTTCTGATCTTCTTCGCTCGCGTTCTGGATGTCACCCTGGGCACCCTGCGCATCATCTTCATCTCCCGCGGCAGGCGCAACCTGGCCCCGCTGCTCGGTTTCTTTGAGGTGCTGATCTGGATCGTAGTCATCGGACAACTTGTCCAGCATTTGCACAGCGTCACCGCCTACCTCAGTTATGCTGCCGGTTTTGCTGCGGGTAATTTTATTGGCATGTGGCTGGAGGACCGCCTGGCGCTGGGTACACTGATGCTCAGGGTCATCATCCCCACCGAGGGGCAGGCGCTGGCACGCCTGGTGCGCCAAGCCGGCTTTGGTGTCACCACCGTTGAAGGATCGGGCGCCAGCGGCACGGTGACCCTTCTCTATACGGTCGTCAAGCGCAGGGACCTGCCGGTGGTTACCGCCCTGATCCATCGCAATCATCCCAAAGCATTCATCTCCATCGAGGATGTACGCGCCACGGAAGAGGGTGTCTTTCCTCCTTCATCCTTACTGCACAGGGATTTCCTGTGGGGCAGGAAAGCCAAGTAAAACCAGTGCCTACCCAGGCACAGAAAAGCCATGAGCCGGGTAAAATAGAGCTGGTACCCAGATCATCCCCGCATGGTGCTGACCCACATGGACCCCAAGACCCTCTCCGTACTCGACTTCCCCAAGATCCTGGCCCGCCTGGCCGATCACTGCGCATTCTCCGCCTCGGCTGAACTGGCGCGGCAGCTAACCCCATCATCCAACTACCAGGAAGCGCTCACCCGCCAGGCAGAGACCACCCAGGCCTGCCGCCTGATGGTGGACAGCGACGTGACCATCGGCGCGGCGCACGACATACGCCGCCAGGTGGACCTGGCTGCGCACTGGGGGGTGCTCGACCCCAAGGAACTGCTGGACGTGCACTCGACGCTGCTTTCCATGCGCAGCCTGCGGCGCTATTTTGAGAAACATCAAAGCAACTACCCCGTCCTGGCTGCCCTGGCTGCGCCACTTCCCTCACCAAACGGGCTGATCGATGCCATCAGCCGCTGCATCACCGACAGCGGCGAGGTGGCCGACAGCGCATCGCCCAAACTCTACGACCTGCGCCGCGCGGTGCGGGTGGCTCACGACCGCCTTATGGCGCGCTTGCAGCGCTACCTGTCCGAGCCGGAGACCGCATCCAAATTACAGGATACGGTCATCACCCAGCGCGACGGGCGGTACGTCATCCCGCTGCGCGCCGAGTTCAAAGGGCAGGTCAAGTCCATCGTCCACGACCAGTCATCGACCGGCGCGACGCTGTTCGTAGAGCCGCTGGCGGTGGTGGAACTCAACAACGCCTACCGCGAAGCGATCATCGCCGAACGCGACGAGGTGCGCCGCATCCTGGTCGATCTCTCCGCCCAGGTGGGCGCGCTAGCGGGGGAGATCATCCCAGGCGTGGACGCCCTGGCGGAGTTGGACCTGGCCTTTGCGCGTGCCAAGTACGCCGAGAGCATCCATGGTTCCGAGCCACTCTTGCAGCGCATGCCGGCGGAGCGCAGCCCCTCCACGGAGGCGGCGCAGAACGCCCCCCTGCCCACGATCCGCCTGCTGAACGCCCGCCACCCGCTGCTCGACCCCACCACGGTCGTGCCGGTGACCATCGACCCGCTCCCCGGCACCTTTTCACTGGTGATCACCGGACCGAACACGGGCGGCAAGACCGTCACGCTCAAGACCGTCGGGCTGCTGGCGCTGATGGCACAATCGGGGCTGCACATCCCCGCCAGTTCCGGCTCGGAACTGCCTTGCTTCCAGGAGATCTTCGCCGATATCGGCGACGAGCAGTCGATCGAGCAGTCGCTGTCCACCTTCTCCGGGCACATCGCCAACATCGTGCAGATCCTCAAGAGGGCAGACCAGCGTTCACTGGTCATCCTTGACGAACTGGGCGCGGGCACCGACCCACAGGAGGGCGCGGCCCTGGCGCGGGCGATCCTTTCGCAACTGCTCCTGCGCGGGATCACCACCTTCGTCGCCACCCACTACCCGGAACTGAAGACCTTTGCCCACACCACCCCCGGCGTGGTCAATGCCTCGCTCGAGTTCAACGTGCAGACGCTGCGCCCGACCTACAAGTTGACCATCGGCCTGCCGGGACGCTCGAACGCCCTGGCGATCGCCCAACGCCTGGGGCTGCCCCAGGAGATCATCGACGCGGCGCGAGCTGATGTGAACCCGGACGACCTGCGCGCCGACAAGTTGATCGGCGACATCCACCGCCAGCGCAAGGTGGCCTTCAAGGAGAGCGAGAAGGCAGAACGGGCACGCGCCGAGGCACGCCGACTGGAGCGCCAGTTGGAGCAACGCCTGGAGAAGATCGAGGAGGAGCGCGAGAAGGTGCTGGCAGCCGCCCGCGCGGAGGGGGAATTGGAAGTCGAGGTGCTCAAGGTACAGTTGAAGACGCTCAAGGATGAGCTGAAGAAAGCCCGCCAGCCACTGGAAGCCCTGGAAGCGCTCGAAGAGCAGGTGGAACTGGTAGAGGAGAAGATCCACGCCCCGGTCAAGACGAGGAAGGTCAGCAGCGAGGCGAGCACCCGCCAGCCCCCGTTGGCGGTCGGTGACCGGGTGGTGCTCAAAAAACTCGGCAACGAGGGGATCCTGCTCACACTGGACGGCGACCAGGCTGAAGTGCAAGCCGGCGCGATCCGCCTGCGCGTGCGCGTGGAAGAACTCAAGCGCAAGACGGAGGAGACAGCCGAGACCGCCATCCAGCCAGCGGCAAAGAAACCGCGTTCCTCCGTCCCGGTTGCCCCCTCTGCAGGGAGCGGCGCCCGGATGGCTGCCTCCCCCGGTATGGAACTTGACCTGCGCGGCCTCGACTCTGAGGATGCCCTCGACCGCCTGGAAGCCTACCTGGATAAGGCGTATTTGATCGGCATGCCCTTTGTGCGCATCATCCACGGCAAGGGCACCGGAAAGTTACGACAGGTGGTGCGGGCGGCGCTCAAGGATCACCCGCAGGTCAAGTCGTTCGAAGAGGGCGGCGAAAAGGAAGGCGGCGAGGGGGTTACCGTCGCCATGCTCTCCGGCTGAGTTTTACGGACGGGTCACTGCCCGCCAAGTGATCTCCAGCGACTGCAGAGCGGTCAGCCGATGGATATCCTGTGCCGCCTCCGTCAGGTACAGGTCGCCCTGGTGCGCCACCTGCGGCAGCGTGTACAGGCCACGATTGGGCAGATCTTCCACCGCCGCCCAGAAATTCCAGAACGGAAGCCCGTATTCCACCGCCAGCCCGGCATAGCCCAGGTTAATGCCCCCATCCAATTCGCGGTTGTCGGCCTTGCTGGCCAGGATTGGCACCACGCCCGCCGCCAGCAACTGCTCCAGGATGGTGCGCATGTATCCCTCATTGCGTGACTCGTAGTGGCTGCCCACGTGGAGGATCACGAAGGAAGGGTGGTGGATGCGCAATTCACACTGCAGCGGCGTTTCAAACTCAGTGCAGGTGAAGCGGAATTGATGCCATTCCGACCACAGCAGCGCGCCGGTGGTCGTCCCGCCGCGCACAGTGGGCGATGCGCGGTTGAGCGAATCATGGAACCAGGCAACTGTTTCCTGCAGCCCAGCGGGCAGCGCTGCCGCCTGGGCAGGGTCACTGGCGTACCTGCCCAGGAAGACCTTTGCCTCTGACTGGCAGTCCCCAAACACTGAAAAGGCGTGGGGATCATTGCCCAGCAACTGCCCCTGCAGATAGACCTGGCGCATGGCCTCGGTGACGGTGGGCAGCACCGGCCAGTTGCGCCACCCTGCCGGGTCGAGGACCAGCGCTGCCGGCAGGGTGGGCGTGGCGGTCAGAGCCGGCGTGGGAGAATCGGTGGGCAGGGAGGGTGCTTCCGGGGTGGGAGTCTCGCCGGGCGGGAGAGGGGTCGGTGTGGGGGTTGGGGAGGCGATCTCCTGCGGCGGGGAAAAAGGGGTCAACGTCCCGCTTGGGAGCGGGGAGGGCAGGACGGATGGTTCGGAGATGGAAGGCAGGGCTGCCGGGGCTCCCGGCAAACAGGCAACCAGGGACAATAAAAACAAAAATGATAGCCCAAGGGATCGCCACATGGCAGCAATTTTACTGCTTATGGCGTAAAATAGGCGCATGTATTCCCGCCGCGCCTTGCTCTACGTTCCCGGTGACGACCGCCACAAGATCGAAAAAGCGCTCACTTTTGGAGCCGACTGCATCTGCCTCGACATGGAGGATGGGGTTGCCCCCAGCCGCAAAACCGCCGCCCGGGAGGAGATCGCTCGCGCCCTGGGGGGACTGGACTTCGGCGGCAGCGAAAGGTTGCTGCGGCTCAACCCGGTTGGCTCCGGGCTGGAAGCACAGGACCTGGCCGCGGTGCTGCCCGGGCACCCGGAAGGCATCGTGCTCCCCAAGGTGGAGTCGCCCGCCCAGCTGCAGTGGGCTGCCGGGGTGATCGAGGCCGCCGAACTGGCTAACGGCTGGCCGCTCAACGGCATCCGCCTGCTGGC
>JBGSVI010000062.1:0-2753 GCA_041753035.1 Anaerolineales bacterium | reverse complement strand
AAACGAGTCAGCCGGTCTTTGTGTTCCACGACGATCACGCTGACGCTGGGGTCTGTGAGCAGCTTCAGCAGCTTGAGGCGAGTATCGTTTACCCCGGAACCAATTTCTTTCACCACCCATGCCACGGGATAGCCTTTGGCAGCACAGTTATCCCGCAAACGATTGGCCTGTCCCTCCAGATTGTCCTTGTTCTCAGCCGCAGAAACACGCGTATAGATGGCAACTTTCACACAGTGTTCAGATAGCTGAGATTCACCGATCGGTTCCGTGATGAGGATTGTACCTGTGTCCATCTGGCGACCCTGGATCTTTCCGCGCTTAAACCAACGGATAGCAGTACCATAGCAAACACCAACTTCTCGGGCATACACACTGAGTTTCATGCCTTGTTTATAGTACAAACGTTCTAATTTGTCAATCCTTGTAGCTAAAATGAATGATCGAATTCGATACCAGGCATGGTGTTTTTTTGTCAGCCTGCGTGCATCCACTCTTTTTATGGGCACATGGAAAAACAGCAGGTCCCCTTTTTTTTAGAAGCTGCTGAATGCAAATCAAAGGTGGATTCCCTGGGGTCATCCATCCTCCTATGCGGTGATTTCTCGCCGCATGGGGCGCCACCGCAGGTCCTCCTGCCGCGGACGACCGGCCTCCAGGCGGAATGTTATGTTAGAATACCCATGGAGGGAAGCATGCCACCCAAAAAGATCGACTACATCATCGAAGCCATTCGCTACACACCGGATGGGAAGATCGACCTTGTGCGCCTGTACCAGCGCCGCGGGGCAATCTGGACCGATTCCTTCCTTCTCTCACGCGCAGCACTGGTGCAGCACCTTGACCAGGGCAAACAGGTCTACACCGGCAGGCGCCTGCAGTACCTCGGCAGCCAGCTCGAGCCAGGCAAGCAGGTGCACATTGAACAGGGCGTGCTCTCCACCGAAGGCCAGGCAGGCGCCTACGACCTGCTGCCCGGTCTGCCCGTTTTCTAAGTTCTTCTCCCTGCAAGTCCTGGCGGAGGATCGCGATGAAGATCATTGATCAAACCCCCTTCTATGATGCCACCGGCAAGCTCAGCCTCGGGAACCGCCTGAAGGCGTTCCTGCGCTTCGGCAAGTCCTGGGAATCGGAAATGGAAGCCCAGAAGTCCGTCCAGGTGGTGCTCGAAAAGGTCCTCGACAGGGGCTTCACCCTGCTGCGCAATGTCACCCCTCCGGGGCTGGACATCCCCATTCCCTTCATCCTTGTCGGCCCGACCGGAGTCTACGTCATCTACGTCACCCCCATGATCGGCATGATCCGCGCCAAGGGCGACCAGTGGGGCACGATCAGCGGCAATGCCTTCAAGCCCGAGAAACAGAATCTGCTGACCCGCACCGAATCCATGGCCCGCGCCGTGCAGCTCTACCTGCAGCGCCAGGGTTTCAACGAGATGCTCAACGCCGAGCCCGTGCTGTTATGCTCCAACCCGGGCATTCATGTCGACAGCCTGCGTCCCATCGTGCGCATCGTCATGCGCGATGCCGTGGAACGCTTCGCCTATTCGGTCCGGGATGCGCGCGTGGCGCTCAGCCCAGAATCGGTCACCGATATCATCAATTTCCTGCTCAATCCTCCCACCCCCAGGGAAGAGACCCCCGCCCCTGCCACCGAATTGGCACCCACCGGGGACCAGAAATACGCCCTGCCAGAAGCATACGGCTCCGCTTTCAGCACCCAGGAAGAGGGCTCTCCGCAGGAGGCACTGCCCGTCTTCCTTTCCGAGGACGGCTCGCCGCTGGCCAACCCCGCCAGGCGCAAGGGCTTCAGCCTCAAGCAGTGGCTCTTGCTGGCTGCCATGCTGCTCGTCTGGTGTCTCGTCATGGCTGTCTTCCTATTCCTGGTGTTCAAAGACCTTGTCCTGTGAAGCCTCCCTTCCTGTCCATCATCATCCCGGCTCGCAATGAAGAGTCCCGCCTGCCCCGTTCGTTGAGGCAGGTGTTTGCCTTCCTGCAGGAACAGCCGTATTCCTGCGAAGTGCTGGTGGTCGAGAACGGCAGCACCGACCGCACCCTGGAGATCGCCCGCGAATTCAGCACCACCTACCCCGGGCTGCAGGTGCTCCACGAGGACCTGCCCGGCAAGGGGCGCGCCGTGCGGCGCGGTGTGCTGGCCTCCACCGGCGAATACCGTTTCATCGCCGACGCCGACCTGTCCATGCCCATCGAGCAGGTCAAGCGCTTCCTGCCGCCCGCCTGTGACAGCGCGATCGCCATCGCCTCGCGCGAAGCCCCCGGCGCGGTGCGCTACGGAGAGCCCTATTACCGCCACTTCACCGGGCGGGTGTTCAACTTCTTCATCCGCAGCCTGGTGCTCCCCGGTCTGCAGGATACCCAGTGCGGCTTCAAGTGCTTCCGCGGCGCCGTGGCGCAAGACCTCTTCCAGGTGCAAACCCTCACCGGCTGGTCCTTCGATGTGGAGGTGCTGGCCATCGCCCGCCGGCGCGGCTATACCATCACCGAGATCGGCATCCCCTGGACCTTCGACCAGGGTACCAAGGTGAACGTCCTGCGCCATTCCTGGCGCATGTTCGTTGACCTGCTCGCCATCCGCCGCAACCTGCGGCGAGGCGTTTATGACCGCTAAGCCCATCCCCACGCTCGAATATGAAACCCTGCTCTGGGAAAGCGGCTTTGCCCGCCTCGCCGGGGTGGATGAAGCCGGGCGCGGCGCCTGGGCCGGGCCGGTTTGCGCCGCGGCGGTGCTCCTGCCCC
>JBGSVI010000061.1:0-5976 GCA_041753035.1 Anaerolineales bacterium | reverse complement strand
GTGATGCCAACCCAACCAACTACGCATCTCATAATGATCAAAGCCGACTTCACCTTTGGCTTCTTCGAAGATGGTTTCGATCGGCCAGCGCATGCCGCTGATGCGGACGAACTCGATCACGGGTGTCTCTACAGGGGCATTGCTGAAGTAGTACTTGATAATCGAAGGATCCTCCAAATTACGGCGGATGATCAGCCACACATCCGGACCCGGCAAGTTCTTGCGCGACTCGCTCAGGCGCAGAAAAGCAAAGTCACAGACGATGGGTCCTTTGCTGCCTTCTTTGATGGTGGCGCGGGTCCAGCCTTCTTTCGGGATACCTTTCACCAACTCCTTCACCTGAACGGGATGATCACTTGGATGGCGCAGACGCAGCCGGGTCGGATAACGACCATGGCCTTTCCATTCAGGGACGTGCACTTCGGGTCGAACACTCCAAATCGGAGTGTTGCACTTGATCTCGGTGAAGTACCACTTGTTCAGTTCCGCTACTCCGTCCCGAAAAGCAGGCGAATCCCCGTACAATTCATCTGCAGCCACCCACTGAAAGGGCAAATCGCCGCGTTTCACCGCTTTTTTCAGCAATTCCAGGCCAATTTCTGGTTTGGTCTGAAAAACCAGCTCTTCCGGTACACCGCACTGCCTGCGCTTTTCGGCATGCGCTTCGTCAAACCATTCATCCGGCATGAACATCTGCCCCTCGATCAAGCTGTATCCTTTGCGACTGGCATACCCCAGATACACCCCCACCTGGCCATTCGCGATCTTGCCCACCGACCCACAGTATTGCGCTGCCACCCCAACCGAGTCATCCCCTTGTTTGACCACGCTCGATTCATCGATCAGCGCCACACCATCGGTTTCCCCCAACGTCCCACCCACCAGCCGTTGATGGGTGGCGATCACCGGTTCCTGCTCCCATGGACTTTGTCCAATAAAATGCTGCATGCTGCGAACATTCTCACCCAGCTCAAGTGCGATCCGCTCAACGTTCTTGCGCGACGCATCCCCCAGCAGTCCAAGCAAATAATTCTTGCTCCATTCCAATTGCTCCGGTCGCCGAAAAGCTGGTTCAAACATTTCTACGTATGTTCCCATTTCGTCCAGAAAACAGTGAATATCTTGATCCGCCAAATTACACTTTGGTGCAGGGCAAGTCTCGGTTACAATTCCGCTTGGCATGGTGTCTTCCTCTCCTCTCACTTGGCCGTGGTTGGAGAAAAGATACCATGCCTTTCTATTTCAGGCTACCTAGACTGTCTGGCGCCAACATTGCGTTGTAATACAAGGGAAGGGAAATTGCTGATAGATCGTTAATCCTTGAGAGGTAATGTGTACAATTTCCTTATGGCAGTGCAAATATTCCAAACTCTTATTTCCGAAAGTTCAAAACGCTTTGACAACTCCCGAATGGTTATCTTCTCAACCGTGTGTAGCCGATAGATCTCCCAATCCCTTGGATTTACTGCCCTCGGTTTCCTGGGTGGCAGTGGTTTCTCCGCCAGGTGGGGGGCAAGCTTATAGATAGACTGGATTCTTTTTCGGTCCATATCATGCAGCGAGCGCTCGATCGGCTCCGCTTCCAGCATTTCTTTCTCATTCCCCCTTCCCAGTCCGGCTCCGAGCGGGTACCGGTACCGGATTCATACCTGGTCATAGCCAAGCTCGATCTTGATGATGAATCGCTCGATCATGATCCTGGTCGCTTGGATATCCTGCCGACCGAGCGCGGCCTGTAAACAAAAAGACCACCTGGAATCATTGTTCCATATGGTCCATATGTTCCAGTGCCCCCAAGGGAATACTGTATATAGGGATAATGCAAAGTTGAGAGGGTCAAGCAGCCTTCATTATCTCATTTCTAGCCCTGTTATAACTTCTCAATAGATCCACTCACACCACCTCGATCCCTTCTGTTGATGTTACCTCTCCAACTCTCCAGATGGGAAGGTTTCTCCTCCTGGCATCCATTTCACATTCTAAGGCTTGCTCCGGCTGGATTGCAAATAGCAACCCTCCACTGGTCTGGGGATCGAACAACAACAATTGTTGATCCTGGCTGATCTCGGGGGCGAATTTAACATGCGGTCCAAAGAACTCGGCATTGTCGAATCCACCGCCAGGGAAGCACCACTCGGCAGCCTGGCGCGTGGCACCCGGATAGAAGGGGATGGATGCGAAGTCAAAGCGTAAGCCAACCCCGGATGCAGCCGCCATTTCCCAGGCATGTCCGAGCAGGCTGAAACCGGTAATATCGGTGGCAGCCCGGGCGCCATGCTGGATGGCAAGAGATGCAGCCTCTCGATTCAAGCGCTTCATCCACTCGATCACTTCAAGCGCTTCCTCGGATCTCATCCTGTCTGTTTTAATTGCCGATGTGATCACTCCGCTGCCGATCGGTTTGGTCAGGAAGAGGACATCCCCGTGTTGCAAGCCGCTTTTCTTGAGAAGTCGATCGATTGGGACGAAACCCAATGCCACCAGTCCGTATTTGGGTTCCATATCCTGGATGGTATGCCCTCCGGCGATTACCACGCCGGCTTCGCGTGCCTTCTCAGCGCCGCCGCGCAGGATCTCGGAGGCGATCTCCGGCGGTAACTGTGGCGGAAAGGCAGCGATGTTCAATGCTAGGAAGGGTTCCCCACCCATGGCATAGATATCCGAAAGGCTGTTCGCCGCCGCGATCAGCCCATAATCGTACGGATCATCCACCACCGGGGTGAAGAAATCGGTTGTCACCACCAACGCCCGCCGCTCATCGATCTTCCAGATGGCGGCATCGTCCGGCTCATTGAGACCTGCCAGCAGGTCCGGGTATTGTTCGGGGCGGAAAATGCCTTGTAAAGGGCGCAGAACCTGCGCCAGCGCTTGCGCGCTATATTTGGATGCTCAACCGGAGCAGCTTGCCATGGCGGTCAAGCGGATCTTCTTTTCGCTGGGGGTCATATCACCTCGATTTCCAGGTCATTAAGTTGATGTTCATTCAGCACAGTTCTGATCGTTTCCATTTCGCTCTTGAGAATGCGGACACAGACGCCACAATCGGAACTGAGGTGGCGCGGCACCGGGATGAGTTTGCAGGTCATGCCTTGTGACAGCAGGATCTTTTCGATCCGCAAGGCACGGCTGGTCGAATCGACCAGAACGACGGCACAAGCAGGGCTCATCCTGCCTCCCTTGCCAGTTGGCTCACAGCCTCCAGAGCCTGTTGCACATCCGCGGCAGTATTGAACGCGCCAAGCCCAAGGCGCACGCAACCATCCGGGAACGTCCCCAGGGTCTGGTGGGCGGATGGCGCGCAGTGCAGCCCGACCCGGCAGAGGATATTGAACTCCTCGTCCAGCCGCAAACCCACGGTGGACGCTTCCAGACCCCGGATATTGAAGGCAATGGTGGCAGTCTGCCGGTCAGCATCCCGGGGACCATGGACCACCACGCCGGGTATTCCTGCCAATCCTTCCAAGAGGGAGGTGCAGAGCGCTTTTTCATGCTCCCGGATCTTCTCCACTCCCTGTGTCCGCAACCACTCCAGGGCGGACAGCAATCCCGCCAGACCGACCGCGTTGGCTGTCCCGCTTTCGCAGCGGTCCGGGAAGAACTCGGGTTGGATCTCACGCTCCGAGCGGCTGCCGGTGCCGCCTTGCCGCAGGGGGTGCAGGTCTGCCGGTTGGATGCGCTCGCCGATGATCAAGCCGCCTGTCCCCATCGGACCGTAGAGGGACTTGTGCCCGGTGAATGCCAGCAGGTCGATCGCATCATCCTTCATATCGATCGGCAGGACACCTGCAGACTGGGCGGTGTCCACCAGGGTGAGCAGGTCATGCCGGCGGGCGATCTGCCCCACTTCGCGGATGGGCAGGATCGTACCGCAAACATTCGAGGCATGGTTCAGGACGATCATCCTTGTAACTGATCGTATCGCCCCCTCGACCCGCTCCGGTTCCAGGCTTCCATCGACCCTACAGGGCACCTGCGTGACTTCCACGCCGATCTGTTGCAGGTCATGCAGCGGACGCATGACGGCGTTGTGCTCCATGCCGGTGGTGATCACATTATCGCCGGGCTTGAGCAAGCCATGCAGCGCCAGGTTGATCCCGTCGGTGACATTCAGCCCGAACACGACCCGCAGCGGGTCGGATTCACCGAACAGGCTGGCGACCGCTTCACGGGCGGCATACACGATGCGGGCGGCTTCGATGGACATGCGGTGACCCGAACGACCGGGATTGGCGCCCACTTCATCGAGGAAGTGGCACATGGATCGGGCGACCCCTGGCGGTTTGGGCCAGGAGGTCGCCGCGTTATCCAGGTAGATAGCGCCATCCTTCGCTCGAGAAGAAGGAAGATCAGGCGCTGTTATGTTCATTTGGTCAGCACCAATTTGAATTCGTCGCCTTGCTCGCTGATCTCGACCTTGCAGCCGAGGCGCTCTGCCATGCGGCGCACGTTCTCGCGCGAGGTGACCGTATCCACCAGCACCTCAACCGGGAATTTGCCTTCTGTGATCGCTTTTTGGGACATGATAACGGGTTGTGGGCAGGAAAGCCCGCGTGCATCAACAATGGTGTTCATGGCATATCTCCTTATGCAGCCTTCTGGCGCATGGTAAACCCGATGACCAGGCAAACCACCAGTCCCAGGATGACGGCGACCATTCCAAAGGAGGAAATTCCTCCCACGGTGAGCACCCCATCCACCACTGAATCCGCTTTCCCTGCCAGGTTGAAGTTGTGGGCGATGCCGGCGCCGGTGATCATTCCCAGGACAAAGATTGCCGAATCGCCATCTCCTTCCCCGGACAGGAACAATTGCCGTCCCGGGCAGCCGCCCGCCAATGCGTAAGCAAGCCCGGCAAGGACCATGCCGAGGATATTCCACAGGAGATTGCTGTGGGCGATGGGCATGCCTGTGTACCCGAAATTGAATTGACCGAACAGCAAATTGGTGAGAAAGGCGAAAACAATGAATGCCAGGAGGCCGCTGAGCAGGTGGAAATCTTTCATCAGTATGACATCCCGCACGGCGCCCATGGTGCAGAAACGGGTGCGCTGCGCCAGGAACCCGATCAGCAGGCCAATTCCCAGGGAGATCAGCAGCGGCGCTTGCAGAGAGCCAGGCCCGCTTTCAGAGAAGAAGATCGGACCGCCTTCGCTGAAAACCGGCTTGAAGATCAGGAGCAGGAGAAGTCCGATCATCAGCGCCGGCAGGATCCACCCTACCGCGGCGTAGGTCTTCTGGCTGCGTCCCAGATTGTACCCTGAGCGCAGGAAGAGTACACCGATCCAGATGCCGATCACCAGGCCCAAGATGCCGGTCAGGGCGGTCATGTCGCCGCCCGCCAGGCGGAAGCCAGCCCGCCAGGGGCAGCCCAGGAAGACCAGCGCGCCGATCATGGCAAACGCACCCAGCACAAAGCGCACGATAGGGGCAGAACCGGCGCGCGCCTTGAACTCGCGGAAGATCAAAGCGGCGACGGTGGAACCCAGCACGAAACCGATGATCTCCGGGCGGATGTATTGGACGACACTGGCACGGTGCAAGCCCAGCGCGCCGGCAATGTCGCGCTCAAAACAGGCGACGCAGATGCCCATATTGGTTGGATTTCCAAGTTTTTGCAGCACCGGACCGAGAATGCCGATGATCGCTCCCACCAGGATTATCCCCCAGCGGGAGGCAAAGAAACGGGTCAGACGATTCAACATGCCTACACTCCTCTATTTGTTATGGAAAATGATAAGATGGACTGACGTAGTCCTCAGCGAGGGAAGTTTAGTGTTGTAATTTCATGGTCACGTGATGCCTCCTTTTGGAAAACAAAAGACCGCCTGTCACACGAGGCGGTCCCGGAGTCATCACGCCGCGTCAATTAGCGGAGGAGGATCGGATCCTGGTGCGCGCAGACGTCCTTCGGGCGCCGACCGGCACCCGGGGTGCATGCTCAAACCAAGTGGAAGAGGGTTTTCTGCCTTGTTTCCA
>JBGSVI010000060.1:0-9294 GCA_041753035.1 Anaerolineales bacterium | reverse complement strand
AGCAGGTCATAGACAAGAGTCTGGTGAGAGCGGGCGATCGGGTGCAGGGCAGCGGGGATGGTGAAGGTGAGCATGAAGTAATTGACTGGCAGCAGAAAGTTCTGCTGTTTTTCCAGCCATTCCTGGGCTTTGTCGTTCTGACATTTAGGGCAGTGGCGATTACGGCAGGAGTGATAGCTGTATTGGGTCTGGTGGCACTGCGGGCAGGAATAGGCCTGTCCACCCAGAGCGGGGGTACGGCACTGCTCAATGGCGCGCATGGCCCGCCTGTGGCTGGGGAGCAGGCGGCTGGCGTATTTCTGGCGATAGGCGGGACCGTATTGGCGGAAGATGTCAGCCAGTTCTAGCGCCACAGCGCTGCCACCAATTCGTTGATGGTCTCAACGGCCTGCATTTCGCTTGCTGAAGTCAAATGGGTGTAGATGGCGGTAGTGGTGGGGGAAGTGTGCCCCAGGTATTCTTGGATGATGCGCAGATTGATGCCAGCTTCAAGCAGATGGGTGGCATAGGAATGTCGCAAGGTATGCACCGTTGCATCCTTTGACACCCCGCTCTCCCGAAGAGCAGCCCGGAAAGCGCGCTGTAGACCGCTCTCATTCATAGGCTGGCTTGATAGTCTGGGTGTTTGGCCTGGGCACCGCATGGCTGGGAACAACCAGAGCGGGTTACGATGTGTTAGCCAATGTTGCCGCAACCGATCCAGAGCTTCTTCCGGCAAAGGTATATAGCGATCCTTGCCCCCTTTTCCGAGATGAACATGGATCAACTTACGGTCGCCATCTATGTCTTTGACCTGCAAGCGGACCCCTTCGAGCAGGCGTAACCCGCAGGCGTAAATCGTGGTCAGGCAGACTCGGTTATGTTGAAGATGCACACGCCCTAAAATGCGGCGCACTTCGTCGCGACTGAGCACGACCGGCAGCTTCTTTTCTTTGGGCGGGCGTATCAAATCGAAGAACTTCCATTCCCTGCCCAAAGTGTGTTGGAAGAAGAACTTGATCCCGCACAGGTTGATGGTGCAGGTGTTGCGAGCAGCATGTTTTTCGTTCTTGAGAAACAGAAAGTACTGGCGCAGTTCTTCTTCGTTGATCTGGTCTGGAGATTTCTGATAGTGCCTGGCTAGTTGGCGCACGGCCAGCAGGTAGGCTTCCTGCGTCCTGGCAGCCAGGCCGTTTACCTGCATGTCCTCGATCATCTTTTGCCGTAACAGCGTTGTCATAGCTAAACCTCCTGTGAATGGAATGAGCATTCATAGGAAATATAGCCCGGATCGGGACAAAACATGAAACTTTAGAAAGTCTTGGGGGAAGTGCGAGTGTCTTACCTTACCTGCGCGAAGCGCTTAGTTCAACTATTAATTATACAGACTCATACTATACTGCAAATTAGCAGTATAGTATGACGATTTTGGTATAATATACTGCATAATAACCTGATTATTTCACTATTGATCAACTGATCAGTGCTATACCTATTAATATTATACACCAATGCCAAAAGGCGATTTCCTTATGTCTGTGCCATCCTCTCCCAAGCCAAAAAAACTTCTGGATCAATTACGCGAGACCATCCGCATCAAGCACTATTCGTATTCCACCGAAAAAACGTATGTGCATTGGGCAAAGCGCTACATCCTTTTCCACAACAAACGCCATCCAGTTGAAATGGGTGCACCAGAAATAGAAGCCTTTCTTTCTCACCTCGCCCAGGAAGGCAATGTGTCGGCATCCACCCAAAATCAAGCCTACAATGCCTTACTTTTTCTTTATCGGAATGTTTTGCACATCCAATTAACTGGCCCCATTCTTGCGATGCGCGCCAAGCGCGGTCAATACCTGCCAACTGTGCTCTCCAGGAACGAGGTGAACCAGGTATTGAACGGCATGCAGGGGCTGCACCAATTGATGGCCCAATTGCTGTATGGCAGCGGGCTGCGACTGATGGAATGCCTGCGCCTTCGGGTCAAGGATATCGATTTCGAGCAGTCCCAGATCGTGGTACGCGAGGGAAAAGGCGAAAAGGACCGCCTGACGATGCTGCCCACCAGCCTTGTGGAGCCGCTGAAAGCCCAGATCATTTTTGTAACCTGGCAGCACGAGCGTGATCTACTGGATGGATTTGGTTCGGTAGAGTTACCCTTTGCCCTGGCACGCAAATACCCCAATGCTGATAAAGAGTTGGGATGGCAATATATCTTTCCGTCTGATCGCTTGTCCCTTGATCCGCGCAGCGGGATCACCCGCCGTCACCACCTAGATCCCAGCGGATTACAGCGAGCGGTTAGAGCAGCTGCTTCTTTGGCCCCAATTAATAAACCGGTCAGCCCGCATACCTTCCGTCATTGCTTTGCCACCCACCTGCTGGAGGCGGGATATGATATTCGCACGGTGCAGGAATTACTCGGCCACAAAGATGTCAAAACCACGATGATCTATACCCATGTGCTCAACCGCGGGCCGAAAGCCGTGCGCAGCCCGCTGGACGAGTAAAGTTGTTTGTTCAAGAAAGCCGGTTAAACAACAACCCCGCCCGGAGGCACCTCCGGGCGGGGTTGTTGTTGCTTACGATTCTCATCACACCAACGTGACGGCTTGCTCGCTCTCCCACAGGCCGTGGATGTTGCAGGAAGCCAGGGCGTGGAAGGTGCCGGGCTTGGTCACCTTGAGGGTGACGACCAGGTGCGGCTCGGTGAAGGCGGGTCCCTGGTTGGGTCCGGCGACAGCTTCGCCATGGGCGGTGAAGGCGAAGTGCCCCACCTGGTGGGGGAATTTGCCGCCCTCGGGGTGGAAGTAGAGGTCGATCCAGGCAATGTGGTGCTCGGTGGTGTTGGGATGGGGGATCTCCTTGCCGATGCTGACGGTGACCTGGAAGGGTACCCCCGCGGTGACCTGCGCCGGGGCGTCGATGACCGGCATGTGCTTTTCTTTTTTCCAATCGTCCTTTTGAATGAACATAGTGTCTCCTTTTTTGGGATGGGTGGGCTGCACTTATTATACAGCCGGATGGGGCAGGGGAAAAGAAGAACGGATGTTAGTGCCGAATGAGGACATTCATCTTTGGAGATAGTCGCCATAATGGAATACAATGAAGGCAGGAAACATTCATTTCCATTTGTGAAAGGTGATCCATGGCTGAAATTGCTGCTGTTCCAAGCCAGCCGCAGAACGAAACTCCGCCCCCCCGCAAGGGACCGCGCGGCGAAGTGATCATTTATGCGACCTGGTGCAAGGGCTGCCATATCTGCGTGGAGTTCTGCCCGCCCAAGGTGCTGGAGATGGGCCCTGCGGACGACCATCCCCGGGTGGCGCACCCCGAAAACTGCACCGCCTGTCACTTCTGCGATACCCACTGCCCCGACCTGGCGATCGTGGTCAGGAAACTGGGATAGGAGGTCCCCTTGACTGTCAAACTGATGCAAGGCAACGAGGCGATCGCGCTGGGGGCCATAGCCGCGGGGTGCCGCTTCTATGCCGGGTACCCGATCACCCCTTCCACCGAGGTGGCGGAGGTGCTGTCGCGCGAACTGCCCAGGGTGGGCGGCAAGTTCATCCAGATGGAAGATGAGATCGCCAGCATGGCCGCGATCATCGGCGCCTCGGTGGGCGGGTTGAAGTCCATGACCGCCACCAGCGGTCCGGGGTTCTCGCTGATGCAGGAGAACATCGGCTACGCGGCGATCACCGAGATCCCCTGCGTGGTCGTGGACGTGCAGCGTCTGGGACCTTCCACCGGGCAGCCCACGGCAGCCTCGCAGGGGGATGTGATGCAGGCACGCTGGGGCACGCACGGTGATCACCCAATCATCGCCCTCAGCCCGATCTCGGTGCGCCAATCGTTCGACCTGACCATCAAGGCGTTCGAACTGTCTGAGAAGTTCCGCACCCCGGTGATCCTGCTGACCGATGAGATCATCGGGCACATGCGCGAGCCGGTGGACCTGCCGGACTTCAAGACGATCATCAACCACGAGTACCGGGTGACCAAGGCGGGGCAGGACTACATCCCCTTCCGCAACGAGCCGGGAGACGTGCCCCCGCTGGCGAATTTCGGCATCGGCTACCGCTACCACATCACCGGGCTGTTCCATGACGCAGTGGGATTCCCCACCCAGCGTCTGGACGAGATCGACCCCTGGCTGGAGCGGGTGAACAACAAACTGGAGAAGCACATCGACGAGATCGCCCTGCTGGAAGAGGACTACCAGGAGGGCGCCCGGGTGGCGCTGCTCTCCTACGGCTGCTCGGCGCGCACGGCGCGGCATGCCGCCAGGACGCTGCGCGCACAGGGCAAAAAGGTGGACCTGCTGACCCTGTTCACGCTGTGGCCTTTCCCTGAAAAACAGGTGGAAGCGCTGGGCGAACGCGTCGAGCGGATCATCGTCCCGGAAATGAACCTGGGGCAGCTGGCGTACGAGGTGGAGCGTATGGTGGGGCGCAAGAAGGTGCGCCGGGTGGGGCTGGCGAACGGCGAGATGGTCACGCCGCAGATGGTCCTGGATGCAATGGAGGCATGACATGAAAGACAACATCATCCTGGATGCCCATGAACTGCAAGAACATGAAGCCCTGATCCCGCAGGCAAACTGGTTCGAACGCAGCGAGACGCTGCAAAAACTGCGCAAGAACAAGCGCTTCCCGACGATCTGGTGCTCGGGGTGCGGCATTGGCGTGGTGATGGGCGCGCTGATCCGCGCCATCGACCATCTGGGGCTGAAGAACGACGACGTGGCGCTGGTGGCCGGCATCGGCTGCACGGCGCGCATGCCCGTCTATATGGATTTCAACACGCTGCACACCACCCACGGGCGCGCCCTGGCGTTCGCCACGGGTCTGAAAATCGCCCGCCCGGACATGAAGGTGATCGCCATCATGGGGGATGGGGATGCCCTGGCGATCGGTGGTAATCACTTCATCCACGCCGCGCGGCGCAACCTGGGGATCACCGCCCTGGTGGTGAACAATTCGATCTACGGCATGACCGGCGGACAGTACAGCCCGACCACGCCGATTGGCGGACGCGCCACCACGGCGCCCTACGGCAACGTGGAGCCGCCCTTCCCGATCTGCGAACTGGCGATCGCCGCGGGGGCTTCCTACGTGGCGCGTTCCACCGTGTACCATGCCCTGGAACTGGACCGGCTGCTGACCGAGGCGATCGCCAAGGACGGCTTCAGCCTGGTGGAGGCCGTCTCGTACTGCCACACCACCTTCGGGCGGTTGAACAAGCTGGGCACGGCGGCAGACATGATGCGCGCCCTGAAGGATAACAGCATCGCCAAGACGACCTTCGACAAACTGCCGCCGGAGGAACAAACGGCGAACACCAAGATCGTGCGCGGCAATTTTGTCAACATCGACCGCCCGCAGTACACCAAGGTGTACGACAACCTGATCACGCGTGTCCAGGGAGGTGAGAAATGAGCACAGACAAGGCAAACGAACGCTTCGAGGTGCGCCTGGCGGGTGAGGGCGGTCAGGGCATGATCCTGGCGGGGATCATCCTGGCGGAAGCGGCGGCCATCTTCAGCGGCAAGAACGCCGTGCAGACCCAGAGTTACGGGCCGGAAGCGCGCGGCGGGGCGAGCAAGTCGGAAGTGGTCATCGCCGCCGGGGAGATCGATCACCCGGAGGTGCTGCATGCCGACGTGGTGGTGGCGCTGAGCCAGGAAGCGTATAAGAAGTTCGGCGCGAGCGCCAAGCCCGGCGGCTTGCTGATCGTCGACGAGGAAAAGGTGGACTCAAAGAACAGCCCGCAGGCGATCCGCATCCCGGTGACGCGGCTGGCATTCGAGACCACCGGGCGGGTGATCACCGCCAACACGGTGGCGCTGGGGGTGCTGGTGGGACTGACCAATGTGGTCTCACGGGAGGCGATCGAGAAGGCGGTGACGGCGCGAGCGCCGCGCGGCACCGAGGAGATGAACCGCAAGGCGCTGCAGGCGGGTTTTGAGGCCGCGGATAAGGCAAAGTAGGTTGCAGGAGAGCCAGGCACAACGCCTGGCTTTTTTTATTTTCCCCAGGTGCGGAAGCGCCAGGGCAGGGACTTCCACGGCTCGGGCACGGTGTTCAAGCCGACGCGCGGGCCGCGCAGCACCTGCGCTTCCGCTAGCGGCTCGCCGGCCTCGATCCATAGCCCGCCTGAACGGGAGCATAGGTCGCAGCCGTTCAAGGTCCCGTCAATGCCCAGCGCCTGGGCGAGTTTGCCGGGGCCGTGCACATCGCCTCCGCCCCGGCGCAGGGAGATCGTCGCCAGCCCTTCCAACGGTTGGATGGCGCGCAGCAGCACCGCCGCTGGGAAACCTTCCGCCTCGCTGACCGCGTTCAACATCCAGTGCATGCCGTAGGTGAAATAGACATAGGCATGTCCCGGGGGACCATACATGAGAGCGTTGCGGCGGGTCCTGCCATTGCGGGCATGGCAGGCGAGGTCCTCTTCGCCGGTGTAGGCTTCGGTCTCGGTGATGATCCCGGACAGGCGCTCCCCGTCGAGGAGGCGCACCAGGCGTGCCCCGAGCAGGAAACGTGCCACCTGCAGGGTGGGCCGGGCGTAGAAATCGGGCAGAAGCAGAGGGGAGTCGTCAGGCATGCCTGGCGGGGAGGGGTCAGGAGCGGGTGAAGCGCGCATCGCGCTGCCGGGTCAGGCGCAGGCCATCCTCCAGGCTGATGGAGGGGTGATAGTTGAGCCGCTTATCAGCCAGGGCAATGTTGGCGCACATGCGCCTCACGCCCCCGCTGGTCTTGGTGCTGGTGAGGATATTGGCTGTGCTGCCGGTGATCTGCAACACCAGGCGTGCCAGGTCAAGCACGCTCACCTCCTGCCCGGAGCCAACGTTGAGCACCAGCCCGTTAATGTTCGGTGCGGTGGAGGCAGCAACCATGGCGCTGACCACGTCATCGATGAAGACGTAGTCGCGGGTTTGCGAGCCGTCGCCGTTGACCACCAGCGTACCACCGCGGACAGCCTGTTGCAGCAGGTAGGGGACGACCGGCGGATGGGAGGGAGGCAGGCGCTGCCCGGGACCGTAGGCATTGAAGATGCGCAGCGAGACAGACTCGATGTTCCACAGGCTGCCGATGGTGTGCATGTAATATTCCGCCGCCAGTTTGGAGACGGCATAGGGGGAGAGCGGGCGCGGCGCCTGCCCTTCGCTGAGCGGCTGGGCTTCCTGGTCGCCGTAGATGGCGCCGGAGGAGGCCAGGATGACGCGGCGGATGCCGACATCGCGCATGGCTTCCATCAGGCTCACCGTACCGCCCACGTTGGCAGCGTTGTACTCGCGCGGGTAGAGCACCGATTCGGGCACCGAGACTCGCGCTGCCAGGTGGTAGACGCAGTCCACCTCCTGGAGCAGGGTCCACAACTTGGGGCGGTCATTCACATCGCCGCGGGTGAAGTGCACCCCCGACTCGAGCCCGGAGGGGTCGCCGGTGGAGAGGTCGTCCAGACCGCGCACCTGGTGCCCTTCGCGTGCCAGGTGATTGGCAAGCGCCGTGCCCAGGAAACCGGCTGCGCCGGTGATGAGGAAGATCATCTCAGCCGCCGGTCTTTGCTTCGCGATGGACGCAGCCGCTCCAGATCTCTTGCGGGTAGATAATCTGGTTGGTGCCAGGCAAGGTCTCGATGGACAGGCCGGTGTTCAGATCAATGCCCTGATGCAGGTACGCCTTGTAAATGAGCTGGCTGCAGTAAAAGGCATCTTCCCGGTCAGGGTCAAGGAAATTGAGATTGTATGGCTTGCCCACCTGCGCCAGGCAGAAGGCGGCAACTTCCTCGCGAATGAGCACCTGTTCTTCGGACTGGAAACCGCGCCCTTCCAATGGATAGGAGACACCGACCAGTTCGTCCAGAAGGTGGCCGCGCTGGTGCACCAGCACCTCGGAGTCCCAAGTCTCGCCCGACAGATCGAAGAGGATCACGCCGCGCGTCCCCGATTCGGCGCAGCAGCCACCCGGACCGAGGTAGATGGCAACGTGGTCAATCTCCCCGGGCACCAGGCGTCCCACCAGGCGCCAGAACTCACCGGGCAGGATGTCGGGCTTGCCGTTCTTGGTGCAGAAGACATCGCCTGTCTGCACGGTCAGGCCTGCGAGAGTATAGGTGTGGATCATGGGTCACAACTCCATGATGATTATACGTGAAATTGGCGGGGATGGTGCGGCTTTGTGTCACGCCGAAATAAGGAAGAATAACAGGCGTGGGCATTGCTTTTGTAGGTTGCCTGCCAGCATGGCGTGCCTTATACTTTGTTTGATATTCTCCGCAACATACTCTTGCACAAGGAGACCTGCGTATGAAAAAGATGCTTTCAGGCAACGAGGCGGTGGCGCGCGGCATGTGGGAAGCCGGCGTGGGGGTGGCCTCCGCCTACCCGGGAACTCCCAGCACGGAGATCCTGGAAAACTACGCCCTGTTCCCCAACGTGTATGCCGAGTGGGCGACCAACGAGAAAGTGGCTGTGGACGTGGCGGTGGGGGCGGCGTATGCCGGGCGGCGGGCGCTGGCGGCGATGAAGCATGTCGGGCTGAACGTGGCAGCGGATTCGTTCATGTACGCGGCCATGACCGGGGTGGAAGCCGGGTTGATCATCGTCTCGGCGGATGACCCGGCGATGCACTCCAGCCAGAACGAGCAGGATAACCGCACCTTTGCCAAATTCGCCCGCGTGCCCTGCCTGGAACCCACCGACAGCCAGGAAGCCAAGGACATGGTCATTGCGGGGTTCGGGCTGAGCGAACGCTTCGACACACCCGTGCTGCTGCGCCTGACCACGCGCATCTGCCACTCGATGAGCGCGGTGGAACTGGGCGAGCGTGTGGAGCCGCCGGCAGATCATAAACCCTTCCCGCGCAACCCGGCAAAGTACGTGATGGTACCGGGCAACGCGGTCAAGCGCCACCCGATCATCGAGCAGCGCATGAAGGACATCGCCGCCATAGCTGAGTCCTTCCCCTTCAACCGCGTGGAACCGGGGAGCAAAAAACTGGGGATCATCACCGCGGGCATCGCCTACCAGTACGCCAAAGAAATCTTTCCTCAGGCCTCGGTGCTTAAACTGGGACTCTCCTGGCCGCTGCCGGAGAAGATGATCCGTGACTTCGCCGCCTCGGTGGAACGGCTGATCGTGGTCGAGGAACTCGACCCCTTCCTGGAGGATGCCATCCGGCTGATGGGCATCCCCTGCGAGGGCAAATCCATCTTCCCGCTGCTGGGCGAACTGGACCCGCGCGTGGTGCGCGAATCGGCCATCCGTGCCGGGCTGCTGCCTGAAACGGCGCACATCGCACAGCCGGGTGC
>JBGSVI010000059.1:0-237503 GCA_041753035.1 Anaerolineales bacterium | reverse complement strand
AGGCGCTCAGCACCAGCACGGCGATCATTACTACGAACAGGGATACAACAAGATTTTTACGCATATTTCTTTTCTCCTTTTTTTGTTGACCTAAGTCTATCAGCCCGTGTTTAAGACCCTACGAACATCTGTTTAACGTTTGATTAAAGACTTACATACTCGATTGGGGAGTGTTTACTCTGTTTTGTGTTTTGAAACCAGGAAAGATGAAAAACGAAATCCTTGTTTTCGAGGCTGTTCTTGCCACACCCACGAATTCAAGTCGCTCATTACATGGTAAGCGGTCAAATCCAATTGTAGTGGCGTAACTGAGATGAACCCGTCTGCCAGCGCTCCAATATCTGTTCCGCGTTCGGGAACGCCGGTGGGGGCGTCGCCACCGATCCAGTAATAAGGACGGCCGCGCGGGTCAACGCGTTCGTCCAGGCGGCTGTGATAAACGCGCAGTCCCTGCCTTGTCAAACGAAAACCATGCATCTCCTTTTTACTCAGAAATGGTACGTTGACATTGAGAAGGATTTCCGGAGGCAGGCCATTTTCGATCACCCGTTGGGCAACCAGACGCGCCGCTTGAGCAGCCGGGTTGAAATCGATTGTGCCGAGATGTCCATCGGGGACCTCCAGGGATACCGCGATCCCGGGCACCCCGCCAATGACAGCTTCCATTGCCGCTGTGACCGTACCAGAATATGTAACGTCATGCCCTAGATTAGCGCCAACATTGATCCCGGAAACTACCAGGTCGATCGGCTCCTTGAAATATCCCAGCGTGGCCAGTGCAACGCAGTCAGACGGGGCACCGTCACCGGCATGCGCAATACTACCGTCTTGCAGGAGTACTTCTTTTACCCGCAAGGCCCGGTCAAGGGTCTTGACATGTCCACCGCCAGACCAGTTGCGATCGGGCGCCAGCACACTTACTTTTCCGATCTGGCGCATTTCTTGTACCAGGGAAAACAGACCGGGAGCCATTACCCCGTCATCATTAGTTACCAATATATGTTTTTGAGACATTTATCTATCCACCCTCATCAATGAAAATTTGTCCGGCGCTTTTGTATTGTATCTATTGTAATAATCGCCAACGTCGCGATCAAAGTGATCGCAAAGATCAACTCATGCATTCTTATTTCCTCTTCTCCATCCAGGCTGGATATCCGCAAGCGGGGATTTCGTTAGAAAAAGTATTCGATTCCTCGTGGAACCCTTCATGTTTTTATCAATTTTTATCTTATCAAGGCAAGTTTAACAAGCAAAGAAAGGCGGGTTAGCAATTGGTAAACGATCTGCATATCCAGCATTTTTCGGCTTAAGCATGGTCATCAACACTAAAAGAAACATAACCTGCTGTTAACAGGCTGTTCATTTCCAGATGTTAACATAGCCGTTGACATGGAGACCAGCTATGAGCCGCAGAAACACCTTTGCTAATATCCTTGGTCATAACACTCTTTTTAGGAAGTTGCTTCTTCCATTCATAGGCTTTATGTTCATTTACATGTTGGTTTCCGGGCTGGCGTATAACTATGGGATCACTTCCACCTCACGAAAGATCCTTGAAGGGGAACTGCGCTCGGATAGTCAAAAAGTGATCGCCAGTTTGCGAAGCAGGCTTGACACCGTAGGATCAGCCGCGATCATTCTTGCTGAAAATCCAGACATTCTCGCCTCCCTTTCCCAGGTTTCTTCTGAAGCCCTTTCAATAATCAATAGCCGTGCTCTTGTTGTGCAGGATCGTTTTGAGCTTGACCTGGTGCAAATCTATTCAGCAAGTGGGATGCCTCGTACCAATCTGGTGCAGTCTACACTCTATAAGGTTTCATCGATCATCGATATTTTCCCCCCGTCCGGTAAGGATGTACTTGTTCTGGATGACCGTCTTGTTTACTTGGTTAGAGCCGAAATGCCGAACGGCGGAATTGTCATCGTGGGAATCGACCTGCTGTCAGAACTGGACCGGATCTCATTCCGACTGGGGTTGCGCGATACATTGACGCTGCAGCAGGTCACACTCTCCGAAGAAGATATGATCTTTGAGGACAGTGTTTTTTCCCTCCACACCCCTCTCGAGATCGGTGCCCAATCGTTTGCCTTGGTTTACAGCCAGGAAGTATCCCAATTCGAGACGATCGCCGCTTCGGGGAGAAATGTGATCTTGCTGGGAGCTTTCCTAACCACCATCCTGCTGATTGGGATGATGGCATTGGTCTTGCGGAGTATCGTTCGCCCCATCCAGCAGTTGGCCGCTGCTGCTGGCAAGCTGGCACAGGCAGACTTTGAAACCGTCTCACTCGACACCAATCAGGAATTCTCACATCCACTACAGATCGGAGTAAATGATGAGATTGGGCAACTGGCAGAATCCTTCTCGCATATGTCAAAAGAGTTACAGGGAATCTACCACGGCCTGGTTCACGATCTGCGCCAGGCCAATCAGGAACTCAACGAAGCATATGACTCAGCCCTATTAGGCTGGTCAAGCGCTCTCGAATTACGTGACCACGCCACTGAAAAACATACTTCGCGTGTGGCTGAAAACCTAATCAACTTCGCTCGCTACATTGGGATTACAGAAGGTGATCTTGTAGATTATCGTCGCGGCGCTCTGCTTCACGATGTTGGAAAAATGGCAATTCCTGATAGTATCTTGCGGAAGAATGGATCGCTCTCGGATGATGAATGGAACATCATGCGCCAACATCCGATTTACGCCTTTGTAATGCTAAGGAAGATCTCATTCCTGCAAAATGCTCTGGATATTCCTTATTGTCATCACGAAAAGTGGGACGGGTCTGGCTACCCGCGCGGATTGCTAAAATCCGAAATACCACTCTCAGCGCGCATCTTCAGTATCGTGGACGCTTGGGATGCCTTGAGTTTTGACCGCCCCTATCGAAAAGCCTGGTCACGGGAAAAAATCTTGGAGTATATCTCGTCTCAAGGCGGAAAAGATTTCGACCCTGATCTTGTCAAGCAATTCCTGGAATGGAAAAGAGTAAAAAATTAATCATCTGGAGGAAAACTATGAAAATCAAACTCGCACTGCTCTTGATTGTTGCACTGCTTGCCGCCTGTTCGCCGCAAGTGACAGCATCTCCCACCCCAACAGAAGATTCCCTTACCGGTCGCCTTACCTTTGCCGGTTCGACCACCATGCAGCCATTGGTTTCTCATATGGCAGATGAATTTAGAATCATCCATCCGAATGTTGTCATGGA
Source organism: Anaerolineales bacterium (assembly GCA_041753035.1). GTDB lineage: Bacteria > Chloroflexota > Anaerolineae > Anaerolineales > Villigracilaceae > UBA877. Next base: position 234,285 of record JBGSVI010000059.1, on the reverse strand, counting down.
AGTTGCCGCTGGTGGATCATCAGTTGGTATCCAGGCCATGCACGATGGGACTGCCGATATTGGCATGGCGTCCCGCAACCTGACCTCTGAAGAATTGGAAGGGATTAAGCAATATATTATTGCCATCGATGTACTTGCCATCGTAATTCATCCAGATAATCCTGTGAACACACTCACCATTGCCCAAATTCAGGATATCTATTTCGGTAACGTAACCAATTGGCAGGAACTGGGTGGCCCAGACCTGGTAATTGTTCCCGTCCAACGCGAGGTTAGTTCCGGATCGCGTGGGGCCTTTGATGAAATTGTATTGGAGAAACAGGTAGCCGATGCAACGAACCTGGTTACTTTGATCACAGCAGGAGATGTTGCTGCCAAGATCACAACGGAACTTGGATCCATCGGTTATGTGGGCTTTGGAAACCTTGATACAAGCTTGAAGGTTCTACAGGTAGGCGGGATACTCCCAACGCAAGAATCTGCCAAGGATGGCACCTACCCATTGGTCAGGCCTCTCATTCTTCTAACCGGACCTCTCTCGCAACCCTTGGCACAAACCTTTATCGATTATGTGCTAAGTGATGAAGGGCAAAGATATGTGAATGAGTATGGATGGATCCCTGTCAAATGATGGGTCCTTCTTTACGCTGTTGATGGACGCTCAATCGCCACTCAAAACCACCCTCGCGGGTGGTTTTCTGTTGATGATCTCTTCCTCTACTTGTATAAACTTCTTCTGAATTTTCCCCCCCATTCTCTCTCTTCCATCTCCATCAGGAGCGTAATCCCCCCATCCTCGCCTATTGCCCATACACAGGATGGTAGCGCTGATGCAATTTGTCCACATCCTCCTGCACAATGTCCTGCGGCGTCCCGATCTGCAGTGCCAGCCACACCGTAGCCGCCACATCCTCGGTACTCACCGTTGCCTTGACAGCCACCTGGGCGGATTTTCCGATGCTGAACACACCGTGGCTCTTCCTCTTTTTTCCCTTTTCTACCGCAGCCCATCCACGGCAGCTCTTTCGATGACCAGCCCTTTTTTATAGCGTTTCATGAACACTCCAAAGCCCTCCACATCCTCAGATTCGGGAATCATCGTCAGCGTATTTTCCCCTGCAAATACCTTCTCAGCCAGGTAGGCTTCCAGGGGTTCATTCGTCATCTTCTGAAGCCTGTAGGCGGCAAGCAGTGCGATCCCCCAGGCGCCTCCCTCACCCGCCGTGTCCATCACCGAAACGGGCACATTCATCGCCGCCGCCATGATCTTCTGTCCCACTTCCTTTGTCTTAAAAAAGCCGCCGTGACCGAGAACCTGGTCGATCCTCACCTGCTCCTGTTCAAAAAGGATGTCCAGCCCGATCTTTAGCGCACCCAGCGCCGAGAACAGGTGCACACGCATGAAGTTGGCCAGGGTGAAACGGCTCTCTGGGGTGCGGACGAACAGCGGGCGCCCCTCCTCAAGATGCGTGATGTGCTCGCCTGATACATAATTGTAAGCCAGCAGCCCTCCGCCATCCGCATCGCCATTCAGTGCCTGTTGGAACAACATTTCGTACAGTTTCGATTCGCTTATCTCCACGCCAAGGGTTACCGCGAACTCCTGGAACAGATCGACCCACGCATTCAGATCGGAGGTGCAGTTGTTGCTGTGTACCATGGCTACGGGCTTGCCCGTCGGTGTGGTCACCATGTCGATCTCGGGATATACTTTTGAGAGCGTTTTTTCCAAAACGATCATCGCAAAAACCGAGGTGCCTGCGGAAACATTGCCGGTTCGTTCTGCCACGCTGTTGGTCGCCACCATGCCAGTGCCTGCGTCCCCCTCCGGTGGGCACAGCGGGATTCCCGCCTGCAGTCCTCCCGTGGGGTCAAGCAGCCTCGCCCCTGCTTCGCTCAAAACGCCAGCATCCTCCCCCGACACCAGGATTTTGGGCAGGATCTCCTCGAGTTTCCACGGCATTTTCTCTATCTGAAGCCGTTCGTTGTACAGTTCGAGCATGTGCGCATCGTAGTCGTTGGTTTTGCTGTCAATGGGGAACATCCCCGAGGCTTCACCGATCCCCAGCACCTTTTGCCCTGTCAGTTTCCAATGCACATAGCCTGCCAATGTGGTCACGTGGCTGATATCTTTGATATGCACTTCCTTATTCAAGATCGCCTGGTGGAGATGCGCAATGCTCCATCGTTGCGGGATGTTGAACTCGAACAGGTCAGTGAGTTCCCGGGCTGCCTTCCCGGTGATGGTATTGCGCCAGGTGCGAAACGGGGTCAGCAGCCTTCCATCTCCATCAAATGCCAGGTAGCCGTGCATCATCCCGCTGAATCCGATGGCGCCAACGCTCTGCAGCGGGGTGTTGTATTTCTCAAGGACATCCTTGCACAGGTTCAGGTAACAGTCCTGCAATCCTGTCCAGGCGTCCTTAAGGTGGTATGTCCACACGCCATTTTCATACTTGTTTTCCCACTGGTGGCTTCCGGATGCGATCGGGGTATGCTCTTCGCCGATCAAAACCGCCTTGATGCGTGTCGAGCCGAACTCGATTCCAAGGACAGTCTTTTCACTTTCAATTGCTTTTTGGGGATTGTTTGGATTCATCTGCTTCTCCCTGGATCAAAGCCGAAATTCAAAATGCTTTCACCCACCGTATATTATACTGGCGGAGGTCATCGCAAGCATGCTACCAGATTATTTTCTTTCTCGATTGATCAATCAATGACCAGGATTGCCGGGCGTTCAATGGGAGGGCTTCCTGCGATCCCTGGATCGACTTTGAGTACCGGCCATCTGGGTATTGCTGTCAATACTTCATTGCTTGTTTCTCCCACCAGGATCGTGTCTTTTGATTTCGCACCTGTGATCGATAGGTTCCAGGCATACGCCTGTCCGCAAACCACTGTTTCAATGGAGCCGGGCGTGGCGACATTTTCGCGCGGCTCGTACCCGGCAGGTCCACCTTGGTGATGGAGCCTCCTTTCCTCCGGGAAACCTTCCGCCGTATAGTTGTCCACTGCGCCTTGGAAGATCGCTTGCAACGCCACCCCTGGGCGCGTGTTGGCGATCACCACGGCATCGATGCGGGCTACCGCTTCAGCCGGCGGAAAAATTTTCAGCCCCTGGGACACATCCATTTGCCTCATTGGTAGTATCATTCCAGTTATTCCATCATTTTTGCATCTACTGGAAAGGTATCGATGCCAGACCCCACAACCCCCACTTCTATCGTCATCTTCGGAGCCTCCGGTGACCTGACCTGGCGCAAGCTGGTTCCAGCGCTCTACAACAATTACAAGAAAGGTCGCCTGCGGTCATGTGATCGGATCATTGGTTTTGCCCGCCGTCCTTTCACCAACCGATCATTTCGGGATCATCTCAAGGAGGGAGTCATACTGTTCAGCCCTGAGACATTCGATCCCTCCGTCTGGGATGAGTTCTCATCCTCCCTGCACTACTGCCAGGGAAACCTGGAGGTCAGTGCCGATTTTAAGCAACTGGGAACGTATCTGGGTTCCACGGAAGAAGCATCCTGCAACCGGCTCTATTATCTCGCCACCGCCCCGGAGCATTATTCTCTCGTTGTCCGGGAATTGGGCGCCGCAGGCATGGCAAAACCACCGGCAGGTCAGGGACTTTGGCGCCGGATCGTCATCGAAAAACCCTTCGGTCACGACCTCGCCTCCGCCCGCCAACTCAACCAGGCTGTCCATGAAGTTTTCGACGAGGATCAGGTTTACCGCATCGATCATTACCTTGGTAAGGAAACTGCCCAGAACATCCTCTTCTTCCGTTTCGCCAATACGATCTTCGAGCCGGTCTGGAATCGCCGTTACATTAACAACATTCAGGTCACCGTGGCTGAGGATTTGGAAGTCGGTCACCGTGCCGGTTATTATGATACCGCCGGGGTGGTACGCGATATGTTCCAGAATCACCTGCTGCAGCTGCTCACCCTGGTAGCCATGGAACCGCCCAGTTCGTTCAACGCCGGCTCCGTTCGCAACGAGAAAGCCAAACTGCTCGAGAGCATCCGCCCTATCGCCCTGTCCGACACCGTGCGCGGCCAGTATGCCGGGTATACCTCTACGACAGGGGTGGCTCCCGGATCGCAAACCCCCACGTACGCCGCCTTGAAATTGTACATCGACAATTGGCGTTGGCAGGGCGTCCCCTTCTACCTGCGCTCTGGCAAGGCACTCGCCCACAAGACCTCCGGCATCATCATCGAGTTCCAACAGCCCCCTCATCTGATGTTCCACCTGCCAGAGGGCAGCGACTTTACCCCCAACATCCTCACCCTCTGCATCCAGCCCGATGAAGGCATCCACCTCCGCTTTGAGGCCAAAGTCCCTGACTCTGATCAGGAGATGCGCTCGGTGGATATGGATTTCCATTACCACTCCTCTTTCGGCGGGCCCCTGCCGGAAGCCTATCAGCGCCTCCTCCTCGAAGCATTGGATGGAGATGCTTCGCTCTTCACCCGCAGCGATTCGATCGATGCCTCCTGGCGTCTGCTCGACCCGATCATCCACGCCTGGGAGGGGCAGAACGCCCCCGCCTTGGAGATCTACCCCGTAGGCAGCATGGGACCGCAGGCTGCCGACCGGTTGCTGATCCGTGATGGACGTCGCTGGCGCATGGACTGCTCCGCTGCTCCGGGCACACAGCATGCCAGAGATTGAGATCGCTCCCAACCTCCATCAACTTGTGGAGCGCGCCGCCGGGCATTTCCTGCGCCTGCTGGACGGATCACTGCGCACTTCGAACCGCTTCACCCTGGCACTGGCAGGCGGCTCCACCCCATTGGAACTGTATATTCGTCTTGCCACGGCCCGTGTCGTTTGGGATAGGGTGCATTTCTTCTGGGGTGATGAACGCTGTGTGCCTCCAGGCCACCCGGATAGCAATTATCGCATGGTGCACGAAGCCCTGTTGAAGCATATTCCCATCCCGAAGGAGAACGTTCACCGCATTCAGGGCGAACGATCCGCCCCGCTTGCCGCCCGGGAATATCAGCAGGAATTGCAGCGTTTCTTTGGCATGGAGATACCGCGCTTCGACCTTGTCCTGCTTGGGTTGGGTACGGACGGTCATACCGCTTCTCTTTTTCCCGGCACTCCCGGGAGTCACGCCCGCAAGCGTTGGGTGCTGCCGGTGCGCCATGCCATTCCTCCCCCTCCCCTCGTTGACCGTGTGACATTGTCACTCCCGGTATTTAACGCCGCCGCACAGGTCATCTTCCTCGTCGCTGGCGCTGGCAAAGCCGCTGCCCTGGCGAAGGTCCTCACCCCCGCTTCCTCGCCGGTTCCTTTTCCCGCACAAAAGGTGTGCCCTGTGAAGGGTCGCCTCCTCTGGTTGGTGGACAAGGCAGCCTCGTCAGGGATCCCCGCCTCAGAATAACGGAACTGTTCACAGTTCACTGCTTACTGATCACTGTTTACATTCCTCCAGGATCCGTTTCGCCACCTTCTGCGCCCCCACCATCACGTTCAACACCCCACCACTGCTCTCGCTCTGCGCCCCGATGAACCACAGGTTTTCGATCGGTGTTTTGTGCTTCGGCGGTTGATTGCCCATCACCGGCGGTACCCCGCCGAAGGAATGATGTTTTTGGTGCGTTCGAATGCGAAAATCCTCCGGGGTCAGGATCAACCTCGTCAGGGTATGCGCCCGCAGTCCGGGGATGTGCGCCTCCGCTTCCATCACCAGCGCATCCGCCAATTCCTCTTTGCGCTCAGACCAACTGCCCTGTGCCAGAGTGTCCGGTGCCACCGTGTATATGGTCACCGCGAACTTCCCTTCCGGTGCCAGCCTCGGGGAATGCAGCGATGGCACATAGATCAGGAAGCCATCCTTGCCCTCGTGGTAATCCCCTGTCCGCAGCCGCCGCACCGCCCCCTCCAGGTCGTGGGTCTTGTAGTAATAGCACAGCGCCGCAGGCTGGTACGGCCTCGGGTCCAGGTCGATCCCCAGGTGCACCATCAGCACCGATTCCATCAGGCGGTTACCTTCGATCTGTGTGATCAACGCTTCCGGCAGGTTCTCCTTCCCCACCAGGTCAAAGAACACTTCCCTCATCCCCCCTGAAGCCAGCACTAGGTCAGCCGTTTCGATCCGCCCGTCAGCCAGTTCCACCCCGCTCGCCCGCTTGTTTTCGATGACGATCCGTTTGACCGTCGTGTTCATCACGGTCTTTCCACCTTTCGCCCGCACCACTCCCAGGGCAGCCTCCACCAGAGATTGGCAGCCCCCCAGAATGTAGGTGTAGGCAGTCTGTGCGCTCTTCGTTCCCGCGTACGTGGGGATGCGCTTGTCAAAAGCCGTTTCCAGGTGGATGGACGGCACCCCCAGCCCCGGGAATTCGCTCGGCGCGGTCACAAAATCCGCCACGATCCCCAGAAAGAACGTCTTCAGCACCGGCGAGTCGAAATAGTGGTCCATCAACTGCGCCCCGCTCCACTTCACCTTGCCCTTCACTGCCTGGAAAGCCAACAGCATCCGCACCTTGATCCACAAAGCGTTCAACCCCTGTGCAGTCTCTGCCTGTCGCCCCAGCGACATCAGCCGGATCATCCGCTCATAAAAACGATAGTACCGCCTCAGGTGCTCCCTCTCCTCCGGGAAGAGTTCCATCAGCCGGTCGCGTCGCCAATTTGGACCTGCATATTCCTTGGGTCGCCACAGGGCGAACTCTGGCATCGCCAGTCCCCGGTCTTCGTGCACCGCCAGCACCTGCCCGCTCACCCCCAGTTCCTCCAGGATAAGCCTCCCCTTATCCCCCGGCGCAAACCCCTCCAGCAGCAGCGGACCGAGATCCCAGCCGTAACCGTCCTGGGTCACCGTGGCAGTCACGCCCCCCGGCGTCGTAAATTGCTCGAACACCGTCACATCCTGCCCCGCCTTTGCCAGGTACGCCGCCGCAGTCAATCCCGCCATGCCGGAACCGATGATCAGTACTTTCATGTCACCCCTCCTGGCTCTGCGCCGCTTTTCTCTCAGCCAGTTCCTTCACCAGTTGAGCGTGCTTCTGCCGTGTGATCGGGTACCAGATCAGGAAGGGCAGACTGGTCAGGATCACCACCGCCGGCACGATGGCAAAGAACAGCCGGATGCCGAACAATGCCCGCAGCGACTGCTCCACGTTGGGCACGTAACCGAACAGTCCCAGCGCCCACCCGCTCACCGCCACCCCCAGCGCGCCGGTGAATTTCGTCAGGAACGCCCACAGCCCGTAATAGATCCCCTCGCGCCGTTCACCCGTCATTTTCTCATCATATTCCACCACGTCCGGCAGCATGCTCCACGGGAATACCCATTGTGCCGAGAAACCCATCCCCGCCACCGCCGCAACCACGTAGATCAGCGCCGTGGGTCCGCGCGGCAGGAAGAAACTGCTCATCACTGCCAGCGAGGCAATGAACAATCCCAGCGCATACGCCGGTCCCTTGTTGATCCGGTCGGAAATCAGTTTCGCCGGCACCAGGAAAATGCCGATCGTCACCAGCATCGCCAGCAGCACGAAGGACACCTGCTCTGGCATCTCCAATTGGTATTGGATAAAATACGGTACCAGCGCCGTCAGCACGGTGAAACTGAAACTGCTCAGGATGAACGCGATCATCAGGATGATGAACGGTTTGTTCTTGAAAGAGGTCAGCACCGCCTTGACAGGCAGCAGGCTGGATGGTGCGCCGACCAGTTCCGGGCGTTCCTTGATCGAGAACGTGGTCACCAGCGTGGTTATGATCACCACCCCGCCGAAAACTGCACCCGTGACGCTCCATGCCTGCTGCATGTTCAACCCCGCACCCTGGAAGATGCCCGCCAGGATCGTCGTCAGCGCCGCCCCCAGGATGTACCCCACCACGCTGTACACCATGCGGATCGAGGTCAAACTGGCGCGTTCATTGTAATCGCGCGTCAGTTCGGGGGTCAGCGCGTAATACGGCGTCGTGGTCAATGTATGGAAACTGTCCACCAGCCAGAAACTGAGCAGTACCGCCAGGAAAGCCCCGATGCCCGTCAATCCCTTGGGCAGCGAGAACATGATCCACGCCGCAATACCCAGCGGTACCGCTCCCAGCAGCATGTAGATCCGCCGCCGCCCGAAGCGCGACCGCGTCCGGTCGGACCAGTACCCGAACAGCGGGTCATTCACCGCATCCCAGGTCAACTTTCCCACCATCAGCGCCAGCCCCGCCAGCGCCGGGTCGATCCCCGCCACGTCCGTATAGTAGAACAACAGGAAGAATTGCATCGCCGAGGTGATCAGGGCAAAGCCCAGGTCAGCCAGACCGTACCGGAATTTACTGCCCGTCGTCAATTTTTGATCCATGGGAACCTCTCTGCGTCGCGCTGGGCGAGGCGGCACGCACCCGCCTCTTCTGGATGGATGAACATTCTTTGGTAGTATAGGCTCACCCCATTCAACCTGTCAACTGCCTCGCTCATTCTCCGCTCGCACCGGTCACGCCTCTCGTCGCGGCGCGGCGATGCTGTGCACGCGTCCACTCCTTCCTCCGCCCCACTCCATTCTTCCCAAAATCACCAATTCCCTTGACAATACAGAACTTTTGTTCTATATTGTGCCTTGGCACTGGAAGGCATCCTTCCTGTGCTATTTAATTACCCCGGGCCTTCCTGTGTCACCTTATCCCTCCCGCTCTTCTCGGGTTCTGACCAGGAGAAATAGTATGCCAAAAGATCCCCCTCCCTTTCCCCGTCGCAAACCCGGTGCCAAGCCCGGGAACACCAACGCCCTCAAGCACGGTTTTTACGCCCGCGGCCTCCTGCGCCGCGAAAAAACTATTCATTCAAGAAGGTGGAATCCATTGAGGCAGTGCGTATCATCTCCATTGCCATGGGACGCCTGGAAAACCTCTATCGCCTGCGTGGCTTGGCTTCCGATCAGGCAGCCTGGTTAAAAGTAATACTCGCCAAACTCACGCACTGATCCAGCCGGGAGCGGTCAGCCTCCAAACTCGAGTGGAGGCTGACTTGGATCTATGAAAATGCAGCCCCATTTTCCTCGTGCCTCCCCTGCACGGGTGGCTTGCTGTTGCCAAAAAAAGAATTGAATTTTCATGTTCCGCGAACGACTCGTCCTCCCCCCGTCTCCTTCCACCCGCCTCCCATGGTTTATAATACCCGCAATGGAACCCTTTTTCCCCGATCCTTCCATCGAGCGCTTTCTCCCGCCGCAGGTCCGCATCCTCGCCTTGCACCCCGAGCCGTGGAGCGGCGCTCGCCTGCACCTCACCATCGAACTCACTCCCTTCCTCCAGCGCCCGAACCTTGAAATCACCCTCACCGGCCCCTCAGCCCAGGTCTGGGCGTCCGCCTCCATCCTAGAACCCATGGCCTGGAAACTCGAACTCACCCTTCACCTGCGTCCCCCCGGCGGTACCCCGCCCACTTTCCCTGCCCTCTGCACCCTTACGCTCTCCCTTTCCTACCCCGACCTCGGCGAGACCGACCGCCGCCAGGTGCCCGTCCTCTTCCCTCTCACTGAAGAAAAATCATGACCTCCTCTCGCTTCCCCGCCGAAATCCTTCTTTTCACCGGCCTGCTTCTTCTCTCTGCCTGCACGCCGACGCCCACCACCACACCCAGCCCCACCCTCACCTCCCTTCCCACCGCCTCCCCCACCCCCACCCTCACCCCCACCGAGGCGTCCACCCAGACCCCCTGGATCATCACCCTCCCCCCGGAGTCCACCCCTATCCTTCCCGCCAACTCGCACAACCTTTTCTTCTTCTCCCTGCCCGATGGCGGCTACTACCACCTCTTTGCCTACTCCCCCCAGGATCTGCCCATCACCCGCCTCACCACCGATCCCTGGGATGCCATCACCCCCGCCCTCGGCCCCGACGGCAACTGGCTCGCCTATGCCTCCCGCCGCAGCGGCTACTGGGACCTCTACCTGCTCAACCTCCAGGATGGCGGCAACCTGCGCTTCACCGACAGCCTCCCCTGCGACCTGTCCCCTTCCTGGTCGCCCGATGGTGCCTGGCTGGTTTATGAGACCTGCGGTGCCAAAAGCCTCGAGATTGCCATCCGCTCGGTCGCCGACCCCTCCGCCGCTCCCATCCTGCTCACCGACGACACCTTCCTCGATACTTCACCCGCCTGGTCACCGCAGGGCCGCCAACTCGCCTTCATCTCCAACCGCTCCGGTGAACCCGAGGTCTGGGCTGCCGACCTCGATCACGCCACCAGCGAGGCCTTCGTCAACCTCAGCCTCAGCCCCCAGACAGTCGAATCCCACCCCGCCTGGTCCCCCGATGGCACCCGCCTCGCATGGGCTTCCGCCGACCCATCCACCGGTCTCACCACCCTGATGGTCTGGGATGCCCGCACCCCCGCCTCTCCCGCCGTGCGCCTTGCTTCCGGCGACTGGCCCGTCTGGCAGGATAACGCCCACCTGGCCACCCGCCTCTCCACCCCCAACCAGTCCCAATTGGCTGGCTACGATCTCCTCACTAGTCTTCTCAGCCTTCCGCCCGTCCTTCTCCCTGGCACATTTCAGGGAATTGCTCATGGTGTCAGCACTGCCCTCTTCCCCGGCATCTTTGCCGCAGGCGCTCAGCTCACCCCCGACCCGCTCTACATCCCCATTCTCAATCCGGGCGGCTCCACCCTCCCCGGGCGCACCGCCCTGGTGACCATCCCCGGTCTCCAGGCCACCGACCCGCGCCTCAGTGATGCCGTCGATGAAGCCTTCAACGCCCTGCGCCAGCGTGTCGCCTACGAGGCCGGTTGGGATGCCCTCGCCAGCCTCGAGGATGCCTTCGTACCCCTCAACGCCCCCCTCGATCCCGGTCTCGCCCGGGACTGGCTCTACACTGGCCGCGCCATCACCCTCAACCCCGCCCTGCTCCAGTCCGGCTGGATGGTCGTCGTCCGCCAGGATTACGGTCTCCAGACCTGGTGGCGCATCTACCTGCGCACCTACGCCCAGGATGGCTCCCAGGGTCTCCCACTCACCCAGGTTCCCTGGGATTTCTCCGCCCGCACCGGCTCATCCCAGGCGTATGAGAACGGTGGAGCGCTCATGACCTCCATCCCCTCCGGCTACTGGCTCGATCTCACCGACCTCGCCGCCCAGTACGGCTGGGAGCGCCAGCCTGCCCTGATCAACTGGCGCACCTACTTCGCCGGCGCCCGTTCCAACCTGCTCGCCTTCACCGGTGGTGTGGATTGGTACACCGCTATGCTCGAACTCTACCCTGCCGAAGCCCTGCTTACCCCCACCCAGGTCATTCCACCCACCCGCACCCCCACCCGCACCCCGCTCTACTACCGTTCTCCCACCGTCACCCGCACCCCCACCCCGCGCCCCACCAGCACGCCATGAACTCCCAGTTCCGCTCGGCCTTCATCTTTCCCCTGCTTGTCCTTGCCGCCTGCACCTCCGCACCCGGTTCCACTCCCCTCGCATCCACCCTTCCCGCCACCCTCGCCCCCACCGCAGCACTGCCTGCCTCCGCCTCCCCCCTCCCCACCGGCACCCTCCCCGAGCTCCCCGGCCTCACCCCCTCCGCCACTCTCCAGACCCTGCCTCTCACCCCGGTCGAAGCCCCCGCTGCCACCCTTGCCATCCTCCCCGCCCCCCCCTCCACCCGCACCGTGGAGGCTATGCAGATCATCTTCCCCACCATCATCCCCGCCGAAGGCGCTGAGTACCGCCCGCCCATCTACCCCGTCCCCTGGGCGCTTTCTCCGCACGACCATTTCTATTTCACCTCGCCCATCGCCGCCACCTACCCTGCCGATCCCGTGTGGGATTACCGCTACGGCGGCATCTACTTCGGCCCGGATATCATCCACACCGGCATCGACCTGCCCGCCCCGCGCGACACCGAGGTCATGGCCGCCGCTCCCGGCACCGTCGTCTGGGCTGGCTACGGCTTCTTCTCCGGCGTCGCTGGCAATACCGATGACCCCTTTGGCCTGGCCGTCTCCATCCGCCACGACTTTGGCTATCAGGGCCAGCCGCTCTTCACCACCTACGCCCATCTCTCCGAGGTGGACGTGGTCCTCGGTCAGTGGCTCAAGGCAGGCGATGTTCTCGGCAACATTGGCGAGACTGGCGTCACCACCGGGCCGCACCTCCACTTCGAGGTCCGCCTCGGCGAGAATGACTTCTGGAAGACGCGCAACCCCGAATTGTGGCTTGCCCCATCGCAGGGCTACGGCGTCCTCGCCGCCCGCATCATGGGCACCTATGGCACCCTCCTGGATTCATACACCTTCTTCCTGAAATCCCTCGAGACCGGGCACCAGTTCACCATCATCACCTATGCCAACCTCAATGTCCACAGTGATGACTATTACCAGGAGAATGCCGTCATTGGCGGTCTGCCGGCAGGTGTCTACGAGATCAATATCCCCTACGGTGCCCTCAACCGCAAACAAACCATCCAGATCAATCCCGGTCAGGTCACCTTCTTTAATTTCTATGGCTTTAGTGGCTACGACTTTGGCGCTCCGGTCATCCCCACTCCCACCCCTTGACGTATCGAACATCTGTGCTATACTCTCATCCATTCACTAGTAGAGAGGATTACTTATGCCCCCAAAGAAAGATTCCAATTCCCAGGCCGTCCAGGATGAAGGCCGCCGCGCCATGCTGGATAAGGCGCTCGGTGACATCACCAAGCGTTATGGCGACGGCTCGATCATGCGCCTGGGGGAAGCCCACAAGATGGTCGTGGACTTCATTCCCACCGGTTCTCTCTCCCTCGACCTGGCCCTTGGCATCGGCGGCATCCCCCGCGGCCGTATCACCGAGATCTTCGGTCCCGAATCGTCCGGCAAGACCACCATCTGCCAGCACATCGTCGCCGAAGCCCAGAAGCGCGGCGGCATCTGCGCCTATGTGGACATGGAACACGCCCTTGACCCCGCCTACGCTGCCCGCTGCGGTGTGGATATCGATAACCTGCTCGTCTCCCAGCCCGATACCGGTGAGCAGGCCCTCGAAATCACCGAGACCCTCGTCCGCTCCGGCGCCGTGGATCTGGTGGTGATCGACTCGGTCGCCGCCCTCGTCCCTCGCTCCGAGATCGAAGGCGACATGGGCGATGCCCAGATGGGCGCTATGGCCCGTCTCATGTCCCAGGCCCTGCGCAAACTATCCGGCGCCATCAACCAGACCAAGACCTCGGTCATTTTCACCAACCAGTTGCGCATGAAGATCGGCGTCATGTTTGGCAACCCCGAGACCACCACCGGCGGCAATGCGCTCAAGTTCTACGCTTCCGTCCGCCTCGACGTGCGCCGCATCCAGTCGATCAAGATCGGCCAGGATGTGGTCGGCAACCGCACCCGCGTCCGAGTGGTCAAGAACAAGGTCGCTCCTCCCTTCCGCTCTGCCGAGTTCGACATCATGTACAACGAGGGCATCTCCAAGGTGGGCGACCTGATCGACCTCTCCACCTCGCTTGGCATTGTTGACAAGCGCGGCGCTTTCTTCTCCTATGGCGACACCCGCCTCGGTCAGGGCCGCGAGAACACCAAGGAATTCCTCCGCCAGCATCCCGACCTGGCCGAAGAAATCGAACAACTCATCCGCACCCGCGCAAGTGGTGGTGACATCCCCCTGCCCCTGGTTGCCGCAGATGGCGATGAGGACGATACCGCCGGGGACGAATAGCCCCGCCCGTTGATCAGCACCCCTCAGGGTTATAATGATGGACATGCAGCGCTTCTCCACCCTGCTCATGTCCATTATTTTTTTACTCTGCCTGTCCTCCTGCACCCCGGCATCCTCCAGCCCCACCCCCTACCTGCCGCCCTCCCCCGTGCCGAGCCTCACCCCCACCATCTTCTATATCCCCACCCTGCCGCCTGGCACGCCCATCCCCACCCACACCACCACCCCCACCGCCAACCCTACCTCCGCCTTTCCTTGTACCCACAACCTGGATTTCCTTGAAGATTTGACCATCGCGGACGACACCATCGTCGCCCCTGGCAGCTCTCTTGATAAACAGTGGCTCGTCCAGAACACCGGCGATTGCACCTGGGATAATTCTCTGCGCCTGCGCCTCATCGACGGGGATCTTCTGGGGGCGGACCCCGAACAGCCTCTTCCTCCCGCCCCCTCCGCAGAGAAGGCGGTGGTTTCCATCAGCTTCACTGCTCCATCCACCACTGGTACCTGGTACAGCGTCTGGCAGGCATTCGATTCTGACGGCGTCGCCATTGGGGAGGCATTCATGATCCGGGTCGTCGTCCAGCCATGAGTACCGCTCCCTACCTTGTCCGCCAGTTGCTTCCCTCCGACCGTGCCTGGGTCGAGGCAGCCATCATCGCCGAATGGGAGGCGGAGATCGTCATCGCCCACGGTGAGGTCTTCCACCCCGCCGATCTTCCGGGCTTTTCTGCCCATGCCGGCTCAGAGGTCATCGGCTTACTCACCTATTACCTCAGCGGGGATTCCCTTGAGGTCATCACCCTCAACTCCTGGCAGGAGGGCATCGGTGTGGGCACAACCCTGCTCGCTGCCGCCAGAGGGGTTGCCCTGCAGGCGGGCTGCCGGCGGATCTTCCTGGTCACCACCAACAACAACCTGCACGCCCTCGGTTTCTACCAGAAGCGCGGCTTCATCATCTCTGCCGTGCGTCTCAACGCCCTGGCTGAAAGCCGCATCATCAAGCCCGGGATCCCCCTTCTCGACGAAGCGGGTCTCCCCATCCGCGACGAATTTGAACTGGAGTTCTTATTATGACCAACCCGACCCTTGACCTCATCCATCAGCACGCATCCAACCGCAACTACAAGCCGGATCCTCTGCCCACCACCTTGGTCGAGACCGTTGTCTCTGCAGCCCAGCGCGCTTCCACATCCTCAAATCTTCAGTTATTCTCCGTCATCGCCGTCACCGATCCAATCCGCCGCGAGGCGCTTGCCGTCCTCGCCGACGACCAGGCTTTCATCCGCGCAGCCCCCGTCTTCCTGGTCTGGTGTGCCGACCTGGCACGCCCCGAGCGTGTCTGCCAGGTATCCTCTCTCCAGCAGGTGAGCGAGTACGTGGACAACTTCCTCACCGCTGCCATCGATGCCTCGCTGGCCTCACAGAACGCTGCCCTGGCAGCCGAATCCCTCGGATTGGGCATCTGCTACGTGGGTGCCCTGCGCAGCCATACCCGCGAGGTCATCGACTTACTGGGACTTCCGCCTCTGGTTTTTCCCCTCTTTGGCATGACCCTCGGCTGGCCTGCCAAAGAGGCGAAGGTCAAGCCCCGCCTCCCCCTCGCCGCCATCCTGCACTGGGAGCAGTACAACCCCGACCAGGATGCCCACCTGCACGCCTATGACCAGGTCATGGAACAGACCGGCATCTACGCCGGACGCCAGTCCCCCTACCCCGGTCGCGAAGCCCCCTTCGAACACTACGGTTGGATCGAACATTCCGCCCGCCGCCTCGCTCGCTCCTCGCGCACCGAACTGCGTCGTGTGCTGGAAGAACAGGGCTTTCATTTAAGGTAAAGAGAACAGGCTGGCGTGAACCAGCCTGAATGGGGAGAACCTTCTTCAACTCAAGGAGTGAGGATGTAGGATCTGCACATCGCCTGCCCTCGGACCGCGCGCCACGATGTCGACCGGCTGCCCGAGTAATTCATCCACTTTCGCCAGCAGGATATCTTCATTTTTCTCACACGTTTCCAGCACAGGGCTTACTGCCAACAGCGCTTGTGTGATCCGCATCCGTTCATCCAATGTCACATTCTTCACAACTTGGAAGTCCGTCAGCACGCCGTACTTTTGGGTAAGTTCCACCCTGGTGTTGTTTAGAGACGTGAAATTCTTGTATCCCGGGCTGTATTGCCAATACCCCAGGCGCTCCGCCATATCCAGATGAGTCAATGCCAGGCAATCCACCCCGCCGTTCACCCTCAGCGCATAGCGTGCCAGCTGCGCATCGAACCAGCCGTAGCGCACCCCCCCCTGCCATTCCCCCTCCCGGTTGTTTTCATGGAGCACTGGCCTCAGCGCCTCCGTCTCTGTAGGCAGCGGACCCGGTCCGTGCCGCACCATGTGCGTGCGCAGCACCCCGATCCGGGTCACCTCTGCCCCGGGTGCCATTTCATCCACCAGGCGCAGGGCATTTTCGGTCGTGCAGTTCGACCAGGTGGTATATGGATGGAATCCGGCCTCCGCATCCAGCAGCACCCCTTGTGCCCCCTCGAAGAGCACTGTTTCCGTCTCGTTCAACCAGCCCCCCAGCACATCATCCGAGACCACCAGTTCCAGTTCATTGATCCGGGCGATCGAGCCGATCCAGGTCTCGATGACCTCCTCGTTCTCGAACAGGCTGTATTCCCGTTCCAACCGTGAACCGGCCGGGATCTCCCGGCACAGAAGCGCCACCTGCTCCCACTTCCACTCCCGGATGCGTCGTAATTTTCTCCGCAGCACTGCCGGATCAAGCAGATCTCCCGCCACAACCCGGTCTTCTGGGTGTGTCAAAGCATCCTCTACCGCTTCCCCCACCCCCACCCCGCAGCTCCCGTGCCGCTCCTTGCCGCGCACCAACTCCCGGATGCGGTTGGCGCCCTGGTGATACGGGGTGATGACCAGCGCTTGTTCACTGATGCGCAGGCGGGCATAAGCATCGATAACCCCCTGCCTTTGCAGCAGGTCGCCCTCGTTCAGCAGGGCTGCCGGGTGGATGACGACATACCGGGAGAGGAAGGTCCGCGCCTCGGGCAGGAAGGTAGCCGCGCCAAACTGGGCAAAGGTATGCTGGCGGCTTTCCGGGGTGAGCACATTATGCCCGGCTTGTGCACCGCCGTTATAGCGCACCACCAACACCGCTCCCGCGCCGATGTTTCGGGCGAGAAAATCGGTCAGCAATCCTTTCCCGGCATCTCCAAAGCCGAGATCGACGATGATATAGGCGTGCAAGGGAACCCGGTTATCCCTTGCCGAAGATGACCTCGGCGAACGGCGTGAGCGCCTGGATCACTGCACCTTTGCGCCCTTTTGGCATCCCGGCTTGGTTCAAGCGCTCTTCCAACTCCTTCAGGTTGGTAACCAACCCTTCGCTGATCAGAACCGCCCCGGCGGATACATGGCAAACATCGCTGGAGGTGTCCAACACCAGAACATGGTCACCCAGCAGGTCCCGCCATACCCGTTCACAGCGCTTGGCCCGTTGCGCATCTGGAATAATGTAGAAAGGCACAAAACTCTTCTGCAGTTCGGCAACGATCTCCTGGCAGGGGACATCCTCATCCAGTCGGTCCCCGATAACCGCATCCACCACGTGCTTGGAAAGGGTGGGATAGGGGTTCTCGTCCCCGGTCATGAACATGTAGCCGCGCTTCTTGCGCTTGACCATGCAGTCCATCTCGGTATGCATTGCCAGGAAATACATGCCCAATTCATAGGATTCTTCGCCGGATCCTCCTCCACCACCTTCGAGGTAGGTCGAGGTCAGCCATTGATCCATGAGTTCGGCGGTCGATTCGTACTGCCCCACCTGGAGCGGGGCGCTGTCACTGAACGCGTCGCCCACAGCCATGAACAGCAGTTGCGGATCGCGCACGCCGCAGTCCATCAGGATCTTCATAAAAACAGGTAGCTGTTGGGTCGCCAGCAGCTTCGGGATCTCTCCCATCGACCCGGTGACATCCAACGCAAAGACGATTCCCAGTGACTGCGGGTGTTCAGCACTATCGCGGCTCTCGCGTATCTTCACACCCTTGGGATTCATCAACGGGTGGCACTGGCTTTGCTGGAAGACCTGTTGCGAAGGCAGGTTGGCACGGTTGCGCAGCAGCGCTTCGTGTGCAGCATGACTGTAGTTTCCGGTTCCCATGAATTTGTCTCCTTTAGGTTGAGAATGGTCGATCGTGGATTTGATGATCTCAGTCTGGCATGCGGATCGGGTTAAACGCAGGGGGACCAAAGACCCTTTCTGAAAGGACGCCAAGTTCCTCCCGCAGTGCCCAGGCATCCAAAATTGTCTGCGTTCTTGTATCATGCAAGGCGACCCGCCGAACCACATCCGCCAATGGGACCGGTACCGCTTCAGGCAGGGTCGCTGTTTCCGGGTCTCCACCCAGTACTGCGGCAACACACCGCGCGCTCATGCTGAGGTCCATCTGCGCCGTCAACTTCCTCCCGGGCTGGTGGTCTTGTGGATAATAGCCTTCATACCCCGGAGAGACCCTCCGCAGCGCTTCGCCAGGTCTCCCTGCACAACTGAAACTGATCATTCGTACACCATGTTCGTTATCCTGGATCAGTAGGTGGGACGGCAGCAATGCGCCGTGTACCATCCCCGAGGCGTGGAGAAATGACAGCATCTCCAGGATGCGCCGCCAGACCCAGATCGAGGTGCGCGGGGGGATGCCCTGTGGGTGAGCTTTCATTACATCTTCCAGAGTATGCCGGAAACCGCTCGCCCTCCGAAAGATACTGACTCGCATGCCGGCGTACTGCCCACTGCCCAGGTTACCGTGGAGGACCAGTTGTGGGAGTAGGTTCCCAAAGAGATCCGCGCCGCGTGCCTGGCTGCGGTGGAGCGTCTTCAGGCTTTCCCATTCATTCTCGAAGAGTTCAGCATCCTTGCTCTCACGCAGCAGTTTCAGGATCACTAGTTCTGTCGGCCATCTGGCTCGCCGTCCAGTGTACACATCTGTCCTCTCACCGTGGGCAATGCAGCGCTCCAATGCCCAGTGTTTGTCATCCAGGGATACCCAGGAAGCGATCTGGTAAGAGGTGGGGGAATTCCATGCGCGGTACGCCTCATGGAATTTTTCAGCCGCTACCACGGCCTCGTCCAACTGGACGGTTGCACCGCAATAGGCGCACACGATGGAACGTGCAAAGCGGTGTGGGGAAAGGGGAGCGTTGCATTGGGGACACATTACTGCGGTGGTCATTTTTTTAGCCTTCCCTTTCTGCAATCTACCAGGATTGTTCCATTTCAATGTAATGATACTGATTTCGGGTTGTTTCGTCAAATTCGATTGGGCGGGAGACCTGTGTCCCGAAGGATATTTATGATAATTATCTATAATATTGACATCAAGGAATATGACTGTTATACTCCAATTATAACATTCAAATAATTGTCGTCCCAGGATAGAGATATTCTACATAAACTATGTCCACCACCCGTGACCGTATCCTTCAATTCCTGCTCAAACACCCGCTGGCATCCATCAACGAACTGGCCACGGCTGTAGGCATTAACGCTATCTCTGTCCGCCATCACCTGACCAACCTTCAGGTGGAGGGGTTGGTGATCGCCGAGGAGCAGCGCCACGGTGTCGGTCGCCCCCGCCTGGTATACAAGTTATCCGAACACGGCATGGAGCGTTTCCCCACCCGATACCTGCGCCTGACCTCGCGCCTGCTGGACCAGTTGAAATCCACCATGCCAGCACCGATGGTCAGCAAACTCTTCCTGCAGATGGCTACCGACATGGCTGAGGAATACGCCGATCAAATGCATGGGATGACCATGGAAGAACGCTTGGAAGTGACTAAAACCCTGCTGGCCGAGGAGGGTTTCAATGTAGAGTGGGAAAAATCCGGCAGTGAGTACCACATCCACGAGATCACTTGCCCCTACCTGCAGATCGGCCAGAGCCACCCCGAGGTGTGCACCGTGGACCAGACTCTGATCTCCCGCATGCTGGCTGTGCCGGCTGAAAAAGTCCAGTGCATCCTGCAAGGCGATGCCAAGTGCACCTACGTTGTCCAGGCTGAGGAGCAAAAATGAGCGAAGAGACTCCCATCATCCCCATCGTCTGGGACATCCATGATACCCATCCTGATCTTGTCGATCCCCTGCGCGAGAAACTTGCCGAAGTTGTTGACCCGGAGATCGGGCTGAATGTCATCCAGCTGGGACTAGTCCGCCGGGTGAAGATTGAGAACAACGCGGCCCATTTGTATATCCTGCTCACCACACCTTTTTGCCCCTACGGTCCTGCCATGTTGGAAATGATCAAGGAAAAAGCCCAGCAGGGACTGGAAATACCAGTCACCATCGAACTGGGCTTTGAACCCTGGGATTTCTCGATGATGGAGGATCCGGGAGCGATCGACTGGGGAATGTACGCTTGATTTGCCTGCCGTACCCGGCATCCATGCATCAGCCCGAGCACAAGCGCAAACCCTGGCTCAGGATAACTTGAACAATCCCATTAACTTCATTGCCAGGCTCATATCGCCGGTCAGGCGCAGTTTGCCCTGCATGAACGCCTGCATCCCGTCCATCTGACCGGTCAGCACCTTGACCGCATCCGTTCCGGCTGCCGCGAGGGTCAGCTTGGGCGTGGCATGCACGCCTTTCTCGACCTCACATTTTCCATCCTTGATGGTCACGAACCAGTCCCCGGCCTGTTCCCCGGTGAACTTGAACTGGATGACCGCATCCACGCCTGCCGCTTTTTCCGCAAGGAACGCACCAGGCATTTTGGCAAACAATTCTTCCACTGTGATTGACATTAGATCCTCCTGATAGGGTTATTTCCAGCCATATCTGCCCCGCAAGGGGACAAACATAACCGGGATGTTCTGTTCTTCGATAATCTTACCACCAACCCGGTGATGGACTTCAAGCACTTGCCGGTCGCGTCCCCCCACCGGGATCACCAGCCTTCCACCTTCAGCCAGTTGTTCCACAAGCGGCACCGGGACAGCCGGGCTGGCTGCAGTAACGAGGATGCCATCATAAGGGGCATATTCTGGAAAACCCGCCGAACCATCCCCCTCATGCACAAAGACAGTATTGATCCCCAGGCTTGTCAGGATCTCCTCAGCCCTGTGCGCCAGGTCAGGGATGTACTCCAGTGTATGTACTTCCGTCGCCAGCCTTGCCAGCACCGCTGCCTGGTAACCGGAGCCGGTGCCAATTTCAAGCACCCGTGCTCCGGGTTCGAGCGCCAGCAACTCCGTCATCAAGGCAACAATGTACGGCTGCGAGATCGTCTGTCCATAACCAATTGGCAGCGGTCCATCGTCGTACGCCCAGGCAAGTTCCGTGTGGGGAACAAATGCATGCCGTGGGATGCTCTCCATGGCCTCCAGTACATCGGCATCCTTCACACCCCGGCGGATGATCTGCTCTCTCACCATGCGTTGGCGTGCAACCAAGGCTCCATCAGCAGCCATCGGGATCAACCATCCGGTGCGCGATCAATCGGTCCACTTTTCCCATCGGGTAATTCACCAGTTCTCCAGAAGCAACCCAGGTTAGCGCATCCGCTTCCAGGGGCATCGGTTCTCCGCCCGACAAGGTGCAGAGAAATGCATGCAGGGTGATGCGGAAGTGGGTATAGGCATGCTGGTAAACCCCAAACGCCTCGCCAACCAGGAGTTCAACCCCAAGCTCCTCGTGGATCTCACGTTGCAGTGCTTCTGTCAGGCTTTCCCCTTGTTCCACTTTTCCTCCAGGGAATTCCCACAACCCACCCAGAAGCCCAGATGACGGGCGTTTTGCCAGCAGTATTTTTCCATCTCTGCAGATGACCGCAGCCGTGACAACGAAGTGTGGGATCTCCTTGCGGGGTTTCCTCACCGGGCGGAATTCCTGCACCCCACGGGCACAAGCCAGGCATTGCTCTCTTAGTGGGCAAAGCAGGCAACGTGGAGCCTTTGGCAGGCAGATGCCTGAGCCTAGGTCCATGAGCGCTTGGTTGAAATCCCCCGCTTTGCCCGCGGGGAGATGCTTCTCCACCAGCCTCCATAGCCTCTTCTCGCCATCCGGGGAATCCACCGCTTCCCCCACATCAAACAGGCGGGAGAAAACGCGCTTCACGTTGCCGTCTAGTGTCGCCGCGTCCAGACCAAAAGCCATGGAGGCGATCGCAGCCGCCGTATAGCGCCCAATGCCGGGCAGTCTGCCCAGGCTGACCAAGTCGCCGGGCAGTTTTCCCGCATGATTTTTTACCACCACCTGCGCAGCCTTGTGTAGGTTTCGGGCGCGGCTGTAATAGCCCAGCCCTTCCCAAAAAGCAAGGACTTCTTGTTCCTCGGCGGAAGCGAGATGTGCGATGCTTGGGAAGTGTTCCATCCAGCGGTTGAAGTACGGGATGACCGTTTCGACCCGAGTTTGCTGGAGCATGATCTCCGAGACCCAGACAGCATACGCATCCGGATGGCCCCTCCAGGGAAGCGTGCGGGCATTCAGCCCATACCACTGCAATAATTTTTCAGCCAGAGGATCCACGGGAACCATACCCGGTTTTTTCAGAACTGGAAACTGCCGCGCGCCGGGACGATCCTGCAGGCATAATTACGCACCAGCGCGAATAACTTGTCGTGCAGATCATGCCAGCCCTGTGCATCAACGGCATGTTGAGCCGCTTCATACGATGGTGCCAGGATGCTCACCTGGATCTGTGGATAATCCCCGTAAATGGTTGCCCAGGCATCTGCCGGCTGTAGGCCTAGGCGCTGCAAGCCCGGTACGAATTCACCCAGGATGAATTCCAGGTATTCCTGTTCATGGTCGGGAGAGATGTCCCAGGTAAGCAGGAGCTTGACAGGAGTTTCCAAGCCGTTCATTCCTTCTGATATCCCAGGATCACTACCTTGGTTTCATCGGGCAACGAGGTTTTGGTGACCTTCAGGCTATCCACGGTTTCCGCCTCGTGGAGACCCATTTCCTTCAGGAATTTTTCCAGCGGATCAAGGCTGAACTTGGTCGCCGGGGTATGGTAATGCATCGGGATGACCAGGTTTGGTTCAAGCAGGCTGACGATCTCGGCTGCTTTGGCGGCATTCAGGCTGCTGCCTCCCCCCACCGGGACCAACAACACATGTACCGTCCCCAGTGCTTCGATCTCCGCCTGGCTGGGGACCGAGCGAAGGTCGCCGAGGTGCGCCACCGTGATCCCCATGTAATCGATCACGTACAGCGTATTGCGCGGCCGATCATCCGCTTTCTTCCCGGAGCCATCGGTCTGGACGCCGGTGATGAACACGCCGCCGATCTCGAATTCCCCCGGTCCATCGATGACATGGCTGACGCCTTTCACCGCGTTGGTATGATTGTGACCCGCCGCATCATGACTCACGGTCACAATATCCGCCTTAAGTTTGAGCGGCTCGTAACCAACCACTTCGTTGTCATATGGATCCGTCACCACGGTAGCCAGATTGCGCTCAGTCAGCCGAAAGCAGGAATGTCCAAACCAGGTAATCTCCATGAAAGGTCCTCCAGCCGCAATTATACCCGCGTCGATTATCCCCGCCCACACAGAACGTTTTTTCATTGCCCTATGGCGAGATCTACCGGATACTTGATTGCCCGGTGGTCCAGAGCCAGGCAGCCACAAGCAGAGAGTGCCTAGGGTTGATATTCCTTCTGGCAGATTTCGATATTGGCGGTCTTCAGGAATTGCAAGGCATTTTCATCAGATCGATACGACACGCTGTACACCAGTCGTACGATGCCGGCATTGATCAGCGCCTTGGTGCAGTTGATGCACGGCATATGGGTGACATAACAGGTGGCGCCCCGGGTGGAGACGCCGTGCAGGGCAGCCTGGATGATCGCATTTGTCTCCGCATGGATAGTGCGTACACAGTGCCCATCCACCATCAGGTGACCCGCCTCGTCACAATGCGGCTGACCGGCGGGGGAACCGTTAAAGCCGGTGGTCAGGATGCGTTTTTCCAATACCAGTACGCAACCCACGAATGCCCGGTCACAGGTGCTGCGCTCGGATACCGCGTAGGCGATCTTCATGAAGTAAGAATCCCATTCAGGACGCATTGTTTCACCTCACAAATGTGTAGTAAGCGAATTATACCCGCGCTGGGTGAAAGAAAAGAAGCCCCCGCAAAACGGAGGCTTCTCTGAATTGTATGCTTATCAGGCTTACTTGGCTTTCAGGATGATGCGGGCATCAACCACCTTTAGCCCCTCGCCCTTGGCGTATACCAGCACCGGGTTGGCATCCGTCTCGGCGACATCCTCACTCAGGTCATTGACCATGGCGGCATACTTGCAGAGCAGGTCGACCAGTGCCGATTTATCGCGTGGTTTCTCGCCACGCACGCCGTCCAGGATCGGTGCGCCGCGGATTTCGGTCAACATGCGCTTGACCTGCGAACGGTTCACCGGTGCCACCCGGAAGGTGACATCCTTCAGTACTTCCACGAAGATGCCGCCCAACCCGAACATGATGGTGGGTCCAAAGGTCGGGTCGTTGACCGAGCCAACGATTACCTCTGTACCCCAGGGAGCCATCTCCTGCACAGCAATACCGTGGATATTGGCGTCTGCCTTGTATTTCATGGCGTTCGCCAGGATGGTCTGGTAAGCCTCGCGCGCTCCGGCCTCGTCCTTGATGTTCACCTTCACCCCGCCGGCATCCGACTTGTGGATGATGTCCGGTGAGACAATCTTCATCACTACCGGGAAACCGATCTTGCTGGCTAGTTTTGAAGCCTCGTCCTCGCTCTTGGCGACTTTGGTTTCTGTGATCGGCAGCCCATAGGCTGCAAAGATCATCTTGGCCTCGATCTCGGTCAACGCGGTCCGTCCATCGGCGCGCGCCTTGGCGATCACCTCGCGTGCCACCTTGCCACCCTTGGGATCGCAGCCGGTGGATTCCTCGGCGAGCATCGTGCGGATGCGGTCATATTCGCGCAGCGCAGACATGGCATTCATCGCCTGGTCAGGCGGACCATACGCCGGGATACCATTCTCAACCAGCCACGCCATCGCCTCATCGCAGCGTGTTCCACCCACCATCGAGACCACTACTGGGCGCTCAAAGTTTCCGCTTTCCATGATCCCTTTATGGATCGCCTTGGCGATCTCCAGTGGATTGGTGATCGCCGTCTCGCAGTAGAGCACCACCAACCCATCCAGCCACGGATGAGCATAAGCGAACTTCACCGAATCATAGTACCACTCGTTGCCAGCCATACCAGTCAGGTCGACCGGGTTCTTGGCAGAACCGAAAGCCGGCATATGCTTCTTCATCTCTTCTTGGACATCTTCGGGGGCAAAGCTCAGCGGAATGCCAAACCTTTCCGCCGCATCCGTTGCCAGTACGCCCACGCCACCGCCATTGGTGATCACCAGGATTTTCTCGCCGCGCAGCGGGGGTTGGAGCGAGAGCGCCAGGGTGCGGTCGAACAGGTTGTTCAGATCGGATGTCTGCACCACGCCAGCCTGCTGGAAGGCCGCGCCGTAGATCTTCACCGCGCCAGCCAGTGATCCGGTATGGGAAGCGGCTGCGGCTGCACCATGGCTGGAGATGCCTGCCTTGAGTGCAATGATCGGCTTCTTGGTCTTGCGGCTGGCTTCAATGAACTTCCGCCCGTCCTTGAACCCTTCAATGTAAAGACAAATGCAGTTGGTGTTCTCATCCTGTTCAAGCCAGGTGATCAGGTCGGCAAAATCCACGTCTGCCATGTTGCCGATGGAGATCATCTTGTCAAAACCCACCTTGCGGGTGTAGGTGATGGCATCCATGGCGATCAACAGGGCGCCGCTTTGGGTGATCAGGGTGGCCTTGCCCGGGAAAGGCAGGAAGGGGGCAAAAGAAGCATTGAGCGAGTCAGAGTTGGAAAGCGTGCCTACGATATTCGGTCCCAGTACGCACATACCATGACGATGGACAATGGAGATCAGCTCATCTTCCAGGTCACGCCGGCCCACTTCGCTGAAACCCGAAGTGATGACGCTCAAAGCCTTGATGCCCTTGACGCCGCACTCTTCAGCCACCTGGGCCACGAATTTGACCGGCACGGTCACTACCGCCAGGTCGATCTCACCGGGCACATCACTGACCGAAGCATACACCTTCAATCCAAGGATCTCGTCAGCGGTCGGGTTGATGGGATAGATCTTGCCCTTATAGCCGCCCTTGATCAGGTTTTCGATGACCGTATAGCCGATCTTTCCAGGCTGGGTTGAAGCACCTACCACTGCCACGGTCTTGGGGCGCAGAAGTTTGTCTAGAGAGGTCTTTTCCATGTTTATCTCCTTGAAATTATGTTTGCTGTTCTACAGAACAGGGGTTGTTCTCAAAAAAAACCGCCAATTGAATATATCTCACAAATCATTTTATTGTTAGTGACAGTTTATGCATCTTGTGTGACAAACATCACATATTCCAGAAGCATCCAATTCAGGCTTATATGATTAAAAAACCACCAGGACCCCGTACTCAAGGCATTCTGGTGGTTGAAGTCAACTTGATTTGGATCACACAGCCCAGAAACTGGGAAAGACCAGCCGCAGGATCACATCCGCGATCAAGCCCAGCATGAACCACATGCCAAACGTCCGATTATTGACGAAAGCCTGCGGGGCAAAATACAACGGCCAGCCGCCCTGCCCCTCGGGGAAACCTTCAGGACGCGTCTCCGGCTTGGGCTTCAGGAACTGAGGGTAGATCTTCAGGAACTGGGGCACTGCCAGGAAGACGATCAGCATCACCGGGGTGAAATAGCGGATCGCGATCAGGTAGATCACCAGCAGATAGGGCGCTACCATCATCGCCACCACGGTAAAGCGGGCAGCTTTCTCGCCGATCACCACCGGCAGAGTAAAGATTTTCTTGGCCCTGTCGATCACCCGCTTGTCGATGTGTTTCCCAAAGATCACGGTGGTCACACCCAGCACGTAGGGCAGGCTCGCCCAGACCACGTTCCAGACCCAATGACCGGTGAGTACATAATAGCCGCCGCCGATCATCAAAGGTCCCCAGACGATCAGCACCGCGATCTCGCCCAGGGCGAATCCCTTCATCGGCCAGGTATAAAATAGTACAAAGATCGCTCCCAGGCCCATCAGCAACCAGATGAGCGGATCGCCGCTGTTCATGATGATGAGCGCGATCCCACAGGTGACCGCGATCAGTCCGGTGATGGCGAAATAGGTCAGGTGCTGGCGTTTGGTCATCAGGCCATCCGCCACTGGCTGGGGGCCGTATTGGGTGCGAAAATAGTTGTCCTTGTCCACGCCGCGCATATAATCCGTGTAATCATTGAAGATATTGTTCGCGGCATGGGAGAATACCAATCCCAAGGTCAGCAGCACCCAGGCAAACGGGTTGACCCGGTAGCCATCATGCAGGGCGAACAAGCCCGCCAGGACGGCAGAGAGGAAGGTCATCACCAGCACCGCCGCGCGGGTGGAGATCAACCATTTTGAGACGAGATCGAGTGCATCCCATTCTTCCTTGGTTACATTGGGAATAACAGTAAGGGCTTTCTTCCACATCTGGAAATTCATAAGACGATCTCCTTCATTATCTTTTACCAGCGGGCTGATTATACCAGCCGGGTAATTTTTACTGGTATTGCGATCTGTTATTCTCATTTTGAATTTATAATTACGCAGGATATTAATCATGAAAAACCGTGACTATCTGTACTTACGTTTTTGTCTTGAAAATCACATACTACTGCCATTAGTCATAAATATTGATGATCGCCAGTCATAGATATTTGTGATTGCCAATCGGAATATCCATAGGAGGTGCACCTTGGAGATTACATTAAATCCGTTATCCCCATCTGTAAATAAAACTTTCTATACCAGCCTGTTCGACCTGAAAGACGGAGAACGAATACGTACATGCCTGCAATGCGGCACGTGCAGCGGTGTGTGTCCCTTCGGATATATTATGAAATTCCCACCCGGGAAGATCGTTGGTGCTCTCCGCGCAGAGATATTCGAACAAGTATTAAAGACAGATACAGTTTGGATGTGCGTTTCTTGCAATGCCTGTGCATCTTTCTGCCCTTCAAATATCCCCATCACTGCTGCATTGATGACCCGCACCAAGGAAGAAATGCTCCTCGCCGGGAATATTCCAACTGAGTTGCAGGCTGCTCTGGAAAACACGCAGAGATATGGCAACCCGATGGGAGAATCGCCTAGGAAACGCGCAGATTGGACTCTTGGACTGCAACCAGAGGTCAATGTCCTGGCAAAAACTCGTCAGCCGGTTGACGTACTTTGGTATGTTGGAGATTACGCATCTTACCATTCCAGGATGCAGTCGGCAACAAAAGCACTGGCTCGGATCTTGAATGCGCTCGGGATAAACTTTGGGATCCTTGGACCGGAAGAATTCAGCGATGGTGATTCACAGCGCCTTGCTGGTGAGCGCGGCCTGTTCGAAATGATGGCTCAAAAGAACGGAGCCCTCTTTAAAAAATACAAATTCAATGAGATCATTACAACCGATCCACATGCTTTTAATGCTATGAAGAATGAATATCCTGCCATGGGGATCACCTATCCGGTCAAACACTATACACAATTCCTGGCGGAACGTCTGGAACAACTAAAACCCATGCTGAAAAACGAGATCAAAGCGAAGGTTGCCTATCACGATCCGTGTTACCTTGGCAGGGTAAATGGTGTCTTCGATGAACCTCGTGCTTTAATTACTGCCATCCCTGGTGTCGAATTGGTGGAAATGTCACACCAGCGCATCAACAGCCTGTGCTGTGGTGGTGGCGGAGGTGGCATGTGGCTGGACGGTTTCCAGTGGGAAAAAGCACACACCCGCCTTTCAGAATGGCGTATCCGTGAGGCGGTGGCATCGAATGCACAAATACTGGCGGTAGCCTGTCCCTACGAACCACCCCGCTTTGAAGATGCGACCAAGACCATCCAGGCCGCCAGCCAACTCAAGGTTCGTGAGATTGCCGAATTACTCGCCGAATCGATGGATCTGTAGGAGGAAATGCAATGAAGATAGCCGTTCCGGTGAAATTTGTACCTGATCTGGTCGAAGAACTCACCATCGATCCCGGTGGTACCGCACTCGATACCACTTGGCTTCGCTTGATTATCAGCGAATTCGATGACCATGCAGTTGAACAAGCCATTTTGGTCAAGGAAAAGAATGGTGGGCAGGTATGTGTGATTATGGCTGAAGCAGATGGTGCAGACGATTTCCTGTTCACAGCTGCAGCCAAAGGGGCCGATCAACTCATCAAATTGACTGGTGATTTCAGCAACGTAAACAACCATGCGCTGGCTCGTGCCCATGCCGAAGTTCTGAAAGATTTGCATCCAGACTTGATCCTGACCGGTGTCCAGGCCCACAATGACCTCGATGGTTCGATAGGACCGCTCCTGGCTGAATACTTGGGCATGCCCTATGTAGGCTACGTAGCTGGCATTACCATCGATGGCGACAAGGTGATCGCTCGCAAAGAATACGCCGGAGGGCTGATTGCAGAGATCGAAGTGAAACTGCCTGCCGTCCTGGGTATTCAAGCAGCTGAGCAGCCACCACGCTACGTGGCTTACAGCAAGATCCGCCAAGTGATGAGCACAGCCAAGATCGAGGAAAAACCGGGTTCAGCGCTAAGCCTGGAGGAGAGCATCGTAGTCAGTCGGATGTTCCTTCCCGAAGTTGCCGAGCGAGCAACAATGCTGGAAGGCAGCCCCGATGATGTCGCGGCTAAGTTGATCGCCATCTTCAAAGAACAAGGTACATTGTGAGCGGGAGGCGAACATGAGTCAGGATATTCTTGTTATCATCGAACACTTGCGCGGTCAGGTCACCGACACATCGTATGTGATGCTCGCCGGGGCTCATCAATTATCCCAGAGCAGCGGTGGTGGTGTTGTCGCTGTTTTGCTGGGCCACAATGCGCAGAAATTGGCATCCAACTTGTCGGCAGACAAAGTCCTGTATGTTGATCATCCAGCCTTGGCCGAATTCACCTTTGATGCTTATCAGATCACCCTGGAGAACCTGATCAAGCAGCAGTCGCCACGTGCGGTCATTTTCGGTCACAGTTCGATTGGCATGGATATCGCCAGCGGGCTTTCTGCCAGGCTTGAATTTCCGGTTGTGAGTTCTTGCCGGACTTTCACATCTGAAGGAAAATTCATCAGCCAGATCTGTGGTGGCAAGATTATGGCTGAAGGCGACCTGCCTGCCCCCACTGCTCTGATAACCATGGTCCCGGGCGGATACAAGGCTGAGTCAGGTCAAAGCTCCCAGCCACCCTCCGTGGAAATCATTGCAGCCCCAGCACTGGGCGATTTGCGGGTCTCCCTGAAACAATACATCGAACCCGACACATCCGACGTCGATATCACCAAGGAGAAAATGCTCGTCTCTGTTGGGCGCGGCATCCAGAACAAGGATAACATCGAACTCGCCAATGATCTGGCGGCTGCGTTGGGTTGTGCGGTCAGCGCCTCCCGACCGGTGGTGGATCAGGGCTGGATTCCGACAACTCGTCTGGTTGGAAAATCCGGCAAGCACGTCAAGCCCAAGATTTACCTGGCCCTGGGCATCAGTGGTGCGCCAGAACATGTTGAGGGCATGGGTGATAGCGAATACATAGTAGCGGTCAATACCGATATCAATGCACCGATCTTCAATATCGCTAAATATGGCACCACGGTCGATATGTTCGACCTGCTTCCGGTGCTGACCGAAAAAGTCAAACAGGCCAAGTAGACTGATCAGAGGGAGTCAGGACAATGCCGATCCGTGAAACTTTCTGGAATATTCCACACTGGGCAGAGATTGCCCAGTATATTGCCGCCTTCCTGACAGCCGCAGTCTTCATTTACGGAGTGATACGCCGCATCCAGCGCTGGCGCATGGGCCGACCGGAGAAACGACCTGGTAACTTCTGGAACCGTATCTGGTCCCTGGTGACCCAGGTGCTTGGACAACGCCGCACGCTGGAGGAAAAATACCCCGGGATCATGCACTTTTCCATTTTCTGGGGCATGCTTGTACTTGCCTTTGGTACCGCTCTGGCGACAGTTGACACGGATGTGACTGACCTGTTCTTTGGGTTCCAATTCCTGAAGGGCTGGGTTTACATTGTTTTTGAATTGACCCTCGATATCCTTGGCCTGTTGGTAATACTCGGTCTGGGGATGGCTGTCTATCGCCGGTATATTGCCCACCCTTCCCGGTTGCAGAATTTCCCGGTGAAGAAACTCGCTGGAGATGACCTTTATGTATTGGTGATGCTGAGTTTCATCACTCTCAGTGGTTATCTGACAGAAGGACTGCGGATTGCAGTTACCCAGCGGGATTGGGCAGTATGGTCTCCGATCGGAAATGCGATCGCTCAACTTCTATTATCCTTGGGAGATCCGACCAACCAAACTCTGCACCTGATCATCTGGTCGCTCCATATTTTGACTGCTTTTGGTGTTTTGATTTCCCTGCCATTTACGAAACTATTCCATATCCTCTCTGTTCCGCTAAATATTTACTTCCGCTCTATGAAACCGGCAGGCGCTCTGCCGCCAGCCAATATGGAAAATGGAATGGGGGTCAAGGAGTGGAAACAATTCACCTGGAAACAACTCCTGGATTTTGATGCCTGTACCCGCTGTGGGCGTTGTCAGGATGTTTGCCCTGCGTATGCCAGCGCGCAGGTGCTCTCCCCGCGCAACATGATGGCGAAATTGGATGCACACATGTGGGAGAAAGCCAACGGGCATTCCTTGCATGGTGATGTGGTCAGTTCTGATGAGTTGTGGGCTTGCACCACCTGCCATGCATGCGTCCAGGTCTGCCCTGCCTTCATCGATCATGTCACTACATTCGTCGACCTGCGCCGTTACCTCGTTGACCAGGGCAAGATGGATAAGATGCTCCAGGATGCCCTCGGCAACTTGGGACGCTACGGGAATTCCTTCGGCCAGTCGGACCGCATGCGTGCGAAGTGGACCATGGGCTTGCAGCCCGCCATCAAGGATGCCCGGCGTGAGCAGGTGGAATATCTGTGGTTTGTAGGTGACTATGCGTCCTATAACGCCTCGCTGACCGATGTCACCCGCAAAACAGCCGATGTGTTTCAGAAGATTGGCTTGAATTTCGGCATCCTGTTCGAGAGCGAACGTAACGCCGGCAACGATGTCCGTCGCGTTGGGGAAGAAGGTCTGTTTGAAATGCTGGTCGATAAGAACAGTCAGGTATTTGCCAAGTGCAAGTTCCAAACGATTCTAACCACCGATCCGCATTCCTACAATGCGCTGAAGAATGAATACCCTGAAGGTGACCATGGGCGACCAGAAGTACTTCACTACGCTGAACTTCTCGACCAGATGATTGCGGCTGGTAAGATCAAATTTAGCAAGAAGTTGAATTATAAGGTTACCTATCACGATCCTTGTTATCTCGGACGCTACAATGGTATCTTTGATGCCCCCCGCCGGGTGATCGAAGCCACAGGCTGTGAACTGGTGGAGATGCCCCGTCATGGCGATAGGGCTTTCTGCTGTGGTGCAGGCGGCGGACGCATCTGGATGGAAGAAAAAGAAGTTAAAGAAAGGCCAAGCGAGTCCCGCATCCGTGAAGCAGCCGGTCTGACCGGGATCCAGGCGTTTATCGTCGCCTGCCCCAAAGATTTCACCATGTTTAAGGATGCTGTTAAGACCACAGGGAACGAACAGAACTTCGTAGTGAAGGATTTGATCGACTTGGTTGCTGAAGCGCTATAACCGGCCCTTCACCCATGTCCTTCTTCAAGTAATACAACGGAAACCATGAACAAAAAAAGGAGAACAAGTAACACACTGACAACAAAATTCGGCCGCCATATCAGGTTGCCCATTGGTACCCGGATCACCTTGAGTTTCCTGTCGGTCATCCTTCTTAGCAGTCTCATCTTCACACTGGTTGGGGCTAGGATCATCTCTGACCTGATCACTGCAGAGGCAGAAGAACGGGTACGAAACGATCTGAATGCAGCAAGGTTGATCTATTCCAACAATATTGATCATATTCGCGATGCGGCCGAATTCACTGCAGTCCGAACATTTATCGAGGATATCCTGCAGGGCAATACCCGCTGGGAATATGTGGATGAATTGTTCTGGTTCAAGATAAGAGAACAACTTGATATTCTGACCATTACAGATAACAATGGCATCGTCATCTTGCGAACGAACAATGCCCGCAATACTGGAGACGATCAAAGCCAGCAGGAACTGATTGCTGCTGTCCTGCGCACAAAAGCCTCTGCTGCTGGCACAGTGATCTTGTCAGAAGAAGAATTAACACTCGAATCAGAATACCTGGCTCAGAAAGCCTTCTTCCAATTCATTGATACACCAATGGCCAGGCCACGTCCGGAAACAGAAGAGACAGCAGGTATGATGTTGATGGCTGCCGTTCCTGTATTGGATGACAATGGTGACTTGATCGGCGTTGTTTATGCT
Organism: Anaerolineales bacterium; assembly: GCA_041753035.1. Taxonomy (GTDB): domain Bacteria; phylum Chloroflexota; class Anaerolineae; order Anaerolineales; family Villigracilaceae; genus UBA877. The sequence continues at coordinate 201,124 of JBGSVI010000059.1, read as the reverse complement.
GGAACCTTAATTAACCGCAATTACGATATTGTCGATAAAGTAAAACAAACTGTTTTTCAAGGAGTTGTTTACAAAGACAAAGATATCGGCACTGCCACGATCTTCCAGGACGACATTCGCATCTCGACCAATGTAAAGAACGAGGATGGTTCCCGGGCAATTGGTACCCGCCTGGCAAGTGATGTTTATGAGCATGTCATCATCCAGGGCGAACGATGGATTGGTCGGGCTTATGTTGTCAATGACTGGTATATCTCTGCTTACGAGCCCATTCTCGGTTTTGATGGTGATATCAAAGGAATTTTATACGTAGGCATCCTGGAACAGAAGTATTCGGACATTAAAAATCAAGCATTGTTGATCTTCCTGGGCATCACGTTCGCTGGAGTCATCCTCTCGATCATCGTGACCATTATTATTTCTCGTCGAATATCATCATCTGTGGGCACATTGGTGGATGCATCACATCAGTTGGCAAGTGGCGACCTTGCCACCAATATAGAGATAATATCTAACGATGAGTTTGGTGAACTGGCAGATACTTTCAATTTCATGTCAAAGGCTCTCCGTGAACGGGACGAGAAACTGAAGGAATACACCAAGAAAAAGATCATGGAATCCGAGCGGCTCGCGCTGATCGGTCAATTGGCCGCCAACGTGGCTCATGATCTGAATAACCCTCTCCAAGGTATTGTTACCTATTCATACCTTCTCTTGGAGAATGAGACGATCGGTCTCGATGAGAAGGAAAGCCTGCAAAAAATCGTCACCCAGGCCAACCGGTGCCGGGATATCATCCGTGGTTTGTTGGATTTCTCGCGTCAAAAGAAACCAGATAAAACCTTATGTAATGTTACCAATATGATTCAAGGATGTATATCACTGGTCGAAAAACAAGCTTTATTCCATAATATCAAGGTAACCACGGATTTTGAGAAGAATTTGCCCCTCCTTATCCTGGATCCTTCACAAGTGGAGCGCGTGTTCCTAAATTTGATCATCAATGCTGCTGAGGCGATGGAAGGCAATGGTAGTTTACACCTCACTACCATGCACAACCCGGAGACCAACTGCGTAGATATCAAGGTGGAGGACACCGGTCCGGGGATCACGGAAGAGAACATGGAAAAGATCTTTGACCCGTTCTTCACAACCAAGGAAACCGGGCATGGCGTGGGGCTTGGACTGGCGATCAGTTTTGGGATTGTCAAGGAACATAATGGAAATATTTTGGTTGATAGTAGTCTAGGCGAAGGCACCACATTTACGGTCAGCTTTCCCCTGAATATTGGAACGACTGGTATGGAAGATGGAATCTAAATCAAAGATCTTGATCATCGACGACGAAGAGGTTGTGCTGGATTCCTGCGCCCAGATCCTCAAAGGCAGCAGTTATCAATTGGCGACTTCGAATGATGGGATGCGCGGCGTGGCTCTCATTCAGGAGTACCAGCCAGACCTTATCTTTGTCGATTTGAAAATGCCCGGAATATCCGGTTTTGAAGTATTGGAAAAAGTTTACGAGATCGATCCAACGATCGTTACTGTAGTCATCACCGGTTTCGCCACGGTCAGTTCTGCTGTCGAAGCAATGAAGCGCGGCGCCTACGATTTTCTACCCAAGCCCTTCACTCCGGATGAGTTCCGGCTAATTGTCCGCCGAGGGATTGAACGCAGGAAGCTGGTATTAGAAACCATCAGTCTGCGCAGGGAAAAGGAATTGTTGCGCGAGCAGTTCGCCTCGATCATCTCGCATGAGCTCAAATCACCTTTGAGCGCAGTACTGCAGAATTTCTATGTACTGGAATTTGAACTGGAAAAAGTGCTCAGTACCGAGCAGAAAGATAAATTCGGGCGTATCAAGATCAGGATCGATGAACTGCTCAAGATGATCAATTCATGGTTGAGGGTAATATCGGTGGATATCAATAAGCTAAAAGATTCTTTCACCCTCATCCCGGTCTCCAAGCCGATTGCCAATGCACTTGAAAGCGTGGCTACGTTGGCAGCGAGAAAAAATATTGAGATCATTTCTAGCGTAAGCGAAGACCTGCCCCCTGTCTTGGGAGACAGTGTGAGCCTTTCGGAAGTGTTCGTTAATATCATCAATAATTCAATTAAGTACTCACCAGACGGCACCAAGGTTGTCATAAAATCTGATGTGCAAGGAGATCATATCGCCATCTCGATCCATGATTCTGGCATTGGCATTGCCGAACAGGATCTGCCGCATATCTTCGATGGGTTTTATCGAGGAAAATCCGGGCAGGAAGCCGCCTCCGGGCATGGCATCGGTTTGGCGGTCGCACGTCAGATCGTTGATGGACATAACGGATCGATCGCAGTGGAAAGTGTAATAGGCAAGGGAACCACCTTTACTATTAGTCTTCCTTTGCAAAAAACCTAACCATCCCCTGGCTTTTTTGGGACACAATTCTTACACTTGAACGGAGGTAAACCATGACCAAGAAGTTGCTTATGATCGATGACGATCCCGATTTTGTCTCCGGGATCAAGGCGATCCTCGCTACAGGCGATTACGAAGTGGATGTCGCCTATAACCCCAAAGATGGGTTGCGCGCACTGGCGTCAAAGCAATATGACCTGTTGTTGCTGGACATCATGATGGGACGCGGCGCTGAGGGCATCATGATCGCCCGAAAATTGCGTAAAGACCCCAAACTGCGCGAAATGCCTGTCCTTATCATGACCGGTATGCGCGAGCAGATCGCTTTCCTGTTCCCGGGCTCACCTGTCCATCCCCGCTTTGTTGAAGTGGATGAGTTGATGGAGAAACCTGTCGAACCCAAGCTGTTACTTGATAAAGTGAGCAGCCTGATCCAACTAGCTGAAGAGAAGAAGGTTGTAAAATAAAGAACTCCTGATCGCCGTCTCAGGCAGAAGTTTTTCTTCCTTACTGACGATTCAGAGAGGCCAACCCTATGACCGATACAATTACATTTAATCAAGAGATTTCAAACCTCTTATATGCTGCCGAAGGGGAGCCGATCAAGACCTGCATACAGTGTGGAACTTGCTCTGGGACTTGCCCCGTGGCACCTTATATGGACCATTCGCCACGCCAGATCATTGCCATGATCAATCAGGGCATGAAAGAACAAGTTCTGGAAAGCAACACCTTTTGGTATTGTGCTTCCTGCTATCATTGCACGGTGCGCTGCCCGCAGGACATCAATATCACAGAGTTGATGTATGCCCTGAAACGTTATTCGATCTGGAAGGGACAGCACCAGGAAGGTCTGATCGGACCAACTTTCTCAGAAGCCTTTGTGAAAATGATCGTCCGGGGAGGTCGCTCCTTCGAACCTGTCCTTGCTCCTTCATACATCTTTAGTTTCGGCATGCGTGAATTGGTGCTCGAAGTGGTGGGAGCAACCGAACTACTATTGAAGGGTCGTCTTCCTATCATGCCGGCCAGGATCAAGCGGCTTGATAACTTCAAGCGCATGATCGGCAGGATCATCCCGATGGGAGGTCTGGAATGAAGGAATACGCCTACTTCCCGGGATGTTCGTTGGAAAAAATGGCTTCCAGTTACCATAAATCCTCCATCGAGACCGCCAAAAAGCTTGGTATTAAGCTCAAAGAATTAGAGGACTGGAACTGCTGTGGGGCTACCACCTACTTCTACATCGACGAACTGCTTGCCTACACGCTCTGCGCACGCAACCTGGCGATCGCCGAAAAGACTGGCCTGGATGTCGTTGCGCCATGCAGTGCCTGCTACAAGAATATGTACTTCACTGCCGCCCACCTCAAGAAAGATGTTGACCTGGCAGAACATATAAATTTTGCCCTTGAGGAGGATGATCTACATTTCAACGGTACTGTTGGCGTTAAGCACCTGATTGAAGTCTTTGCCAACGATATTGGCCCGGAAGAATTAAAAAACAAGGTCACCAACCCACTTGAAGGAATTCGCGTGGCCCCTTATTACGGATGCCAGATCGTCAGACCGCAAAAAGATAAGGAAGACGTTGAGCAACCGATGTTCTTTGAAGAGATGATCTCCGCCATCGGTGCTACACCGGTCAACTATCCACTGAAAATGCGTTGCTGTGGAGGATCTTTGATTATCTCCAGCCGCACGGCAGCCTTGGGCATGGTACGCAATCTGCTCCAAAGCGCAGTGGACGCGCAAGCTACCGTGGTTGCCACCGCCTGCCCGATGTGCCAGGTGAACTTGGAAGTCTACCAACAGCAGGTAAACCAGGAATTCGGTACGAATTTCGCCGTACCGATCATGTACTTCACACAATTGATCGGCTTATCCCTGGAGATCCCACAGAAGAAACTTGGAATTGGTCAGGAATTTATCGCCATGGCACCCGCGCTACGCCAGGTAATCAAAGGCTAACCCTTTTCCAGAGAATACGATAAGGAGTGAAACGTATGGATAAGAAAGAAAAGATAGGTGTATACGTTTGCCACTGTGGTACCAACATCGCCGGTGTAGTAAATGTTGGCGAGGTTAGTACATGGGCTGCGGAGAATCTCAAGAACGACGGGGTTGTCATTGCCCGGGATTACAAGTTCATGTGCTCCAGCCTGGGGCAGGAACTCATCCAAAAGGATATCAAAGAACAAGGGCTGACCCGCGTTGTTGTGGCAGCCTGCTCCCCGCACCTGCACGAGGCAACGTTCCGTAATGCCTGCAAGGGTGGCGGTTTGAACCCTTACTTGTGTGAACTGGTTTCCATCCGCGAACAGGATTCATGGGTGCACACAGATAAGATTGCCGCAACCGAGAAGGCCAAAGCCATCCTTTCCGGTGGCGTTTCCCGTGTTATTCACCATGAACCACTGGAACCGTTGCATGTCCCGATCCACCCTGCCACGCTGGTTGTGGGTGGCGGTATCGCTGGCATCCAGGCAGCACTCGAGATTGCCAATGCTGGTTTCCCGGTCTATTTGGTGGAACGCGAACCCTCCATCGGTGGGCATATGGCCCAGTTTGACAAGACCTTCCCCACCTTGGACTGCTCGGCATGTATTCTTACCCCAAAAATGGTGGATGCAGGTAATCATCCGAATATCACCTTGCTGACCTATTCGGAAGTCGAGAAAGTGGATGGCTACGTTGGAAATTTTGTCGCCACCATCCGCAAGCGTGCCCGCTCGGTTAATGAAGCTGATTGCACCGGTTGTGGAATCTGCTGGGAAAAATGCCCGAAGAAAGTTGTGGATAATGTCTTCGAAGCGGGCATGGGATATCGCAAGGCTGTCTATGTCTCCTTCCCGCAGGCTGTGCCAAAATACCCGGTCATCGACCGCGAGAATTGTACCTATTACATCAAAGGCACCTGCAAGGCATGTGAGAAGTTCTGCCCGACCAATGCCATAAACTTTGCCCAGGAAGATGAGATCCTGAATGTTCAAGTCGGGAATATTATCCTGGCGACTGGCTACGACTTGTTCGACTCGCGCCGCATCACACAGTACGGTTACGGCAGGCTTGCCAATGTCTTCACCAGCCTCGAATTCGAGCGCATGAGCAATGCAGCCGGACCAACGGGCGGTAATATCGTCCTGCGCGATGGGAAAACCGTACCCAAGGTGGTCGGTATCGTCCATTGCGTTGGTAGTCGTGATAAGAATTACAACGAATATTGCTCCGCCATTTGCTGCATGCAGAGCTTGAAATTTGCCCACCTTGTTGAAGAGCGCACCGGAGCCGAAGTTTACAACTTCTACATTGATATCCGCACTCCTGGCAAGGGCTACGAAGAGTTCTATCATCGGCTCTTGGAAGAGGGAACCCACTTCATCCGTGGCAAGGTGGCCGAGATCAGCGACGCTGCTCGTCTTCCTGCCGAAGAGGGCAAGTTGATCATGCAGGTCGAGGATACCTTGACCGCAAACCAGTTGCGTGTCCCCGTGGATATGGTCATCCTGTCAGCCGGTCTCGAACCCCGTCACGATGCCAAGGAAGTTGCCAATCGTTTCGGCATCTCTTGCTCGGCGGATGGCTGGTTGATCGAACGCCATCCCAAGCTGGACCCGGTTGCCACAGTTACCGAAGGTATCTATATCGCTGGCTGTGTTCAGGGCCCCAAGGATATTCCCAACAGCGTGGCTCAGGGAGCTGCTGCTGCCGCCCGCATCCTGGGAAAGATCCAGCAAAAGGAAGTTGCTCTCGAACCGATCCGTGCCACCATTCATGAAGAGCAATGCTCGGGCTGCCGCATCTGCAACAACATGTGCCCCTTCAATGCCATTCTGTTCCATGAAGACAAGATGGTCAGCGAGGTCAATCCGGCACTTTGCCAGGGTTGCGGTACCTGTGTTGCCGCCTGTCCGGCAGGTGCCATTAGCGGTACCGGCTTCTCTAACGAGCAGATACTCTCACAGATCAATGGTCTGTTGCTCTTGAACATCCCCAAGAAGGAGGTCGTGGCGTAACATACCCACGATGGAGATTACCTATGACTGACACTCCCGAAACTAAACCCTTCGAGCCAACTATCATCGGCTTCACCTGCAACTGGTGCTCTTACCGTGCTGCCGATATGGCCGGAACAGCTCGTATGAAATATGCGCCTAATGTTCGCCTCATCCGCCTGATGTGCTCCGGTCGGTTGGATCCAACCTTCGTGCTCAAAGCCTTTGCCGGTGGCGCAGACGCCGTTCTTATCTCAGGCTGCCATCCGGGCGACTGTCACTACATCAACCAGAACTATAAAGCACTGCGCCGCTTTCTCCTCATGAAGCGTGTTCTGGCACAGATGGGTATCCAGCCTGAACGGCTAAAACTGCTCTGGGCGAGTGCGGCTGAAGGAGCCATCTTTACCCGTGAGATCAATGAGTTCGTTGAACAGGTCAGGGCGTTGGGTCCGCTGAATTGGAACACGACTGCCATCGAAGTTCATGCTGAAAAAGAGGAGGTGCCCGCATGAGCAAGCCGAAATTTGCAATGTACTGGGCTGCATCTTGCGGTGGTTGTGAGATCGCAGTATTGAACATACATGAGAAGATATTGGATGTGGATGCTGCCTTTGAAGTGGTATTCTGGCCGGTTGCCATGGATGCCAAGTATAAGGACGTGGAAGCCATGCAGGATGGCGAGATCACGCTTTGCCTGTTCAATGGTGGTATGCGTAATGATGAGAATGAACATATCGCCAAGTTGCTGCGCAGGAAATCGAAGATCATGGTTGCCTTTGGCTCCTGTGCTTGCGAAGGCTGCATACCGGGTCTTGCCAATTTCAGACCCATCAAAGAGTTGGTGGATACTGCATTCTCAACCATCTCAACAGACAACCCGGAAAACATCCGCCCGCAGACCAGTTACTCCATGCCTGAAGGTGCCATCACCATCCCAACCCTGAACCCAATGTTGAAAACTCTCGACCAGGTGGTGGATGTGGATTACTACATGCCTGGCTGCCCACCCGAAAGCCACCAGATCGCGGCTGTCGTTGACTTGGTGATTGCCGCCTTAAATGGTAAAGCTGAGCTGCCTCCCAAGGGTGCCACGATTGGTGCTGGAAACTCAACCGTCTGTGATGAATGCCAGCGCAAACGTAACGTTAAACTGATCAAGGAATTTGGCCGCATCCAATTCACGGAAGCTGATCCAGAATTGTGCCTGCTGGAACAGGGCATCCCCTGCAACGGGATTGCCACTCGCAGTGGCTGCAATGCCCGCTGTCCATCTGTGGGTGCGCAGTGCATCGGCTGTTACGGCCCTGCAGAGGGAGTGGTGGACTATGGAGCCCGCCTGATTGCAGGTTTTGCCTCTGTCATCGACAGCGACGATCCTGTTGAGATCGACAAGATTCTCGACGGACTGGTGGACCCTGCTGGTCAGTTTTATCGGTTCAACCTGGCTGGTTCCCTGTTGCGGGCCAGCAAATCCGCGCAGAAAGGATGATAAAAAATGCAACGGATTACCATTGACCCCATCACCCGCCTTGAAGGGCACGGGAAGATCGAGATCTTCCTCAATGACGATGGCGACGTCGCCAATACATATTTCCAGATCCCGGAACTCCGTGGCTTTGAGAATTTTGTTGTCGGCCGCCCGGTCGAGGAAATGCCCCTGCTGACCAACCGCATCTGCGGAGTCTGCCCGGAAGCCCATCACATGGCCGCCGCCAAGGCAGCGGATGCAGTCTATCATGTTGAAGTTCCTCCCACAGGCAAGAAACTGCGCGAATTACTCTATATGGCATTCTTTGCCACCGACCACACCACCCACTTCTATGCCCTGGGTGGCCCGGATTTCATTATGGGACCTGATGCCCCGGTTGCAGAACGCAACATCCTGGGTGTCATTCATAAGGTCGGCCTGGAGATCGGCGGTAAGGTCATTCAAATGCGCAAATTCGGGCATAATGTGGTCGAGATCATCGGCGGACGCAAGGTCCACCCCTGCACATCCATCCCCGGCGGCCTCACCAAGGGTATCATTGAGGAACAGCGCGTTGAGATCGAGAAAATGGGACGCTGGGCGATCGAGTTTGCCCAGTTCAGTCTGCAAGCCTTCAACGATATCGTTCTGGGTAATAAAGCCTATGTTGATCTCATCTTGGGTGATATCTATACCGAGAAAACATATTACATGGGCGTGGTGGACGCGAATAACAAAGTAAACTTCTACGATGGCAAGGTCCGCGTTGTCGGCCCGGATGGCATAGAATATGTAAAATACGAGCCCAAGGATTATGCCGCCAATATTGCCGAACACGTTGAACCCTGGACCTACCTGAAATTCCCGTATCTGAAGAACGTCGGTTGGAAGGGCTTTGTCGATGGCGCTGATTCGGGTGTGTACATGGCTACCCCGCTCTCCCGCCTGAACGCTTCTGACGGCATGGCCACCCCCCTGGCTCAGGCCGAATTCGAGAAGTTCTATGCCACCTTGGGCGGCAAACCGGTTCACCAGCGCCTGGCCATTCACTGGGCACGCCTCATCGAACTGCTCTATTCTGCCGAACGCTGGGTGGAACTGGCTACCGATCCTGAGATCACCAGCCCGAATTTCCGGGCTATTCCCACAGCCACCCCAACCGAAGGTATTGGCATCGTCGAAGCGCCGCGCGGTACCCTCACCCACCATTACTGGACGGATGAGCGCGGGGTTGTGACCAAGGCAAATCTCGTCGTTGGCACCACCAATAACTACGCGCCCATCACCATGTCGATCAAGAAAGCGGCTTCCAGCCTGATCAAGAAAGGCAATGTGAACGAGGGCTTGCTCAACATGGTGGAAATGGCATTCCGCGCCTATGACCCCTGCTTTGGTTGTGCCACCCATTCTCTGCCTGGGCAAATGCCGCTGGAAGTGTCCATTCATAACGCGGCTGGTGATGTGGTTGACGTGCTGAAGCAGTTCGTTGACTGAGTTCGACCAGAATTCACGGTCCATTTTATGAGAACAAGGATGGATGGCCCATGGTTATCCATCCTTGTTATTTACTGGAGAGATGATGTTTTCAGAAAAAGTTCTGGTGATTGGCCTGGGCAATCCGATCCTGGGAGATGATGGCGCAGGATGGGTGGTTGCGCGCCAGGTGGAATCCACGATCAGTACTTTAGGATCAAGTGTGGATGTGGACTTTGTATCCCTCGGCGGCCTCAGTCTGATGGAGCGCATGATCGGCTACCGGCACGTCATCCTGGTCGACGCTCTCAATACCGGCCAGCACCCGCAGGGAGCAGTTCTTTCCTTCACCCTGGAAGAGATGGTCGACTTGACCTACGGTCATGCCTCTGCAGCCCATGATGCTTCCATCAAGACCGCCCTGGAGGTGGGTAGAAAAGTGGGCGCGATTTTGCCCGCAGACAAGGATGTTCATGTCGTTGCCATCGAGGCAGCGCATATCTATGATTTTAAAGAAGATCTCTCCCCCGCCATCGCCACGGCAGTGCCCATTGCCGTCCAGGTTGTGCTGGATCAGTTGGAACAACTTGTCCCTCATTAAGGAACTCTCATCATTGCGGGGGTGGTTCCAGAGTAGAATACCTACAATCCTTATCTTATTTATGGCATGTTGTCCCAGAAAAGCATGACTTTCTTAACTTCCCTTTCCCGCCTGGAAAAGGTAAATTAAGCCCTGATATCCCGTAGCAGCAGTACTTGATCTTTCGTTCTGGCAGCTTAAACCATGCATGAACTATCCATCACCCAGAGCATCTTGGAGATTTCCCTGCGCCATGCCGCTCAGGCTAATGCCATTCAGATCGTGGATATCTTTCTTGTCATCGGTGAATATTCATCCATCCTGGATGAATCGGTTCAATTCTATTGGGAGACAATTGCCCAGGGCACCATTGCCGAACATGCCAGGTTGCACTTCCAACGAGTGCCTGCTGAAATGACTTGCCTGGACTGCAGTTTTGTTTTTTGCCCGGTCGAAGGGGCGTTTATTTGCCCCCAGTGCCTCAGTCCCCGGGTGAAGATCTCCAAAGGGGATGAGTTCAGAGTAGAAAGCATCAACATCGAATAAGGCCTGACAAGCAAGATCCAGGCAGTTCATCGAAGGAGAGATTATGGTCAAAAGCGTTCCGATCATCGAAAATATCATGCATGCCAACGACCGTCTGGCGCAGGAGAACCGTGCACTGCTTGACAAAGCTGGTGTTTTTGCCATTAATATCATGGCCTCACCCGGAGCCGGGAAGACCACCTTCATCCTCAAAACACTTGACTCCGTGCATGGCAGCCTGCGCATGGGCGTGATCGAGGGCGACATTGCCTCCTCGATTGATGCCGATAAGGCTGTCGCTGCCGGTCTTCCCGCCGTACAGATCAATACCGGAGGTGACTGTCACCTCGATGCGGTCATGATCTCGAATGCACTTGCCGTGCTTCCTCTCAACGATCTTGACCTGGTCATCGTGGAGAACGTCGGCAACCTGATCTGCCCGGCAAGTTTCGCACTTGGCACCCACATCAATGTTCTCATCGCCTCGATCCCTGAAGGGGATGACAAGCCCTATAAGTACCCCGGGATGTACCGCGGCGTTCAAGCCTTGGTGATCAGCAAGATCGACCTTCTACCCTACGTGCAGTTCAACATGGATTACTTCCGTCAAGGCGTAGAGATCCTCAATCCAGGCCTGGTCACCTTCCCTGTCTCTGCCAAGACCGGTGAAGGCATGGATGACTGGGCAGCCTGGTTGTTGGCCCAGGTTGGGAGCAAATAGCCGGTTTTCCTTTTCCAGGACGCATGAAAACCTGTCAAGTGCATGTTACCGGTATCGTTCAGGGAGTCGGGTTCCGCCCTTTCGTCTATGGGCTGGCACTCCGCTATGCTCTCGCGGGCTGGGTCTGCAATACTTCATCGGGAGTGGATATTGAGATCCAGGGACAGGAAGTAGCCATCCAGCACTTCCTTGCCGCACTCCAGTCCGAGAAACCCCCTTTGGCCCGTCTGGATTCGATCCTCGCCACCGAGATCCAGGGCAACGATGCCCTCCATCACTTCTCCATCCGGGAATCAACCTCGATTGCCGATGCATTCCAGCCCATCCCCGCTGATGTCGCCATTTGTGAGGATTGCAGGCGTGAACTTTTCGACCCACAGGATCGCCGCTATCTCTATCCTTTCATCAACTGCACCAACTGTGGCCCGCGCTTCACGATCATTAAGGATATCCCTTATGATCGTCCTGCCACGACCATGGCAGGTTTTCTTCTGTGCCCGCAATGCCGCACTGAATATGAAGATCCGCTCGACCGGCGCTTCCACGCCCAGCCTGTAGCCTGCCCCAATTGCGGGCCCCATGTTTGGTTGCCAGCCTCTGAAGGCAAGGAAAATGAACGACTGGACGTACTGCTCCAGGCACGCCGACTGTTACGGGAAGGTCAGATCCTGGCGATCAAAGGGCTGGGAGGCTTCCACCTTGCATGCGATGCCGGCAATCCTGAAGCCGTGGAAACCCTGCGACAGCGCAAAGGGCGCGTAGGAAAACCATTTGCTCTCATGGCTGCAGATATTGCCACCATCGAAAAGCATTGCTTTTTACTGGAAGCAGAGAGAAACCTGTTGGCAGGCAGGGAGAAACCGATCGTGCTGCTCAAGCGCCAACCCGGATGCTCCTTGCCCGGGTCGCTTGCGCCCCGGCTGGATACGATCGGGATGATGCTCCCTTATACACCACTCCACCTCCTCCTGATGGACCAGGTTGATCCTGTTCTGGCGCAAGAGCCTGCACCATCCTTGCTGGTAATGACGAGCGGAAATTTCAGTGAAGAACCCATCTCCACCGACAACAAGCAAGCCCGCGAGCATCTGGCGCCCCTGGCGGATGCGTTTCTCTTCCACAACCGCGAGATCCACATCCGCTGTGACGATTCGGTGATCCAGGTTGTCGAAAAACCATCCTGGAGCAAGGGGAAGGAACAGGCGGCTTCTGATCATGGAGCCAGGATCGTATTCTTCCGGAGAAGTCGCGGCTATGCTCCCTACCCTGTCAATCTCCCCTTCCAGACCAGGCCAACCCTGGCAGTGGGTGGAGAACTAAAGAACACATTCTGCATTTCCAGGGACAGGTATGCATTCCTCAGCCACCATATCGGTGATATGGAAAACGCTGAAACGCATGCTTCATTCGATCAAGGGATCGACCACCTATCGCGCCTGTTTCGGGTGAACCCTGAGATCATTGCCTGCGACATGCACCCCGGTTACTTTACCACCCGGTGGGCACAACAGGAGCCATATGGCACTCCTCCGCTCCTCATTCAGCACCACCATGCGCACATCGCTGCCTGCATGGCAGATAATGAACTCGATGATCGCAAGGTGATCGGATTGGCATTTGACGGCACAGGATATGGCACCGATGGGACCATATGGGGCGGAGAGGTGTTGGTCTCTGATTATCAGGGGTTTACTCGCCTCGCCCACCTGGAATACCTGCCGCTGCCCGGCGGTGATTCCGCCATCCGCCATCCCTGGAAGATCGCCATTGGCTATGCCCATGCCCTCGGACTGGATCTTACTGGTCTACCTGTGATGCGCACCCTCGATCCGTTTGCGGTCAAAGTAATTCGCCTGCAGACCGGGAAACAATTGAACACGGTGCTCACTTCTTCCATGGGACGCTTGTTTGACGCCGTTGCTGCCCTGGCAGGCGTGCGCACGGATGTAACCTATGAAGCGCAGGCAGCAATCGAGCTGGAGGTGCTGGCTGGTAAGTACCTGGAAGAAGCGCAACCCTATCCATTCCAATTGCAGGATGAAATCATTCAACTAAAAAGCCTGCTCGCCGCGGTGATCGAGTCCATCCGGCAGGAAGAACCACCTGGTAGGATCGGTGCCCGTTTCCATAAGACGATTGCACAAGTCGCCCTGGGTTCGGCCGGTCAAGCCCGGGAGAGAACAGGCCTCAACGAGGTGGTGCTTTCCGGAGGAGTATGGCAAAATAAGCTCCTGCTGGAGTTAACCATTGCCGCTCTGGAAGGAAGTGGTTTTTGCGTCTATACTCATCATCAGACTCCCACGAATGACGGTGGGATCGCATTGGGACAAGTGGCTGTTGCGAATCACATGGTCTTATAATCGTTTTAATTGCACTATCAATGTTCAAAGAAGGTAGGATGACATGTGTCTGGGAATACCCGGCAAGATCGTGGAGATCAGCCAGAAAAACGAGATACCGATGGGCAGGATCGATTTTGGAGGTGTGATCAAGGAAGTATGCCTTGCTTATGTCCCGGAAGCCAGGGTTGGTGATTATGCCTTGATCCATGTTGGTTTTGCCATCAGCCTCATGGATGAGGAAGAGGCACAGGAAACATTGAAATTGATCAAGGAGGTGGTTGATTTTGAAGAACAACTGGCCAGCGATGAGTGATCATCCATGAAGTATATCGACGAGTACCGCGATCCAGTCCGGGTCAGATCCCTGTTGGATGAGATTTCCGCCTGTATCTCCCGCCCCTGGGTTCTGATGGAGATCTGTGGCGGGCAAACGCATGCCTTTCTCCATCACGGCTTGGACGAGATGTTGCCCGGCAACCTGGAACTGGTTCACGGTCCCGGCTGTCCTGTCTGCGTGACACCCTTGGAACTGATCGATCGCGCCCTGGCAATTGCCAGCCTCCCGGAGGTGATCTTCACATCCTATGGCGATATGCTGCGGGTGCCTGGTTCACACATGAACTTGTTCACCGTGCGGGCGAGGGGGGGCGATGTACGCGTGGTCTATTCGCCACTCGAAGCGGTCCAGTTGGCAGTCGAGAACCCGGAAAAACAGGTGGTCTTTTTTGCCATTGGCTTCGAGACCACCGCCCCGCCGAATGCCATGGCAGTGCTTCAGGCAAAAAGGATGGGCTTGAAGAACTTCTCCCTTCTAGTATCCCATGTTCGTGTACCTCCTGCCATGGAGGCTCTGTTGTCTTCTCGTAAAAATCGCGTGCAGGGATTTCTTGCTGCCGGGCATGTTTGTGCAGTCATGGGGTACCACGAATACCCGGTGATAGCAGAACGTTACCATGTGCCCATCGTGGTCACTGGCTTTGAGCCGGTGGATCTGCTGCTCGGTGTGCTGGCTGCTGTCCGCCAATTGGAGTCTGGACGGGCAGAGGTTGAAAATGCCTACGAACGCGCGGTGACATTCAATGGCAACCTGCCTGCCCAGCAAGCCATCCGCTCCGTGTTCATCCCCGTTGATCGCAAATGGCGTGGGATTGGGATGATCCCCATGAGCGGCTGGGGATTGGCTCCGCAAGTTGCCGGTTTTGACGCAGAGACACGCTTCCCGGTTACCGGGATCATCACCCAGGAATCGCCGTTATGCATTGCCGGCGAGATCATGCAGGGGCTGAAGAAACCCACACACTGCTCGGCATATGGAAAACAATGCACGCCACAAACTCCTCTGGGCGCTCCCATGGTCTCTGCGGAAGGCGCCTGCTCAGCTTATTATCGCTATCACCGGATGTGATAAAGTGGATGATGATCATGACTGAAAAACCTGACTTTGAAGGCTACACTTGCCCCATCCCGATTGTGCCCACAGATACGGTCATGCTCGGGCACGGATCCGGAGGGCGCATGAGTCACGAACTGATCCAGCGTCTATTCCTGCCAGAATTTGAGCAGGCTGCGCCGCGTTCCCTGGATGATTCAGCCGTGATCAGGATCGCCGGTCAACGTCTCGCCTTGACGACCGATTCGCACGTTGTCACTCCCCTGTTTTTTCCCGGTGGGGATATTGGACGCTTGGCAGTCTGCGGTACGGTCAATGACCTGGCAATGGTGGGTGCCACTCCGCTTGCCCTGACCTGCGGTTTCATCATCGAGGAAGGCGTATCGTTTGAGCTTTTACAGCGTGTAATACGTTCGATGCGTGATGCGTCAATGGAAGCCGGTGTTCATATCGCCGCGGGAGATACCAAGGTTGTTCAGAAAGGCAGTGCCGATCAGTTATTTATCAACACAGCCGGGGTCGGGTATTTTGAACACACCCACATGATCAATGGTTCCAATGCCAGACCCGGTGATGTGGTCATCGTCTCCGGTACCATCGGAGATCATGGCATTGCGGTGCTCTCAGAACGGGAAGGGCTGGGCTTTGAAACAGATCTGCGCTCGGATGTCGCCCCGCTCAATCATCTCGTCAAGGAAATGCTCTCTGTTGGCGAGATCCATGTACTGCGCGATCCAACCCGTGGAGGGCTGGGCACCTCGTTGGTTGAGATCTCACAACAATCGAATGTTGCCATCGAACTCCAGGAGAACAAGATTCCTGTCAAGGCACAGGTACGCGCGGCCTGCGAATTGCTGGGGTTTGACCCACTTTACATCGCCAATGAGGGCAAACTGGTGGCGATTGTGGCTGCAACGGATGCAGAAAAAATATTGGCTCAGATGCAAAAGAACCAATACGGCCTGGATGCTGTCATCATCGGAAAGGTGGTGGCAAGCGATCGCCCTCAGGTGTTGCTGAAAACAAATATCGGTGGCACCCGGCTGGTGGATATGATGCCTGGTGAATTGCTGCCGCGCATTTGTTGAAATAGTTCTGGCTTTCCTGTAACATGGCTCTCGATAATAACCAGTGGTTTTATGAATCGGAGGTAATAATGGACATTCGCAAGATCTACGAATACGCACTCCAGCGTGAGCATGAAGGGCTACGTTTCTTTGAGGAAAATGCCTCGCGCCTCAAGCACGCCTCGGCCGTCCAGGCATTCAAAGAATTGGCTGCTGAAGAGCAGAAACATATCGAGTTCATTGAAGCCCAGATCAATTCACTCAACCAGGGGGGGGCTGGCAGCAGCGCATCCCTGGGCAAAGCCCTCGAAGAAGGCGCGTTTTTCTCCAAGCGGGCCGCATCCGAAATGCTGGATCAAACCGTCCTGGAAGCCATGGTACCCGACCTTCCGGTTTTGCGCATGGCCTATCTGATCGAACTGGATTTTGCCAATTATTATGAGGACTCGGCCAGAAAAGCTGAAGGGGAAGGCAAGAAAGTCCTGCAAATGCTGGCAAAGTGGGAACGCGCACACGAGGCCCTCTTCAAGAAAATGTATGACCAGGCGTACGAACTCTATTCCCAGATGCCCTGGGGAGGCTGAGCCAACTGATGAGTGGGAATACCCATCTACCTCGCTTCCTGCACTATTGTGCCGGGCAGTGGGACACGCTGGGGAGGGAAGTGATCCTTGAGCTGCCTGTCTCGCTGACTGTGAACGGGCAGGCTTGGATTACTTTAATGTGCACACCCACTGACCTCGAAGCCCTGGCGGTTGGTTTCCTCTTCAACGAGGGTATCCTTAAGATGAAAGAGCAGATCGATCTGGTACAGGTCTGCCCTCAGGGTGATAACGTGGATGTGTGGTTGAATCACCCCGTCGAGGCGCCCCAGCAATGGCGGCGCACCACGGGCTGCACGGGGGGAGCCACAGCAGTGATCCTGGAACAAATGAAATTGCATCTCAACAACGGACTTTTGCTCATGCCCGAAACCGTCAACGAACTGGTCGAGGCGCTGACCAACACCCAGGACCTGTATCACCGGGTGGGTGGTGTCCATACATCGATCTTGAGTGATGGCGATCATGTCATCGTCTCTTCCGAGGATGTCGGCAGGCACAACACACTCGATAAGATCGCCGGGCGTTGTCTGTTGGATGACCTGAAGCCAGAGCGTCGCATTCTGGTCACCACCGGGCGCATCAGCTCTGAAATGATCCAGAAGGCTGCCCGCATGGGTGCTTCCGTGGTGATCTCACGCACCTCGGCGAGTTCTCTATCTGTCACTCTGGCTGAAAAATGGGGTCTCACCCTCGTCGGCTATGCAAAACGGGATCAATTCACGATTTATACCCACCCGGAACGAATATGCCAGCTGGAAACTGCATAAACAACACATTACCGAAGGAGAACGGACCGAGATAATAAAACATATGAATCAATTCACTTTTGTATATGTCGTTGTGATCCAAAAATTTTAATATCAAAAAGAGGAGAAATATCCATGACCGAACAAATTTCATTTGATTCACTGTTGCCACCCGCCATGGCTGCCAAGGCCGAGGACCTGGGCGTCAAGAAAGCCAACCTGAAAGCCATTAACATGTTCATGTTGGCCGTGCTGGCTGGTGCCTTCATTGGCATTGGCGCCATCTTCGCCACCACTGTCGCCGCGGGTGGAATGTCCGTCACCGATGCCGCAGGCGCAGCCGCCTTCAAGACCGGCTGGCCCTACGGTGTCACCCGCCTTCTCGTTGGCCTGGTCTTTTCCGTTGGTCTGATCCTCGTGGTGGTTGGTGGTGCCGAACTCTTCACCGGCAACACGCTGATCACCATGGCCTATGCCAGCAAGAAAGTGACCCTTGGTCAATTGCTGCGCAACTGGGGCATTGTTTATGTTGGAAACTTCGTCGGTTCTGTCCTGACCGCCTACATCGTTTTCCTGGGGAAACAATATACCTTTGGGAGTGGTGCCATCGGCCTGGCTGCCCTGAACATCGGCGAAGCCAAGACCGCCCTCACCTTCCTCCAGGCCGTAGCCTTGGGCATCATGTGCAATGCCCTGGTCTGCATGGCAGTGTGGATGTGCTACAGCGCCCGTTCTACGACAGACAAGATCCTGGCGATCATCCCACCCATCTCCTGCTTTGTGGCCGCTGGTTTCGAGCACAGCATCGCCAATATGTACTTCGTCCCGGTCGCCTTGTTCGTCAAGTATTTCGGGGATCCGAAATTCTTCGAGACCATCGGCAAGACCGCAGCGGATTTCCCTCACCTGACCTGGGGGAACTTCTTCCTCGCCAATCTTCTGCCGGTGACCATCGGTAACATCATTGGTGGTGCCATCATGGTTGGCCTCGTCTACTGGTTCGTTTACAATCGCAAGCCAAAATAATCCTTTTTAAGTGTAGTCTCAGTTCAAAAGACGGGCAGGAAAACTGCCCGTCTTTTTTTTCGCCAAATTCCCGTTCATCAGGAGAAGTGTGGGATAAAGTCGAAAATACCCAACGGCCTGAGCAACATCAACAGTGAGCCAAGCGTAGCGATACAAAGCCTTCAGGTGGATGCGTTTCTTAGCCCGTTTTGGCCTCTACAACTCACAAATTCATGCGAAAGTAAAGGTAAGCTAAATTAAGATCATTCTTTTGCCGTATCCATGAGCTGAGTCCTCAGCAGTAAAAAGAGCATCAACGTCCAGAGAATCAGTAAGATATGAAGCGCGTCGTTTTCATTGAACCAAATTCCATTAGACGTGTACAGCCACGTGCCATATTCCCCAAACAGGAAGATAAAATAACCAATATTGACCACCAGAAAACCGATCCATACCATGATCAAATAGCGATTCAGAACATCCTTGAATTCTTTATGGTTACGAACGTTTAGAATAAGCATGATGATGAAATTTACTCCAATAAAGGCCATGAAACCTTCGTAGGAGACGAGAAATCTGATGGGGATAATTGCCCCTATCAGCAAAAATATAGAGTATAGAATACTATCGATGATCGCGAATTGAATTAGCCTTTTCCTGCCGGTTGGGGCAAGGCTGGTGTAGCCTGTTGCGGCTACCAGATAATTGATTGCATATGCAGTCAGGAGCATATAAACCAATTCAACATTGCTGGTAAATTGGCAAAATTCACGCTGATTACATTTCAGTTCATACCCAAAGGCCTGGTAACTTGAGCCTGCCACGATCGCGCTAATCCCCCAGAGGATCAGTCCTACCCCCCAATACTCACGCGACTTCTGATGCTTTTTCGTAATCACAAAAAGCGATCCGATAAAGGTCATGAATAGGCCCAGGGAATATACAAGGATCGTTGAGCTGGGTTGGATGAGAACAGTATCGTGCTTAAAAAGCAACAACGAAATATACGGCATACTTGAAAGGAACATCTCTGGTGTTGTAAGAGGTTGAAGAAGAAGTTGGTTTGTCTTACTAAAAATACAAACCAGCAATATTGCTGCTATCATTCCAAAAAAGATTAACCACCTACGCATCCTATCCTCCTCGCAAAATATGGCTTGTCCATTTCAATTGTAATCTACAATAGAGCGAAAGATGGGTCGGTCAATTCCAGACTGCATAGTGCAACAAATCAGCACACTACTCCTTTTTCTCCTTTCTTGATTTTCAACTTCAGGTAGCTGCTCAACAAGTGATAAGCGGATTGTTTACTGCTTTGAGTCGATCTGCATCAAGGCCAATTAATTATCGGGGCTTCTTCGTCGCTGGATTCTAATGATTTGAGAAATATATGGCAGAATCACTTTATGTGAGGATATTTTGGATGCCAAAGCTTTCATTTTTTACGGACCAGATTCTAGAGACGATCCATGCGACATTTTTCTCGGCTCGAACCTAACATATCGATATGGATGAGATCGAACACTCCGTCCATATGGTGACAAACACCACCGGACGCACAAATAAAACATCCACTTGCTATCCTAGGTGCGTACCAACATATATTTAGTCTTTTATCCGCGCAGCAGATCGCACGCCTCCGCCTCACCCGTGTTCTACTCTTTACTCACGATGAGCTAAATATCCTTGATAAACAAGAATATATATTCTGTTATATTCTTGCCACAGGAAGGGCGCCTCGGCGTAAGCCATGGGGTGATCCTTCCCGTTTTTTTTATTCTCGGTCTATCTATCTGAAAGGAGCACTCCCCATGGACGAACCCCGCATCTACCCCCTACGCCTCCTGCTTCGCCGCCGGAGACCATGCCTTCCTCGACGACCACCTCCCCAACGACCTCACCCCCGAGATTGAACTCCTGCGTAAGCTCCAGGCCGCCTACCTCAACGCCCTCTCCAAGGCCCCCGATGACGGTGTCGCCATCGATACGCGCGCCCGGCGCACCATTGCCATGCCCGTGAGACCATCGGCGTCGCCTACAAGAACCGCCTCGACCAGAAGATCTTCCCGACCTGGTTCTGGGAACAGGTCGAAGAAGGACAACACTTCGCCGGCGAACGCCTCGGTGTCAATGACTCCTTTGCGCCGCGTCCGCTGAAGCCTGGAGAAAACCACCCTGCCCGAGCCGGCCTTCGCGAAGCACCCCAGAAGCGAAGCGGATGGGGCCAATCGGCATTCGCCCAACAATCCCGGAGCAAAGCGCAGGAGGCAGGCGTGCTGATGACATGAGTCATCAGCGCCTGTCCAGCTCCCACGCAGATCCCGAATTCACCCCCATCTCCTTCTACCCTTCCTGCCCATGGACGTCCTGCGAATTGAACCTCATTTGAACATCCCACCATCCGCCTCCTCCCAGCGATCCGGCTTTCGCGACATCGAACCCGCCGAAGGTCCCGCAGGGGAAGGGAAAGTGCCCCATAAGCGAAACGAATGGGGTCACCGTCATTCATGGACTGAGTAGGGGGATATCCCCGAAGAGGATTCATCCCCGGTGATCCCCAATCCTCGATCCCCAATCCCATTCGATCATCATTTGATTCAACGCGTCCAATGCTCACAGGTTGCGCACCGCGTGTCCTGGGGTTTTTCTCTAAATTCCGATCTTGCGTGCCCCTGTCAAGGCTCACTACCCGGTCATTCAAGAAGAAGGAGGTGGCATTTATTGGCATGCAGGGGATCGCAATTCCATCCCCGCACGGGAATCATATAGATAGGATTGCCGTCTACTATCTGCCTCACAGATTTCCCCGGCACGATCCAGTGTCATTATCCTTGACCATAAAGCTATGTTCCACTACAATTTACATCGAAATATTGGATGACATCCTGGTCATGGACTTCGATTATTGTCTGGAGACATGGGAGTAAAACCAAAATGATTTCAACGGTTGAAGAGATCCTGCAACACAAGGGCCGCGAGGTATATACGATCGGACCGAGAGCAACGGTTTTTAATGCGCTGAAGATCATGGCTGAAAAAGATATCGGCGCATTGGTCGTTCTCCAGGATGATCAATTGGTTGGTATCATCTCGGAGCGCGACTACGCCCGCAAGATCGTCTTGCGGGGGAAGGCATCGGTGAACACCGCCGTCAAGGACATTATGACCGAGAAGGTTTACTATGTAACCCCCAAAACGACGATCCAGGAATGTCAGACCCTTCTTACTGAGAAAAGCGTTCGCCACCTGCCTGTTCTTGATGATGGCAAATTGGTCGGTTTGATCTCCATTGGGGATGTTGTCAAAGCCATAATCGATGAACAGGAATCCACCATCACCCATCTCTCCGATTACATCACCGGAAAGTACGTGTAGTGGCGTAGATCCTGTCGATCACTCCGCCTGGAACTTGTCAGGTCTTTTCGTGCCTATTGGCATCATTTCAGGCTGGGAAATGGCTGGTTCAAATCGTATTTTTTTGTCTGTTTTTATTGTGAAATATATCACGTGGATCTGGCACCAAGCCAGGAGAACAATTAGAATTTGAGGCCTAATGACCAATAAAAAGATAGTTTTTACACCAATAGACCCGGAAATTGAACAGCTCGTCCAACGCCACGGCGGCTCGCGCGAAGCAGTGATCGAAGTGCTCAAAGAGTTGAACGCCGCCGAGAATCTCAACCCGGTCACCATGGCTGAAACTGCGCGCCTCTTGCATATCCCTGCCCATGAGGTCTACGGCATGGCAACTTTCTACTCCATGCTTGCCACGGAAGGACAACATGTCCTCAGGGTGTGCGATGGCCCTGTCTGCTGGCTCAAACGCGCCACCCTGGATGCCGGTGGTGTCCTGGTTGAGAAATGGGCACAAGGGATGCCAGGCACTTGCCGCGTTGAACGCACTTCCTGTCTCGGCTTGTGTGACCGCGCCCCCGCCGTGCTGATGGGGGAAGAACAGGCTGGTCCAATTGAGCCGGAGGAATCAGAAAAAGCCTGCCAGGGCTGGCGTGGTGTTCCCACCGATTACAACCTGCCACGCAAGGGGGAATTGCGCGTCATGCTGGCGCATGCTGGAGAGATCGATCCCGACCAGCTTGCCTCTGCGCTGGAATTGGGTGCATATGAGGGGCTGCGCAAGGCGCTCTCCATGCAACCTGCGGAAGTGATCGCTTTGGTTGAAAGATCCGGCTTGCAGGGCCGCGGCGGAGCCGGGTTCCCGGTTGGTCGCAAGTGGGGGTTCGTCGCTGGTGCCAGGAGCAACCCAAAATATGTGATCTGCAATGCTGATGAATCCGAGCCGCTCATCTTTAAAGACCGGGTATTGATCGACACCGATCCTCACCAATTGCTGGAAGGCATGGCGATCGGTGCCTATGCCTGCGGGGCGCATGAAGGCTGGATCTACATCCGCGGCGAGTACAATGCACAAGCCAGACGCCTGGAAAGAGCCATCCAGCAGGCTGAAGAGCAGGGTTGCCTCGGGGAAGACATCTTTGGCAGCGATTTCTCATTCCACCTCCATATCCACCAGGGAGCGGGAGCCTATATCTGTGGCGAGGAGACCGCGCTGATCGAATCCCTGGAGGGTAAACGCGGCGAACCGCGCCTGCGTCCGCCTTTCCCTCCCAGCTACGGTTTCCGCGGCTGCCCCACCTCGGTTAATAATGTTGAATCATTTTCAGCAGTTCCCTCCATCCTGAGGAATGGAGCCGATTGGTGGAGATCGCTCTCCAATTATCCCGTACCAGGGACCAAGATCTACATGATCTTGGGTCATGTGAAGAACCCCGGATTGTTCGAAGCCCCCTTCGGTCTCACCCTGCGCCAGGCCATCAATCGCTTTGGCGGTGGGATGCGTCCAGGCTCCGAATTTAAGTTCGCCCTCACCGGGGGAGCAGCCGGGACGATTGTCAGCTCTTCCCTGCTGGATACACCCCTTGATTACGCCTCCTCCCAATATGGAATCAGCCTGGGAGCGGGAGCCTTCCTGGTCTGCGACCAGACCGTATCCGTGGTCGCCTTCCTGCGGGAACTCCTGCATTTCTTTTCAGTCGAATCCTGCGGCAAGTGCACCCCATGCCGGGTGGGAACCTGGCGTGCCTACGAGATCCTGAAGAACATGGCCTCAGGAAATGGGCAAAAAGGGAACGTGGATGAACTGAAGGCGCTGGCAGAGAATATGCAGTTGGCCTCCTTCTGTGGATTGGGTCAATCGGTGCCTATTCCAATGAACTCAGCCTTGAGCCGATTTACAGCAGAATTTATGGCCGCAGAACGGTAAAGAGGAATACATGCCTATCAATATAACTCTGAACGGACAAAAGATCGAAGCCCGCGAAGGTCAGACCATCCTGGATGCTGCCCGTGAAAACCGCATTCGCATCCCCACTTTGTGTTACCACAAGGACCTCTCGCCATCAGGCAACTGCCGCATGTGCGTGGTGGATGTCAAGAATTCACGCTTCCTGCAGGCCGCTTGCGTGACCAGAATTGCCGAAGGCATGGAGATCGAGACCGAGTCCAAACGAGTGATTGCCTCCCGCAGGTTATCCCTGCAACTCATGCTGGCCAACCATCCCCAGGATTGCCTTACCTGCGACGTAAGCGGGGAATGCGAACTTCAGGACCTGGCCTATGAATATCAAGTGCAGGTTCCCGCCTGGGGCGCAAAAGGCACCCGCTACACCCCCGACAGCGACCCCAATCCCTTTATCCGTGTGGATATGAATAGGTGCATCCTGTGCCGGCGCTGTGTGCAGGCCTGTGCAGAGATCCAGGTGCGCAATGTGTGGGGAGTCGCCAGACGGGGTTTCGAGGAATGTATCGTTGCCGGCGCCGGGACAACCATGCTGGAAGCTCGCTGCGAGTCCTGTGGACAGTGTGAAGCCTATTGCCCCACCGGCGCTCTCTCCAATAAGATGAATTATGGGCAGGCGCGCGTCCACCAGGTCAGGAAAGTCGTCACCACCTGTACCTATTGCGGTGTGGGCTGCCAGTTCAACCTGCTGGTCAAGGGGAATAAGGTGATCGGTGTCGCCTCCGATCCCAATGCCCCGGTCAATGGCATGGCACTTTGCGTCAAGGGGCGCTATGGCTACGACTTCATTCACCACCCCGACCGCCTGCTGAAACCGAAGGTTCGCCGTTACCTGCTCGAAGGAAAGAAGAAAACACGCAGCGGGCATGCCTGGGATTGGGTTGATACCGATTGGGAGACTGCCCTGGATCTGGCTGCCAGGCGCTTGCATGAAATCCGGGAAGGCACCGGACCGGATAGCATTGGTGTGCTCACCTCCGCCAAATGTCTTAACGAAGAGAACTACCTGATGAATAAACTGGCGCGGCAGGTCATAGGGACGAACAACATCGACCACTGCGCCCGTCTCTGACACTCCAGCACGGTGGCCGGTCTGGCCGCCTCCTTTGGTTCGGGTGCCATGTCCAACTCAATGGACGATGTTGCCAAATTCGCCCAGGTATTCTTTGTCATCGGGTCAAATACCACCGAACAGCATCCGGTTTTTGGTACCATGATCCGGCGGGCTGTCCGTTTCCGCGGTGCTAAATTGATCGTTGCTGACCCGCGCAACATTGACCTGTGTGATTTTGCCACCCTGCACTTGCAGCACAAACCAGGCACTGATATCGCCCTGGTGAATGGGTTGATGAATATCATTCTGGAAAAAGGCTGGGCGGACGAAGGCTTCATAACCCAGCGCACCGAGGGCTTTGAAGAGTTCAAGGAGACCATCAAGAGTTATCCTCCGGAGAAAACCGCTGAGATCACCGGAGTGCAGGTGGATATTCTTTATCAAGCCGCAGAAATGTTGGGAACGAGTAAACCCATGGCAGTCATCTGGGCCATGGGTATCACCCAGCATATCACCGGTGTGCGCAACGTGATGAGCCTCGCCAACCTGCAAATGCTCACCGGTAACATGGGGGTGCCGGGAAGCGGGGTCAACCCGCTGCGCGGTCAAAATAACGTCCAGGGTGCCTGTGATATGGGCGGTTTACCCAATGTCTACCCAGCCTACCAGCCGGTGACCAGCAACGAGGCGCGCGAGAAATTCGCCACGGCTTGGGGACGCACAAGCAATACCACGGTAGGCCAGACTGTCACGCAGATGATCCCTGGTATCCTCGAGGACAAGATCCATGCCTTGTATATCCTGGGCGAGGATCCGATCATGTCGGATCCGGATACCAACCACATCCGCAAATGCTTGGAGAAAGTGGACTTCCTGCTCCTGCAGGAGATCTTCCCTTCTGAGACTTCACAATATGCAGATATTCTCCTTCCAGGCGTATCGTTCGCTGAAAAGACCGGCACCTACACCAATACCGAACGGCGCGTGCAGATGGTCCGCCAGGCGATCGACCCGTTGGGGCAGGCCAGGCCGGATTGGGTGATCACCAGTGACCTGGCACGGCGCATGCTTGCCATGCTACCGGATCCTCTCCCGGTCGAGGCTCCATTCTCAGGTTGGGAATATGCTGACAGCGACGCCATCATGAGCGAGATCAACACCCTGACGCCTTCCTACGGTGGCATCACCCATGCCCGCCTGGAAAAAGGACAGCGTTTACAATGGCCCTGCCCCACACCTGACCATCCCGGCACACAGGTTCTGCATTCCAAGCAATTTTCCCGCGGACTGGGCAAGTTCGCGCCCATTGAGCATATCCCACCGGCAGAATTGCCAGATGACGACTACCCGGTCGTAATGAGCACCGGGCGCGTGCTCTACCACTGGCACGGTGGTCAGATGACTCGCCGCGCCAGGGGACTGATGAATGTGTATAGTAACGCCCTGATCGAGGTCAACCCCGATGATGCAGCCGCATTGCTGCTGAAAGCAGGGGATCATGTCCGTGTGACTTCACGACGCGGCAGCATCGAGGCCGAAGCCTGGGTCACTGACCGCGTTCCACCGGGGATGATCTTTGCCAATTTCCACTTCCCCGATTCTTCAGCCAATGAATTGACCCAGGCCGCCCTCGATCCGGTGGCAAAGATCCCGGAATATAAAGTGACGGCTGTCAAGGTGGAACTTGTCCAGGAGAGTGTGCTAAAATGAGCACAGACAGGCGCTGAATCTTCTGCCTCGACGAAGATGCTTGAACGCATAATTGATCATACACAAGGAGAATAAAATGATTTCCCCCGAACTGCTCCGCCGTTATCCGTTTTTTGCTCTGATCACTGACGAGCAATTAAAAGCCCTCGCCATGATCGCCGAAGAAAAAACCTACCCCAAGGATACCCTCCTTCTCAAAGAGAACACCCCTGCCAGTAAACTGATCTTGCTGCTGGAGGGCGATATCGACCTGATCTATAGCGGTGGTGGCGAAGGTGCGATCTCCAATTCGTTGGTTGGCTCGATCGCCCCGGGTGAAATGTTGGGTGTGTCTTCATTGATCGAACCCTACACATACATCTCTTCCGCACGTGCCACACTGCCCGTCAAGGTGGTGGAGATTGACGGACCGGCGGTGCGCGCCTTGATGCAGGTGGACAAGTTACTCGGCTATGCGCTGATGCGCAATGTCGCCGCTGCTGTGCTGGAACGCCTGAAATATACCCAGGTCGAACTTGCCGCCGCCAGGGCATAAACCTGCCATATCCAAGCAAAAAGTATGAAACCAGGAACCGCGCCGTGGAGCGCGGTTCTTTGATGTTAAATCGTCAATCCCCGGCAATGCAACCACATAATATCAACAGCGTATGTAAATCAATACTCTATACATCCAAGGAGACCCAAATGAACGAAAACAGTACCTCCCATAAAGACCATGATCATACCCGTGAAGCCATCCTGGCTGCCACCATCGTGACCCTCACCTGTATCCTTTCCTGCGCTGCCGTGGTGATCACCCTGATCCTGCGCACCAGCTAAGTGAAAGTCCGCCTCTCACTCATATTTCAACGCGTTCACCGGGATCATCGTTGCTGCCCGCAAGGCAGGATACAATCCTGAGATCAGTCCGATAAGGGTTGCGAACAGCAGAGCGAACAGGGGCAGCCACAATGGGGTGGAAACCGCCACGCTTGGGGGAATGCCGCCTGTCTCGGCGGACTGTCCGGCAAGATAGACGAGTGCCAGCACATTCAGCCCCTGCCCTGCCAGCCAGCCGATCAGCACCCCTCCCAAGCCACCAACAAACCCGATCCCCGCGGCCTCCCCCAGGAAGATCGCCAGTACGTCACGGTTGGTGGCACCGACCGCCTTCATCAATCCTATCTCCCTCGTACGCTCCAGGATCGCCATCGCCATCGTGTTGGCAATCCCGATTGCCGCCACCAGCAGGGCGATCGCCCCCACCCCGCCGAAAATGAACTGCAGGATCACGTAAAAGTTATTGATTCCCTGGACGAAGGAAAGGGGTGTATAGGCCTGGAAACCCATGGCAGTGATCAGATCATTGACTTCCAATACATGGTCAACGCTATCCACCTTGACCACCACCATGCTGTATCCATCCTTATTGTAGTTGATCCGTTGCCCGGTGGTCCATTCATTCAAGGCTTTCACATCCTCAAGCCGCATGAGGATCGACCAGTCCGTTTCGCCCAAAGTCTCGGTCAGAACACCAACCACCTGGTAACTGACAGTTTTGCGGATCTCGTTGCCATCCTGGCTCCATTTTATATAAGTAATGTTCAATTTCTGCTCAAAGAGATCAGGAGGCGCAGGTGGCTCCTGCCCCGGACGCATGTGCGGGTCGTAGAAATTGACCGCCACCTGGGGGCCAATGATGATGGTGCCGCGCTCCAGTTGCAGGGTTCCCTGGCTTGCCTGCAAGCCCAACTCTGAAAGATCGTTCGTGCCAATGCCGATCACGTTGGCATACCCTTCCAGGCGTTTGAATTTCAGCATCATGCTGGCCCACAAGTACTCACGCGGGATGACCGCCGTGACTCCTGGTAGAGCGCTCAGATCGGTCAAGGCCTGGTTGGTCAACAACTTCACCTCCCCGGAACCATTGCCGCCTCCCCCACCCATACCTGAATAATTAATATCACCATAGGTTGGGGAAACCTGGATCTGGGTCAGATCGCCAATGCCATACAATTGCTCATTGGCATTCTTCTGTAAGCCGATCGCCAATGAAACGAGGATCACCACCGCTGCCGTGCCAATGATGACCCCGATGGCAGTCAGGGCAACGCGGCCCTTACGGCGGTCAAGGTTGCGGAGAACCAGCCGAACCAGGTCAATGAATTTCATGGCATCCGTTCTTCAACAACAGGATCCACACCAGGCTACCCTTTGCCGCCGGATGGCAGTGGTTCACTGGGCAGCGGCTCAAATGGGATCTCGGTCGGGGATTCAACAGGCGAAGAAGGAGCACTGCTATCCAGCCCCAGAAGACCCAGGATGAATCGCCATAGTTTATGCCAGAAAGATTCCGCCTGCTCCGGTTCGATGGGGAAACCCGGGTCAATGGGAGGCTCGATGGTCATCTCCAGCACATCCACTTCCAGGACCTGGGTGATGGTGCGCGGCTGGTTGAAATCATCCAGGTATGTGATGGTAACCAGCAGTTCCACACTTCCTGATTCTGAAGGATAGAAGGTCGCATCCAGCGGAAAATAGCCACCCATATCCAGTGCCCCCACCATCATCTGCCCATTTTCGATGTACCCGGCATCACTTTCCACGCTCATATTCCCCAGGATGACCGTATTTCGCCCCAGGTTCACCACCTGGATGGGGAGCATCCCGGCTTGCTCCATATACAGCTCACCAACCGGTTGGTAGAAACCGATTTGCACCTGCGGAAGGCGGTAAACGAGCAGCGTGATCACCTGTTCATCATTTACAACGTTTCCGTTCGTATCCGTGTACAAGAAGGAGATCCTCATCGGATACGCACCTGGGTTCGTGCCGACATTCACCACCAGTTTCTGGTTGGCGTCGATTTCCATCCCGCCATCAACATTACCGATCGACTGTACATTGGAGGTACCAAGTGGAGCAAAATTGGTGAATTCTCCGCTCCCGGCTGATACACCTGCCTGCGGGGTTCCTCCTCCGGAGGAAGAACCACCACCCACGATCATGGTTACATTCCGGGCACCGATCGTGCCCATGTTCTTCACACTCAGGCTCAAGGCAAATATCATACCCGGTTGCAGCGGGTCCAGGTCAGTCGTGTATTGCGTGATCACCAACCGCGAGAGGCGCGTACCCGTCGGAGTAGCCGTGGCTGCCACTACCGCCCCTCCACCCCCTCCCGTGGATGCCACTGGGACGTAAATGGTGAACTTCTCTGAGAACGGGGTTCCTTTTTCATCGGCATAGGTCACATTCATATCCACGCTGACCATGCTGCGCCCATATAATGAGGCCGCAGCAGTCATCGACTGGCTAATATTGGCCTTGCCTACAGTGGAAAGGTTGTCCACAGCGATCACGCCCCCATTCTTCAGCATCAACAAATCGACTGAAGTGAACGTGACCTGCATCCCGTAAGCCGTGGAACCACCGGCATTATCCAGGCTTACATAGAGTACAAAATCCTCGCCGTACTTGATCGCACTGACCGAGAACGTGTAATGATCGATCACCACCTGGGGACGCGAGAATGGGAATGGTGTGGCGGTGGGGGTTGCGGTAGCGGTTGCGGTTGGGGGCGCTGTGGGAGCCAGAACATTGACAGCTCCTGTCTTCAGTGCAGTCCCGACCCCTGGGATCTCCACCTCCAGGTCATGTGTACCGGTGGCAAATGCTTGGGGGATGACAGCTGTCAGGGTGGTGGCACTGACGTACGTGCTGGTCAAAGTGATCCCATTCAGCCGGACAATGGCAGTATCTATAAAATCTGAGCCTGAGATGGTGATCTGGGTGGCAACATCATTCACCACCACAGAGGGGGTGACAGCATCCACCGCCAACGTTGCTTGCACGGGCCGCACATTTGCCAGGGCAGCAAAGATCACCAGGATAAGAGCAAGAATGGAAACGTTCCTGATTCGAGGGTACATAGGTTCTCCATGAAGGGGCGCAGTCGGTCGTCTTATTCCAGGCTGGCTTGCTGGTACACAGCCTCACTGACCGCGCGTCCATCGAGTAGATAGATTTTATGGGTGGCAAAACGCAGCATACGTGCGTCATGGGTAACCACCAGGACGGTCCGTCCTGAATTATGCAGGTCGGACAACAATTGCATGACGCTAATCCCGGATGAGGAGTCCAGGTTGCCAGTCGGTTCATCAGCCAGGATGAGTTGAGGATCGTTGACCAGAGCGCGGGCGATCGCCACGCGCTGCTGCTGCCCGCCAGAGAGTTCATTGGGGCGATGGTTGGCGCGGTCAGCCAATCCGACCCGGTCGAGTAGAACCAACGAACGCTGCAGGCGCTCTTTGGGAGGCACACCGGCAAACTGCATGGGGAAGGCAACATTTTCTGCTGCGGTCATGCTTTGGACCAGGTTAAAGGACTGGAAGATGAACCCAACCGCCTGGCGTCGAAAGATTGCCAGTTGATTTTCATCCATCTCATCCAGCCGCTGGCCCATGAACTCTATCTGTCCGGCGGTAGGGCGATCAAGACCACCGACCAGGTGCAGCAGGGTACTTTTCCCTGACCCCGAAGGTCCCATTACCACCGTGAAGGTATTTCTGGGAATATCAACAAACACACCATCCAGGGCGCGGACAAGGATTCCGCCCATCTGGTAGTGTTTTTCAAGGCCGCGGATCTGGATGAGAACAGAGTCCATGGGTGCTTAAATGAATGGGCGGGTGACCATCATGCCACCCAGACTGGAACTGAGCGCGCCCAGGCCTGCCTGGGCCAGGAGTGCAAGCAGCACGATGACAACCACGCCGACAATCGCTTTGCCGCGTGGCAGGGCGTCAACGATGGCAAATCCAAGAATGAGTAGAAGCACCCGCCAGATCAAGAATAGATCCACCTGCTTGAGCAGGTTGGCTAGAAACAAAGCCCCTCCCTCCGAACCAGTGACAAAGCCCGAAAGGCCTGCACTAACGATCGGATGCCCAGCGATCAACATGAATAGTATTCGCAAAAGATTACGCAGGGCAAAAGGCAGGCTTGCCCAGGCCATAATGTTCAAAGCAGAGGTCATGCTGCCGCGCCCGCCAAGCAGGGTGGAAGCCAGGTGGAGTAATCCGCTCAGGAGTCCCCAACCAAGCCAGAGAGCAGCCAGACCGGTGACAGCGGGAATGATATAAAGGAACACTGGTCCCTGGGTGGCTTGCATGGCTTGCATGTAATTGTTCTGCATATCTGGGGTCCACCATTGCCAATCGACTGGCAGGGTGATTTCCCCCATGGCCGCAGCCCGGGTGCGCAGGAAGCCCGACACCAGCACGGTTAGTAGTGAACATACACTGAGGAAAACCATGGGGGGC
The DNA here is from genome assembly GCA_041753035.1 of Anaerolineales bacterium. Taxonomy (GTDB): domain Bacteria; phylum Chloroflexota; class Anaerolineae; order Anaerolineales; family Villigracilaceae; genus UBA877. Next base: position 169,413 of record JBGSVI010000059.1, on the reverse strand, counting down.
AGCCAGGCTGCGATTCGCTGTCCGGCAAGAGTGCCGAATTCCTGGCGCGGGTGAAGCAGGAATGCGAGAAGTCGCTTGAAGTCAAACCATTGCTGTTTTTTGGAGGTAGTTTCGATCATGCCAAGTCCTGGTGGTATAAGATTGTGTCGCGCATCCGGCTCGCAAAATTTCGATAGATTCTATCAGGTCATCCCGCCATTCTTCACAGACGCTGAACCAAGGTGTTTTTTCCTTTGCCAGGCGATATACTGACGAAATGGAAATTAATCCTGTCTGTGTGCCTAAAAATTGAACAAATCCTTAGTGACTCTAGCGCCCTTTTTTACCGGTGGATAGGCACGCATATACGTTTCTGTGCTTCCAAACAATACTCGAAACCAACCCATCACGCCTCGGCTGGGCTGTCCACCGCCCTGGCTGGAATGGCAAGCGCTTGCTGCTTCCTTCTTATCCATCACTGAGCGGATATTGATGCGCGCATGGGTGGGAAAATCCACTTCTGCGATGGAAGCGAGGTCAATATCGCCATTTTGTCCGAAGGTGCGTGGATCCTTCCCTAAAATTCGCAGCAGGATTACGGCCACCTTTAAAAAACCGTGTGGGAAAGTGTGATAATACAATGCCGATGACGAAAAAGAAGCGCCTGCTGCGGGGAAAAATGCGCTGTCGTTTGCATGCTGAAAAGCCAGCGTGGTCGCCTGCTGGATATGGATATGATCGGGGTGACGATATCCTCCAATGGGATCAAAAGTGATGACAACATCCGGTTTCAACTCCCGGATATATTTCACCACCTTTCCCGCCACTTCCTCGACAGGGTGGCTGACCTGGGCATCCGGGTGCTGGTTATCAACAGTCCCAGGCATGCCCGAATCGCGGTAGCCGAGAAAATAAACTCCCTTCAAACCCAGCACACCGGCTGCACAGCGTAGTTCCGCCGCGCGCATTTCTCCGATTGAGGCAAAGCCCTTTAGGTACTCGGGGTCAGCCTGACCGACCTCCCCGCGCGTGGCACACACCAGGTACACATCAACCCCGCGCGCAGCATACAAGGCCAGGGTTCCACCAGTGCCAAAGGATTCATCATCGGGATGGGCTAATACAGCCAGCAGGGTCCTTTTAAACATGTGTGCGATTGTACTATAATCAACTCGGATTCAAGGTGGATAAATGATCAAACCTTATGAGTGCTCCCAGTGTGGTTCGACTGATTTTGTTGACGCCATTTCGGGTCGTGTGCGGTGTTCGTTCTGCGGCAGCCTGTTCGAAGTGGTGCGCAGCGATCCGAAATTGATCATCAATAAAGGCGCAAAAGTGATCTTTGGGAAGAACGCCAATGTCGAGATCCGCGGCGGTGTGCAGATCGAAGCCGGCGCAGACGTTGAAATCCAGGGAAATGTCACGGTTTCCAAGGATGGGAAACAGCAGAAGTTCCAGCTCAAGTTGCTCGGAGAAGACGTTCACGGGAAAGATCGTGATCTGTGAGATTCTGGAACATTACCGGCGCTCGATGACGTAATTCTCCCACTCACGACAACCGCTGAAAACTCAATAGACCGGAAGATTCTGATCCACTTCCTTCGCCCAGGCATTGATGCCTCCACGCAGATTTCTCACTTTTCTGAAACCTGCGCTGACAAGCAGTTCAAGTGCCCGTGTCGAACGCGTCCCGGCCTTGCAAAACAACACGATCTCCTGAGCGGAATCCAACTCTGAAAGCCGCCCGGCCAATTCCCCCATCGGGATGTTCTGCGCACCTGGAAGTCGTGAGATCACCAATTCATGCGGCTCGCGAACATCGACCAGGCAGACCGGTTTCCCCGACCTGATCCTGGTATCGAGGTCTCGGGCAGTGATATCCCAGTCTGCACCTGCTGAACCTGTGTCGTGATCACGTCCTGGCACACCACAGAAAGCATCGTAATCGATCAGAGCAGTAATTTCCGGGTGGGGACCGCAAGCCTTGCACCTGGGGTTCTTTTTAAGATTGATAGTCTCAAAGGACAGGTCGAGAGCATTATAGAGTAACAGGCGCCCGATCAATGGCGTACCGACCCCCAGGATCAGTTTGAGCACCTCGGTTGCCTGAAGTGTGCCGATCGTCCCGGGCAGGATACCCAGCACACCCGCATCTGCGCAGGAGGGGACAAGCCCTGGGGGGGGAGGCTCAGGGAACAGGCAGCGGTAACACGGGCCATAACGGGCATCAAAAACGCTGACCTGGCCATCAAACCGAAAGACCGCCCCGTACACATTTGGCTTTCCGGTCAAAACACACAGGTCATTGCTCAGGTAGCGGGTTGGGAAGTTATCCGTCCCATCCAGGATCACATCGTATGATCCAGCAATACGCATGGCATTCGCCGAGGTGAATGGCTCATCAAAGGCGTCCACCTGGATGGCAGGATTGAGGTCGCACAGGCGTTGGCGGGCAGAATCAACCTTGCGCTTGCCGATCATGGCGGAACCATGCACCACCTGGCGCTGCAAATTGCTCGTGTCGACCACATCGTAATCCACCAAGCCGATATGACCCACGCCGGCAGCAGCCAGGTATAGAGCGGCGGGGGAACCAAGCCCTCCGAGGCCAATGATAAGAACCGAGGCAGCCTTCATCTTGCGTTGACCTTCCAGCCCCACTTCAGGAACCAGAAGGTGGCGTGAATAGCGCAGGATCTCTTCTCGGGACAGATCTGGAAGCATTTCAACCACCAGCTATGGAGGGAACCAGGTTGAGAATATCATCCGAATCCAGAAGGGTATCCAATCCCTGCAGATCGCGGATGTTCTCCTTCCCCAAGAATAGGTTGACGAAAGCACGCAAGGAACCGTCCTCCTTGCAGAGCTGAGGACGGAAGGCCGGGTATTGGAGCAGCAGATCATCCAAAACGGCACCGGCAGTCGCACCTTGCACCAAGACTTCGGCTTGTCCGCCCACATAGGGGCGCAGTGGATTGGGGATCTTCACGCTGGGCATACAGGTATTATATCGAAAAATCCTATCCCTGCCATGCTTCATCCTGAGGGATGAACAGGAGGACGGCCAGTTCTCCCGACACACCCACCACCAATCACCCTTTCAAAAAACCAGCCTCTTTGCAGAGGCTGGCGTTCTTCCGGTCAGCGAAGTAATTCCTCCGCCTTGGTATAGGCATCGAGCGCATCCTGCAGGCGGTTGGCGCGCATGTAGGCATCGCCAAGGGATTGCCAGATGATGATATCCACCGGGTAGCGATAGATAGCTTCGCGGATATCGTGGATGACCTCTTCCAGCAAGCGCCCTTTGCGGATCAGGCGGGTATACTCCTTCATCGCTTCATTCAGTTGACCGCTCTCCAGCATCTTCTGGGCAGTGGAGAGAACCTGCGCATCCTTGTCCAATGCAGGAATCGGGGAAAGCATACCGGTCCCCTTGAGGCGTTGTTTCACGGTGACTTGAGTATCAATCACTTCCGGAGCAGGGGCCTGCGGTTCAGGTGAAATGGCGGTTTCTGCCGCGGCCTCCACCGGCACCCATTCATCCGGAGCGGTAGGAGCAGCCTGAACTGGTTGCTCTGTTTCTTCAGCAACCCAGCCAGGGAGATCTACTGCGGCCTGTTGTGGCTGGGGAGCAATCTCCTGAAGATCCGGTTCGGATGGCTGGAGCAGCCAATCGGGCAGGTCGCCAGTTGATGGCACCGGATGTTCTTCCTCCATCGGGGTAGGTTCTTCATCCGGGACAGCGACCGGCTGGATGGATTTCTGCTCAAAATCCTTCAACCAATCTGGCACATCCTCTTGTGCAAGAGCAGACGGCTCCACGGGGGGCGGAGCAGGCGGGATATCGGCGGCAGCGCCAGATTCATCCAGGGTCTTCAACCAGGTGGTGATGGTGACATCTTCCTGGGCGACCGCGGCAGGCTGATCCTGTACCGGTGGTTGTGGCAAAGGCTTGGGGGTGGCTGCCTCTGCCTGAACAACAGGCGGCTCAACCAACCCGGCTGCTTCCGGCTGGCTGGAAAGATCCTGCTCATGCCCAGGAGCCTGGGAAGGCTGCTTCAGCCACTCCGGGATCTCCACCGAGCGGTCCTCCGGTCTGGTCAGCAACTCTTCCTCGCTGGCACCCTGCCGGGCGGCCAGGCCTTCCAGCCAGGCCATGGTATCGTCTTCGATCCCCAACGGGCGGGTTGCTTCAGTTCCAGGAACGGCAGGTAGCGCGGATCCTTCCCCGGGGAGGGACTCCGCTGCAGATGCGGGGGCAGTCTCCTGGGAGGCAAGCCAATCAGGGATCTCGATCCCCCCGGCCGCTGTGGTGATGGCTGGTTGGTCTTGAGGTGTTTCCTCCAGCCAATCAGGCATTTCAATCCCCAGAGGGCTACTGGAAGGTCCTTCCGTGGAAGCCAGCCCATCCACCGTAAGTTCCAGTTCCTGCCCTTGCGGTTGTTCTGGCGCGGGGATCGAGACAACCGAATCTTCGGCAGGGAAGACTTCATGGATATGGGAAATTCCTTGCATCTCAGGCAAGGGTTTTGTCTCCAGCGGGTCCAGGTGAGCACCTGCCGAGGAAGGTGCTTCCCCTGCATCCCAAGATATCCGGGAGCTTTGGGGCGGGAGCTCGCCTTCCGCAGGTTCAATGGCAGTGGAGCCTTTCAACCAATCAGGCATTTCCACAGAGCGGTCTTCAGGTTTGGTCAGCAGTTCCTCTTCACTGGCACCCTGCCGGGCAGCCAGACCTTCCAACCAGGCCATGGTGTCATCTTCAATGCCCAGAGGGCGTACTTCCCCGGTTTCTGCAGGGGGAGGAGGGGTCACGAGTCCTTTTCCGAGTTCAGGGGAGTCTTGTGAAGCAGGTTCATTCCCGGGGATGGATCCAGCCAGCGCGGCTGCGCCTGCAGAGATGCCCAAGCCTGTAAGCCAATCCGGGATATCACCATGCACCGCGACAGTTTCGTCGGGAGTCTGTTCCACAGAGAGGTCAGGGAAGGGTTCGGGGGCCGTTGTTTCAGGTGCAGCATCCAGGCTTGAGAGCCAATCCGGGATCGCCTCCGCGGAGGCAGGCACATCCGTGGAAGGTGCTGACGCGGAGAGATCGGCCAAGGGAAGATCCGGGAAGGGTTCGGAGATTGCTGTCTCTGGTGCGGCATCCAGGCCCGAGAGCCAATCCGGGATCGCCTCCGCAGAGGCAGGTACATCCATGGAAGATTCTGCCGCGGAGAGATCGGCCAAGGGGGTATCCGGAAAGGGTTCGGAGGCTGTTGCTTCAGGTGCGGTATCCAAGCCCGAGAGCCAGTCCGGGATCACCTCACTGGAAACAGGCATCTCCACAGCAGGTTCCGATGCAGAGAGGTCAGGCAGGGGAGTTTCCGGTAAAATGGTGGATGTTTTATCCGTGGAAGCCACCGGCTTTCCGGGTTCGGTATCGCCCAAAACCGTGGCAACGCCTGCAGCGACGTCCAGGCCGTTCAACCAATTCGGCAGATCAGCATCGTCCGCAAGGTCTGCCGCAGGCTGCTGGTCCGAGAGTCCTGCAGGGGCTTGGGATTTCAACCAGTCAGGCATTTCTCCCTTAGCGATCTCTTCAACAGGTAATTGCTCCTCGCCAAAATCGAGCGCGGCACTGCTTGATTGATCCTCCGCACCCGTCCAGCCTGCTGCGCGCAGGAAATCGGGAATCGCTTCTGCCCCCTGGACAACAGGACCGGATCCAGGGGTCTCGGATCCAAGCGGTGTTTCTTCCTCACCTGAGTTCAACCACGCGGGAGTTGGGATCTCTTTCCTGTCATCATCAAGCTTAACCCCCAGCGAGGCAGCCCAGGAAGGCTGGGAAGGCGTGCTGCGCACGCCTGGCATGTACTCCAGCCGCTCCAGGTTCACTGCTGAGTCGGTCACCTTATCCGAAGCGAAAACCGAACCAGAGACAAAGGAAGAGTAGGGATCAAGCAGGCGCAGGCGCTGGCGATAAACCTGGGTATTTTCTGCGCGTGAGGAACCAGGCAATACTTCAACGAGAACACGCAGGGCGTCCACGCAGTAGGGATATTTCTTGAGCAACTGGTTGGCCATCTCGGCGGCTTCAACCTTCTGCCCAGCCTGGAGGTACGCACGGGTAAGCATCACCTGAAGGTCAGGGCGGGAAGGTTCCTCCGCCAGAACAGAACGGATCTCGGCGATGGCCTGGTTGTAGAGCTCACCCTGGGCATACATATTGGCCAGGGCATCGCGGCTCAAGCGGATCTTGGGAGGCTCGACGCCATCCCGGCGACCATACAGGCGGCGGAGTTCCCCCTGGATGGCTGGATTGGACGGTTGGACCTCGAAGGCGCGTTCCATGTGCCAGATGGCTTCATCCAGCCTGCCTTCGTCGTCATAAATGATACTCATCCCCACATGGGAGACAAAGTCATCCGGGACCGCGTTCAGCACCCTTTGGAAGATATCAGCAGCGTCAGTGAAGCGGCGCCCTTCCAGGAAGGCCTTGCCAAGCAGCCGGTAGGTCTCGATATGCATCGAAAAGGTCTTCAGGATGTGCTGGCAATGGGCGACAGCCTCTTCCAGTTGACCGCCTTCGATCAATCTTTCTATTTCGCGGTTGTAATCACGCAGGGATATTTTTGCCATGGCATACTCCTGTGGTAATTATGCACCAAACCGGGAGATTACGCAATCATATTTTGTGTACTCTTCAGGGGATGCTGATTCAGGACATCTGAAGGGTACGAGGAGCCCGGTCATTCAAAGAACAAGGGCAACGCGGCGGTGGGCGCTTCGCTCCACCCGATCGCATCCAGAACAGCCTGGCGAACCACCGGCAAGGACGCCTGGTTATTGGCGTGAATGGTGAACAGCGGCTGTCCCTGTTTTATGAAGTCGCCAACCTTGCAATGAACGACCAGACCGACTGCATGGTCAATAAGGTCCGTCTTACGGGCACGACCTGCGCCCAGGGTCACGGCTGCCTCACCGACCAGACGGGCATGCACACGGGAGATGAAACCACTCCGGGCAGCGGAGACTGCTTCAACAAAATCGGCACGTGGAAATTTCTGTGGATCATCAACATAGGAGGGATCGCCTCCCTGAGCTTGCACCAACAGGCGGAAACACTTCAAAGCCGCACCGGAGGCGAGCGCATTTTCCGCCAATACCCGTGCAACAGATAGATCGGCCGCGCGGTGGCCCACCAGCAACAGGTGTGCGGCGACATGCAGGCAGTGTTCGCAGAAGTCCTGCGGACCAGCCCCGCGCAAGGTATCCAGCGCTTCGATCACCTCCAGGGAATTTCCCACGGCATGACCGAGGGGTTGATCCATACCCGAAAGCAGGGCAGTCACCTGGCTTCCAGCGAGATTTCCAATGTCAACCATGAGGTTGGCAAGCTGGCGCGCCTCGTCCAGGGTTTGCATGAAAGCCCCCAGCCCGACCTTGACATCCAGCAGGATGGACTGGGCACCGGCGGCGATCTTCTTGCTCATGATGGAGGAGGCGATCAGGGGAATGGACTGCACCGTGCCGGTCACGTCCCGCAGGGCATACAGTTTTCCATCCGCGGGAGCCAGGTCCAGGCTCTGCCCGGTAAGGACGAGGCCAATGCGCCCCAGTTGCTGCTTGAACTCATCGGTGGAAAGGTCACAGCGGTAGCCGGGAATGGATTCCATCTTGTCGAGGGTACCGCCGCTGAAGCCGAGGCCGCGCCCCGACATCTTACCCACCGGAAGCCCGCATGCTGCCGCCACGGGCAGGACGACCAAGGTGGTCTTATCGCCAACCCCACCGGAGGAATGCTTGTCCACGGCAATATCCACCACGTCGGAAAGGTCGAGGATGCTGCCCGAATAGGCGATCGCCATGGTCAGGTCGGTCGTTTCACGGGCGTTCATCCCATTGAGCAGAACTGCCATGGCCCAGGCAGCCGCCTGGTAATCGGGGACCTCGCCGGAGGTGAAACCCTGGATGAAGAACTCGATCTCTTCTCGGCTGAGTTCCTGATTCTCGCGTTTCTTAATGATGATATCCACTGCACGCATATGGTACTCCTTGCTAATTCGATTCTACCCGATGGTTGACTGCTGCCTGGCTGGATTAACAACGCACCAGTATCTGTCCATCCGCTGAATCCTGGACAGCCCAACCGAGGGCGGCCATCTGGAGGCGTAGAGAATCGGAGGCAGCCCAATCCCGGTCCTGGCGCGCCTGTTGGCGGGCAGCGAGCAGGCGAAACACCTCCGCGGGGGCCTCGGCAACAGCGTGATGAGCATCCAGATGCTCTGCCATATCCCAGACCGCAGGGGGCAGACCTTCCTGGATCGTCTGTGGGCAACGCACCGTGCCGAGAGCGCTGACAGGGAAAACATCTCCGGTGGGGTGCACATCGGCGTGACCTCCAGCCAGGAGAGTTACGGAACTCACCCCGCTGACGGTACACTCCCCGGAGGCAAAATCCAGGATCACGCCGGTATGCTCATCCAAACCCAGGGTGTGATGCCCGGGCGGGAGCAAAGCCTGCCATTGCTTGAAGCGCTCAATGCCGATGAAACAGCGGCTGGTATCCACCTCGGCACCACCATCGGTGTTGTTCCAATGGGGAACACAGGAAAGGGAGAGCCCGAAATCGGCAAAGAATTCCAGACCGGCTGGTGCAGAAACATCCTCGCCGACCTTATAGATCTCATACACCGGCACCACGCGGGCGCCAACCGCCAGAGTCGCGGCGCTGGCAAAGACCAGGGCTGCCCCCAGGCGATGGCGCAAGCGGACAAGGTCCCAGGCCAGGCTACCGCGCAACTGGCGCACCGCATAGGTGGGTGAACCGGGTCCCATGAAAACCAGGTTGGCATGCAGTAGGGGGGAGAGAATGGAAGCCTCTTCCGGGCTGAAGGGGGTGCCGCGCTTGCGGGCGGGGACGATCTCGACCACAGGGTCGAAGTTCTGCAGGCGAGTCTTCAGGAAATCGCCCACGCGGGCAGCCACCTGGGGGGAATTCAATTCGAAGCCTGCGGGTGTTTCCAGGATGGCGATACGCAGCGGCTGCGGCAGGCGACGGGCAAGCGTTTCGAACAGGCGGCCTCCCGCCAGGGAAGTCTCCCCGGAACCCAGCAGAGCGAGCGGACCAAAGGTTGTATGCATGCAAAGGTACCCTTATATCAATATAATACAGGACATCAAGCGTTCAGCAGGCGGCGCGCCGTCTGCCAAACCTCGTCGAACATGGCTTCGGTCAGGCGACCGGTCTGGGTGTTCTGGCGGCTGGGGTGGTAGGAACACACCAGCCAGCGCCCGCCTGGCAGCGGATGGATGGCATGATGGGTAAACGCCAGGGCTTTGAGAGGGAGGACGTGGATGCGCAGGAGGCTCTCGAAGGCGATGCGCCCCAGGGCGACAAAGACCTTTGGCTGGATCAACTCGATCTCGCGGAGGAGATAGGGCTGGCAGTTGGCGATCTCGGAGGGGGTGGGGCGGTTGTCGGGCGGAGCGCAGCGGCAGACCGGGGCAGTATATAGATCCGTAAGCAGCATGCCATCGTCACGGGAAACCGAGGCTGGTTGGGAGGCAAAGCCGAAGCGGTGGAGAGCCGGGTAGAGGAAATCGCCCGAGGCATCGCCGGTGAACTGGCGCCCGGTGCGGTTCGAGCCGTGGGCGCCGGGAGCGAGGCCAACCACAAAGACCCTGGCGTGGGGATCGCCAAACCCGGGAACAGGCTTGCCCCAGTATTCCTGGGCGCGGTAGAGGCGGCGCTTCTCGCGGGCGACCTGCTCGCGCCAGGCAACCAGGCGGGGGCACAGTCGGCAGGCAAGCACCGTCGCGTTCAGTCCGGCGAGAGGATCCATTTGCTGGTCTCCGCAAATAACCCGGGCAGGGCAGACTCGTCCACGGGTCCACCGCCCTGCGCCAGGGTGGCATCGCCTCCGCCGCGACAGCCGAGGGGCGCCAGGTGACGGGTCAATAACTGGCGGGCGTCCACCCCGCAGCCGGAGGAGCAGGCGGCGATCATGGTCAGCTTCCCATCCTGATAAGACGCCAGGACGGCAACCACATCCTTCACCGCGGCGAGGCTGCCTGCCAGGGTGCGCAATTCTGCCGCGGAGGTGCCGCGGTACAGATGGGTGACCCGACGGAGGCGGCCCACTTTTTCTGCTGAAGTGATCAACCGGCTAACCTCGATGGATTGAAGTTCGCCTTTACAGGCATCCAGTTCCATGTGCATGCGGACAGCCTGTTCCGTCAGCCGGCTGACCGCCGCAGGCAGTTTTTCGGGGTTGGAGTTGAGCAGAAGGGAGGCCTGCAGGACGGCATCCTGGAAGTTTGTAAAGGTCTCCAGCGCCTGCAAGCCGGCAACAAAATGGAGGCGGAACTTGTGGTTGATATGCTCGCTGCGCAGGACCTTGAGCAGACCGATGCTGCCGGTTTGCAAGCAATGGGTGCCACCGCAAGGAGTGTAATCAACGCCTGCGATCTTGACGACGCGGATGCGCCCGGTGACTTTGGGCGCCCGGCGGAAGGGGATGGAGGGCACTTCGGCATCGGTGATGAAATAGGTGCGCACGGGGTGGTTCTCGAAGATGAGTTCATTCACTCTGGCTTCCACCCGCGCCTGGTCCGGCAAGGAGAGATCCTCCGCAGCCAGGTCGAGCGTGGAAGGGGTGAAGGTGTTAATGTTGGCGGAGAGCGAAGCCAGACCGAGCAGGTCGAGGTAGACGGCGCTGAGCAGGTGCTGAGCGGTGTGGTGCTGCATGGCACGGATGCGCCGATTGCGGTCGATGCGGGCGGGATGCATGCCCGGCTCCAACGGGCGGTCGAGCACATGGAGCACCTCTTCGCCCTGCTTGATGACATCGACCACCTGCGCCGGGCCGATGGTACCGGTATCGTGCTCCTGCCCGCCGCTGGTGGGGTAGAACCAGGTTGCAGGCAGCCTGGCAGCCAGCCTGCCATCCGGCAGGGCAGAGACCGTGCGCACATCGGCAGTGAATTCCAAGCAGAGGGGGTCATCGAAATAGAGCAATGTGGTCATAGGATCAGCATGGCATCGCCAAAGGAATAGAAGCGGTAGCCCTGGCGGGCAGCGAGGGCGTAGGCGTCCAGCACCCTTTCGCGCCCGGCAAAAGCACTGACGAGCATGAGCAGGGTGGAGCGAGGCAGGTGGAAATTGGTGAGCATGGCATCCACCAGCCGGAACGGATAGCCCGGGGTGATGAAAAGGGCAGTATCGCCGGTGAAGGGCAAGAGCGGGTCCGCCCGCTCGCGGAGGTGGGCGTGCTGCGCGGCGCTTTCCAGCGTGCGCACGGAGGTGGTGCCCACGGCAACCACCCTGCCCCCGGAGCGGCGCACCTGGTTGATCTGGTCGGCGGTGGAGGCGGGGAGTTCACACCACTCGGTGTGGATGAGATGGCTGAGGGGGTCTTCTTCGGTGACCGGGGCGAAGGTATCCAGACCGACATGCAGGGTCAGGTACGCCAGAAGCACGCCCTGCGCCTGCAATTCATACAACAGACGCGGGGTGAAGTGCAGTCCGGCGGTGGGGGCTGCGGCAGAACCAGGCTGACGGGCATAGACGGTCTGGTAACGCTCGGGGTCGGCCAGTTTTTCATGGATGTAGGGAGGGAGGGGGACGTTGCCGGCCTGGGCAAGGAACGGCTCGAGCGGTTCGGCAAAGCGCAGCAGGCGGCGGGAGCCTTCCAGAGACTGGATGACCTCCACCTGCGGACCGCCCTCCACCTGGAGATGCCTGCCGGGCTGAACCCCCTTCCCGCCTGCCAGCGCTTCCCAGGTGAGCAGGTCGAGGCGGCGCAGGAGCAGGAGTTCGACGCGCCCGCCGGTGGGCTTGCGGGCAAACAAGCGCGCCGGGATGACGCGCGTCTGGTTGAGCACGAGCAGGTCACCGGGGTTGAGAAACCGCCCAAGATCATGGAAGGTGACGTGTTCCAGGCTGCCACTGTATCGGTGGAAAACCAGCAGGCGGGAAGAATCGCGCGGCTCGAGGGGCGACTGGGCGATCAACTCCGGGGGCAGGGGATAGTCGAAATCAGAGGTCTTCATGCCAGACCTGCCTCACAACAAGCGCGGCTGGGTCTGCTCGTTGTACTCCACCCCCAGGTGTTCATAGGCTGCCCGGGTGGCAACGCGTCCCTGCGGGGTGCGGTCGAGGAAACCGAGTTGGAGCAGGTATGGCTCGACAACCTCCATGATGGTCTCAGGTTCCTCGCTGATGGCCGCGGCGATGGTGTTCAGCCCCACCGGACCGCCGTTGTACTTGAGGATGACCGTCTTGAGCACACGGCGGTCGACATCGTCCAGCCCGAGAGGATCGACCTGGAGCAGGTCGAGGGCTTCACGGGCGACGAGGCGGGTGACCACGCCAGAGGCGCGCACCTGGGCATAGTCACGGACGCGGCGCAGGAGGCGCAGGGCGACGCGGGGGGTACCGCGAGCCCGGCGGGCGATCTCCTCCACACCGCCATCCTCGGTCTCGACCTTCAGTTTATCGGCGGCACGGCGGACGATGGCCTGCATGGCGCTGATCTCATAGTAATCGAGGCGGTACACGGCGCCAAAGCGGGCGCGCAGGGGGGCGGTCATGAGCGCCAGGCGGGTGGTGGCGCCGACAACGGTGAAGCGGGGGAGTTTCAGGCGAATGGAGCGGGCGGAGGGACCCTTTCCGATGATGATGTCGAGGGCGTAATCCTCCATCGCCGGGTAGAGCACCTCTTCGACGGCCTTGCCCAGGCGGTGAACCTCGTCGATGAAAAGAACATCCCCGGCGCGCAGGTTGGTGAGGATGGCAGCCAGGTCACCAGCTCGTTCGATGGCGGGACCAGAGGTGACCTTGATGTTGACGCCCATCTCGTTGGCGACGACGTGGGCGAGGGTGGTCTTGCCCAGGCCGGGGGGACCATAGAAGAGGACATGGTCGAGAGCTTCCTTGCGCTGGCGGGAAGCGGCGATGAGGATGGCGAGGTTCTCCTTGACCTGCTCCTGCCCGATGAGATCGGAAAGCAGTTGGGGGCGCAGGGTGGTGTCCAGGCGGTCATCAGGCTTGGGTTCCGGGTCGAGGAGGCGTTTGGTGGGATCGGTCATGGGTCGATTATACCCGCTTGCGAGGGGAGGGGATGGAGGCGAGGAGGGACGGAGGTTCAAATGAGGGTCCTTCTGGATCGCCAGTTGCCAGTTGCCGGGGAGGTGCTACGCGGCTGTGAGGATTGGACGCGTTGAAGCCAATGATGATCGAACCCCCATCCTGTCTTCGCGGGTACTCTGCGGGTTTGATATCTCCTGCGGAGACATTGTGCTGAGCGACCCAGCTTTCTCCCAAATGCGGATCCCGGGACACGAGGCGCGCGACATGAGGAATGGAGAGGAACGGGGATTCCTTTCTGGCAAGTTTTTTGCCTGGTGAGGAAGAGCCCCCATCCCAGCCTTCCCCCAAATGCTTATGGATCGGAATTTGTGGGAAGGTGCCGCGAGCGACATGAAGAACGAGTATGAACGAGTATCCTCATTTGGCATGGTTTTGGCCTGGTGGAAGGAAAAAAGGGGATTAGTGGAGCAGAAAAGAGGGTTGACCATGGGAAATCTTGGGGAAATGGCAGGGTGAGGGTGAAAAAGAGGGCAAAATGGGAGGCGAGGAGGCGCGGGAAGAGGTTTCCTGGGTATTTCAAAGACACCGGGATTTTGATTAAGCACTCCATCCGGCGGCGCACTTTCAGGGCGCTACGCAGGGACGCCGCCTGGAGCAATTAATTGCATAAATATGGTTAGGTTTGGTGGTTGAATCTTACTTTGTGAAAAGCGTGTTGCGGTTCCCATCAACCATTGCCTCCCCAGCCACTCCGCGCTATAATTTTGGCAGGTCAGAAAGGAGCGTCCCATGACTGAGAAGAATACCAAAACCAGCAAGCCGTTCGAGGGCAGGATTCCCGACGAGACACGCGCGCACTACCGTGCGGCGAGGGAAGAGTTCCACAAGAGCATCGAGGGCTTTTTCCCACCGGAGTTCCGGGAGCATCACCGCAAGGCACGCAAGGAGATGCTGCTGGCATGGCGGAGCATGATCGATGCCTCGCTGGAAAAAATGAGCGAGAAGTAGCCGTAAATTAATTCAAGAGAGAAAGAACCGCCCCGTTCATCACGGGGCGATTTTGTTGTTATGGGTGGAAACGAGGCGGACCGCCACGATGGAAGAACAGCATCCAGAGCAAGATCAGGGCGGCAGCGCCAAAAAGGGAAAAGGCGAAGAGGCGCGCACCGGAGGAAAAGAGCAGCACGCCACCGAGGAGCAGGGCAGCAAAGACCACGCTGCCCGCCAGGCGGTCGACCGAGCGCTCCAAGGAGGCGACCTGGCGGTTGACGGAAGGCGCCTGGACGACCAGCCCGCCGCGCTCGACGAGGGCAAGCACACGACCCGCCTGCGATGGAAGGGCGACGAGGTCCTTGAGGACCGTGCCAATCTCGTCCATCCAGAGTCGCCAGTTGGAACCGGCCTCCTCGGAGACCAGCCTGGTGGCATAGGGGGCGAGGGTGGCCCAGAGGTTGAAATCCGGGTTGAGACCAGTGCACATACCGGACAGGATGGCGACGGTACGCCCGAGCATGAGCAAGTCCTGCGGCAACTGGAAGGGCAGTTCGAACATCAACTCGCGGAACTTTTCGGCAAAGCGGAACATTTCTGCATGGTGGATCTGGCGCAGTTCGCGCATGGACTTGCCCCAGAACAAATCGAAGAGTTCGGTCTCGGCCTGCTCGATGAGCTTCAGGTCGGCATTGGGAAGGAGGATGTCAAGCGACTGGTAACAGCGTACCAGACGAGCGGCGTCGCGGGTGCCGATGCTGACGAGCATTTCGCGCAAACCCAGGCGCAGGGTATCAGGGACATGCCCGACCATGCCAAAATCCACGAAGGTGAGCCGCCATGCAGGTGCGCCTTCCCCACCCGGGGAGGGGGTGATGAAAAGATTGCCGGGGTGGGGATCGGCGTGGAAGAAACCATCCTCGAAGATCTGCTTCAGGTAGGTATCGAGCAGTTCGGAGGCGACCTCGGCACGGTCGATGCCGGCGGCGGTGATGGCCTCATAATCAGTGATCTTGATGGCAAAGACATCCTCCAGGACCAGTACACGGCGGGTGGTGAGACTGCTGACGAGGCGGGGGACGTGGACGCGGGGGAAGTCCTTGAAGTTCTCGGCAAACCGTTCGGCATTGCCGCCTTCGGCAAGATAGTCGATCTCGGCGCGGGTGATGGTGGAGAACTCGGCGACCAGGGCGGGGACGTTGACCCGGCGAGAGACAGGCTTGTAGCGCTGGAGCCAACCGCCCACGCGGCGCAGGGCGGAGAGATCGACCTCGATCAACTGATCGATATGGGGACGCTGGACCTTGACGACCACGGCGGAAAAACCAGACTCCTGATCGGCAGAGAGCAGGCGGGCACGGTGGACCTGCCCGAGGGAGGCAGCGGCGAGGGGAGTCTCGTCGAAAGAGGCAAATTTTTCCTCCAGAGGGGCGCCGAGTTCCGCCTCCGCCAATCGGCGGATGTGGGTAAAGTCTTCGGCGGGGACCTCGTCCTGCAGACCGGAGAGTTCCAGGGTGATCTCGGGGGGCAGGACGTCGAGGCGGGAGGAGAGGAACTGTCCGACCTTGATCATCACGCCACCCATGCGCACCGCCAGTTGGCGGAAACGGACGGCGACGCGCTGGTAGCGGGCGGAGCGGGTGCGGCGGACCAGGCGGCGGAAGCCGAGGCGGAAGAGGATGATCTCCCACAGGATGAAGACCAGGGTGGCATTGGCGAAGATGGCCATGATGCGCCAGTAGCGGAGACGGAGTTGCGAAGAGCTCATTTATCCTCCAAGACAGGTCGATTGTAACACCAAGGGGAGGGCGGGCGGCGGGTTGGGCGATCCGTGAATCGCCCCTACAACACGGGATGCCATTATCCCCGTTCGGGGATGCTATTCCGGAAGAACGCGGGATGCTATAATCAGGGGCATGGGAACCTCCGGATTCAACCCCTAGATCGAAGCCGCCATCGTCGACCGGCTGGCAAAGGGAGGCGACCATGATGAGCTGGTCATGGATATATGTGAAATGACCCGCCTGCCGTGGGGGGAAGTGGAGGCACGGCTGTCCCTGATCCAGGAAGAACACGGCAGGAAGATCATCCAGCGCCAATTCCCGCTTTTGACCGGGATGGCGCTGTTCTTTTTCACCGCCGGGGTGCTGCTGACGGGGTACGGGCTGTACGCCTTCATCGCGGGGTGGACAGAAGGATTCCCCCGGGACCTGACCTGGTACTTCCTGCCGGTGATCAACCGGGGCACCGATCCCCTGCAGGCGCTGCAGCCCGCGGTGGCACCATATTTCAAAATGGCCTTCCTGTTCCTGTTCAGCCCGTTCTCGGCACTGATCATCGGCATCGCCATGCTGGCGGGCAGTTTGAGCGGGATGAAAAAAGCCTGGCAGGCGCTGCTGGAGAAATGAAAGTCAACGGAGGTCCGATGCCAAAGGTCACCTTTCCGCAAGAGTTCGCCTGGGGGATCGCCTCGTCGGCGTACCAGATCGAAGGGGCATGGAACGAAGACGGCAAAGGGGTGTCCATCTGGGATACCTTTGCGCACATTCCGGGCAAGATACGTAACAATGAGAACGGGGATGTGTCCATCGACCACTACCACCGCTACGAGGAGGATGTGAGATTGATGGAAGCACTGGGGCTGCGCCATTACCGCTTTTCCACGGCGTGGACGCGCATCCTGCCGGAGGGAGGCGGGAAGGTGAACCCGAAGGGGATCGCCTTCTATGACCGGCTGATCGACAGCCTGTTGAAACACAAGATCGAACCGTATCTCTGCCTGTTCCACTGGGACCTGCCGCAAGCAATGCAGGACAAGGGCGGCTGGACGAAGCGCGAGACGGCGCTGGCTTTCGCTGAGTACGCGGGCGTGGTGACGCGGCATTTCGGTGACCGGTTGAAGGTGATCTTCACGCACAACGAACCCTGGGTGGCGGCCTTCGCCGGACACTTCCAGGGGGAGCATGCCCCGGGGAGTCGTGACCTGGGGGCGGCAGTGCGGGCGGCGCATCACCTGCTGCTCTCCCACGGGCTGGCGCGAGAGGCGATCCGGGCGGAGGCGAAAAAGGCGATCAAGGTGGGGATCACGCTGAACCTGAGCCCGGTCTTCCCGGCAAGCGATTCCAGGAAGGACCGGGAAGCAGCCGCGCGGCTGGATGCGGTGATGAACCGGTTCGTGCTCGACCCGTTGTTGAAAGGCAGCACTCCGCTGGAGGAGTTCAAGGTCGTACAACCGTTCCTCGGCGGGGTGATCAAAGCTGGCGACCTGGAGAAGATCCGGGGCCTGGACCTGCTGGGGGTGAACTACTACTCCCGGGCGGTGGTCAAGCATGCCGCCAGGGTGCCGATCCTGCAGGCGGAAGAGGTGCACCCGGAGGGCAACGAATACTCCGGCATGTGGGAGATCTTCCCCGAAGGGCTGCACGCCCTGCTGGTGCGCATCCAGAACGACTACCAGCCGAAATGCGAGATGATGGTCACCGAGAACGGCATCCCGGTACCGGACGGGGTGGATATTGATGGGCGCGTGCGCGACGAGCGGCGTATCCGCTACCTGAAGAACCATCTCCGCCAGGTGCAGCGCGCCATCCAGGACGGTGTGCCGGTGAAGGGATATTTCCACTGGTCATTCATGGACAATTTTGAATGGGCGCTGGGGTACGGGCAGCGCTTCGGGCTGGTGTACGTGGACTTCAAGACCCAGCAACGCACGGTGAAGGACAGCGGCAGGTGGTTCGCCCAAGTGATCCGCGAGAACGGATTCGAAGACTGATCGAAAAAATCATCCAGGGAAAGAGGCTTAACATGCGCAAGATCGTCCTGCTCGTCACCATCGTTCTATGTTTCTGCCTGACCATCCCCGCAGGGGCGGCGGCTCCCCTGCACGTCTATTATGAGGGAGAAGAGGGAAGCCTGCGCACGGCGCTGGAACTTGCAGGGTATCTCTTCGTGGAGGACCCGGCGGAAGCCGATGTGCTGGTGTTGAACGGAGTGATCTCCGACCCGGGGCTGGTGGCAGCCCAGGTGGAACGCGGGGCGGGGCTGGTGCTCTTCCTGGGTGCAGGGATGACGGGCACAGAGGTGGAAGCGGCGACCGGCATCCCGGTCACGCTGACGGCGCGCACGGATGCGGTCAGCCTGACGGAGATCGAGATCGACGATCCGCTGGTCAACGATATCATCTGGAACGGGGCTCCGCAGGTGCGCGACCGCTTCGAGGTGATGACGGTCGTCTCGGCGGTGCAGCCGCTGGTCACAGCTTACGAGGATGGCGAATGGATGCTGTGGTCGGCGAGGCAGGGGAAAGTCTATCTCTTCAATGCCTTCCTGGGCGAAGAGATCAACCCGCAGATCCAGGAATGGGCGTATTTTAACTACCTGGTCTACCACCTGGTCGAACGCGCCGCCGGACGGACACCGCAAACCTTTGCGGATTACCCGGCCTCCCCGGTGCCGCATTCATCGGAACGCAACCTGCTGCTGGGAGTGATGGGGCTGATCCTGATGACAGTTTTTGGGGTGTTCTTCCTGGTGCGACGCTACAGCCTGAAGCATCCCGAGGAACTGGACAAACTCGTCTCGGATCGGAGCATGTTCGCGGCGCACGAGGAAAAAACGCAGTGGGAGGAGGTGGGCTTTCACCGCCCGCTGGGCGGCTTCCTGGTGGCGCTGAGCATCGGGCTGGTTCTGTTCATCCCGCTGATCATCTACCAAAACCTGATCCTGCCGACCTACATCCTGCCCTCGGCGCAGGCATTAGGCATCTGGGGGCGAGTGACCCAGTTCTTCAACCTGGCGTGGCTGTTCTTTGACATGGGCACGAGCATTGCTTTCATTAAATATATGTCCGAGTACCGCGTCCACGATCCCAAGAAGGGCATCCAGTTCGGGCAGGTGTTCTTCTGGTGGCAGGCGCTTTCGGGGGCAATCCAGGTGTCGATCGTGGTCGGGCTGGCAAGCACGCTGGCGCCGCGCTCGGCGTATGCGCTGTATGCCTGGAGCATCATCATCCATGCCCTGATCCAGCTCCCCGGCTTCTACCAAGTGTTCCGCCATGCACTGACCGGGTACCAGCGGTTGGATTTTTCCCGGCTGCTGGATATTTTCCTGACCTTCATCCCGATGCTGGTGCAGCCGATCTTCGTGACGGTGATGTTCGCCTGGGGGCGGAACCATCCCATCTTCGGGGGCGCCATGGGAGGGCTGTTGGGATTAGGCATGGCAGCCTACGCCGCCGAACTGTTGAGCTTCGGGCTGGGGATGTGGTTCTATAAGCGCCTGGGCTTCAATGTGCGCATCCTGTTCCTGGCGCACTTCGACTGGGAGGTGGTGAAGACCAGCTTCAAGTTCGGCGTGTTCGAGATGCTGGGCTCGGCAGCCTGGTCGTTCGGGCAGGCGATGGAGATCGCCATTACCCAGACGCGGCTGATCAACTATGCCGAGATCTGGGGAAACTGGGGCATGGCACAGAACTTCATCTTTGCCTTCAACGTGACCCAGACTCTGAACGATGGGGTCATGCCGGCAATCTCGGAAGCCATCTCGCACGGGAAACGCATCTTGAGCCAGTATTACAGCGTGATGACGTATAAATATAATGGGCTGACGAGCGCCTTCATCGGAGCGGTGCTGCTGGCTGTGGCGCCGAAATTCATCATCGGCTCGACGGGGGTGGAATTCCAGCGGGCAGCGCTCTACGTCATCCCGCTGACCATCTGGGGCGCGGTGCAGTTCCCCTCCTGGGTGGGTGACAACGTGCAGTTGGGAGCCAACAAGCCGTGGTTGAAATCGATCCTGGTCTTCTCGGAGCAATTGATCCGCGTAGCACTGGGCTTCCTGCTCATCGCACGCTACCAAGTCACCGGGTTGGTGATCGCCTACTTCGTTGGATTGTTCGCCAAGGGGATCACGGCGTACATCATCAACCACAAGATCTGCTTCCCACAGCGCTTCTACTTCTGGCAGTCGCTGGGCGCTCCCCTGCTGGCGGGGGCGGCACACTTTGGCATTTTGTCCCTGATCAACAACCTCCTGTGGAAAGGGGAGCAGATGACCAGCGTGCTGATCTTCTTCATCGGCATCCTGCCGAGTTTCCCGCTGTACATCTTCCTGTACGGGCTGTTCGGCGGGTGGGACGAAGCCACGCTGGCAGAATTGAAAGAGGCGGTGGAGATCACCGGCGGCACGCACTGGTTGACGCGCTGGGGGTTCTATGAACCGACCCGGCTGGGGGCACGCCTGAGCCCGTTGAACAACCGCTTCCCGATCACCAATCGGGCCGAAGCGATGGAAGAAGCGCGCAAGTTGACCGAAGAAAAAGTTCGACTGTAACCCTGGAGGCACTATGACGAGTTTGCATCTTGTATCGCACACCCACTGGGACCGCGAATGGTATCGCACTTTCCAGCAGTTCCGCCTGCGCCTGGTGCACCTGGTGGACGGCGTGCTGGACCTGCTGGAAAAAGACCGAACCTTCAAGTATTTCATGCTGGATGGACAGACGATCGTACTGGAAGACTACCTGCTGATGCGCCCGGAAAACGAGGAGCGGATCCGGAAGCACGTGCGCAGCGGACGGCTGGCGATCGGTCCGTGGCATATCCTGCCGGATGAGTTCCTGGTCAGCCCGGAGGCGACCATCCGCAACCTGCTGGAGGGAAAACGCACGTGCAACAGGTTCGGGCCGCGGATGAACGTAGGCTATGTGCCCGACCCGTTCGGGCACATCGGGCAACTGCCACAAATCCTGCAGGGCTTCGACATCCAGACCGCCTGCGTACAGCGCGGGCTCTCGGATGAACGCTGCGAATTCTGGTGGGAAGCGCCGGACGGATCGCGCGTCTTTATGGCGTACCTGCGGGACGGTTACGGCAATGCCGCCGGGCTGCCGACCGCCAGCGCGGAGCATTTCACCGCCGAGGTGCGCAGGCTGCGTGATTCGCTGCTGGCGCATTCGAACACCGACCGCAGCGTGCTGTTGATGCACGGCACCGACCACATGGAGCCACCCACGGATACCGCCAAAGCAATCGCGGCGACGCGCAGCCTGCTGGATGGGGATGAACTGATCCATTCCACGCTGGGTGATTATGTTGAATCGGTCATGGCCGCCCTGCGCCGGGAACACATCCCGACAATGCGCGGCGAACTGCGCGACTGCAAGCGCTCGCATTTACTGCCGGGTGTGCTTTCGACGCGCATGTGGATCAAACAACGAAATCACCTATGCGAAACCAAGTTGGAGCGATGGGCGGAGCCTTTTTCCACATTGGCCTCCGAGGTGGTGAGCGAACCGCTGCCCGCCAACTTGCTGGCACAGCCCGCCACCATCCTGCGGCAAGCCTGGCGCCTGCTGATGGAATGCCACCCACACGATTCGATCTGCGGGTGCTCGATCGACCAGGTGCACGATGAGATGAAAGTGCGCTTCGACCAGGTGGAACAGATCAGTGATGAGATCACGGGCCAAAGCCTGGTAAGCCTGGCGGGCAGCGTCGCCACTACGGCGGCAGAGGCACAGGCAGCGGTGGTGGTCTTCAACCCGCATTCCTTTGCGCACAGCGAGGCGGTAGAAGCCAACGTGGAGAGCGCCAGCGCCTTTGACCTGCTGGACGAGGAAGGAAGGACGGTCCCCTTCCAGGAGCGCGGATTGGGCAGCAAGGAACTGGTGCATGCGCGCATGACCCCCAAGGAATTGCAAAGTTTGTACGTGAATATCCATGATGGGCGCGTGATGGGGATGTCGATCCAGGCGATCAAGGTGGAACGCCAGGGTGACACCGTTCACCTGGAAGCGACGGTGAGTGAAACACGCCCGCCAGAAGTGCATGCCTGGGAAAAGGGCGTGGCCGAGATCGAAGCCCTGATCGCCGACCCGGGGGTCAAAGTCTTCCGCGTACGCGCCGTCTCGGTGGACACGCGGCGGATCACATTCGCGGCCACAGAGGTCCCCGGGCTGGGCTGGAAGACGTACCACATCCGCACGCGACTGGCGGAGCAAACAGCCCCGGTCAGCATCCCGCCGCTGGCGCGCCTGCTGCTGCCGCTGGCGAAGCTCCCCTGGGCGCAAAGGCTGGCGATCCGCCACCGGAAGGACAGGGCACCGTACTGGATCGAAAATGACCTTTTGAAGGTCGAGGCCCTAACAGATGGCAGTTTGAGCATCACCGACAAGAAGACCGGCGCAAGCATGGTCGGATCGAACCGTTTCCTGGACGGCGGTGACTGCGGGGATGAGTACAACTACTGCCCCCCGCCCCAAGACAGGATGACCACGGCACGGTTGAAGAAAGCCACACTCGAACGCGGGGCAGTGCAACAAAGCCTGACCCTGACCCTGGAACTGCCCACCCCGGCAAGCCTGAGCACCGACCGGAAAACAAGAGATAGGAAGACCCTGCGGACAGAGATCACCTCACGGGTCACATTGACCCATGGGGTGCCGCGCGTGGATGTGCATACCACGGTGAGGAACCAGGCAAAGGACCACCGCCTGCGCGTCCATTTCCCAGCACCCTTCCACAGCCAGGCAGGCGAGTATGGTGGACACTTCGAGGTGGTGGAGCGCAAGATCGGGGTCCCGGCGCATGACCAGACCTGGGTAGAGGAACCCCGCCCGGAGGTGCCACAGCGTGCCTTTACGAGCGTGACGGATGGGAAAGGACGTCTGACCATCGCCAGCCGGGGTCTGCCAGAAGTGGAGACCCTGGTCAATTCCAGCGGAAATGCGGAGATTGCGGTGACCCTGCTGCGCTGCGTGGGCTGGCTTTCACGGGATGATTTTTCCAACCGCAAGGGACACGCCGGGCCTTACCTGGAAACCCCCGGAGCACAGATGATCGGTTCATGGGACTTCGACTATGCGATCATCCCTGCAACCATGGAGAGCCTGCCTGCCTACCAACAGGCGTATGCCTTCGAAGCGCCCCTGAAGGCAGCCACCACGGGTATCCATGCTGGCGCGTTGCCAGCGCAAGGGTCCTTCGTGGCAGTGAACCCGGGAGCCTTCCTGCTCTCCGCTCTGAAGAAGGCAGAGAATGACAAAGGCTGGTTGGTGCGCGGGGTGAACCTTTCTGACCATGAGATCCAGGTGGAATTGCGCCCGTGGCGCTCCTTCTGGAAGGTGCTGCGCACCAACCTGGCAGAAGAAAAAACAGCGACCCTTCACCCGGCGAAGGAAGATGGTGCAGTTTCCTTCGTGGCAAAGGGTCACGAGATCGTTACAATCTTATTGAATGACTGAGAGCAGGCAGGCACAACCCTGTGCCAGCCCATTTATCCTTGCTGGCTGCCTGTCAACAGGCGTGCGCTGATCTGCGAGCGGAATCGATCCATGTCAAACGGTTTCGACCAGACATCGTCCGCACCGGCATCCCTGGCTTTTTTCTGCTCGTAATTGCTGTTCATGGCAGTGAGCATCACGATGGGAAAGGTGGCACTGAATGGAGGCTGGCGCAGTTTTTGGCACAATTCGTACCCGTTCATTTCCGGCATCATTATGTCCAAGACAGCCAGATCGGGTGTGTGCTGCATCACGGATTGAAGCGCCTCGATACCGTTATGCGCTGAATCAACCAGGTATCCTTCCAGTTCAAGGATCTTGGTCAATAATAATAAATTGCCATCATTATCATCAACGATCAGGATTCGCAAAGGCATTTTTTCCACACCGTTAATGGTCTAGAATACTCTATAAGTATGAAAACCGTCAAGGCAGAATAGCAAAGCCAACTTGTTTATCCTCACAGGAGGTTGAATGTCCAACGTATTCGCATCCACCCACCCGCTCGTGGCGCACAAATTGACCCGCCTGCGCGACCGCAACACCGAACCCAAGAAATTCCGGGAACTGGTGCGCGAGATCGCCGGGCTGCTGGCCTATGAGGCGACTGCTGACCTGGCGATCTCCCCCTTCTCCATAGAAACGCCCCTGGCCCACCTGATCGGTGTGGAACTGACCGAAAAGATCGGCCTGGTGCCGATCCTGCGCGCCGGGCTGGGGATGGTGGAGGGGATGTGGGAACTGATGCCCCAGGCAGAGGTCTGGCACATTGGCCTGTACCGGGACGAGAGAACACTCAAGCCGGTGGAATACTACAACAAACTGCCCATCGAGCCGACCGTCTCGGTGTGCCTGATCCTCGACCCGATGCTTGCCACCGGGGGCTCTGCCACCGCAACCGTGGATGTTTTGAAGCGCTGGGGGGTGAAGAAGATCAAGTTCGTCGGGATCATCGGCGCCCCGGAAGGGATCGCGGCCATGCAGAAGGCGCACCCGGATGTGCCGATTTTCTTGGCAGCGATCGATGACCATCTCAACGAACGAGGCTATATCGTCCCCGGGCTGGGTGATGCGGGCGATCGGCAATTCGGAACCGGGTGAGGCAGGAGGCATGATCCTTGGCAATTGAGATGAAAGAAGGGTCGAGATGACCTGGAAGATCATCATTTTCATTCTCTGCAGCGTGGGATTGATGCTCCTCTCGCGCAAATCCCTGCGCTTGCCGCGCACCCACGGCTTCTTCCGCTTCTTCGCCTGGGAAGCGATCCTGGCGCTCTTCCTGCTAAACGTGGAGAAGTGGTTCCTGCAACCCCTTGCCTGGCACCAGGTGCTCTCGTGGGCATTGCTGGTTCTCTCCCTCATTCCTCTGGTCTGGGGGATCGTCCTCCTGCGCCGAAGGGGAAAACCAGAAGAATTGAGAGAGGCGGAACCAGGCCTGCTGGCTTTCGAAAAGACCACCCGGTTGGTGACGAGCGGGATCTACAGGTACATCCGCCACCCGCTGTACAGTTCGCTGTTGCTGCTTGCCTGGGGGATCTTCTTCAAGTCGCCTTCCTGGGTAGGGGGGCTGCTGGCTGCCGCAACGACCGGCTTCCTGGTGCTGACCACCCGCGCCGATGAGGCTGAGTGCGTCCGATTCTTTGGTCACGAGTATGTTGACTACATGAAAAACACCAGGCGTTTCATCCCATTTCTATACTGAGAGGTCATATGCACGTGATCGTCGATTTTACCATCGTCCCCGTAGGCAGCGGGGTATCACTTTCCCGCTATATCGCCGCCTGTGAACAAGTAATCGCACAGAGTGGATTGAATTATGAAGTTCACGCCAACGGGACGAACATCGAAGGCCAGTGGGAGGATGTGTTCACCGCCATCCGCCGCTGCCACGAGACCTTGCATAGCATGGGCGTGCCGCGCATCCACACCGAGATCAGGCTGGGCACACGCACAGACCGCGAGCAGAATATGGCGGATAAGTTGATCAGTTTGAGGGAAAAGATGAAGGGAGGCTGACCGTCTCAGCCGACATCGACGCCGGTGAGTTTGGCGAACAACTTGTGCAATAAGAAGAAAGGCAGGATCAGGATCACGTGAATGCTGGCGCTCAAGCCGAAAATGAGCGCCAGGGCACGCAGGAACCCGTTCACGGGGGGCGCCAGGTTCGCCAGCATCCACGCTCCGGCACCCGCCAGGATCGCCAGCCCCACCAGTCCCACCGCCAGCAGGATCACCGGCAGCCAGGCACTCCGGTCGGAGGCAGAAGGCATCATCATGCTGCTGACCGTGAAGGTCAGAAAGAACCACAGCCAGAAATCCGCCACCTGGGGAACCATCTGCAATCCAAGCCAGAACTGGTCCCAGGCGGCAACCCGGGCCAGGTCCCAGAGCGGAAGCAGGTGCATGCAATAGATGGCGACCAAAGCCACGAATAGGCTGCCGGTCACCAGGGGGGCAACGCCAATCAGCGCATCGCGCAGGAAGCCACCCGAGGCGGTTTCCACATAGCCCATGCGCAGGCGTCCATCCGGTTGTGCCTGGGGAATGATGGAGAACCTGCCCGTGGGGACGCGCAGCAGCTTGGCCATCAGGTAATGGCTGAGTTCGTGCAGGAACACACCGGGCAGGAAGATCAGGGCAAAGACCACCTGGGTGACCCCCGGGCGGCGTGTCAGAATGAGCAGGACAGCCTGGATCTCACGGTGAAGAAAGCGCTGGAGCAGCACCAGCGCCACCAAGGAGAACAGGAGCCATAACAGGCCGTCGAAGGAAGATAGGTAATTCATCTCGATGATTACCAGGGCGGGAGGCGGAGTCCAAACCCGGCTTCCGCCCGCCACCCGTGTGCAACAATGCTAATCTTGGGCAGCCCTGACAATGGAGGCAAATTCCTCAACCTTTAGGCTGGCTCCCCCCACCAACGCCCCATCGATATCCGGTTGGCGGAAGAACTCGGCTGCATTGGCTGCCGTCACCGAGCCGCCATAGAGCACGCGGACCACCTGGGCTGTGCCGGGGCCGTAGAGTTTTTCCAGGACGGTGCGGATGACATCCTTGACCACGGCATTGGCATTCTCACCTGTGGAGGCGCGCCCGGTGCCGATCGCCCAAACAGGCTCATAGGCGATGACCACCTTGACCGTCCAGGCAGGATCCAATCCTTTCAACCCATCCAGCATCTGCCGGGAAACGACCTCCGCTGTACGCCCGGCTTCGTATTCAGCCAGGGTCTCGCCAACACAAACGATGGGTGTCAACCCCTGTGCCTGTGCGGCGATGGTTTTCCGATTCACGGTCTCATCGGTTTCACCGAAATAAGCACGCCGCTCAGAGTGCCCCAGGATGACATACTGGCAGAACTCCGCCACCATGCCGGGTGAAACCGCGCCGGTATATGCACCCTTGGCTTCCCAATGCATATCCTGGGCACCCAGACCGATCCCGGTGCCAGGCAGCAATGCGGCAACTGGGAGGAGCGCCATGAAGGGCGGGCAGAGTACTTTCTCGACCCCCGGGAATTCCTTAAGGGCAGGCACCAAAGCCGAGACCAGCTCGCGCGCCTCGGCAACGGTCTTGTTCATCTTCCAATTTCCAGCAACGAACGGTATTCGATTCATGGGAGTGTCCTTTCAATAATTTCTGCTTCCTGCAACATCCACCCTTGCGCCGCAGGATTATTGCGCAAGTCAGCCAGAGCCTGGCGCGCCCGGTCGGCATCGCCTGTCCTGGCAGAAAAATCCGCCTGGAGCAGTTGGGCTTCCGCGAGACCAGGCTTATTCCTGGATAGATCATCGAGGATCTCCTGGGCCACAGTCTGATTCCCATAGAAGAAGGTGTATCGCGCTTTTGCCAGTTGGGAGAGCGGCTCATCGATGAAAGCCAGGCGGGGAATTTCCAGGTACTTATCTGCGATCTTTTCCTTCATGGCTTTATAGACCGATTCATGCAAAAGGGTCGCCAGGTCATCCGGCAGCGGGGAACCGGTTTGCTGGTGACGTTCTGCGCCCCACAGGGCAAGGCGCGCGGCAGATAACCAGGCCCCTTCCCCGGCGGCAACCCGGGCAGAGTCCCACAGCATGGATTCGTCCACACCAGCCATCCCATCCAGCTTTGAAAGGGTATCCTGCTCCTCCAGGTTCTTGTTCAACTGGTGGTACACCATGGCAAGGTTCAGGTAGGCATGAGGATCATCCGGGTTCTGTTCCACCTGCTGTAAAGCCTGGGCAATATCGATGATATTTTCCGGGGTCTTGAGAGGTGCCAGGGTTTCCGCGATGGCAACCTGGGTTGGCACCAGGTTACCCTGGCGCAGGGTGCGAACCGCCCACAAAGCAACCAGGCAGCCAACCAGGAGCAGCACTCCCAACGCTAGTAACATCCAGGGGAATTTTCGGTCCTTATTCGGTTTCACTTCCACAACGGGTGCCTGAACCGGTACGACTGGAACCTCCGGTTCGGGTTTAAATGGTTCGGGTGCAACCGGATCGGGCAGCGGGAGGGTGGAGGGCACCTCCGTGGGTTCGGTGACAACGGTGGCTTGATCGGCACGATCCGGTGGAGGCGGTGCGATTGGAGGCGCATGCAGAGCACCCAGAAAAGCTTTCACCAGGGCAGTCACATCATGATGGCGGTCGGAGCGCTCTTTGGAGAGTGCCTTGAGCAGTACCAGTTGCATCTCTTCGGATAGTGCCGGGTTGACCTGGCGGGGCAGGGGCAGGGGCGAATAGATATGGTCGTGGATGATGGAAAAGGGCGTGTCTGCGCTGAAAGGCACCTTGCCTACCACCATTTCATAGAGTACCACCCCCAGAGAGTAAAGATCAGTACCGTCGTCGAGATCCTTGCGTCCCAGCGCCTGCTCCGGCGAGATGTACTGCGGTGTGCCCAGGATCATATCGGAGGTCAGGGTGGAATCCCCGGATTGGGCAATGCGTGCCAGCCCAAAATCAGCCAGGTAGATGTGCCCATCCGTGGCAAGGATCACATTGGAGGGCTTGATATCGCGGTGGAGGATACCCTGCTGGTGAGCATAACCTAATGCCATGCCGATCGCCTCGACAACCGTTTGTATCTCTCCATCCGTGAGCGGACCGCGCGCCTGGCGCGCTTTGAGCGTCTCCCCCTCGATGTATTTCATCACCAGGTAGGGGCGTCCCTCGTGCTCGGCATAATCATAGATGGGGACGATGTTGGGATGGTCCAGCCGGGCAACCATGCGGGCTTCGCGCTGGAAGCGCGCCAGGAAACTGGGATCTTCCAAGAAAGCCTGGTGGAGCACCTTGATGGCAACATAGCGATCAAGTTCGGCATGGTATGCTTTCAGGACGGTCGCCATGCCGCCCTGCCCCAACTGCTCCACCAGCCGGTACCGGCCAACCGTTTCACCAATCTGGAATGACATTGGAATCAGCGCCTCGTGATCAGGTATGCCAGGATTTGGAATGAATAACCGATCAGTATTATAACGTACCGCCGTGGCAATCTGCAGAAGAATAAGCCTTGGGGCAGCCTGGTGGCTGCCCCAAGGGGATCAAAACCTATTTATCCAGCAAGGCTGCCACGCCGGGCAGTTCCTTGCCTTCCAGGAACTCGAGGGAGGCGCCTCCGCCGGTGGATACATGCGTCATCTGTTTGGCAACACCTGCCTTCTTCACTGCGCTGGCACTATCCCCGCCGCCGATGACGGTCGTTGCCCCTGATTCGGCCAGCAGCTTTGCCAGGCCAAAGGTCCCCGCGGCGAATTTTGGCATTTCAAAGACACCCACGGGACCGTTCCAGACGATCAGTTTGGCACCAGCCAGTGTCTGTTTATACAGATCCAATGTTTTGGGACCGACATCCAGCATGCGCCAGCCTGCGGGGATGTCCCCCACAGCCACCACCTGGCTGTTGGCTTCCGCATCGAACTTGTCGGCAATGATCGCATCCACGGGCAGGACGATCTTGCTACTCTGCCGTTCCAGGATGCCCCTGGCGGTCTCGACTGAGGCGGTTTCCACCAGGCTGTCCTGCATGTTCATCCCCTGCGCTGCCAGGAAAGTATTGGCCATACCGCCGCCGATGATGAGCTTGTCGCAGCGGGCAAGGAGATTCTCGACCACCAGGATCTTGTCGCTGATCTTGGCGCCGCCCAGGATGGCAATGTAAGGATGCTCCGGGTTGGAGGTGGCACGCCCCAGGTATTCCAGTTCCTGTTCCATCAGGAAACCGGAGACAGCCGGGAGGAAGCGTGCCACGCCCTCCGTGGAGGAGTGGGCGCGGTGCGCAGAACCGAAGGCATCGTTAACAAACACTTCCCCAAGAGCTGCCAATTTCTTCGCCAGATCCAGGTCGTTCTTTTCTTCCTCAGGGTGGAAGCGGGTATTCTCCAGCATCAATACCTCACCCGGCTTGAGCGCCAGGGCCATTTTTTCCACTTCCGGGCCAATGCAATCCAGGGCCATTTTTACTACAAAGCCAAGGTGGGTTCCCAGGACCTCCGCAGCCGCCTTCAGGCTGAATTCGGTGTCAAAACCGCCCTTGGGCCGTCCCAGGTGGCTCATCAGGATCAACGAAGCCCCTTGTTCGAGCACATACTTGATGGTGGGCAGGGCTGCCTTGATACGCTTGTCATCCGTAACCAGCCCGTCTTCCATGGGGACATTGAAATCGACGCGCATCAGCACGCGCTTGCCTTTCAGATCGATATCTTTAACAGTTTGCTTATTCATGTGAACACTCCAATCGGGATCGATGCACACAAATCAGGTGACCAGGGATGTCTCCTTGATCACCTGATTTATCATCATTCTGTTGCTTACAGGTACTTGGCCATCAAGGCAGCCAGGTCGGCTGTGCGTACAGAGTAACCCCATTCATTATCGTACCAGGCGACCACCTTGACGAAGGTGCTCTCGGCTTTGCCCAGCACGGTGGTGAAGGGCAGGTCGATCGAGGAGGAGTGGGGATCACCCTTGTAGTCAATGCTGACCAGCGGCTCATCCACTGCCTGGAGGATGCCCTTCAGGCGCGGGGTCTTGGCAGCATCGCGGAAGGTCTGGCGCAGGATCTCGGCTGTCACCGGCTTTTCCACCTCGGCGGTGAGGTCGACCACGGAGACCGTGGGCGTTGGGACGCGGATGGCATATCCATCGAATTTACCCGCCAGGTCGGGGATGACCAGTTTCAGCGCCTTGGCTGCACCGGTGGTGGTCGGGATCATGCTCAAAGCAGCCGCGCGGGCACGGCGCAGGTCGGAATGCGGCAGGTCGAGGATCTTCTGATCGTTGGTGTAGGCATGGATGGTGGTCATAAAACCGCGCACCACCCTGAAATTATCATGTACGACTTTAACTGCCGGAGCAAGACAGTTGGTGGTGCAGGAGGCATTGGAGACAACATGGTGAGTCTTGGGATCATACTTGTCTTCGTTCACACCCAGAACTACGGTCAGGTCCTCGCCCTCGGCGGGAGACGTGATGATGACCTTTTTGGCCTTACCAGCCGTGATGTGGTTGACGGCGCCCTTGACGGTTTTACCCTTCTTGTTCACGCCATCTTCCTTGATGGTGAAGAGCCCGGTGCCCTCGATGACGATGTCAACACCCAGGTCGCCCCACGGGATGGCGGCTGGATCCATTTCCTTGAAGGCCTTGACTTTCCTGCCATCGATCATCAAGCCATCTTCCACAACTTCCACTGTGCCATCAAAACGGCCATAGTTCGAGTCGTACTTGAGCAAGTGAGCCATCGTTGCCATGTCGCCGATGTCATTAAAAGCCACCACTTCCAGAGTATCTCCATGGAAATCCCGGATGGCTTTCAATACCTGCCGGCCAATGCGGCCGAAACCATTGATACCAATTTTTGCTGTCATACTTTTCTCCTTGTTACTATGAAATTGTCAACGCACATGCGTTGCAGAGGCTTAGACCAGTGGTCCAGTCCGTTCGTTAAAGAGATCGATCAGGGCTTGCGCCAGTTTGACCGCATCGTGGCGGAAAGGTTCGTGGTGGTCAGCCAGGTCAGCCTGGTAGAGGCGGGCATCCTGTGCCATCCCGGCATCCACGCGCACCCACTGCGCGACCCCATTAAATTGGCTATCATACCATGAATTACAGACAATTACCTCGAAAACACCCGACCCGATCACCTCCTCCACGCTGCGTACATGATCGGTACAGGTGTAGGTTTCGGTCTCTCCCGGCTGGGTGGCAATATTGGTGATGAAGATCTTGAGTGCCTTGCTGATCCGCATCGCCTCGAGCACATCGCTAACCAGCAGGTTGGGCAGGAGGCTGGTATATAGGCTGCCCGGACCCACCACGATCAGGTCAGCTGAGAGAATGGCCTGGATCACCGGTGGAAACGCCGGGGCATTATTCGGCTCCAACCAGACCCGGCGCACACGCCCGGCCATCCGGGGGATCTGGCTCTCGCCCTCCACGCGCACCTCGGTCTGCATGTGGGGTAACTGTACATCCGCCACCAACCTGACGCTATGGAGGGTGGATGGAAGCACGCGCCCATGCACGGAAAGGGCACGCCCCGATTCAGAGACCGCCTGCTCGAAACTGCCGGTAATATCCACCAGGGCTGAGATGAACAGGTTGCCAAAGGAATGCCCGCCCAGCCCGGTATCCTTGCCAAAGCGATACTGGAAGAGCTGGGTAAGCAGGGCTTCATCGTCAGAGAGGGCAGCCAAGCAGTTACGGATATCTCCAGGCGGGGGAATGCCCAAATTGCGGCGCAGTTCTCCCGAAGAACCACCATCATCCGCTACTGAAACGATGGCGGTAAGGTTATTGGTATGCTCTTTCATGCCGCGCAGTACGGTCGCGATCCCATGCCCTCCGCCGATGACCACAACGCGTGGCCCGCGCTCCCGGCGCCGGTATTCAGCCACCTGGTCCACCAGCCTTTTTCCAGGCTGGAGGAACGGGACCAACAGGGATCGATTCACCCCCCACAGGCCCAGCAGCACCAATCCCAGGCCGAGGATGACAAAGATGACAAAACGTAATAAGCGCGGCAGGAAACGGAGAGATATAAATGATATGAATGGGAGTAGCCAGGAATCGGGGAAATTGCGGTAAATGTCGAGCAGCAGGATGGCCAGTCCTACGGCATTGAGGGTGATGCCCAGCAGCAGCAAGCCGTACCAGCGTTTTACTCCCAGCCCCGGGGCAAACCAGCGGAACAACTTCTTGAATTCCTGCCAGAAGATACGAAAATTGGACTTTCTTTTCATCAGCAAGGAGTCTAGCAGTCTTTGAGAGAAGAGTCAACAACCATGCGGAAGGGGATTCTGCAATAAGTATGAAATAGAGGGAGAGAGCCTCGAATGGGAGAGGCTGAGTAAAAGATGGGTTGAACGAGTTATCTGGGAACAACCTGAGCTGGAACGAGTTCTCCAGCGCAACAACTCGAGGTCGGTCGCGCAACAAGTCGGATAAGCAGCCTGTGCGGGCTGGAAATTCAGGGCCGAGACGGAAATAATTGGTCAACCATTGGGTGGGGCAGGAGCAGCAGGCGCGTGGATGCAGGCCTGCCGTCTCGCACCGGCGTGCCACCGGTGTTCGCGGTGCGAACGGTGTCGGAGGCGGAGGCCAAAAGGAAAGCGGAGGTAGGGTCAGAGACTCATGGAGGTGCAGGCGGGGAGGCTGAGCAGGCTTCCAGGACGAAGCGAGCCAGGTTAAGCATGAGCGAGAGGGTATCGCCGATGGTGGTGGCCTTAGAAGTGTTGGATAATCCGAACCAGGGCGAGCGTTTCAAGCCGCGGCGAGCCTGGGAGGCATTGCGGCTTTCGGAATAGGATTGTCTGCCGATGCGCAGTTTCCAGGTGTCCGAGCCAACCTGCATGTCGCGTGCCAGGCGGACGGAGCCATCCGGGAGGGCCAAACCGGTGGTAATGGAAAAGCCCAGCGGGCGGGCGGGATCCGTGAAAGGACAGGCAGTGCGTGGGGCCTGGATCTCAGGGGAAAGTTGAATATCCGCTTGCGATTGGTGCAGGCACTTCTGGCGGCAGAGCCACTTTGTTTTTTGCTGCTGGTAGTCGTGCCCGTTGCAGGACATGCGGTAGCCAAGCGGGCAGAGTGGGATGCCGTTCTCATCATAGCCGCGCTTCAGGCAGGTCATGGGCTGGTCGTCCCCCTCGGCATGGCGAATATGGATGGTACGCAAGGCCTGCAGATCCTGGTGAACATACGTGAGTACACCCTCATGCCCTTCCCCGGCGTCGCCGAGCACCTCGCCAATGGAGAGGGAGGGGAAACGCAACCGCAGGTTCTTGAAGCCCGGGATGGTCAGCAGGTGGTCATTGCGGTTGGCTGCGGTGAAAGGACTGCTGATCGGCCAGAGGGTGAAGAGACGGTCATCGACGATGTTGAAGGCCTTGGATTTGTAGCCGAAGTGATGCTTGCCTGCCGGAGCAGGTCTTTGTTTTGGATCCTTGAAACGATTGGGAGTATGGCCAGGCTGGTTTGACCCTGAGTAATATACGTAGCCTGCCTCGGGATCGCGGAAAGTGGCGAAGCGGCAGTGTTCCCGGCAGGCAGGTGTGTCGCATTGGCAGCCTTCCCTGCCAGCTTCCTGAGCCGGACAGGCACGTGTGGCGGCAGGCTCGCAGCAGGCGGGGACCTGGTGGCGGCAGCGCATGTGGGAACGGGAGGCGATCAGTTGGCAGTCGGTGGAGATCGAGACACCTTGTCCTGGGGGATCATTGGGGAAAGTGGAGTGGGATGGAACCAATCCATAGGCCATCAGACCCAACAGAAGGCTGTCCTGGCATGCCAGGAGCCAGTTTTCCGGGGTATTTTGGCAGGCCATGCGAAAAGTGGAGGCGCAGGGCAGGTCGTTTTCCTGGAAACCCAGGGCACGGCGGTATCCGTGGCCGCGGTTCGCCTGGCGCAGTTCGCTTGCCAGGGTCGCCCAGTCCCAGCCGCGGTAGCGGGCCAAAAGCGTGGCCAGCCCCAGGCTGAGCGGATCAAAGCCGGGAGGACCGAAGTGGCTCTTGAAGCGCACACCGAAGTAGGGCCGCCAGGCGGAGAAGTCGAACAGGCTCAGGCACAGGTCAAAGGTATCCATCCCTGCCAGGTCGGCGCTGGAATGGATCTGATCGGGAGCCTGCCACTGATAGCAGGAGCGACAGGAGCGTTCCTGCCAGGCTGGGGGATCGTCCGGGGTGGGCAGTTGCAGCGGCAGCAGCGGACGAATGCTTTCCCAGCGGAAGAGTTCCACGAAGTTTGGGAGCTGCAAACGGCGTTCGGCCGCCGGGATGGCGCGTGTCTCAGCCAACTCGGAACGGGAAGGACTCTGTAACTGGTGGAACGGACTGTCTGGCATGGCAATGGAGGGCACCAGGGGAGCAGATGCGATCAGGATCTTGTTCATCGGCGTTTCCTCTGGCTGCGCTGCCAGGCCCGGTTCAGGGAAAGCGCCTGTTGGTAGGCCTGGCGATTGTCCTGCTCGCACAGGCTCCGTAGACGCATCGACAGGGCCGGCAGCCGCAGGAGTGCGAGAGCATTGTTGTGCAGCTGCCGCACCCGTTCTCTGCTTATTCCCCACTGGCGACCGATCGTTGCCAGGCTGTGCCACCCCTGCCCGTCCAACCCATAGGCCAGGCGGATCACTCCTCCCAGCCGTGTGGGCAGTTTCCAAACCACTGCCAGCAACGCCTGGCGCACATGCTCCTGCCACCAGATGTCTTCCAGTTCATCCACCCGTTCCAGCCAGGCTTCCACCTCCTCATCCTTGTCATCCTCCCTCCGATCGGCATATTTCCCGGCGTGCCGGACATGATGCCGGATCACCACCCAGGCATAGCTTGAGAAGGCGTATCCCCGGCCAGGATCATAGTGCAGGATCGCTTGCCACAGACCGATGCGTCCCTCCTGGATCAGATCTGCATATTCGATCCCTCCCATGCCTTGCTGCTGGACAACTGCATGGACCAGTCCTGCATGTTCTCCCAAGAGTACTTCCAGACAGTCCTGGCAGCCTCCTTGGGCGCAGACGAAAAGACCCACTCGCTGGGAGTGGCAACAGGGTAAAATAGCCATAGCGACATCTCCTTTCAGGTTAGGAATTCAGCATTCCCATTTTCCTGCTAGAAGGTGTCGCTATTCTGTTGCAAATGTGTATTAAAGTTGAGTTGACAGATCGATTTTTTTGAGTTGACTTTTTCCCCACGACTTGTTGCACTATCCCGAAGACAGTCGGCGAAGAGCCTGCCTTCCGGCAGCATGTTATAATTCCATGTATGAGCCTCATACTTGCGCTGGATATCGGCGGGACTCAGCTTCGACTGGCCGCTTTTCCCAATAACTCCACCACCCCCCTGAGAACACAACGCATTCCCACCCAGTGTCCCGGCGAAAGCGCTTATGAGCGCCTGACCGGGCTGCTCGATTCGTCCTGGCCGGATGAGCCGGTGGCAGCCATTAGCGCCGCCTGTCCCGGACCGCTCGATCCGGAGAGGGGGATCATCCTTTCCACGCCCAATATCCCAGGTTGGATCAATTTTCCATTGGTGGAGATGCTGTCATCGCGCTACAAGGTGCCGGTCTTCCTAGGAAATGATGCCAATCTGGCCGCGTTGGGTGAATGGAAATATGGCGCCGGGCGGGGTCACGACAATGTGCTCTACCTGACGATCAGCACCGGCATTGGTGGCGGCGTGATCTGCGGGGGACGGTTGCTCACCGGCGCCCATGGCATGGCCGCAGAACTTGGACATCTCACCATCCAGCCGGATGGACCGCTGTGTGCCTGTGGTCAGCCGGGACACCTGGAAGCGATCTCTTCCGGCACGGGCATTGCCCGCTATGTGAAAGAGCAGATCGCCCTGGGCAGGAGGTCTGCCCTTTCTGGGTTAACACAATTTGGGGCACGTGAGATCGCTGCAGCCGCAAGCAAGGGGGATGAACTTTCCCTGGAGGCATTTTCCCAGGCTGGTAAGTGGCTGGGACTCGCCGTGGCAAATTACCTGCATATCTTTAACCCCTCTGTCCTGATATTTGGCGGAGGGGTATCTCAAAGCGGCGACCTACTCTTTGATCCCATGAAAAGAACCATGGCGCAGTCGGTCATGGACCAAGGATATCTGGACGGCCTCGAGATCACTAACGCTCAACTGGGTGACGATGCTGGGCTGCTTGGTGCCCTCGCCCAGGCACAGATCATGCTTAGATAGAATTTCGAAATCAAAGGAAAAGGAGAAAATGTTATGGAACCGCTGAAATTACCAGGGTCAAAAGCCCGGGCGCTGATCAAGCGCGATTCGGCTGTCATCTCGCCGTCCTACCCGCGGGGCATCCCCCTCGTGATGGACCACGGCAAGGGCTGCGAGGTATGGGATGTGGACAACAACCGTTTCCTCGACTTTGCTGCCGGTATTGCAGTCAATTCCACAGGTCATTCACACCCGAAAGTCGTCAAGGCCATCCAGGAACAGGCAGAAAAATTCATCCACATCTCCTCGGATTTTTATCACGAAAAATGGGTGGCCCTGGGGGAAAAACTGAACGAGATCGCTCCCTTCGAGGAAGCTGCTGTTTCCTTCATGAACAATTCTGGCACAGAAGCGGTGGAAACTGCGATTAAACTGGCTCGCTACCACACCAAGCGCTCGAATTTCATCGGCTTCACCGGTGCTTTCCATGGGCGCACAATGGGCGCGGTGACCTTCACTGCCAGCAAGCCGACCTATCATCGCGGCTTCTATCCGCTGATGAATGGCGTCGTGCATGCCCCCTTCCCGAATCCCTACCGCCCTGTGCTTGCCCGCCAGACTGGTGAAGATGATGGCGAAGCCGTTGTCCGATATATAGAAGAAGAAATCCTGGGTCACATCCTGCCCCCGGATGAAGTCGCTGGCATCCTGGTCGAGACCATCCAAGGGGAAGGTGGTTACATTGTACCTCCACCAGGATTTTATCCCGCCCTGCGGAAACTTTGTGACCAGCATGAGATCCTGTTGATCGTGGATGAGGTGCAGTGCGGGATGGGACGCACCGGCAAGTGGTGGGCAATCGAACACTTTGATGTGGAACCAGACGTGGTCACCACTGCAAAGGGCATTGCCTCCGGTATGCCGCTGGGCGCCTGCATTGCTCGCAAATCGATCATGGATTGGCCGCGCGGCGCGCATGGCAACACATTCGGAGGCAACCCAATCGCCTGCGCCGCAGGACTCGCGACGATGGA
Source organism: Anaerolineales bacterium (assembly GCA_041753035.1). GTDB lineage: Bacteria > Chloroflexota > Anaerolineae > Anaerolineales > Villigracilaceae > UBA877. The sequence goes on along the minus strand of JBGSVI010000059.1, from coordinate 131,908 downwards.
ATTGATCCAGGATGAGTATCTGGCAAACGCCGCCACTGTTGGACAATATACTCTCGATGCCCTGCATGAGATTATGGCGCACCATGCCTCCATTGGAGATGTGCGCGGCATCGGTCTGATGATCGGGGTCGAATTTGTCAAGGACCGCACGTCGAAGGTGCCGGCAGATGTGCTCACCAACCGCGTCGCCGATTTAGCCTTCGAACGTGGGCTGATCCTGCTCTCTTGTGGGAAGTCCGTCATGCGAATCGCTCCGCCGCTGTGCATCACCAGGAAAGAAGTGGACGAAGGACTGAGGATCCTTGATGAAGCCATCGGGCTGGCTGAGAAGGAACTCATGTAATGCCCGACAGCGATACGATCTGGTAACTATTGCTTTTCAAAGGAAACCCGGAAGCAGTGCTTCCGGGTTTCCTTTTCTCATACCCGCTTCCAATGCCTCACTGACGAAACTCTTACAATGCTGCCTGCGGCAGGTGATAAAATAACTTTCGAAACGAATTCGATTGTTCCCTGCGAGCCTGCCCTGATGCTTCCCGATTTCCGCGTTCGCCAACGTGATTACCTGCTGGAGATCTCGCGCGCCCTGACCCAGGAATTGGACCTGGAGAAACTGCTGGCGCGCATCCTGCGCATCTCCATCGAAATGCTTGCCGGGCAGGCTGGCCTTATCGCCCTCAAAGAGAGCGCTGGTTGGCGCGTTTCAGCCGCCCACGGCATTCCACCCGCCTTTCTGAGCTACCTGGAGCCACTCCTGGCCGAGGAGAAAGTTGCGGAACTCAATATCATCGAGTTGAACCGCATGTTGAAAGACCTGACCTACACTGCCAGCATGGGGTTGCTCAACGGTGTTGGCATCCCTCTTTCTGCACATAGCAAAGTGATCGGGGTCACTTTCATCTTTCGCAACTACCCGGATATCTTCTCGCCAAACGATAAACTCCTGCTTCAATCCTTTGCCGATCAGGCCGCCATTGCGGTCTTCAACGCCCAGCTCTACAGCCAGATCCACTACGAGAAACAGCGTTTGGACGCGTTGCTTGACTCGGCTGCGGATGGGATCCTCATCCTGAATGCCGATCACACCGTGGAACGCTGCAATACCGCCTTCGAGCGTTTATGCGGCTCACCGCGCAGCAGTATCCAGGGGAAAGCACACACGGAAGTGATCCGCTGGAAGCGCCGCCCGGAGGGTCTGACACTTGAAGAAGCCGAAGCAGATGGCTGGCCTTTGACATCCAACGCACATCTGTATGTGGAAGGCGACCTGGAGCGCAGCGAGCCTACCAGTCTGCCCGTTGGCATCACCTATGCGCCTGTGTTCACCCCGGAAGGCGGACTACGCAATGTGATCGCCACCGTACGCGATATCACCAAGTTCCGCAATGCCGAAGAGATCAAGAATACATTTGTGTCCATCGTCAGCCACGAACTTAAAACTCCTGTCGCATTAATCAAGGGCTACGTAAGTACCCTGCGGCGCGAAGATGCCACATGGGACCGCACCATCGTGCGTGACAGCCTGGCAGTCATAGAAGAGGAAGCAGACCACCTGGCAGCGATGATCGAGGACCTGCTCGATGCATCCCGCCTGCAAGCCGGGGGACTATCACCCAACCTTGCAGATGTGTCCCTGCCTGCCTTGGTAAAGCGCCTGGCCGAGCGCTTCCAGACCCAGACGAAGAACCATGCCATCCAGATTTACTTCCCCGAAAAATTCCCCGTCATCCTAGCAGATGAGAACCGCATCTCCCAACTACTGGCAAACCTGATCCAGAACGCGATCAAATATGCCCCGGAAGGAGAGATCCACATCAGCGGGGAAGCCCGTCCCGAACAGGTCATCATCACCGTCAGCGATCAGGGGCCGGGGATCAATGCCGACGATATTCCCCACATCTTCGACCGTTTCTACCGTTCGGAGAATGCAGTACGCAAAACCAAGGGCGCAGGGTTGGGATTGTACCTGTCCAAAGCCATCGTCGAAGCTCATGGTGGACGGATATGGGTGGACCCACAGCCTGGATGCGGTGCGCGCATCTGCTTTTCCCTGCCGCGCAAGTAGAATCTGGATCTTGCCCCGCAGAGAAAGAATGATTGAAGTAAAATAGGCCGGTTGCCAAAAACCATTCTGATTGGAAAAGAACATGCCCCCACAAAAAACACAGATCGCCTGCCCACAATGCCGCCAACCGATACCCGCAATAGTGGAACAACTCTTCGATGTCACCTCGGACCCCGGCGCAAAACAGCGCCTGCTGGGCGGGGTTTCGAACTTTGCCACCTGCCGCGCCTGCGGGTTCAACGGCCCACTCACCACTCCGATCGTTTATCATGATAATGATAAGGAACTGTTGCTCACCTATTTTCCGCCTGAACTACGGATGTCGGTGAATGACCAGGAAAAGATGATAGGACCCCTGATCACCCAGGTGACCAACAAGCTGCCTGCAGAAAGGCGCAAAGGCTACCTGCTGCGCCCGCAGAGCTTTCTCACCTACCAGACCCTGATCGAACGTATCCTCGGCATGGATGGGATCACCCCGGAGATGATCCAGGCCCAGCAGAAGCGTGTCAGCCTGGTTGAACGGTTGTTGATGGCCTCAAGCCAGGAGAACCGCGCCCAGATAATCAAGGAGAACGAAACCCTGTTCGATGCTGATTTCTTTGCCATCTTCAGCCGCCTGGCCGAAGGGGCACTCTCTTCCGGGCAGGAAGAAGCTGCCAAACAGGTGGGAGAGATCCAGAAACAATTGCTGGCAGAGACCGAATACGGACGGAAACTTGCCATCCAAAACAACGAGATCCAGGAAGCAGTTAAAACCCTGCAAGCAGTGGGGAAAAAACTCGACCGCGATAAACTGCTGGAGATCTTCATTGCCGCCCCCAATGAAGACCGCTTGAATGCGTTGGCCAGCCTCACCCGCCCCGGGTTGGATTACCAGTTCTTTCAGACTCTGAGCGAGCGGATCGACAAGGGAAAGGGAGATGAGAAGAAAAAACTGGAAACGATGCGCACCAACCTGCTTGAAATCACCCGCCGCATCGACCAGCGCATGGAAGAAGAGGTCAAGGTTGCCAGGGAACTGCTGGAGACGCTGCTGTCTGCAGAAGACATCCAGAAAGCCACCGCAGAGCATATGGGCGAGATCGGGGATGTCTTCATCCAGGTTTTGAACCAGGTACTTCAGGAAGCGAACGCACACAATGATGCTGAGCGGATGCCCAAGCTGCAGCAGGTGGTGGCAGTGCTCCAACAAGCCAGCGCCCCCCCGGCAGAATTGCAGTTGTTGGAAGAATTGCTCGATGCCCCGGATGAAGCGGAACTCAACAAGCGCATCGAGGCACACGGCGCGGAGATTACACCTGAACTCACCTCGATCATCGCAAGTGTAATGGGGCGTACAGAACAGGAAAAAGCCCAGCAGCCAACCGGCGAGGAAGCGCAGGTGATGGCAAAACTGGAACAGGTGTATCGGGCAGTCTTGAAATTTTCGATGAAGAAGAACTTGAAATTGAAAAGAACTGCGCAGGGGAGGTACCTGCGCAGTTCTTTATTCCACCTGTGGATTGTCCAGCCTGACCCCGTGACCGCGTACCGTGACAATATATTCATGGGCCGGATCGATCTCCGCAATACGGTCTCGCAGGCGGCGCAGCAGGGCATCCAGTGCCTGATCCGACACCCCCACCGCCTGTTCATCCCCCCATGACCTGCTCACCAACTCTTCACGCGCCATCACCTGCCCTTGGCTCTCATAGAGCACCTGGAGCACGCGGAATTGCAGCGCAGAGAGCGCTGGATCCAGCGAGACATCATTCACCCACACACGGCGCGATCTGGCATCGAGACGGAGACCCTGAACCTCCGCCTGGATATCCGCCAGCGGCATGGTGGCATCTGAGGTGAGGTAAATAAATTGCTGTGCCAGGGCAATCTGCAGGGTATCGCCATCCTGCAGGATGATACTGTGTGCCACAGGATTGCCATTACAATGGGTGCCATTCTTGCTGCCGAGATCCTCCAGGCAAATACCCTGCGAGGTATGAGAAATGCGGGCGTGGAAACGGGAGACCATCCGCTCTGGCACAGAAACATCGCATGTAGAATCGCGCCCGATCAACAGCGTTTTGTTTAAAATCCAGCGTTGTCCCTTGAGCGGACCGGTCTGGGCAACCAGAATGGGGGCTTCTTCAAGTTCTGCGGCCATATGCATCGACTTGATTATACAACAGATGGACAAAGGCGTTTATAATAACAAAGTACTACCTGTCAATACGGCGCGCTGACAACGCCGATATCTGCGCCTGCCGTATCCAAATCTGACTGACTGAATTGGAAGGACATGCCAGCCGCGCTGAAACCCGATGAGGTTCTGCACGGACGTTACCGTATCCGCGAGCGGATCGGCCAAGGTGGGATGGGCAATATCTACCTGGCTGAAGACCTGCGTCTGGAAGGCCGCAAGTGCGCTCTCAAGGAAGTGGAACACGACCGGACAGTACCAAACAACCTGCTCAAGGAGGCTCGCCTGCAATTTCGCCGCGAAGCCACCGTACTGGCGCGCCTGGACCACCCCAACCTACCCAAAGTCTCGGATTTCTTTGCCGTTGGCGTGCGCGATTACCTGGTGATGGATTACATCCCGGGCAAGGACTTGAGGACTTTGATGTTGGATGCCAAACAGAACAACAAGTTCCTGAGCGAAGCAGATATCCTACACTGGTCCTATCAACTGGCTGATGCACTCACCTACTTGCATCAGCAGGATCCCGCGCTTGTCCACCGGGATGTCAAGCCCTCCAACCTGAAGATCACCCCCAGCAGCGTGCTGAAATTAGTTGATTTTGGGCTGGTCAAGGCACTTGTACCCGATGAAATGACCATCACTGTCATCCAGGGGCGCGGCACAGCCCTGTACACCCCGTTGGAGCAATATGGCGGTGACGGCCTGCACACGGACGTACGTTCGGATATTTATGCCTTTGGCTGCACCCTGTATCACCTGCTCACCAACACCCCTCCGCTGGATGCGCGTGAGCGTTTCCTGAACCCGCAAAGCATGCCTGCCCCGCGCACAATCAACCCGGCGATCAGCCCACGCACCGAGCGTGCCATTTTGTGGGCCATGGGATTGCACCCAGACGAGCGCCCGCCTTCGGTGGAAGAATTTCGCGCCTACCTGATGGGCACCCGGGATCTACCCAGCAGACCCATGATCCAGGCACGGGCAGCCAATCCCTTGAAACAACTGCTCAATGCATACCCTGAAAGAATATTGCTCTGGATCCTGGGGGCACTCTTGGTGGTGAGTCTGTTCGCCTCCCTGATCCCCTGATCCACAACCCGAATTCATCCATCCCGCCTGGCAACCTTCACCCGTGAGTTGATCAGTCTCCAGGCGATTCCGCCAGCCAGACCGACCAATCCTCCCAGCAGAACGATCCCGGCGATTCCCGACAAAGAATATTTTTGGATGAAAGTGGTGGAACCTGGCAGGCGCACTGCCAGGTAACTATACGAAAGAACTCCCCCCAGGGCAACGCATAGTCCCCAGCGCGGGCCCCACAGGGTGGAACCTGTGCGCATGCCTGCCAGGGTTCCCAGAAAAACAAGCCCGGCCAGCAGGAGTACCATGACGGACCAACCAGCGAAACCCGGGATACCGCGCTCCAAGAGAGGGACTTCCTCCAAGACAGGGGTGGAGACTGGTTCCAGCGTGGGGGTGATCGTAATCTCGGGAGTGGGTGCCAGAACAGTGGCACTGAATCCCTCGCTGGTTACTTCCAACTGCAGGATCACCGAAACCATCGCGGGCTCGCTGATTGCCCGGATCTCCAGTGTGCCTGCCCGATCTATGTTGAACGAAGCACGCGCCACGCCCTGCGTGGTGACCGTATCCAGGCTTTGTAACAAGCCCCCTTCCCCACCCAGAGATAGGCTGAAATGCACCTCAGTTCCATCCGGGACAGGATTGCCATTATGGTCGATCAGAATCCCGGTGCGCACAGCCACACTGTCACCGATACGGAAGGCAGGCGTGGGAACCACGGATGGCGTGGCAACCACGACGGATGGCGTGGATTCAGCGGTCGCAACCGGAACAGGCACAGGGGGAAGGTCAATGGAGATCGAGATCACCTGGTTCGGATCAGGTGCCAAAGCAGAGAAGAGATCATAACCCACGCCCGAGACTGAGACCGGCAAGGCGCCGTGAGGGGTAATTTCCTGGAAAAGGATGCGCACGGCAACTTCCACAAATGGCGCTGACTTGCTGTACAGGCAGTAGTAGGCGGTCAATTTGGAAACATCGGTCGAGTCCAGGTAAAAAGGAGCATCAAAGGCAAACAAGAGCACATATTTGGAACGCAGGAGGTCCTGGCGTTCCGAGAGGAAGCGCTTCAGGAGGGTGGTTTGAGCCTGCCCGGGTACAGCATCGAGCATGTTGATCACCAGCCATTCCGCCTGGCGCAGGCTGTTCTCCAGTGTCGGGTTGCCTTCACTACCATCCAGGATGGAAGCCAGTGTATCCAATGAGTAAGATGTAAGATGAGAAGCAACCACCTGTTTGCCTGCCTGGGGGCCATAGAGGCGCAGGGCAGCGTCCTGCATAGCTGTAACCCCAAGCATGGGGATGGAGGCACAGGTACTGCATTGCTGAACAGTGCGGGTATCAGTAAGAAAGACGATATCATCCTGAGAATCCGGAGGCTCCGGGATCAACACTTCCAGGTCGATGGCATCCGGGCTGACCAGGGTGGCTGCCTGGCGTGCGATCTGGAACGTGTTCTCCTGCAATTTGCCTATCAACGCAAGATCATCAACGGGAGGGATCACCGCATTCAATTCAAATTGAGCATAGAGACGTAATTTTGCTGCCAGGATGCGTGTGACTGCCGCATCGACGCGCTGGGCAAAGGCAGCATCTTCCCGGTATTTTTGGGTGAAATAATCCAACACCTCGGTCACAGTAGCGTATGTATCGACAGCATTGCTGGAGCGGATGTTGCCTAAATAGATCAGATCATTTCCTGCCAGGAATGCATCACGTGCCACCAGCCGTGCCTGGAAATTCGTTCCACCCGGATCATAAAAACGGCGCACCGTCTCACTGCCCAGGTCATCGCTCAACAACAAGCCGCCATTCCCGCTCCAGGTGGCAAGAGCAGGCAGTGCCATGATCTGGGTAAGTGCTTGCGAATCAAAACTGACCGGTCGGGTGGTGGAGCGGATGTTGCCCTGAAAACCCTGGTAGCGAATGTGGGAGACAAGCAAGCCGTCTGCCATGGATTGGCTGTCCGGAACATTGCCGGTGATCGCAAAAAATGGCGCCAGATCGATCTGCTTTAGCCACTCCAGTGACTTGCGCACCGTGGCAGGTTCCTCTCCCGCCGGGCGGTCCGTGGAACCACGCCCGGGGAAATTGCGCGCCACCACCAGCATCCTGCCGTCGCTGCCTGTATGCATGCCACGAATGTAAGCCTGTCCCATCTGTGAGACCCAGTAAGGATCGCCACCAAAAACCCCCGCCCCCAGGCCATTGCTTAGCGTGGATTCAGGGGATTCGAGCACATCCAGGGACGGACCCAGGAACAGGTTAAATCCGATCGAGGAGTATTCATTTCCCGCAATGCTTCCCACTTGTTCGGCAAGTCCGGTCTGCCAGGTTGCGCCGATGGTCATCAAGCTTGGCAGCGGGGTCAAGCCACTCAAAATCTGGTCTGCTGGAGCACCACCGCCGGGTTGGGAGATCCCGATGAACAGGGGGATGTACTGGATGGAAGCTGCCCCGCCAGTAGCGGGATCCAGAGGTGGCTTTTGCGAGGACTGCCACTCATAGGTCTGGAGTTGGGAGATGAGGTCATAAGCCGCCGGCAGAGTCTGCTCCCCCTCTATGAAATTGTCATTCCCCGCCAGAAGTACCACACCACCGATATGGTGGGACATAATCAGGTCATAAATGGAAGACTCTGGCTCCGCCGTTGCTCCATTGAAGGAGACCAGAAACAATTGACCTACCCTTTCTTCGGGAGTCAGCTCCGCCAGCTCCATCCGGGCGCGAGTCAAGGCAGCATCTTCATAGCCTGTCTCTGCAGCAAGCGCCGGGTCGAGGGCGCGCGTGGACAGCAGGACAACAAGGATGAGCAAAAAGAAGAAAACGCCTCGCCTTTTCATAAGGTGGAATACCGGCTGCAAAGACCGGTGTGGACCTCGGGTTGGATGTTGCCGCCCGTGATGATGATCACAGCCGGTGATTTGACCTTTCCAGAGAGCACCGCGGCCAGCCCGGCTGCACCGGAGCCTTCCACTTTCTGACCGTATTTTCGCCAGGCAAAGGCAATGGCATGACCGATCTCATCCTCCGTAACGGTCACAAGGTCATCTGCGAACTTGCGTACCATGGGGATGGTCAGCGAACCTGCTTCCACCGCTCCGCTCAAGCCATCCGCCAGGGTGGGCAGATCGGGCACATCCATTTGGCTGCCATGTTGATACAAAGCGAACATAAATGCAGAGGCCTCCGGGTTAACCCCAACCAACCGGGGGCGGGAAGGATGTCCTTCCAGGGCTGCCCCAATCCCTGACAGTAATCCACCGCCACCTGTAGGCACAACGATGGTCATCTCACGTTGCAGAACAAGGTCTGTACTCAGTTCCCGTCCGATCGTGCCCTGTCCGGCGATCACCTGACCGTCATTGTAAGCCGATACCCAGATCTGATTCTTTTCTCGCGAAGTGCGGATAGCAGTCGCTTCGGCCAACTCGTATCCCCCGTCTACGAAGCGCACCTCTGCACCCAGGGAGCGCATCGCCTCCATTTTTGCCGAGACGGCATGGTTTGAGGCGAACACCAACACCGGCGCTCCAACCAGATTCCCAGCCAGGGCTACCCCCTGCCCGTGGTTGCCTGCCGAAGCCGTGACCAGGCCTGTTTTCTGCTCCCAAGGCTGGAGTGAAAGCACCTTGTTAAGCGCACCGCGCGCTTTGAATGAGCCGGTCACCTGCTGGTTCTCCCATTTCAAAGAGAGACCACGTTCGGCGTCGTTGGTCAGTAACGTACGCCGAATGTAGGGAGCGATCCGCAGGGCAGCCTGGTCGATCCACTCCGCCGGGATCACGTTCCCCTTCCCAGGCAACGACCTAGCAGGGCGGGGTCATCCGTGAACATGCCGTCCACGCCCAGGCCGATTAGATTTTTCATATCTTCTTCTTTGTTCACTGTCCATACCTGCAAGCGCGATCCGGCGGCATGCAGCCGGCTGACCAGCCCGGAATCGACATTGGACAGGTGGGGATGGAGGGCATAAAAAATGCCTCTCCAGCCCCAAGTGCGCGCCGGGTACCCCTGCCAGCCTGGAAAGGCCAGCAGCCCACAGGGGACATCCGGGAGCAATGCCTGTGCCTGGCGCAGGTTGCGGGCAAAGAACGATGAGAAGAGCACACGGCCTTGCAGGCTGTGTCTGCGCACAACCTCCACCACACGTGGGACGAGCTCATCGAAAGGGGTGGCATAGTTGGTCAATTCAACATTCATATGCAGGCGGCCACCAACCGCCTCGAATACTTCATCCAGGCTGGGAATGCGCTCACCGGGGAATTGATCCCCAAAACGAACCCCTGCATCCAGTTCTCGCAACAGCGTGAACGAAAGCTGCCGCACATCGCCATGACCGTCCGTCGTCCGGTCAACCGTCTGATCATGGATGACGATCACCTTGCCATCCACCGAGAGCTTGACATCGAACTCGATCGCATCTGCCTTCTTGTCCGCTGCCAAGATAAAAGCGGAAAGGGTGTTTTCGGGGGCATGTGCCGAGTCACCGCGGTGGGCGATGATCACGGGAGTTGGCATTTCAATCCACATTTACATCTCCACAAAATAAGCACTGGAAGCGCGGTCGAGCATTTCCTTGGTCATGACTGGTTCCACGGATAGATAGCGAGCGATATCGAGGATCTGATCACACAAGTCGCGCGGGTGGGAGGCACGCAATTTTCGATTGCGCTTGATGTACCATTCCTGGAGCAGGTACGCCAACCCCTGGTCACTGTATTGCACGCCTTTTTGCTGGGCAACTCGTTTGAAGATCTCGCGATACTCTTCATAGGAAGGATCACCGATCTCGATCTTGTGGCGCAGGCGGCGCATGAAAGCCTCATCCACCAGGTCCCGAGGAGGAAGGTTGGTGGAAAAGACCACCAGCACATCAAAAGGCACATCCACCTTGCGTCCGGTGTGGAGTGTCAGGTAATCCACCCGGTTTTCCAATGGGACGATCCAACGGTTCAGCAGGTCACGCGGGCGCACCTGCTGGCGGCCAAAATCATCGATCAGCAGGATGCCTCCATTGGCTTTCACTTGGAAAGGGGCCTCATAATACTTATGCACATCATCAAAGACAAGATCCAATCCCTCCAGGGTCAATTCCCCACCGGTCATGATGAAGGGACGGCGGATCTTGATCCAGCGTGGGTCCCGCCGCGTTCCGGAGCGTAAACCTCCGGTTCCGTTCGGCTGGGCATCCGCTTCACTCGCCAACTGGTGATTGACAGAGTCATAGAGCTTCACGATCTGTCCATCGATATAGAGTGCATAGGGGATGTACATCGTCTGGGTCAGGACCATGTTCCCAAATGCTTTCGCCACACTGGTCTTGCCGTTGCCGGGCGGGCCATAGAGGAATATGGAGGTGCCGGAGTTCAACGCCGGACCCAGCCGCTGGAAACTGCTTTCCGATAGGACCAAATGGGAAAGGATCTGGCGCATCATGCGGCTGGTGATCGCTACTCGCCCCCGGCTTTGCCGGCGCATGGATTCATTATAGACGATGATCGGCACAGGCGCGGGTCCGGCATACTGGCTGCGCTCCAACGCCTCCCGGGCGCGCTGAATGCCTGCCCCAGTGATGGCATATTGATAAGAGCCTTCCCCCAATCCCATCTGGGATGTCTTGATCTCGATCAATTTTTCACGTTTCAAGCCTTCCAGGATCTGGTCAACGATCCCGGCAAACGGCAGGGCAATTTCCTCGGCGATCTTAAAGCCGGAGAGATAACCCTGGTAATACAGGATCTTTAGTGCCAGATCCTGCAGCCAGAGCAGAGACAAGCCCGTATCATCGAGTTTGGTGATCGGTGGAGGGAAAAAAGGAGTATTGCTGGGATTTGTTGGAACAGGCCGTGGAATGGTTGTCATGTCAACCTCCTGAAAGAGATGCGAGTCAATTATAGCACGCAGGTTACAGCAGGGGGTTGCATTTCGTTTATAATTCGATCATGAGACTTTCAGTAATCATCCCAATTTTCAACGAAAACAAAACAATACAGGAGATCATTGACCGTGTTCTGGCAACAGAACTGGCTGATGAGATCATCCTGGTGGATGATTTCTCCACGGACGGGACACGCACCCTGCTTGCCAGTATGGACGGATCCCGGGGGATCCGAGTATTCCTGCATGAAAAGAACCAGGGCAAAGGTGCAGCCGTTCGAACAGGATTGAAAGAGGCCAGAGGGGATATCATCCTGATCCAGGATGCAGATCTCGAATATGACCCGCGTGATTACCCAGCACTGCTGAAACCATTATGCGAAGGCAAGGCGGATGTCGTCTATGGTTCCCGCTTCCTGGGGGGACCACGCCGGGTAACTATGTTCTGGCACATGCTCGCCAACCAACTGCTCACCCTGGCAACCAACCTTCTCTTCGATACGATCCTGAGCGACATGGAGACAGGGTACAAGGTTTTTCGGCGTGAGGTTCTGAACGGGATGTCTTTGCATGCCCAGCGCTTTGACTTTGAACCCGAATTCACCGCCAAAGTGCTCAAACGTAAATACCGCATCTTTGAGGTGCCGATCTCCTTCAATCCGCGTGATTACTCGGAAGGGAAAAAGATCAAACTGAAGGATGCTTTTGTCGCGATATGGACATTGTTTAAATATCGTTTCACCGATTGAACTAGCCTGCCTGGTACCAGTTTCCCCGTGCAGGATCGTCTGGCATATGTTGACATCCCCCCATTCATCGGGTATGCTTGCCCCGTCCGGGCGGGTCCGGCGCGGCGGAGCCTTTCGAATCCCGTCAGGTCCGAGAGGAAGCAGCGGTAAGGGAGTGTCTCCGGGTGCCGCCGGGTTACCTGCCCGGATATTTCTATTGCTTCATACCCAAAACAAGGGCTGTTGATGTCCCGGTGGATTAAATTCCTGCTTGCTCTTCTGTTGGGCCTGGCTACCGGCCTTTTTTATGGCTGGGTGGTCAGCCCTGTGGAATTCGTGGATACCACGCCAGAATTCCTGAGCCCGGATTATGAAGCTGATTACGTGCTGATGGCTGCCGAAGCATATGCTGCCTCAACCGATCTTGCCCCTGCCTTGAACGCACTGGCACTGCTCTCTCCTCAACCGCCTGCAAACATTATCTTGGAAGCCCTGGTATATGCGCAGGGAGCGGGTTATGCCCATTCTGATCTTGCCCTGATGCAATCCCTGTGGCGCGCCTTGAAGTCCGTGCAACCAGGAGGTACTCCATGAACCGGGGAAGGCAGTGGCTGGAGGTGATCCTGGGACTGTTGATCGGGTTATCCCTGGGACTGGCGATCTCTTGGTGGATCGCTCCCAATGGACGCCTGGATCCATCCCCTGCCGCCCTGCGCCCCGAATTCAAGGACGAATACCGCCTGCTGATCGCCTGGGCATATCACGCCTCTGGTGACCTGGGCAGGGCGCGGGTTCGCCTGTCGCTGCTCAAGGATGGCGACCCAGTCCAGCCCTTGCTCGACCAGGCCATCCGCCTGCGGAATGGCGAGGCTCAGAGCAATATCTACCCGTGGACATCCGAGCAATCCATCTACATGCTCTCTCTGCTGGCAAATGCCATCCAGGAAGCCAGCAGCCCCCAGGCATTTGCCGCTACCGAGACTCTCCTTCCCCCCAGGCAAACCCCAACGAATACATCCGCTCCCTTCGTGCTGCTTTCGCAGGAAGTGATTTGTGAACCGGCTACACCGGAAAACCTGGTCAGGTTCAATGTATTGGACAATACCGGGCAACCGCTGGCGGGGGTGGGGATCCTAGCAAAATGGGAGCAGGGGCAGGAAATATTTTACACTGGGCTGAAGCCAGGCCAGGGTAGTGGATATGCAGATTTCTACATGGTCTCAGGTACGCTTTACAGCATCAAGGTGCTGCCATCCAGCGCTCCTCTGAGCGGACTCAGCTCCCCGGAATGCACCGGGGAGGATGGTACCCTCTTCCATGGCGGGTATTTGCTGGTCTTTCAGCAGCCCTGACCCTCTATTATTTCAGGACAAGCCGGAACAGTCGGTAGGTGTCGTCTGCATACACCGGGATCAGAGAAGGACAAGTCCCTGGAAAATTCGCCGGCAGGACAACGTGGGTCACACCTTCACTGCCAAGTTCCTCCAGCAGGGAGCAATCCGCTTGGGTGTAAAAATTTTGGGCGTGGATCATACGGCTGTACCACGCCACCACTTCGTCGTTCTGGTATGGGATGGCGAAGGAATCGGCGTAGACCGGCGCTCCGGCGATCAGGCGGAAATCGTACATCTTGATCGGCACAAGGTAGGTTTCTCCCGGCTGGCGATGCAGGGCGACATATTCCTGAAGATCTCGGGAGGGTGAAAGTTCCGCCTCTCCCGCCTCAAGCAGGGTACGCGCAATCCCTGCGAACACAGACAGGGATATCAACAGGATGCAGGTGAGTTGTAGGATGCGTTCGAAGCGCAGCGGCAGATGGGAGGCGACAAGGTTGGCGAGCCTGGCCACGAGCATTGCCAGGGAAAGTGGAACCAGCCATGTTGATAAGCGCCAGGGAAAGAGCAAAGCAAGAGTCTGATTGCCCGTGACCACCTGCAGGATGGTCAGCGACAGGGAGATCCCCAGTGGCAGGGCGATGAAAAGGATCAACCGGCTGCGGCGGACCAGCAGGAGAGCACTCCCCAACAGCAGCAGTTTGAAAACCACTGTGGCATTGAACCACTCCGCCGGGACAGCATGATGTGGAATGCGGATATTGACCAGGATGTCGCCTGCCCGGGCCGCCGTCTCGGGAGAGCCCCCGACAAACGATAGGATCGTATATCCCAATATGGGCGCAACGGCTGCCAGCGCCAGGATACCCATCCAGAGTGCCTCTTTTTTCCGGCGCCTGACCAGGAACAAGTCCACCAGGTATGTGAGGACCAGCACACCAGCACTGAGCAGATAGGTCGGGTGCAGCGTGGCAGCAAATACTGCCGCCAGGATCGCCCAAACCGTGCGGCCGCGCAGGTGGAGTGCCAACGAGAGCTGCAGGAACACACCAAACGTGCTGGGCTGGAACACCGGTCCTAACAGGCGCTGCCCGGCAACACCACCTTCGAACAGGTAGATCCAATCCGGTCCAAGTCCCTGGGAGAGCAGAAAACGCAACCCTGCCGAATGGAACAGGAATATCCCGGCAAGAAAACCGTGCAGAGCCAGCCTCGTCTTGCGCACATGGAAGAATGTATCGGCGATGCTGACCAGGCTGAATAAATAGATCCCCATCAGGAGACCATAGAAAATGTAATTGAGCCACAATGCTTGAAGGCGGGCAGTTGCCTCTACGATCAGGCTGAACAATGGGGTTGGGTCGAGCGTATTCGCCAGCCAGTCTTCCGCCAGTGTCCCCACCCCGGCATGCGCCAGCCCATGTAGAAAATACTGGTACTGGTTGGAGGTGTACAGCGGGGATTGGTTATATCCCAGGGCAAAGAGGGTAGTTAATAAAAGGAAAATACCAAGAGAGTTCCAGACCTTTTTCCTATACATGGTCATCACTATATTCGATTTTGGAAATTCCTTCAAGCTCGGGAAAGAAAAACGCCCCTGCCAATCATGGCCAGAGGCAATATGGGAACTTGGCAGTACAGCCTAGGGCATGGGATTATCATAACCCCAGTCATAGCCCAGGGCGATGATGATGTCGGCAGCAGCGTTCGGGTCATAATCGAAGATGATCTGGCTCTGGCTGTTAAAGCCCATCAGCGCCTGGATGTATTGCATGGCATATAGGCCTTCGCCATGAAAGATGACCACAGTCCGATCTGGGAACGGGTAGTTGTAGGTGCCAGGATAATCGCTGGGGTTGCCAAAACCGATCACATTCATCCCTTGCCCGGTCAGGTATTCTGCCGTGCGCGCAGCCAATCCCTCCACCCCGGAGCCGTTGACGATTGCCACACGAGCCGCCTCGATCTGCATCTTCTGGGTCACATCCCCCTGGGTGATGGGAGCCATCGAACCGGAGCCAAAGATGGAATCCACCAGGTCACGGATCGCATCCGGGTAGGGACGCATGATGCTCAATTCCTGTCCATCCACATTTACTGAACCGATATCTGCCATCGTGTAATTGATCGTACCCCATTTAATATTATCGCGGGGCATATCCTTTACCAGCACGGCCAGACGGACGGCATCATTGAGTGCCATATCGGTATGGATTCCGGCTGAGAGTTGGGCATACAGGTCCGACGATTTGGCAACCAGGCCTGGGAAATTCACCGGGTTGAAAACATTATCCATGATCGCCCGGATGACCTGCTGCTGACGTGCAGCGCGGTCAACATCCCCACCCTCGGTATTGCGTGCGCGGGCATACCCCAGGGTGGCCTTGCCATCCAGACATTGATAACCTGCAGGAAGAAGCTGGGAGTTCTCATAGGTGCGTCCCACGCGGATCTCTTCGGGAACATCCAGACACACACCACCGAGCGTATCGACCATCTGCTCGAAGGTGGTGAAGTCCACCTGGGCATAATAATCGATCTCGATCCCCAGGAATACTTCCACTGTCCTCATTGCCAGTCCGGCCCCACCTCCCGGAAGCTGGCCGCCCTGCCCAAAGGAATAGGCATTGTTGATCTTGCTGTAGCCATAGCCGGGGATGTTTACCCACAGATCGCGCGGCACCGAAAGGACGCCAGCCGTTTTGGTCTGCGGATCGAGGGTCATTACGATCATCGTATCCGAGCGCGGGGCGCCGACCTCTGCCTCCCAATCGCGGAAATCCAGCCCGATCAATAATACGGTGACCCGGCTGGCGCCATCCCAGGGTGGAGGCAATTCCATCTGGGGGACGTTGAGGGTTGGCGCAGCGGTGCCGTTCAAGGGGGTGCCATCCGGGTTGGTCACCACCGGTCCTGCTCCCGTCGAGCAGGAGGGCAACGCGATGCCGGCCAGTCCGGTGAGGCGCCAACAAGCCACAAAGTCGCGCAGAAAAAGAAATAGGACAATAGCCAGAACTACGGCCACACCCATCAGGACGAATTGCATCGTGGAGGGGCGGCCAAGGTTCTTGATTTTTGCAGGAAGTACGAACTTGGTCAGGGTCATATCATTTTATGGGCGGGGGTGGCACAGGCAGGTCAGCCTCAGCCACAAGAGCCCATTTATCTCCATGTTCGATCAGCATCACAGGGATCTCCTCAAGGATGGGGTATTTCCTCCCGCAATCCTGGCAGATAAGCCAGGAGTCCTTGTAGAGCCTAAGCAGAGCTTCCTTTTCACGGACGCAGGCCGGGCAACGCAGAATATCGAGTAATTGTTGTGAGAGCATATGGTATCTCCAGTTCCATCCAAACAGACAGCAATTTTACCACGTGCCATGCCGGGACAGCCGGACCTAGTGATTGCACAAACCCTGTGAGGCAAGGGCGGCGGGATTTTCAGTCCCAGGTCCAAACTGGTACACCGCTTGCCAAGCTTCATAATGGGTCTGAATATTATCATTGAACAGCAATTTTCCCAGGCGGTCATAAACCGCACGGGTGACGGTGATATCCGCGCCATCGGCTGGATAATCCACTTGGAGACAGGTTCCCGGCGCAAGTGAGGCGTTCTCTTCAAAAAAAGGTTCCGGGGCTGGGACAACATTGCGCAGCCCCAGGTTCTGCCACTGCACGGTGCGCCCGTCATTGGTCGAATAGAATTTCCAGGTCAGGCTCATTTCCTGGGCATTAAAATACGTCTCCATCAACAACCACGCGGAGCGGTCGTTGCTGAATTTGAGGTCAACCAGGGGAAAATACACTGTGGCGTCGAGCCCGGCCAAAGAAGAATCGGTCCCGCTTACCGGGCGCTGCTCGTAATAGTACACGCGGAATGCATGGGCGTGACGCTCGAGGATCGGATACCCGCCAAAGAAGGCTGTCCGGAAGAGGGTGGTGGAAACCTGGCAGACGCCTCCGCCAACACCGGTGATGGTTCGCCCGTTGTATATGATCAGCGCTTCGGCATACCCATTTTCCAGGGAAATATCGGTCAGCACATCAGCCATTGAAAAGGTTGCAGCGGGAGGAATGAGCAGTCCATGGAATTTCAATGCCGCTGTCTTGATGTTCTGCAGCCGGTCACGGGTGGAGCCGCGGAAATAACTGGTCTCGGAATAGACCAGTTCAGTAACACCAAGCGACCCGGCAGTGGCTTCACTGCCTACCTCTGGCGCATCGGTTTCCAGCACCAGGGCGATCTCGTGCTTCCCCGAAAGCAGGCCTTGCATAACCGCTTCATGGGTGGCAGCGATATTCAGTTTTCTGCCATCCAGCGAAGGCTCAATGAGCACTAGTTGGCGGGTAGAATCATCGAAATAGAAGCGTGCGTTCTGCGGGCTGCGGTCAAGTTGACTGGCAAGCTGCTCCAGGAACGGTCCGATGGCTTGCACGCTCATGGAAATTTGATATTGTGAACCGCTCTCCATCGGCACCAGGTCCACGTTAAACAAGCCAGCCACCAGAGAAGGCTCCAGCACCCAAGGCCCGGGATCACCGGGTTGTGCGCCGGTGATCACCAGCGTAAGCGGTGCACTCAGGATCTGGTGCAATGTCTCCGCCTGTACCGAAGCATCCAGCACCATCGGTGCTTGTTCGCTGATCACCAGCGCGACCTCTCCATCGGTGAACGATCCCAGTTTTACGCTTAGGTTCTTCAGCGTGGCTTCGACATCCACGATTCGTCCGGTCTGACCGGGCGTGTAACGGACCTCGGTACCGGTCAGGAAAAGGCTGGTTTCCACCACCGGGCGGTTGATCTGGATGGCAAGATTTTGCAGGTAGCCATGCGCTACACGGGCATCGAAAAGGATGATCGGTGGCAGGTTGAAGCCTCCCTGGAAAGCATTCAACTGGCCAGCCAAACCAGGGAACAATCCGCCCCGCCCCACCCCGTAAGCCTGCTCCACGCTTGCACCGACGTCGAAAACCAGGCCAAGTTCACGGGGACGCGCCACCCAGACTTCATCTCCATAACGGAAGACCACTTGCCCGGCATCCGGATAGGTGATGCGTTCGCTGAGTGCCGCCACTGCCTGCTCAGACGTGAAATTGGAGAGATCCACCCCTGCCACGGAGATTCCAGGCAGGATGCGATCAAAATAGAAGAATTGGAAACCCGAATTCACCACCCCGGCCGTGGCCAGGAATAGTGCCAGGCCCAGCAGGACCGCGATCAGTACCTGGTATGGCAGGGGAGAGCGCTGGGGTGGAGGGACGACGACGTAGGACATGGAGGCATTATAAACGGGGAGGTAGGTTTCTACAAAGACGATTTAGCGTGCGTTTTGTTCCGCCGAAGAAAGGGAATGAGCATGGGTGTATTGGCGCTGTACTCTGCATATGCCTGCCCAAAAGTGCGCTTGAGCTTTCTTTCCTCGATGAGGGTTCCCACGAGGAGATAAGCTGTCAGGGCACAATTGATGACCAGCAGGTTGGCGGTCATGAGGGGCATCAACCAGATGAAAAGCAAGCCTGCCGAATATAACGGGTGGCGCACATAACGATACAATCCGCCTTTCACCAAGTGGGGCTGTGGATCTACTTCACCTGCAAGTTTGCGCCAACCCAGGAATTCCCTTGCATCCGTCTGGCGGAAACCAACCGCCAGCATCACCACGGCAAACAATTGCCCGACAAGCATCAATGCCATCCACGGCCAGGGAACCAGGTATATCGTCCGGTCTGGAGTGAAATAAGCAAGCACCAGCACTGGGAAAAATGAGAGGATGGCGAACAGGTTGTATAACAGTCGATAGGAACGGTTCCCGGCCCCAAACAAGCGACGGGCGAGTTCTTTCGCCCGGTCGGAAGCCAGCAGCGAGTGAAACAGTCCCCAAAGGATGACAGAAACAAATATCCAGAGCATATCATCAACTTTCTTCAGTGGAGATTATTAGCGCTTCCTCCAGAGGCGATGAAGCCCAGATCATGGAATAACTCCCATGCGTTGGATTCCTGGGCTTGGGCATATATTTTCCAGAATTCGTCCAGAAAGAGCGAGGCGATCTCGGGATCGTGAAAGACGACCATGTTCTCATCATTCCGGTTCTCGGCATTTGCCGAGAAATTATACGACCCCGTGATGACAATGCTTTCATCAATGATGATCACTTTGTGGTGCATCTGACCCGTATTCCCATCCAGGCGCACATCCAGTCCTGTCTGAGCGAACAGATCAAACTCCGTACCGGTATTGGATGCCGCTTGGTCCGCATCCATCACCCCGGCCACGGTCACTTCCTGCGTGGCAAGCGAGCGGATGAGTTCACCTGGCCCGTCGGCGGTGAATGAATAGGCCATGAAATGAATGCTCTTGCGTGCAGCCGTCAGGTATTCCATCAGGTGCGTCTGAACACCATCATCCGGGGAGAAGAACACATCCACCCGGGTGCCATCCTGTGTGACTGAGGGATAGGGAGTCCGGGCCAGGGTATTGCTCCCAAACAGGTCCTGTTCGAACATCTCATTGAATTCCACCAGGTAATCCTGGACAACCCGGCTGGAGCGTATGCGCACCAGGTTGTTGTTGTCGTTGTAGGCACCGCTGAGTGTGAAATTCATCGAGCCGGTCCATACTTCAATGCGGTCGATGATAATGAACTTGTTATGCATCAACCCCTCACACCGGTCGCCCAGCACCTCGATCCCGGCACGCATCAGGTCCTGGAACTCATCTCCGTCCAGGTTGTCGCTCTCCGCCACCATGCGGACTTTCACGCCGCGCGCTTGCGCTCCAAGAAGTGCATCACGGACCGACCAGAGATTGAAGTTATAGGCAGCCACATCAACGCTCAGCCGGGCATTTGAAATGGCAGCCACCAGGGGTTCCTCCGGACCACCCTCGTGGTTGCGCGCCGAGGGGCTGAGCGGGTCGGTGAAATAGACCTGCAGCCAGGGATCTTGTGAAGTCGTGATCTGTGCTTCTGGCATGGTTGTCGGGCTACCCGGGATACAGGCAACCGCCAGAAGCAGGACAAACAGGACAAGGGGTACACGGCTATACGCTAAACACGAACGTTTCACACGAACTCTCCAGTAGGTCAGGATATGGGGATTATACTGCATCCGATCCATAGATAGCACATAAGTTCCAGTTATCATCGCCTGTAAAGTAGTTCCCTGAGCGAATAGCATGGACCGGTGGAGTATAATCACCGACCATGAGCGAGAGCAATCCCCAAGCCAACCGCCAGATTGCCCGCGCCGCCGGAACGGTGATGCTGGCGTTCCTGTTCAGTCAGTTGACAGGCCTGGCTGCCAAGATTGTGATCTGGGCGGCATTCCCGGCGGGCTTTGACCTGGATGCCTTTTATGTAGCCAATCAGCCATCCGAATCGCTGTTGACGATCATGGCGGGTGGTATCCTGGTCTCCTCATTCATTCCTGTATTCGTTAAATACCTGGTCAAGGAAGACCGCCCTTCCGCCTGGCGCCTGGCTTCTTCGACCGCCAACCTCATCCTGATCCTTATGACCAGCCTGGCGGCAATGGAAGCGATCTTCGCCCGTCCGATCGTCCAGTACCTGCTTGGCTCAGGGTTCACGCCCGAGAAACAATCCCTGACCATCGATCTGCTGCGCATCCAGGCGATATCCATCATTTTCTTCGGCCTAAGCGGACTGCTGGTTGGGATCCTCAACTCCCATCAGAAGTTCCTGTTCTCGGCGCTTTCTCCGGCAATGTACAACCTGGGGCAGATCTTTGGCATACTGTTCTTGACCCCTTCGCTGGGTATCTATGGCTTGGCTTGGGGAGTAGTGCTGGGTTCCGCTTTCAGCCTGCTCATCCAGATCCCTGCACTTCTGCGGTTAAAAGGAACATACACCCCGACCTTCGGACTGCATAATTCCTCCGTGGGGGAGGTGTTCCGTTTGATGGCGCCGCGCATGTTTGGGGCAGCCGCGGTGCAATTGATGGTCCTGGTGAACACCCTGCTGGCTTCCCACATGGACCCCGGCTCGGTATCGAGCCTGCGTCTCGGGTTTTCCCTGATGATGATCGCCTGGGCGGTCATTGCCCAATCCATCGCCACTGCAGCCATGCCCACCTTCTCGACACAGTTCGCCCAGGGAAAAACGGATGAACTGCGCAGGACCCTGTCTGCCACCCTGCGGGGGATTCTTCTACTGACAATCCCCGCCACCCTGGGATTGATCCTCCTGCGCATCCCGATCATCACCCTGGCGTTTCAACGCCAGGAATTCACCGCCGAGACAACCCGCATGGTTGCCTGGGCGCTGCTCTGGTACACCGTGGGGCTGGTTTTCCATGCCGCGCTGGAAGTACTCGTGCGCGCCTATTACGCCATGCACGACACCTGGACACCGGTACTCATTGGTGCCGCGGCAATGCTGTTGAGCATCGGATTAAGTTTTGTTTTTTCAAGCCTGTTCACCCGCTTGGGTTGGATGCCCCTGGGTGGCCTTGCGCTGGCAGTGTCGCTGTCCACCGGGCTGGAAGTGGGCAGCCTCTTCCTGTTCATGCGCAAACGGCTGAACGGGATTGAGGGGATCCATCTTTTGAAAGGGTTGGTCTGCGCCGTGCTGGGGACACTCGGCATGAGCGGTGCTCTCATGCTCTGGGTGGATGCCTCCACCGGCAGGGGGGCAGCCCTCACCACGCTTGTAGGGATCACTCTAGGGGGATCGGTGTATGTCCTTGTTCTTGTGCTCCTGCGTGTTCAGGAAGTAAGTCAGGTGATCCTGGCCCTCCGGCGGCGTCTTTTCCGGTAAAAAGAAAATGCCCCACAAAGGCAGGGCATGGGTACAAGAAGAGCAGGACTGCACCAGAACAAGCCTGGCAATCTCATTCTGGCATTTATCCGGTTCCCTTATTTCGGGATGTATGCTTATTAGTGATCATGCGCCGGTCGGCCTGCCGGACGATATCCCGCAGCGCTTCGCCGCGCTCGCCCGTTGCAAAGCCGATGGTAATGTGGACGGGTGAATTTGGGTGGGAATTATTATGTGCCTCGATCTTTCGCAGCACGCGCGCCTGGATGGCATCGATGGAAACAATGCCGATATCGGGCAGCAGGACCGCGAACTCATCACCGCCAATACGTGACACTACATCTTCACCACGAAAACCAGAGCGAATGATCTCCGCGGCAGTTCGGATGAGTGCATCCCCGGCGGGGTATCCCAGGGTGTCATTGACCTGCCTCAGCCCATCCACGTCTGCCACCATTACGGTAACCGGGAAACGGCGGCCGCGTTCAAGCCTGGCCAGCTCCTCCTCAAAATAAGGCCGGTTGTATAACCCGGTCAGGCTGTCGTGCGTACTCGTATACCAGAGTTTTTCCTGCGCTTGCATGCGAACCGTGATATCTTCTGCTGTGCCCAGCACCTGGGATAGCTGACCATTCGGCGCGCGCTCGAATGGCGTCTCCCGGATGGAAACCCAGTGCCATTCACCATACCCGTGCTTCAAACGGAGTTCAAGCTCCAACATCTCACCGAATTTCAACTGGCCCAGCTCCTCGTAATGGGTCCGGACATGCTCAGCATCCTCCGGGTGTAGCAGCTCTGTCAGAGCGGGCTCATCCATTGCCAGTATCTTTTCGGCAGAAAAACCGAGGAAAGGGGTGCTGGTGCGGTTGGTATACACGATCTTCTTCTCCTGGAGATTCAGGATATATGCCTGGGTGGGCATGGTCGCCAGGATATGCTCCAGGAAGCGGTCCTTGCGCCCCAATTCTTCCTGCGTATGCTCCAACCGGGAGCGCAGTTCGGCTGGATCGCTATCCGCTTCTGGTAAGATTCCCGCCTTGCCAATTCCGGGATCGAGAGAAGGTTTTGTCACATCCATTTGGTAACCTCACTTTTTGATTCGAATTCGCATCCTGACAAGGGGAAGGGTCAGCGCCAGAGCAACCAGGCCATCTGGGCAACCACCAGTCCCAGGAACACACCGCCGATCGCTTCCAACGGTGTATGCCCGATCACTTCTCGCAGTTGTTGCTGGGAGATTGGATGGCCTTTAAGTAATTCATTCATCATCAGGTTGATCTTCTGGGCCTGCATTCCAGCCTGGCGGCGGACACCTGTGGCATCATAGACCACTACCATGGCGATGGTCACCGCGATGGCGAAGGTCGGGCTGTCAAACCCATGGAACAATCCCGCTGCCAGGGCAGCAGAAGTCACCAGGGCGGAATGCGAACTGGGCATGCCTCCGGCAGCGAAGAAGAGAGCCCAATTCCAGCGGTGGTTCTGAATACAATCGATGGGGATCTTGAGCACCTGCGCCAGGAACCAGGCAGCCATGGCTGTCCAAAGCATCTGGTTCTCGAGGATCACCTTGAAATTCATGCTTCTGCCTCGAAATCCTTGAGCACTTCCCCGGTCAACTGACTGACCTTGAGCTCGGTTTTTTCCAGCAGCTCAGCACAGCGTAGTACCAGCGCCTGCCCGCGCGCATAGAGCCCAGTGGATTCGTCCAGGGTTTGATCACCGGCTTCCAGGGAAGCAACAATGGCTTCTAGTTCTACAAAGGCTTCTTCATAGGTCATCTCTTCGATCGCTTTTTTCTTGGTCATATTCATCCTCTTTTTCCAATACACGGGAAGTGAAGGTGCCATCCTGCAGGCGTACGTGCACCACCTCACCGGGGTGTACCTGTTCGATCCGGGTCAAGATCCTACCTTCCGCCTGGCTGGTGATGACCGCATACCCTCGGCGCAACACCGCCAGTGGGTTAAGAGCTCCCAGCCGGTTTTTCAAGCCCGCCAGCTGCGCTGAAGCCAGGGTCAGGTTCTGCCTGCGAGCTGAGAGCAGGCGGTGGTTGAGATCATCCAAGCGCTGGCGTTCCCCCTGCAGGAGCCGCACCGGTGAAGCCAGCCGAAGGCGCTGCGCCTGCCAGCCGAGGGTCTCCTTGCGTACCTGGATGGTGGAAAGTGCATTTTTGGTCAACCAATCCTCGAACGCCTCCAGATCGGAACGCAGGTCCATCACCGTGACCGAGGTCGCCAATTCTGCGGCGGCAGTAGGTGTGGGGGCGCGCAGATCGGCGGCGAAATCCGCCAGGGTGAAATCAGTCTCATGCCCGACCCCGGAGATGATCGGAGCTGTGGAGGCAGCCACGGCGCGCACCACGCGTTCATCATTGAAAGCCCACAGGTCTTCCATCGAGCCGCCGCCGCGCGCCAGGAGGATCACATCGGGAGCCGCGTACAGATTCAGGCTGCCCAGCGCAGCAGCAATGGCGGAAGGCGCCTCCACTCCCTGGACCGGCGTGGGAGCCAGGATCACTTGTGCAAGAGGGTAACGCCGCTGCAAAGCAGTGAGAATATCACGCAAAGCCGCGCCGGTTGGCGAGGTGACGATCCCAATGCGGCGAGAACGTTCAGGGATGGGACGCTTGCGCTCAGGAACAAACAAACCTTCGCTCTCCAGTAAAGCCTTCAAGCGCAGGTACTCCGCATACAGAGCTCCCTCCCCTACCGGGCGCAATTGGTCAACGTACAACTGGTATTGACCGCCGGCCTCATAAAGACTCAGGTTGCCATGCGCTTCCACCAGCAACCCATCCACGGCGGCGATCTTCAAGCGGGAGGCATCGCTGCGCCAGATCACGCAACGAAGCTGCGCCGAGGCATCCTTGATGCTGAAATACACATGACCGGAAGAGGGTCGTGAAAAATTGGAGATCTCGCCCAACACCCAGATATCCTGCAGGGCGGGGGTGGCCTCCAACAACCTGCGCAGCCGGCGGGTCAGGTCGGTGACGGTATAACGGGGGGACGTATCCAGCAATTCCGGCTGCATGACTCGAGAATACCCTTTTTATAAGGGGATGTCAACGGCTGAAGGAAGGATTTCAGCGCGTGCACTTCAAAAACAATTATCAATAGGATATACCCTTGGTATTGAGGTCGCCAGGCCTGGATCTTCACAAGGCAGAAGCCTATGTATCGAAGTCGAGTTGATCCCCGGGATGGGCTGCCCTGCCAAAGACTTCCGCTCCGTCAGCAGAACGACCAAAGGCCATGGCCGGATCGAGACCCGCACCCTGACGACCAGCAGCCAACTGAACGACTTTCTTGAATGGCCATTCCTGCAACAGGTTTTCAAGTTGGAGCGAACCACCACGATTTGCAGAACAGGCAAAAGCAGCCACGAGATCGTCTACGGCGTGACCAGCTTGTCTGTAGAAGAAGCTTCTCCGCAGCAGTTGCTATCCTTGCTGCGGTCCTATTGGGGGATCGAATGTGGCTTGCATTATCGTCAGGACGTCAGCTTGAATGAAGATCAAACCCGCTTCAAGAAACATTCGGCTGCCCAGGTGATGGCTATCATCAATAATCTGATCCTGGGCCTAATGGCTGAATCCGATTTCCTTTTTGTCCCCGCCGCCAGACGTTTCTTCGCCGCTCACCCAAATGAAGCCCTTGATCTCCTACTTTGAGAAAGCCGTAATGACATTGGCTTCTCCCATTCCGCAGGCCCCCTTTTTTTGCTACAATACAGGTCATGAAGAGACTCTGGGCGCCATGGCGGATGAAGTTCGTCGAATCTGTTTCCCACAAGTGTGTGTTCTGCGCCATTCAGGAGCACGAAGAAGATACGCACAACCTGGTCGTCTGGCGTGGCGATTCCGCCTTCGTGATCCTCAACCGTTATCCTTACACCAGCGGTCACTTGCTGGTGATTGCCAACCAGCACCGCACCTCACTGGAAGAGCTCTCCCCTGCCTGCCGCGCCGAGATGATGGAACTTGCTGTTAGGTGCATGACTGTCCTGCGCGGCGTCTATCACCCGGATGGTTTTAACCTGGGAGCCAACGTTGGAGAAGCCGCCGGCGCGGGCATTCCCGGTCATGCCCACCTGCACATCGTTCCGCGCTGGACCGGAGATGCCAGTTTCATGCTCACCCTTGCCGAAACCAAGGTGATGAATGAAGAATTGGGCGAAACCCATCGCCGCATCTGCGCAGCCTGGGAAAAGAAGAACTGCTGCGAATGATAATTTCTTCGGCAAACAATCCTCAGGCAGGATAGTCCTTGCTCACCCCCCTCCAACACACCCGCATCTTAAATCTCCCTGCCCCCGAACCGATCATAGCCGGCCATTTGGATACATTCTTCATTGAGAATCATGGGAAACGCGTAGACCTGTTCCTCGATTACCATGCCAGTTTGTCAGGTGCATCTGCAAAAATGCTGGAACGCGGAGGCAGGATCTATGAGATCACTCAGGGTTTCCTCATCCCTCGTCGCTTACGCTTTCACGGGGTGGAGGACATCGAGCGTGTCGGGCTTTATCAGGATGTAGACAGCCTACCATTGGAACATGAAGCGCGTGTCATAGTTGACCTCTACAACATGCAGATCCAGGGCGAACGATCCTATTTTTACCTGCTGTTCGGTCATTCCAAAGAGGATGCCGAACTCCGCTTCCACGCTCTCGGAGTAAAACTTGAACCGAGAGAAGGACCTTGGCTTCTCTTCTCTCTGGAGCGCGATTGGTCTCCCGCACCGCCCATGCCTGCCCGCATCGTACCACAGCCCCGTTCCTTTCATCGGAAGTTCGGTGGAAACCCTGTTTCGGTCCTTTGCCAGGGAAGGATGCATCACCGCCGGCTTTTCATTGGCGGGGTGGATATCCAACCCGAAATGCGTCCGGATATTCATGCCGTTCTCAACCTTGGAGAACAACCCAGCCAGTGGTGTAAAGGTGTATCTGCTACAACCTGCGACCGCTGGGAGAATAAAGGAGAAGGCTCACAAGGTATGGGTGTGGAGGAGATTATCCGTGAAGCGGAATGGGTGATTGAGCGCTTATGCGCCGGTCAACGTGTGCTGGTGCACTGCGCAGCCGGAATGAACCGCTCTGCCACGATCTGCTGTGCTGTACTGATCCTGCTGGAACGGTTGAGCGCCGAAGCCGCCCTGGAACGCCTGCGCTTACATCATCCTTGGTCCCGCCCGGATGGCCATCACTGGCTGGCGCTCAGGTGGCTGGCACAGGCAAGCCAGACCAGATCCCCAGGCGTCCTGCTCAACGATTTTTAACCCCCTTGTTCTGATCTGGTCACTCCTGCGGTAAAAATGCATTGCCGTGTTCTTGTGAACACGGCAATGTTGATCAAGTAGTTCAGGAATTCCTCATCCGCTCCACATAGATTCTCACCGCCTCGCCCATGAACTCCGCCAGGTGAGGGTGGATCTGGTCAAAATTGGCTTTGAAGCGTGGGTCGCTGCAATAGCCCTTCACCAGTCCCAGTAACTGCTCCAGGTTGGGTGTCCAGAAGTGATCCATGTGTTTCCGCCAGCGTGCCACCAACACCTGTACGGCAGGCGAATCCACCCCGCCAGGCATGGCTGCCACCATATCAGTATAGATCTGGTTGCCTTCCGCCAGAATGGATTTCTTCTGTTCGGCGCTATACCCCTTCCACTTGCGATTGGATTCATGCACGGTCTCAGGATCATACATCTGCTCCGCTTGGCGGGCATATTCTTCCTGTTGTTCTTCACAGAACGCTTCAAAAAGTGCTTTCTCGCTCATCGTCTTTTGTCCTTTCAGGTATAGTATCGTATCGTCCACGGTCTGGATCAGGTCTCTGATTCGGTCGGCCTGTTTGCCCAATGCCTGTCGGTGACCATCCAATGCCACCAGAACATCGAAGTCACGGCTTCCCACGATCTGCATGATCTCCTCCAGAGGCAGGCCAAGTTGGCGATAGAACAGGATCTGCTGCAATCGCAGCATGGACTCCTCCCCGTAATAACGATATCCGTTCGTGCCAACAGCCTCCGGCTTGAGCAAGCCGAGAGTATCATAATGGCGCAGCGTTCGGGGGGTCACGCCTGCCAGGGTGGAAAGTTGCTTGATGGTAAACATTCCTGCTCCGATCTGCCTGTGGAGGAAATCTCCACCGCAACTGCACTCCGGAAATGCACCCGCGGTCTTGCTGGGCACAAGCATAAACCATGACGTAACGTTAATGTCAAGAGTTTAAGGGATCAAAGCCGCAGCCAGCCGCGTGGGTAATGGTTCTTCACCACCCCCTGAACGCGTTTCCCCCAACCTAGCGGCCAGCCATCCACGCTCACCAGCAGCCAGCCGGATGGACCTGGGTCATTCAAGGTCTCCCCGCGCAGGTACGCATTGACCTCCCGGCTCGAGCCAGCCAGGTCCAGAGTGCGCTGCACCTGGCTGGCCTGCAGGTATAGGGCAAGCGGGTGGGCGGGTTCAAAGCGTCCGGTCTTGAAGCTACCCAACCAGACCCCCATATGGACCATTCGTAGGCGGCCGATATCGACACCGATCTCAGGTACCAGGTACAACCGCTCCCCTTGCACCCGTAACCTGTGTGCGGGGAGATCAACTGCCAGTACATTCTGGCGGAAGGACTCCCACAATGCATCCTGGATCCGGTTCATCTCCTGGCCCCATTCGGTGACAAATCCATGGTACCCATCTGCAGATCCCGTTTTTTTCAGCAGGCAGACGAAATGCCCATCCCCGCTCATCCGGTGGGGAAAAAGTCGCCGGGAGCCGCTCAATGTGCTCGCCCTTACCGACCCCATTCCACCTCTTTCGAGCCAATCCGGTCTGCCCGGTTCAAATCCCTGGAAGAAAGGAAGTTCGACCACCGAGAAATCCTGGTGTGTCTCCAGGAAGGAGGCAATGACTGCTTCATCCTCTTCAGGTGCAAAAGTGCAGGTGGAATACATCAGCACCCCCCCGGGTCGGACGAGTTTTTCTGCTACGCCAAGGATATTTCTCTGCCGTACGGCACAGCCTGCCACCATCTCGGATGACCAGTCGCGGCGCGCACCCATGTCCTTGCGGAACATCCCTTCCCCGGAACATGGCGCATCCACCAGCACACGGTCGAAAGTTGCCCCAAAGTGGTCTGCCAGGTGTTCTGGAGTCTCATTGGTGACCAGGATGTTTCCAGCCCCCCAGCGTTCCACGTTCATTGCCAGGTGTCCCAGGCGTTTGTCCTTGATCTCGTTGGCCACCAGCAGACCTTTTCCCTGCATCCGGCAGGCGAGATGGGTGGTTTTCCCGCCGGGTGCCGCCGCCAGGTCCAGGACGCGTTCGCTTGGCTGGGGATCGAGCAGGGCTGCCGGCGCCATGGCAGACGGGTCCTGGATGTAATACAGGCCTGCCAGGTGGTAAGGATGTAGCCCTGCAGAAAGCGGGGCTGGCGGCAGCAGGCGGGCGGAGGCTTCCCAGGGGATGCTCTCTCCAAGAGGAAAGGGCGAGATGCGCTCGAATTCTTCCATGCTCAGTTTTAGTGTATTCACACGCAGCCCACTGACCGGGTCATTCTCCAGCGCGGTCGCGAAGGCAGTGAATTCTCCGCCCAGTAGGCGGGACATGCGCACTAGGAAACGAGGCGGGAGGGGAACACGCTCGGGCATGGAGAGATTATAATAGCGATATGCGCATTGAAGAACTGAACTGGATGGATGTTGAAGCATACCTCAAGCATGATGACCGTCTGATGCTGATCATCGGCGCTTGCGAACAGCATGGTTGGCTTTCCCTGCTCAGTGATACCCGCATTCCTCTGGCTTTGGCAGACGCGGCCTCCACCCGCAGCGGGGTGCTGATCGCCCCACCGCTCAACTTCGGCTCCAGCCCCTACTTCCTGGACTACCCCGGCACCTTCAGCCTGCGCCTTTCCACGCTGATGGATGCAGTTGAAGACCTGCTCCGCTCGGCGTATGGGCAGGGTTTCCGGCGCATCTTGGTGTTGAATGGGCATGGCGGCAATAGCGGAGTTAAAGCCCGGCTGGCAGAACTTGCCAACCAGGTGCCGGAACTGAAACTGCAGTGGTACTCCTGGTGGATGGCGCACAGCGTGGAGGCGGTTGCCTTGCAACACGGGATCAAGCCCGCACATGCCAACTGGTTGGAAGCCTTTCCCTTCACCCGTGTCGGTGATCTTCCAGAGGGCGAAAAGACTCCCCCCAGCGTTCCATCCGACCTGATGAACGCACGCCAGGCAAGAGAAGTGTACGGTGATGGGTCTTTTGGCGGTCCCTATGTAGTCTCAGATGAGATCATGCAGCAGGTCTTTGAGGCTGCGCTGGAAGACATCCTGCAATTATTAAACTTTGAATCTTGACGATTCCAATGGTAGCCGATATAATCAGGCTCCATTGATTAGAAGTGAACACTGCGATATGACCTGCGAGCGCTTGGACGAAATGTCCGAAGCGCTTGCTTTTGTGTGTCTTTATTACTGGGGCGGTTGTCGCAGCCTTATTCGATAGACAGGAGCGGAACAGTGGAAACCAAAGGCCTTGTATCATTACGTATCAGTCTTGCTTCGCCCGAAACAATCCTTTCATGGTCATATGGCGAGGTATTAAAACCGGAGACGATCAATTACCGCAGGCTCAGACCCGAAAAGGATGGGCTGTTCTGCGAAGCGATCTTTGGCCCCACGCGCGACTGGCAATGCTACTGCGGCAAGTATAAGAACCCGCGCTACAAGGGGATTACCTGCGATAAGTGCGGTGTGGAAGTGACCCGTTCTGCCGTCCGCCGTGAGCGCATGGGTCATATCAGCCTGGCCACCCCGGTTGCTCATATCTGGTACACCCGGCGCATTCCTTCCTACCTGGGAATGCTGCTCGATATTTCTCGTCGCAATCTCGACCGCGTGCTCTACTTCGCCCAGTACATTGTCACCTACGTGGACGAAGAGGCCCGCCAGAAGGCCCTCAAGCGCCTCCAGGACGAGATCTCGGTCTCTGAACGCGAGCAGGCTGCCGCCATCAATGCCCAAATCGCCGAAGTCAAAACTGGCCGCGACAAGAAGATCGCTGAATTCAAGCAACGTATGACTGAACTGGAACGACAGTCGGACGAGCAGATCGCTGCCCGGCTGGAGCCTGTCATCCAGGAAGGCCAGCGGCTGGAGGGGATCCTCCAGGAGAAGAAAGGCGAGCTGCTTTCGGCAAAGCTTGTCTTTGGGGATACCGGCGTGGTGATCGCTGAAGCAGGCGTCAAGGCAGCCAACTCGCACATCACCAGGGTGCAGAAGGTCGTCCAGGAACGTCTCGGCGTCATTGAGAATGAGTTCAAGGATGAACTGCAGCAAACCGTGGGTGCGATCAGGATGGAAAGCGACCGCACCAAAGCAGAAGCGGACGAAAAAATGGCCGCCCTGCGTTCGCAATTGGAAGACCAGAGCACCACCAGCCAGGATCAAAATGCACACCAGCGTGACGAATTGCTGGAACTGCATCCCTTCACTTTCCTGGGTGAAACCCGCTACCGCGAATTGAAATCCCGCTGGGGGCAGGTATTCCGGGCGGATATGGGTGCTGAGGCTTTTTATGATATCCTGCGCCGGCTCGACATGGATAAACTCTCACAGGAACTCTGGCATGAGGTCAAGACGACCAAATCCAAACAGAAACGCAAGAAAGCCACCAGCCGATTGAAGGTGGTGGAAGCCTTCCGCCGCTCGGGGAACCGCCCCGAATGGATGATCCTTACCGTGCTGCCGGTCATTCCGCCCGATCTGCGTCCAATGGTGCAACTGGATGGTGGGCGCTTCGCCACTTCTGACCTGAACGATCTGTACCGCCGCGTGATCAACCGCAACAACCGCCTCAAGCGCTTGCTCGAACTGGGCGCCCCGGATGTCATTGTCCGCAACGAGAAACGCATGCTGCAGGAAGCGGTGGATTCTCTCATCGACAACTCCCAGCGCGGCAAGGCACTTTCCCGCCGTGGTCGCCGCGAACTGCGCTCACTGAGCGATATGCTCAAGGGCAAGAAAGGCCGCTTCCGCCGGAACCTGCTGGGCAAGCGCGTGGACTACTCCGGACGCTCGGTGATCGTGGTCGGTCCGCAGTTGAAACTGTTCCAGTGCGGCCTGCCAAAAGCCATGGCGCTGGAACTCTTCCGCCCCTTCGTGATCGGGCGTCTGGTGGCCCACAACTACGCCGCCAACGTCAAGGGCGCCCGCCGCTTCATTGAACGCGGCCGTCCAGAAGTATGGGAAGTTCTCGAGGAGGTCATCAAGGACCGCCCGGTACTGCTCAACCGTGCCCCCACCCTGCACCGCCTGGGCATCCAGGCATTCGAGCCCACCCTGATCGAAGGTTCAGCCATTCAACTGCACCCGCTGGTCTGCACCGCCTTTAACGCTGACTTTGATGGCGACCAGATGGCTGTTCATGTGCCTCTTTCTGATAAAGCAGTCCAGGAAGCACGCCGCCTGATGCTCGCCTCCAAGAACCTGCTCAAACCCGCCGATGGTGAACCCATCATTGGCCCATCCAAGGACATGGTCCTGGGCGTATATTATATGACCATGCTTCACGTCAAGACACACAAGGGAGACGGGCGCGCCTTCGTGGATGCAAACGAAGTGGATATGGCCTACCAGTTGGGACAGGTGGAGATCCATTCTGAGATCAAAGTACGCGTGGCCACCTGGTATGACGACAAACATAACCGCCTGCCGGAGCAGGAAACACGCATCGTTGACACCACGGTTGGACGAGTGCTCTTCAATCGCGTCCTGCCAGAAAAAGCTCAATTCAACAACCGAACCCTGGAAAAAGGCGGTGTGAAGGATCTGATCGCCGAAGTGTACGAGATTTATGGCCAGGATGTCACCACCGAAGCCGCCGACGAGATCAAACGCATCGGCTTTGAATACGCCATGCGCTCCGGCACGACCATTGCCGTTTCTGACATCACCATTCCTCCGCAGAAAGACGAGATCGTCAACCAGGCGCTCAAGGATGTGGATCTGATCCAGCGCGATTTCCGCCGCGGCCTGCTCACAGAACAGGAGCAGAACGAGCGCATCATCCAGGTCTGGCAACAGACCACCAACGATGTTGCCAAGGCTGTCAAGACCTACCTCGACCCTGACGGCAACCTGGCAACCATGGCCAGCTCAGGCGCCACCAAGGGTGGTTTCGGCCCCATTTCACAGCTTGCCGGAATGCGCGGCCTGATGGCCGATCCTGCCGGGCGCATCATCCCGATGCCGATCCTTTCCAACTTCCGCGAAGGACTCACCGCACAGGAGTACTTCATTTCCACGCATGGCGCTCGCAAGGGTCTTGCCGATACCGCCCTGCGTACAGCGGATGCCGGTTATCTCACCCGCCGCCTGGTCGATATTGCCCAGGACATCATCATCAACGAGCAGGACTGCGGAACCCACGAAGGCATCTGGATCCGCAAGAAGGATGATGTTGCCGGGCAATCCTTGATGGCCCGCATCTATGGACGCCTGATCGCCGAGCGTGTCCTCGATCCGACGACCGGGGAGGTGCTGGGAGATTTCGATGACAGCATCGACCACGACCTGGCACGCAAGATTACCACGGCTGGTGTGACCCAGGTAAAAGTTCGTTCCGCAGCCACCTGCGAACTGATCCACGGCATCTGCGCCAAGTGCTACGGCCTGGATCTGGCCCGCGGGACGATGGTGGAAATGGGCTCGGCAGTTGGCATCGTGGCCGCCCAGTCGATCGGAGAGCCAGGCACACAGCTTACCCTGCGTACCTTCCATACCGGCGGTGTGGCTGCCGGTGGCGATATCACCACCGGTCTCCCCCGCGTGGAGGAACTCTTCGAGGCACGCAAGATGCCCAAGGGTGAAGCAGTTGTCTCAGAGATCAATGGGACCGTGCGCATCATTCAATCAGAAAAATATGCTGACATGCGCCTGGTGCGCGTGGAACACAGCGAAATGGTGCACGACGAGTTTGAGATCCCGGCAGAGTGGACGATCCTCGTCAAGGAAGAAGACGAGATCCGGGCTGGCGAACTCATCGCCGAACTTGGCGACGCAACCATTGTCTCCCAACACGCCGGGCGTGTACGCATGGAAGAGAACAAGGTATTCGTTTCCTACGAACAAGGTGAAGAAGTGGAACACGAGATCCCCTCCACCCTGCGCCTGCTGGTCAAGGAAGGCGAAAAAGTGGAAGCCGGCAAGCCGTTGACCGAAGGATCGCTCAACCCGCACCGGGTCCTGCGCATCCAGGGGCGCGAAGCCTGCCAGATGTACCTGCTCACTGAGGTTCAAAAAGTGTACCGCTCCCAGGGACAGAACATCCATGACAAGCATTTTGAGGTCATCATCCGCAAAATGCTCAGCAAGGTGCAGGTCAAGCGCCCCGGTGATACCCGTTACCTACCCGGCGACCCGGTTGACCGCCAGCAGATCCGCCGTGTCAACGAGCAGATACTGTCCGAGGGCAAGCAGCCCGCCACCTTCAGCGAGATCCTGCTGGGTGTGACCAAGGCTTCTCTCAGCACCGACTCCTTCCTCTCCGCCTCCTCCTTCCAGCACACCATCAAGGTCCTGGCGGGGGCAGCCATTGGATCCACCACGGACCCGCTTTACGGCCTGAAAGAGAACGTCATCATTGGCAAGCTCATCCCTGCCGGGACAGGCTTCGTCCACGGACGTTTCCAGGTCGTTGAAAAGGCGCTTGCCCAGGCTGGTTCCTCCCAGTGGACCGAGATCCCTGACAGCGCAGCCTCAGATTAGACTAATGATCCTTGTCCTGCAACGGGGCGGTGGCACAACCACCACCCCGTTTTTTTCTACCATTGCATCCCCCCGCCAGCCAAACGGGTGTGTATCATTTTTTCGGGAAAGATGTAAGATAGGAGGAAAAGCAGGCGAGGAGGTCGCATGAAGACCGAGCAGGTAAAGAAGAGCTGGCAGACGAAAAGCGAAGAAATTAACCAGGGGATGGCGGAATGGCGGCAAGCGCACCCGCGGGCAACCTTTCGAGAGATCGAGACGGAAGTGGATCGGCGGTTGGATGAGTTTCGAGCGCAGATGCTGTCGGACACGGCGAACCTGAGTGCGAATGCAGAGTGGGAAGAGGGTCTGGATGGGCCTGTGTGTCCGCACTGTGGAGCGAAGTTGGAGAGGAAAGGGAAGAAGAAACGGCGGCTACAGGTGCGCGGGGGCAACGAGGTGGAGATCGAACGGGAATACGGGAAGTGTCCTGAGTGTGGGCAGGGAGTTTTTCCCCCTCGATCGTGAATTGGAACTATTGCCGGGGAGTCTGACGCCGCGCACCCACGAGAGCCTGGTACGGCTGTCGAGTTGGATGCCCTTTGAGCGTGCAGCAGAAATGATGGAAGACATGCAGGGGGTGGGAGTCAGCAAGTCGGTCGGCCAACGCTACAGCGAAGCGGCGGGGGCGGCGTATGAGGAAATGCAAAAGGAGGAAGTGGAACGAATAGAGCGAGAACAACCCCCTGCCCCGCCAGCCGGGGCAGAGAAGCTGCAGGTAAGTGCAGATGGGGCGATGGTTCCGCTCCGACATGGGAAGTGGGCGGAAGTGCGGACTGTGGTGATCGGGGAAGTGCAGCCAGCCGTGCTGGAAAGAGGGGAATGGGTGGTGCATACTCGCAATTTGTCATATTTTTCCCGCAAAATCAGCTCAGAAGAGTTTACCCGCCTGGCTTTGGTTGAGATCCAGCGGCGGGGAGTGGAGAATGCCAGCCAGGTGGCCGGTATTATGGATGGGTCGGATTGGTTGCAGGGCTTCTTGGACTATCATCGGCCCGATGCAGTGCGGATCCTGGACTTTCCGCATGCCGGAGAACATCTCAGCGTGGTGGGAGAATCCTTGTATGGAGAAGGCACACCCCGCACCCAGGAGTGGCTCCAGAAACGACTTCACCAGCTCAAACACGAAGGGCCCAGGCGCTTGTTCACGGAACTGCGGCGATTAAAGACCTGCCATGCCGAGATCAAAGAAATACCTGCCAATCTGACCTACCTCCAAAAACGCGAGCCACAGCTCCAATACCCGCACTTTCAGGCAGGGGGCTGGCCGATCGGCAGCGGTATTGTGGAAAGCGGCAACAAACTGGTGGTGGAAGTGCGGCTGAAAGGCTCCGGCATGCATTGGGCCGAGCAAAATGTCAATCCCATGCTCGCCCTACGCAACATCATCTGCAGTCGCCGCTGGAAAGAAGAATGGCCCAGGATTGAATCGCGTTTGCGCCAGCAAGCTACCCAACGAAGCTTGATGCTCCATCAGTCTAGAAGACAGCCAGCGACGGTCTTGGCAGCGGAAACCCCGCTAACGGTCTTGCCAACCATTCAGGAGGCTGTGCTTCCAGCGGCGAAGAAACCCAAAGACCCAAAGGACAATCCCTGGCGTAAATTCAAATACGGACGCGCCCTCTACCAACGTGACTATTCCCCGAAAAAATGATACACACCCCAGCCAAACGGGGGAATTGTTTTTTTTAGCCTTATGCCGTATGATGATGTCAGGTATACATACAGAAAAGGAGAGTGCCATGATGAAAAAAATCTTCCTCCCCCTTGCCCTGATCATGCTGTTATGCATGGTTTCCTGCAACATGCCGGGTTCAGCGACAGCCACCCAACCCCCTGCCGAGGATCCCCACGCGCTGGAAACCCTTGTCGCCCGCAGCATTACCGAAACCCTGGCGGCCGCGGTCACCCAGGCACCCTCGCAAACACCCCAGCCAAGCGACACCCCGCAGCCTACCTTCACCTTCACCCTCGCCGTTCCCATGGTCAGCGTATCCGTGGAAACCAACTGCCGCAGTGGCCCGGGGACGGTCTATGAGGTCATCAGTGTTCTCCTGGTTGGGCAATCCGCCGAGGTGGTTGGTCGCAGCCCATCCGGTGATAACTGGATCATCCGCCCTCCCGCCACACCGGCGGTCACCTGCTGGTTGTGGGGGCAATATGCGACCGTGGTCGGGAATACCACCGGGCTGCCGATCATCAACCCCCCGCCCACGCCAACGCCAGCCGCCTCCTTCACGGTGACTTACCTCGGTGTGGTCTCCTGCGCACCTGAGTATGCTTTCCGGTTTAATATCACCAATAACGGCAGCATCACCTGGGAGTCGATCCGCATCATTGTCACCGATACCACCACATCCACAAGCTTCACCCATACCTACGATGGTTTCCGTTCCTATTTACCGTGTGTTCTGGAAATCGACCAGCAGGACCTGGCCCCTGGCGAAGGCGGCCCGGTCGCCAATGTGAACCCAGGGCAGTTGAATTACAATCCTGCCGGGCACGCCTTCACTGCCAACATCAAGATCTGCTCGCAGAATGCCCTGGCTGGGCAGTGCCTGGAGAAGAATATCAGTTTCAACCCGTAAGACTGGGTTACATACCATCCGATTGGAATATTTCAAATTCTCTGTTCGTCCTGAAAGCAATAAACGAGGCATAGAATGACCTTCCGAAAAATTTGCCTGCCTGCCTTGACCCTCCTGTTCACCCTTTCTGCCTGTAGCCTGATCGCGCCATTCGTCCCTCCAGCGCCCACCAGCACGCCGGACTCTCAGCAACTTATCGGCACGGCTGTGGCTGCCACGCTGGCATTCGAAACACAAGTCGCCCAGGTCGTCCAGGAGACCATGGCTGCTCAGACCCAGTTGGTGATCCACCAGCAGGAGACCTTCTCTGCTGAAACGCAGATGGCCGTTTACATCCAGCAGACCCTGGCATCCATGTACACGCTAACCCCATCCACGACGCCGACGCTCACAGCAACGCTGACACCCACTCTGACCTTGACGCCCGTCATCCCCATGGTCAGTGTTTCATCAGTGACCAACTGCCGCAGCGGCCCCGGCCTGTCCTTTGAACTGCTGGGGGTGCTGGACCCGGGCGAAACCACCGAGGTGCTTGGACGCACCACCGCCGAGAACTACTGGCTGGTGCGCAACCCCGATAGCCCCACGCAGATCTGCTGGCTGTGGGGCCAGTATGCCATGATCAGCGGTAATGTATCCAACCTTCCGGTGGCCACTCCGCCACCCACACCCACCCCGGCAGCCGGGTTCACCGTCACCTATAGAGGCTTGGTGGTTTGTGCGCCAACTTACGCTCTGCGCTTTGAGATCAAGAACACAGGCAGCACCGCTTGGGAGTCGGTCAAGATCGAGATGGTCGATAACAATACCGCGATTACGCGCACCCATACGGCAGATTCCTTCAAAGACCGCACTGCTTGCCCCATCACCGAGACACAGCAGGATCTGACCACGAACGAGGTCGGGATGGTAACCGCCGCTGTCCCAGGACATTTCGATTACAACCCTACCGGGCACAATATCACCGTGAAGGTCACATTGTATGCGCAGAATGGCCTGGCAGGACAATTCGCGACACAAACGATCACGGTCACACCCTGAGTTGACCACCGCTCTCCGTTGATCTATAAGAGAGTAACATTGCAGACTCATAGACCTCTCCCCCTGTTCGTAGTGATCCTGTTCTTGGTGCTGGTCGCTTGTGATGTAGTAATGGGCACGCCGGTCATCCCCAGCACAGGGGTGCCACCCATCGATCCTCAGGTGCAGATCGAACAGGCAGTGGCAGCCACGCTGGCCATGCAGACCCAGATCGCCCTGTCAGTACAGCAGACCCTGGCTGGCATGGTCCCTGTTGCGCTTGATCCTACGCTTACCCCCGCCCTCACGCAATCCCCTGATTTCACGCAAACTGCCTCCCAGACGTCAACTCTCATTCCATCCTTCACTCCGGCGGGGGTGTGGGTCAGAGTGAGCCTGGAGACCAACTGCCGTACAGGTCCCGGAACGGTGTACGATAAACTGGGTCTCGTGAGGCCAGGCGAAACCGCCGAGGCGATTGGGCGCAGTGCCTCAAGCGATAACTGGATCGTCAGGCTGCCATCCAACCCCGCAATCACCTGTTGGCTGTGGGCGCAGTGGACCAGCGTGACCGGCGACTCCTCCAGCCTACCCATCATCACCCCGCCTCCTTCCCCCACTCCGACCAGGACATCCACACCCAACTAGGTCAACCCCAAATTGCATGCTCTTGGCGGGAGAGGCATCAATTTCCTCTCCCCCCTTGCCTTTCTGCTTGACGCATTCCGTCTTTCCCCGTAAGATAGCGCTTGAATAATTACCCGCCTCCAGGCGACATACCAGGACAGTGGGTGTCAGCATCCCGTCCAGACGTCAGGCCTGGCGAGCCAGGAGAACAGTTATGGAACTAGGCCTTGTCCGCAAGATCGATATCGACCAGGAAATGCAGTCAGCTTACCTGGATTATGCCATGTCCGTGATCGTGGCGCGCGCCTTGCCCGATGCGCGTGATGGTCTCAAGCCCGTTCAGCGCCGCATCCTCTACGCCATGTATGACATGGGCATCCGCGTTGATAGCCCCTACCGCAAGTCCGCCCGCATTGTGGGCGAGGTACTCGGTAAATACCACCCGCACGGCGACCAGTCCGTGTATGATACGATGGCACGCATGGCACAGGATTTTTCGATGCGCACCATTCTGGTGGATGGGCAGGGCAACTTCGGTTCCGTGGACGGCGACCCGCCGGCAGCCATGCGGTACACCGAGGCTCGCCTGGCAGCCCCAGCGCTGGACCTGCTGGCAGATATCGGCAAGAACACGGTGGACTTTGTCGAGAACTTCGACGGCACCCTGAACGAACCGGTTGTGCTTCCCTCCGCCCTGCCCCACCTGCTGATCAACGGCGCCACCGGCATCGCTGTCGGCATGGCCACCAATATCCCCCCGCACAACCTGTCCGAGGTGGTGGATGCCTGTGTGTTCATGCTGGAAAAGTGGGAAAAACTGGATGATGTTAATGTAGATCACCTGATGGAATTCGTCGAAGGTCCTGATTTCCCCACCGGAGGCATCATCATCGAGCAAAAAGGGGAGGAAGGCATCGAGGCTGCCTACGGTAAGGGGCGCGGCAAGGTCACCATCCAGGCCAAGGCACACTTTGAGGAGATGGAGCGTGGCAAGAGCCGCATCATCGTCACCGAGCTTCCCTACCAGGTCAACAAGTCCAGCCTGATCGAACGCATTGCTGAATTGGTGCGCGATGGTGCCCTGGAAGGGATCACCGACCTGCGCGATGAATCAGACCGTCAGGGGCTGCGCATCGTGATCGAACTGACCAAGAACGTTGAGCCGGAAAAAGTGCTCGAAGCCCTGTACAAGCGCACACCGATGCAGTCCACATTCAGCATCAACCTGCTGGCATTGGTGGAAAACGAACCTCGCCTGCTCAACCTGAAACAGGCTCTGCGCGTCTACCTGGAACACCGCCTGACGGTCATCCGTCGCCGGGCAGAATTTGACTTGGAAAAAGCACGCGCCCGGGCGCACATTCTGGAAGGGTTGCTGATCGCCCTGAAACACCTGGATGAGATCATTGCCCTGATCAAGGCTTCTCCAGACGTGGAAACCGCCCGCACGCGCCTGATGAAACGCTTTAAGTTATCCGAACTACAGGCAAATGCCATCCTAGAAATGCAGTTGCGCCGCCTGGCGGCATTGGAGCGCAAGAAGATCGAGACCGAGTACAAGGAGACCATTGCACTCATCAAGGATCTGGAAGCCCTGCTGAAGTCGCCCAAAAGGATGCGCGGCACAGCTGCTGAAGAATTGCTCAGGGTCAAAGCCGCCTATGGTGACCGCCGGCGCACGCAGATCGTCAGCATGCGCGGACGCAAGGCAAAGAAAGCGCCGCTGACAACAGCCGAATTGATCAAGGAACAGGTTGTCTGGATCGGCATGACCGCGGATGGCACCCTTTCCCGCACCCGCGACGACAAGCTACCGCGCCTTTCCGGGATTGAGGCGCCCCGGCTGCTGGTGAAAGCCAACGCCACCGACACGCTCTACCTGGTCAGCGGGCGAGGCACGGCAGCGGCGGTGGCCGTCCACACCCTGCCTGAAACCGATAAGTTGGCTGATGGCAGTTCCTTTAATAAACTTTCCCCACTCCATGTCGATGAGTTGCCTGTTGCCGCCTTCAGCCTACCCTCCCGCAAATCCAGCCTGCCCGAAGGCATTTGTGTCCTCACTACCACTCGCGGCGGGATGATCAAGAAGTCATTGGCAGCCGATTTACCCGGACCTTCGGCACAGACCTTCAAGCTCACCAACGTGAACGACGGCGACAGCCTGGGTTGGGTGGGGCTGACCGACAGCGCCAAGGAGGTCCTGCTCGCCACCGGGCTGGGAATGTGCATCCGCTTCAGCGAGGAAGATGTCCGCCCGATGGGGCTGGCTGCAGCGGGGGTTAACGGCATAAAATTGGGGGTGGGCGATGAGGTTATCGGCATGCAAGTTCTGCCCGGCGCAGGCGACGTGTTCCTGATCGCCTCGGATGGCAAGGGCAAGCGGGTGGACCTGAAGGATATCCCCGCCCAGGGGCGCTATGGCAAGGGCGTTATCGCCTGGGAATTGCCCAGAGGCGTGAAATTGGCTGGCCTGGGGCTGGGCAAACCCAATACCGTGGTGACCTTGCACCTGCTCAAGGCCGCACCCAAGATGTCCCGTCTCGACGAAGCCCCCCTGCGCAAGCGCTCCGCCGTACGCGGCGAGAGCGTCGTGGAGGTCAAGGCCGGGGACGCGGTGGTGGGATTGACCGAGGGCTGGGCTGTGGAACGATATGTTGTGGCGCAGAAAAAAGAGGACGCAGGAAAGCAAAAACCAGGCACACGGAAGAAATCCTCACCTGCAAAAAAAGCACCCAAAAACAGCAAGAGATCATAAAGATCGGATCATAAAGTCCCATGCGTTCATACCGCATGGGACTTTATCCGGCCATCCGCACCGGTGACACAATTTACTCGGTGTTTTCTTGGTTATTTTTGCACACGTATTCTCCGCATCGAGCGCACCAGGCCGAAACCAAAGGCAAGCAATGCGGCATTAAGCACCAGTTCAGCGGTGAGGATATACCACCACAGGACCCCCTGCGGCAGAGAACCAGCTACATCAAAAATGGAACCTATATAGTTGAGCAGGTACACAACCAGCGCGATCAGTGCTCCCACCACCACGGGGCGGGAGATCTTTTTCTCTTCCGGCGAATTGATCCGTTGGTGGCGGAAAATCTGGAAAAGGATCGCCAGGGCCAGGAAGGCCATCCAGACAAGATCCAGCAGAGTTCCCGGCAAAAATCCCGGGATCCACAAGGCTGCCAGGTAGGGGAGCATCCAGGCCGCGATCAAATAGACTACCCATCGCGTCCAACGGGGATTGAATTTCCCAGTCGGGAATACAAACAGCAGCAAGCAGACCAGGAAAAGTCCAGCCGCTCGCAATAGATTATAGAACCAGACCATGTTGGTATCCATCGCGCCGTAGTACGCTGAATAGGCAACATTCAAACTATAGGGAAAAAAGAGTAGGCTGAATCCAGCCAGGGCAGCCAACCAACCCTGCCCTTCACGCAGGAGCAACGCGGCAAGGATGGCAAACCCCAGCCCGGCAGCAAGCGAGAGAACGACAAATGTTCCCCCCACCGTCACCGGGGTCAGCCCTGCAGCGATGATATTGTTGTAATAGATTGAGGAACGCGTGACCGGCAGGGTTTGCTCGCTTCCGTCAGGCTTGCGCACCGTCAGGGTTACAGCTTCTCCCACATGACCACTGAGCTGGGCATAGCGTTCTTCCTCCGTCCCCAGCGGAGACCCCCCATTGATCGCCAGCAGGATATCCCCGCTGGCAAGCCCTGCCGCTTCGGCATCATATCCCGGCAAGACCTCCACCGTCACTTCGCCAGCCTCATTTTCCGGCAGGTGGACCCCGATGTAGCCGTTGGTGTATGATTTAAAATAAGGGGTAATTCCCACGTACAGGAAAAATAGGCAGGCGATCAGTGCCAGGAGAAAGAGGATGCGCAGGGCAAGCTTCCAGGAAGAAGAAAGGGCTCGGGGGGGGTGATCAGGCTGGGACATGGGATCCTCCATCTATTCCAAACATATGTCACAAGGATATGAGAGCTGGTTTTATTCTGCTATGCGAAATCCTGGCCTTGCAGCTCACCCAACAGCCCCAATTCCCGGGCGCTGCGGCGCATGGCATGGATGACATTCCCTACATGTTCCCACAGGTCGATGCCAAATTCAGCCGCTGCCTTGGTGATTTCCTCCCGGTTGGCGCCTGCGGCGAAAGCTCGATCCTTCCATTTCTTTTTGACCGAAGAAGGTTCAAGATCCATCAGGGAACGCGACGGGCGCACCAGCGCCACCGCCGTGATGAGACCGGTCACCTCGTCACAGGCATACAACGCTTTCTCCATGCGTGTCTGCCGTACCACGCCGGTATGGTCTGCATGGCTCATCACACCGCGGATTACCTCCTCCGGTACGCCGCGCGCCCGCAGGATCGGTTCTCCTGCCAGGGGGTGTTCTTCCAGCGTAGGGTGGATCTCCCAGTCAAAGTCGTGCAGCAGTCCGGTGACAGCCCACATTTCCGCATCCTCGCCAAACTTCTCGGCATAGAATCGCATCGCCGCTTCCACTGCCAGCATATGTTTTACCAGATTATCGTTCTTGACATATTCGCGCACCAAGACAAGAGCTTCCTCACGGGTCATGGTTCCTCCGGGAAAATGGGCAGCGGATCACCCAGCACAGGCAGGGGGTGGGATATATGCACCTCCCACAAGGCGTTCGCCGTTGCCAGCAATTCGCGCAGCGTCCAGTATAGCATGGAAGAACGTCGATAGACACGCCTATCTGCATCTACCCCCACCGCCTCCACGCCTAGTTGATTGCACAGGTAGATCGCCCGCGGCAGGTGGAAGGCCTGGGTCACCAGGATGGCTCCCTCCACCTGGAAGATCGCCGCCGCTCGATAGCAGGTATCGTAGGTGCGCCTTCCGGCATAATCCAGGACGATGTCTTCATCCGGCACCCCCAGCGAAAGTGCCACCGAACGCATTTCGGCTGGCTCGTTATACTCCACAAAACGGTTGTCGCCGGACATGAGCAGTTTCTCCACCTTGCCAGAGAAATACAGGTCAACCGCGGTTGCCACGCGGTCATACAGGATCGGGGTGGCAGTGCCATCCCGCCACAGTCCCGCGCCGAACACGATCGCCACGCGCCGGACAGGAACATCCGCCGCGGTAAACAACCTCGACCGGGCATACAACCCGGTGGTCAGGCGTGCGGCCAGCAGCAGCAGGACAGCCAGCCCGGCTAGCAGGAGAACCAGTTTTATCAGCATCTTGATCAACCGTACCACTTTTTTCTTGAACACAGAGGGGAATTGTACCAAAGAACTGGAATGGCTGGAGACAGAGGCCCATAAAAAAAGTACCCCGCCTCGGCGCTTGGCGGGGTACACAGGTCTGACAGTCAGTTCATCAGACTGTCTTTTCACGCAGCTTGGAACTGATATAGTCCATTGTTGCCACCACGATGGCAATGGCGAACATTTGTGTCGATGCAGCCCGGTAGTTCAGTAGGTTGATGTTCTGGAACAACAGGAAACCGATGCCGCCGCCCCCGGTGATGCCGATGATGGTTGACATACGCACATTGATATCCCAGCGGTACATGGTATAGGAGATGTACGGTGGGATGATCTGCGGGATGACTCCGTAGATGATGGTCTGCAGGCGGTTGGCGCCGGTCGCCTCGATCGCTTCCAATGGACCGGGCATGATGCTTTCCACCTGCTCAGAATACAGTTTCGCCAGGCTGGCGATCGTGTGCAGCCCCAGAGCCAGCACCCCGGCGAACGGCC
Source organism: Anaerolineales bacterium (assembly GCA_041753035.1). GTDB lineage: Bacteria > Chloroflexota > Anaerolineae > Anaerolineales > Villigracilaceae > UBA877. Next base: position 87,076 of record JBGSVI010000059.1, on the reverse strand, counting down.
CGATGCCGACGAAGATGACGAAGACGATCGCCATGATGACCGCTTCCACCGAGCGCACCGCGTTCAGGATGGTCCGGGTGATGAAGTAGATCACCAGTCCCACTGGCAGCGATTTCTTTGGCTGATTGATCAGCGCCAGCATTATTCCCAATGCCACGCCAACGATTCCGGGCAGGGTGATCACAAAGAAATCGTTCTTAACCACGTACAGCCAGTCGATGCCCTTGCCGATCAACACGAACAGGGTGGCAAATGCCATGGCGGCGAGCAAAGCATTAAGCACTCTGAGCGGGAGGGGAGCGATCTTTTCACTCAATCGCTGCCCAATACGTCCCAGGAAGGATGCCACGGTACCGCCGGTGATCAAAGCCACGATCACGATCATGATCGTGGACGTGATATCGCTGAACTGGAATAGGAAATTGGCCAGGAAAGCGAAGGGGCCCATTTTAGGCAATAGGATCTGTCCCACCATCATCCCAAGGGATGCCAACTCGTAAATGGTGAATACGAGCAGCAACGAGGCGAACAGGAGGGCTGCCACCCGCAGGCTGCGCTGTACCAGTCCCGCATCTTCCCCGGAATTCAACAGCGCCCAACGCAGCAGGAACCACACAACCCCGCCCCCAACCACCACGCTCCCCAGGTGCAACCAGGCATTTTCTCCTCCCAGGCCGCTCAAGGTCTGCATCCAGCGCGCCAGCAAACCGCCCAGGAAGATCCCCACCGGCCAGCCGATGATCGTCAGTGCCAGGTTCGTCAGCGGTACCTTGACATTCACCATCAGGTTGCGCGCCGCCAGGAAACTGATCGGGAAGGAAAGGATCATGCCGATCAGTGTGGCCAGGAAAGCCATGAACACGGTCTCAACGATCTTATCCCAGGTTGCTGAAGCATTTTCGGTGAAGTGCGGTGAACCGACATTCAACCGCGCGACCACGCGCACGTATTGCACTTCTGTATTGGCCCTGTCATTGGGTAGGGGAAATTCAAAACTGAAATAACCATTCTCGTCCGCAGTCACGGTGCCCTTGATCAGCAGCAATTCCAGGTTCGTGGCCGGCACAAAACCGATCGGTCCCGTGGATCCGGGGGGAAAATTGAACCCCTCCACGATGATCTTCTCTCCCAGGGCGGCACAGGAGGGCACGACCAGGTACGGTTGGTTGAGATCCACGTCCACCACCTGGGGGGTTTGCCCCTCAAGGCAGGGCAGGTAAATGGGTGCATTGAATGGCGTTTCCTCCTGGTCATACTCCATCAGGTCCGGGTTTGCCAGGGCGCGCAGCGCCCGTGTCCACATCGAGATGCGGGTATCCTTGCGAAATTCAGAAAGATCGATCTTGATCACGTTGAAAGAATAAGCGATCGCAATGATCAGCAAGGCAAAGAACAGGCCATTGCGGATGGATTTCCAGATACTGGGTTTATCTTTGTTCTCTTTCATGGTCAACCCACCCTCTCCGCATCCCGGCCGTAGATCTCTTTGAATTTCTTGTCATCGATCTCGCTGGGTAAACCTTCAAACACCAGCCTTCCTTCATTGAGTGCCACCACCCGGTCTGCATATTTATGCACCAGGTCCAGGAAGTGCAGGCTGCACAGGACAGTCACGCCGTCTTCCTTGTTGATCTGTTCCAGGTATTTCATGATGCTGTGCGCCAGCACCGGGTCCAGGCTTGCCACCGGTTCGTCCGCCAGGATCATGTCCGGGTCCTGCATCATCGCCCGCGCGATCCCCACGCGCTGCTGCTGCCCGCCGGAGAGTTCATCCGCGCGCGCGCCGCCTTTATCCTCAATGGCCACACGTGCCAGTTGTTTCTGCGCCTTGGCTTTATCCTCCGCTGAGAACCGGTTGATCAGGCTCCAGGCCGGGCTGTTATACCCCAACCGGCCCGCCAGCACATTGGTCACCACCTTGGAGCGGTGCACCAGGTTGAAATTCTGAAATACCATGCCGATCTTGCGGCGGATGCGGCGCAGTTCCTCCGGCGAAGCAGCCGTCACGTCCATGCCATTCCAGATGACTTGCCCGGAGGTCGGCTCGATCAGGCGGTTGATGCAGCGCAGGAGCGTGGATTTGCCTGAACCGCTCAGTCCGATCACAGCCAGGAACTGCCCCTTGGGGACATCAAAACTGACATCCGTCAGCGCCTGTACACCGCCTTCATATACTTTGGTGAGATTACGAATTTGCAGCATCGGTTTCCCTTTATTATTACTGTTGGGATGAACTGACTTGACCCTATGGATATATGAAAAAGAATGGATGATACCGTTTTATTTTATCAAGACTTTCATACCCCAGATACAAAGATGGGCAGGGGATTGCTCCCCTGCCCATGCAGTCTTGCGGTAGATCCTATGGCAGGTTCTCGAGTGAGAAACCAGAGGCCTGGATGGCAAAGCGGATGGGATCGTACTCGGCATCCGTTGCCGGCAGGACACTCGACCATGAGTAGGGCCGGAAGGCGGTTGCAAACCCGGCAGCATCGTTGGTCGCATAGTTGAACAGCGCCGTCAGGATGGCATCGCGCACATCCGCCGGGAATTCCGGTCCGAACGAAAGCGTATCGTTCGGGATGGCCGGGGTGACAGCCAGGATCTTGATCTTCTGCACCACATCCGGTGCCTCTGCGCGGATGTTGCGGCGGGCATCGCGGACTTCGTACTGACCGCACCAGATGCCCTTGCCATCTTCACTCACTGCGCATTCCGGGACCAGTTCTTCGGGGACATCCGGCTGAAGCAGGGAATCGGGGCCAAGCGCGACGCCGAGAGAGACGATCGAACCATCTTCCATCTTCTCATTCAAGGGCGACCAGAAGGTGGTTCCGAAGTCTACTTCGCCGTTCAGCACTGCCTTGACCACGTTGTCGTGGGAACCAGCCGCAACGGTCTCACCCAGGGTGACACCAGCCTGCTGGAACATGTACTGAGGGTACAGGTATCCAGAGGTGGAAGCCGCATCCGGGTAGGCCCACTTGAGGCCGTTCAGGTCAGCCAGGGTATTGATCGGGCTGTCACGCAGAACGATGACCTGCGCCGCGTACCAGTCAAGCCCAAAGCGCAAAGCCTTGGCACCGACGGTCACACCGCACAACTGGTTGGCCAGGGCATAGCCCAGGCCGGGGATGAACGCCATGGTGTCATCCGGTGAAGCGCACAGTTCTGCAATGGTGGCTGCATAGGAGGTCGGGACGCTGACGGTGAAGTAGTATCCCGTGGCATCAAAGAGCGCCTGGTGCAGGAGTTCACCACCGGTCACGATCGCGGCGTTGTCCACAGACGGGACATACAGGATCTTGATCGGGCGGTTCAGGGTGCCAAGCGGCGGGGGGGGAACTTCCGTGGCGGTCGGTTCGGGGGGAACCACCACCGTCGGTTCTTCGGTCACAACCGGGGTGGCCGTGGGCGCCGGGGTGCATGCAGCAAAGAGCATCACCGTGGCAACTAGCAAGGAAATGAGCACAAACAGTTTCTTCATTATTTCTTCCTCTCCTCTCAAGAGATATGGGTGAATGGGCTTTCGCCCAAGACAGGAATATGATAACTCGTTTTATTTTTATAAGCAAGTGACTTCCATCATTTTTAAGGCTATAATCCACATATGGATAATAAAAGACCGATTAAGTCATTTCTGCTTCCCGTATCACTGATCCTCCTGGCTATCCTGCTGGCTTGGCTGGGCATCGCCGTGGTGAAGAACTCCATCAGCCGCAGCCTCTCCCCCATCCAACAGGCCAATCAGCAGCTTAGCACCCAGGTATTCCAACTGCTCCATCCCACTCCAACCGTCATTCCCGACCCGGTGACGATCATCAACCAGATCAAAGCCGTTGCCCGCCTGCAAACGATCCAGTACAGCGTTGAAAAGATCATCACCGCCGAAGTCAACCAGGGATTGCTGGGTCCGCTCTTTGGAGACCGCCTGCTTTTTGTCGCCCACGGGACCGTGATCGCCGGGATCGATATGGAAAAGATCAGCGCCACTGACCTGTGGTTACAGACCGGGATGCTTTATGTACGCTTACCGGCAGCCGAGGTGCTGGTCGCTGAATTGGATAACGACAGATCGTATGTCTATGACCGGGATACCGGCCTGCTCACCCACGGAGACCCCTCGCTGGAAACCATCGCCCGCCAGGTGGCCGAACAGGAGATCCTCACCGCTGCCCTGAACGATGGGATCCTTGCCCAGGCACAGGTCAACGCCGAGATCTACCTGGAAAAATTCTTTATTGCCTTGGGATACGAGAAAGTCGTCTTTGCACCCTCCGCACCATAGTTGGATCATTGCGTAAATGAAGAAGAGCTGGACGCGGATCGCGTTCAGCTCTTCTTATTATTGATCCAGTCGGAACTTGCATGTTTCCCGGATCGCAGCGCCTCGGCCCGGGCCAACTCCTGCGCGCTCAGTTCCCCCACTCTCAAGTCCAGGTCCAGAACGTTGCAGAACGCAGCCTGGTACGCCTGCGCCGCCTGCGCCCACGTAACCTCCCGCCCCAGGGCGCTCGCCGCGGTCGTGGCACGCCCCAGCAATCGATCCCGGGCGTTCTGTCGGGCTTCTTCATCTGGAAAGAAGAGCACCTGCAGGATGCGGCTCAGGTCGCCGGTAAGTGGCAGGGAGCCATGCTGGAGTACCCCATCCCTCCGTCGCGCCTGCGCCGAGCCGACCAGTTTTTTTCCATTTACTGTGATTTCGTACGTGGAGGGCTGTTCAAAACACACCGGGTTGTCCGTGCGCTTCGCCGGGCTTGCACCCTGCTCCTGGATCTCCACTGGCAATCCAAGCATCCGCAGGGCTTCCACCAGGGCAGCCGCCAGGCGGTTGTAACTCTCCAGCACACCGCCCGCCAGGCACGGGGAATCCAGCGGGCCGCAGACCGAGTAGGTCAATTCATCCACATGCAGCACGGCTCGCCCCCCGGTGGGGCGCCGCACGAGGTCCCATCCCAGGGTCTCCAACCTCGGCAGGTCCACATCGCTGACCGGCTGGGCATAGCCCAGGGAGAGGCAGGCTGGCTCCCAGGCATACAGGCGCAGGGTGGGAGGGGAATCGCCGCGCCCGGCTGCTTCGAGAATGGCTTCATCTAAAGCCATATTCCACGCGCCGCGAGCTGGAGAGGGATGGTTGAGCAGTCGCCAGGTTTCCATGGGAGAATGGATTTTACTCGAAAATTAGTCACTGGTCGCCAGGCAGCGGTTGCTCACAAGCTGTCCAGTGCAGCACAGGTGCTCTCCACCGCTTCCGCCTGCACCGCTTCCAACGGCGGGCGCACAGGCCAGGCCGGGAAACCAAACCTTCTCGCCAGCAGCGCTTTCAGCAAGGGTGGAAAAGGTGGGCATTGTTCCAGGATCTGCCGCTGCCTGGTCACGCGTGTTTGCTGTGCCGATACATCCCTTCCGCTGACCATTCCGTCCCACACCAGGCGCAGATCTGGTGAGATCAGGTTGGCGGCTGCCGTGATGCAGCCCCCTGCCTTGTTTTCCATGGCAAGCTGCAGGTAGGAATCTGTTCCCGTCAGCACCAGCATCTCGCTGCCAAACCGCTCCCCCAATGTGCGCGCCAGTTCGGCATCGTGGGAAGAATCTTTTATGCCAACAAATTGGTGCGGGAAAGCCTCCCGCAAGCGAACTAGCAGTGGGAGTGAAAACCCGATCCCCGCCATGCCAGGGAAGTGGTAGCCCAGCAACGCGCCGTCCGTGGGCACTGCCCGCCGGATCAGTTCGCTGAAGTATGTGAACAAGCCATCCTCGCTGGCCTTGCGATAATAATAAGGCGGCAGGACAACCACCCCGTCATATCCCAGGTCGAAGGCCTCCCGCGTCAGGGCTGCCGTTTCGGTCAGGCTGGGCGTCCCCGTGCCCGCCAGCAGGGTCCACCCTGAATAACGTTCGCGCATCCGCACCCCCGCCCGGAAGATCTCCAGCCGCTCCTCTGCAGAAAAAGAAGGCCCTTCTCCCGTGGTTCCCAGCAGCAGCCCCCCCGTACACCCGCGTTTCGCCAGGAAATCCAGCAGCACGGGGATGGCCTCCAGGTCAGGGGATAGGTCCGCCCGCAGGGGTGTGACCGCCGCGCCATACACGCCGGCAAGGGGGTGCATCATTTCACCTCCTTGATGAAGTCGTTGGCAGCCTTGCGCGGGGTCATCAGCCCCTGGCCTTCCTGGCTCAGGTAGCGCTGGCGGTCCAACACCCACAGGTAGAGGTCGCCTTCGGTCTTGTTGGGGAATTCCTTCAGCACCTCCGAGCGCCGGATCGCGCGCACGATCGGCAGGTACACCGTGTCATACCAGTGCGCCACGCTTTCCTCTTCAGTGATATCACGCTTTTCGTCCAGACCCATGAAATATCGGTGCACGGCGATATGCTCCAGCATGCGGTCAAAGCCGTCCGGAATGGTCAGCAGGATATTCGCTTCCGGGCGCACCTGGTCCAGCAGGGTTCGATCCAGGAAATTCACCTTTTCACCCAGGATCTCCAGGTCCTCCGGCTGGATGTTGGCTGTCAGGTTTACCTTGGTCTGGCACTCGCGGATCTCGGCATCGATGAAATCCTGCCCCTGGTCACGCGCCACCGAGACGCGGTGATGTCCATCCACAACGAAATAGACCTCGCCGACTTTATACAGCACGACCGGCGGGAGGTTGATCTCCTGGTAGAAAGCCCGGTCGATATTCTGCCAGCGGTTGGCACTCTGGTCCTCCAGCGGCATGAAGGCGCGGTCGAATTCATGGTAGCGGTTCAGGCTGCCGGCGACCTTATCCAGGGGGACGGTTTGCACTCCGCGATACACCGGTCCGCCTATGCGCAACTTCCCCTTCACGTCGTCAAAGGAAAGCAGGGTGGATGGCTGACCGCTCAACAGGCCCCGCATCCGGTTGAGGAATGCCTTGAAGCGTGCCCGCGCAAAATCGTTGCGCGCTTGTTGGGAAAAACTATCCATGCGAACTCTCCACGTCTAGAAAGCGGTAGGGATTTACATTGATCACCTGTGTGCTGCCCACCAGTGTATTGGGCTCATCCAGGTTGTTCATGTGTGCCAGGGTATGCCCGTGCAGGAAGTATCGCGGCTGGAAAGTCTTGATCAACCCGACGAATGCATCGAAACCGGTATGCGGCTGATCGTCATCATCATGAATACCGAGCGGTGGGGAGTGCACGACCATGAGATCCAGCCTCCTGCCTGTGCGCAGCCGCGACCATGCCAGCGCAGGCGCCAATCCAACCACCCTGCCCCACATCTGCACTTGGGTGTACTGGTTGACCGCATTCGGTTTATACAGGATGCTGCCCCCCAACCCGGCAAAGCTCAGTCCTTTGATGTGCGTCACCTGGCGGTCGATATTCTGGCACCCCTCTGCCCGTGCAGTCAGGTTGAAGATGTCAAAATGCGGGTCATGGTTCCCCGGAACATACAGCAGCGGCACGTTGAACGCCGAGACCAGGAATTCAAGGTATTCATACGGCAGGTCACCGCAGCCCAGGATCAATTCCACCGAAGGAAAATTCTCCCTGATCTGGGCATTATACAGGCGGTCGACAACCACATCACTGACAGCAAGGATCTTCATCAAACAGCTCCAACTGTATTGTGCCTTAAAGTCCGTCCCTGTGCAAGGTTGGAGTTACGGATGCCTCAGAGCGGTTGTTGTAGTTCAACCCATGTCATTCCCGGGAGCGGGAGCGGTCACACCGGTATTTTTTTCGCTTGTCCCATCCTTGCATCCTGCCTGGTTTCGTGTTAGAATTTTGGCTGTTGTACGGCAAATATTGAACGCATCGAAAAGTGGGTGCCCCCCACTTTTCTGCATGTTATGGAAACATGGAGCGATAAGGAATGAAGAACGAATTTGCACTGGCTTTTAATGAGATCCTGGAAGAGAAGCAACTCCCCAAGGAGATCATCCTGGCAGCCATCGAATCAGCCATGGTCTCTGCCTACCGCAGGGCAGTCAATGCCTCCAATGCCCAGGAAGTAAAAGCCACCCTGGACGCCGAGACTGGCAGGTTCATGATCTACGCTGAAAAGGAAGTGGTGGAGGATGTGCAGGATGAGCGCACGGAAGTGCTGCTCGACATCGCCCGCCAGGTGAACCCGGAGGCCAACCTGGGGGACATGGTCATTGTTGAGACCACACCCAAGGATTTTGGGCGCGTGGCCGCCCAGACCGCCCGCCAGGTCATCCAGCAGCGCATCCGCGAAGCAGAACGCCAGATGCAGGCCGATTATTACAACAAGCAGGTTGGCGAGATCATCAGCGGCGTCGTTCAACAGATCAACTCCGCCCAGGGCATCACCATCGGCCTGGAAATGAAAGCCGAAGGCATCATGCCCACCAACCAGAAGGTTCCCGGGGAGCGCTTCAAATTGCACGACCGCGTGCGCGCCATCGTCCTGGAAGTGAAGGAAAGCCCGCGCGGTCCGCAGATCATCCTCTCGCGCTCGCATCGCAATTTCCTGCGCCGCCTGCTGGAAAATGAAGTTCCCGAGATCTATCATGGCATCGTTGAGATCCGCGCCATTTCACGTGAACCCGGCCAGCGCGCCAAGGTGGCAGTTTCCGCCACGCAGCCCAATGTTGATCCCGTGGGCGCCTGCGTGGGCATCAAGGGTGTGCGCATCCAGGCCATTGTCAAGGAATTACACGATGAGAAGATCGACATCATCGAGTGGAATACCGACCCGGTGATGTACATCTCCAAGGCCATCAGCCCGGCAAAAGTCTCCGGGGTGTACCTCAATGAGAGCAAGAATACCGCCACGGTCGTCGTCCAGGAAGACCAGCTCTCCCTGGCCATCGGACGTGACGGGCAGAACGCCCGCCTGGCTGCCAAGCTGACCGGTTGGCGCATCGACATCAAGTCCCTGTCGGAAGCCGCCGGGGATGCGATCGTCAAGCTCCAGACCAGCCCGGAACTCGCCGCCATCGCCGAAGCCGAGAAGCAACAGGTTGCGACGATCGAAGCCATCCTGACCAAGAAAGCCGAGAACAGGCCGCTGACCCCGGAAGAGTATTCCCAACTCATCCACTTCGTCGACCGGGTGGAACGCCGCTCGGTGGAAAAGCAAAAAGAAAAGGCCGCCGCAGAAGAGCAGCGCCTCAACGAGGCGCGCGCCACCATCCCTGTGGCCGCCTTCGAAACCGACATCGATGCCCTCAACCTGCCCGATCATATCCACAACATCCTTACCGAAGCTGGACATCTCACGGTTGGCGGCCTGATGCTCGCCTTGAATCTGGATCGCGATAATATCCTCGGGCTTTCCGGCATCGGTCCCAAGGCAGTGCAGAGCATCGAGGCAGCCCTGTTGGCAATGTCCTTCCCCGAGCCTGAGGTTGCCGTAATCGAGTCGGAGCCGGAACCAGTTCCGGCCGTCGAGACCAGCGAGACCGGTACAGAAGCCGTGGAGCCGGTTGTCCTTGAACCGGTTCTGGATGCTTCCCCTGAACCAGCAACCGTGGAAGAAGTTCGGGATCTCGACGAAAAAGCTGTGGCCAATACCGAAGAGGACCTCAAAGATTTCGAACGCCTCTTCTCCCTGCAGAACGTTGTCACCACTGCTCCTGCCGTGGTGGAAGATGAGGATGCCCAGGGCGAAAAGAAAGATGCCAAGAAGAAGGGTCGCAAAGACCGGGTCATCGAGTTCGACGAAGAGCGCGGCGAGGCTGTGGCCCGCAAGAAACATAAGCGCGAAGTCGGCGGTACCGAAGAAGAATGGTAATCGATCAGCGACAGGCAGAATGCCTGCCCGTATAGGCAAGAGAAGGTGTCTGGCAGACCGATCAAACGCACCAAGCATATCCCCCAGCGTACCTGCGTGGGTTGTCACACCGTTCTGCCCAAGCGGTCGCTGGTACGCATCGTGCGCCATGCAGACGGGGTGCGCGTGGACGTGACCGGCAAGCTCGCCGGGCGAGGCGCATACCTGCACAACCGTCGCTCCTGTTGGGAACAGGGCCTGAAAGGCTCCCTTGCCCACGCCCTGAAGATGACCCTGTCACCTGCCGACCAGGAGACCCTCCGTCAGTACATGCAGTCCCTGCCGGAGAACGAAGAACAGCAAGAGGCGTCCATGGCTTGAGTCTTTGCCCTCGCTCAGCCAGCAGACGCCAGGTGGCCGATCCAGGCCGAACAGGTTTAACTTAACAGGTATTTCCTTGTAAGGAGTTGCTGTATGAGCGAAAATAAGACCAAGACGATCAATATTCCCGCCATCATTCCCGTCCGTGATCTTGCCCAGATCATCAATGTTTCTGCCATCAACTTGATCCGCAAGTTAATGGAAAACGGGATGATGGTTAGCATCAACCAGGCGATCGATTTTGATACCGCCGCCATCGTGGCTGCGGAATTGGGGTACGAAGCGATTCTCGAGAGCCAGGAAGCCCCCGTTGAAAAAGAGACCGGCGAAGTCCCCCTCTGGCGGCAGGAAATTGCCGGCGAAGCCGAAGCCTCGCTCACCGCCCGCCCGCCGGTGGTCACCATCCTGGGTCATGTCGATCATGGCAAAACATCCCTCTTGGACGCCATCCGCGATGCAGACGTTGCCGGAGGAGAGGCCGGCGGCATCACCCAGCACATCGGTGCCTACCAGGTCGAGCTCAGGGGACGCCAGATCACCTTCCTGGACACCCCCGGTCACGCCGCGTTTACCGCCATGCGCGCCCGCGGTGCCCAGGGGGCCGACATTGTCGTTCTGGTGGTTGCCGCAGATGATGGCGTCATGCCCCAAACCAAGGAAGCCATCGCCCATGCCAAGGCAGCCCGCGTCCCGATCATCGTTGCCCTGAACAAGATCGACAAGGCGAACGCCAATCCCGACCTGGTGAAGAAACAACTCGGCGAGAACGGCTTGATGCCCGATGAGTGGGGTGGCAATACCTTCGTGGTTCCCGTCTCAGCCAAGCAGAAGCAGGGCATTGAAGACCTGCTGGAAACCATCCTCCTCGTCGCTGACAGCACCGATATCCGCGCCAATGCCCGTGGTACGGTCATCGGTACCGTCATCGAGGCCCAACTCGACAAGTCCAAGGGTCCGGTCGCCACCCTCCTGGTCCAGAACGGGACCCTGGAGACCGGCGCGATCGTGGTCGCGGGTCATTCCTATGGCCGCCTGCGTGCCCTCTTCGATTTCCGCGGCCGCAAAGTGCAAAAAGCCGGGCCTTCTGTGCCCATTGCCGTCATGGGCATGAATGAACTCCCCTCCGCGGGCGATATCTTCCGCGTGGTGGAGACCGAAAAGGAAGCCCGCCAGATCATCTTCGACAACGCCGAAGCCGCCAAGCTCCTGGTCGTCGCCGGAAAAAAGATGACCCTCGAGGAATTGTTCTCCAAGATCAAGACCGGCGAAGCCCAGGAATTGAACCTCATCCTCAAGGCCGACGTGCAGGGCTCCCTGGAACCCATCCAGGGCGAGATCAACAACCTTGCCAAGGGCGACATCACCATCAATATCCTCCACGCAGAGACCGGCAACGTCAGCGAGAATGATGTCCTGCTTGCCTCCTCGTCCCAGGCGATCATCGTTGGCTTCAACGTCCAGGCCGATGTCGCCGCCCGCCGCCTGGCGGAAAAGGAAGGCGTCTCCATCCGCCTGTATGACATCATCTACCGCCTCACCGAAGACCTGCAGAAAGCGCTCAAGGGCATGCTTGCCCCCGAGTTCTCGCAGAAGATCCTCGGCAAGGCGGTCGTGCAGGCTGTATTCGCCCTCAGCAAGGGCGGAAAAGTGGCTGGCTGCAAAGTTACCGAAGGCGAAGTGCGCCGCAATGCCCGCCTCCGCCTCCTGCGCGGCACGGATATCGTCTATGAAGGCGATGTCGCTTCGCTCAAGCACGGAAAGGATGATTCCCGCGAGATCCGCACAGGTTTTGAATGCGGCATCGGCTTGAAGAATTTCAACGATATCGAGGTGGGTGATCTCTTTGAATGTTATGTCCTGGAAAAAACAGAGCTTGGGTGATCTGCAACCACCCGGTAGTGTAGGAAAAAATGCCCTCCAAAGTTAGACTCGAAAAGATCGAAGACCGTTTCAAACAGGAGATCTCGGAACTCCTCATCCGCGAGATCAACGACCCGCGCCTTCACCAGGTTTTCATCACCGATGTGGATGTGGACCGCGAACTCGCCTTTGCCGATATCTATGTCTCGGCAGTGGAAGGTGCCTCCCGCTCCGCCGAGATCCTTGATGGCTTTAAACACGCCACGGGCTTCCTGCGCCGTGCACTCGCCGCGCGCATCGACCTGCGTTCCATGCCCCGCCTGCGCTTCCATTGGGACCCCACGCCGGAGAACGCCGACCATATCGAGCGTCTCTTGATCGAACTGCGCAAGCCATGAGCACCGACCTGCACGCCGCGATCAAAGCCTCCTTCCAGGCTTCCCAGCGCATCCTCATCACCTCGCACATCCGCCCGGATGGCGATGCCATCGGTTCGACCCTGGCGCTTGGTCTTGCCCTCGAGAACGCCGGCAGGCAGGTCCAGATGGTGCTCAGCGACGGCGTCCCGCCTGGATTCAAGCATCTCCCCGGCAGTGAGAAGATCCTCCGCAAGGCCAGCGGTCAGTTCGACCTGGTCGTTACCGTCGATTGCTCCGACCTGCACCGTGTCGGCGATGCCCTGCAGGGCTACGGCCCCCCGCATATCGTCATCGACCACCACCTCACCACGGATGGTTTTGGCACCCTGAACCTGGTCGAACCGGATGCCGTTGCCACCGCTTCCATTCTCACCCGCTGCCTCCCGCTCTGGGGACTGACCATCACCGCTCCCATTGCCGCCAACCTGATCACCGGCCTGGTCACCGACACCCTCGGCTTCCGTACCGCCAACACCACGCCTGAAGCCCTGCGCCAGGCTGCCGACCTGCTGGAACTTGGCGTGGACATGAGCAGCCTCTATTTCCGCAGCCTGGTCAGGCGCACCTTCGCCGGTGCCAAATACTGGGGCACCGGACTTACCAACCTGCAGCGCTCCGATGGCATCGTCTGGACGGCGCTTTCCCTGGCGGAACGGGACCTCGCCGGGTACCCCGCCAACGATGACGCTGACCTAATAAACGTGGTATCATCCATCGATGAGGCGGAAATAGCCATTATCTTCGTCGAACAAGACCCTCAACGAACAAAGGTTTCCTGGCGCGGGCTCAAGCCGCACCTGGACGTATCCCACATCGCCCGCCAGTTCGGCGGGGGAGGCCACAAGTCCGCCTCCGGTGCCGAGGTCGGCGGCTCGCTGTCCGAGGTTCAGCTAAAAGTTCTCAAGGCCACGCGTAAAGCCCTCAACCGGCCTCACTGACCTGTCTCGCAGGGGACGAGCAATACCTTCTAGGAGGAAAATGATATGGAAAACCAGGATATAAAGAACGCCATCTCCGGTATCCTCGTGGTGGATAAACCCGTTGGCATGACCTCGCATGATGTCGTCGACGCCATCCGCAGGGGTACCAACCTTCGCCGCGCCGGGCATACCGGCACCCTCGACCCTCGCGCCTCCGGTGTGCTGGTTGTGCTGCTTGGCCCGGCAGTTCGCCTCAGCGAGTTCGTCTCCGCCGCAGACAAGCGCTACCAGGCCATCATCCGCCTCGGCGGCGCCACGGATACCTACGACGCCGATGGGCGCTTTGTCGGGCAGACCAAGACCCAGGTGAATGTCACCGAAGCACAGTTCAACGAAGTCCTGCAGCGCTATGTCGGCGAGATCGAACAGACCCCGCCTCCCTTCTCCGCCGTCAAGGTCCAGGGGCGCAAAGCCTATGATCTCGCCCGCGCCGGCGAACCGGTGGAATTGGCGCCACGCATCATCAACGTCTATCACTTGGAAGTGCTGGAATGGGCTCCACCGGAAGTGGTCATCGATGTACACTGTTCCTCCGGCACCTATGTCCGCTCCCTCGCCAATGACCTCGGCACGGCACTCGGCTGCGGCGCCTATCTGGTCGGTCTGCGCCGCACCAAGAGCGGGCGCTTCACCCTGCGCGATGCCACCCCCCTGCGCAAGCTCCAGGAGGCCTTCACCATCGGCAACTGGTACCAGTACCTCATTCCGGCTGCCGAAGCACTGGCGGAATGGAACGCCGTGGAACTAAACCCCGACCAGGTCGAGGAGGTCAAGCACGGGCACCGCGTCAAAGCCGCCCTCGACTCCCAGCCCGGGCTGGTGCGCGGGGTCTCCATGGCCGGCGAACTGATCGCCATCATGGACCTGGTCACCGGCGAGGACGGCTCCCCGGAGTGGCAGCCCAAGAAGGTCTTCTACTCATAATGCCTCTGCAAGAGCGCAGCACGTCTGCGCTCTTTTTGAATATGCCCGAGTTCTTTTCCCTTGACCAGATCGAGCTGCACGCTGCCTGGCTGACCATCGGCATCTTTGATGGCGTCCACCTGGGGCACCGCAAACTGCTCACCCAACTAGTGGATGGCGCCCATGCCGTCCACAGTCCGGCGGTCGTGCTCACCTTTTCCCCCCACCCCGCGGTCGTCCTGGGTGGCGACAAGGATTTCCGCTCCCTGTCCACCGCAAGCGAACGCCTGGAACTGCTCTATTCCGCAGGCGTGGATGCCGTCATCCAGCAGACCTTTAATTCCGCCTTTGCTGCCCAATCTGCCGCCGATTTCATGCACCACGCCAGCCGCCGCCTCGGGCTGCAGCACCTGGTCATCGGTCACGACACGGCTCTCGGGCGCGGCCGCCAGGGCGACGCGAATCGGCTGTCAGAACTGGGCGCTGAACTGGGCTATTCTGTAGAAGTGGTGCCCCCCCTGCTCCTCGACGGCGAACTCATCTCCTCCAGCCGCATCCGCCAGTTCCTCCAGGAGGGCACCCTGCCCCAGGCCAATAGCATGCTCGGACGCTGGTATTCCCTTTCAGGCACCGTCGTCCACGGTGATGGCCGCGGCCGGCACATCAACGTCCCCACCGCCAACATCGCCTACCCGCAGGACAAGCTGGTCCCCGCCCGCGGCATCTATGCCACCTGGGCCTGGGTGGACGGTCAGCGCTTCCCTGCCGCCACCAACATCGGCACCAATCCCACCTTCACCCCCGAAAAACAGGTTGCCACGCTCGAAGCCCATCTGCTCGATTTCCACGCCGACCTGTATGGCAAACAGCTTCGCCTCGAGTTCGTCTCCTGTCTGCGCGACGAGATGAAGTTTTCCTCCGTCGAATCCCTGCTCGCCCAGATCCACGCTGATATCATCCTCACCCGCCAGGTTCTCCAGGATACCTTCGCCTCTGCCTGAACCTTCGCCTGCCTCTTTCGCTCCTTTAGCCTGATCCACCCTTCTCGGAGAAACCATGCCTGATCGCCAGGTCTACCTCCTCTCCCCCCGCCACCTCCCCCCCGAGACCATTGCGGTTGCCTTCGCCAAGACATCGCGTGTCCCGGAGTCGTTCCAGGTCATCGCCGAGGAGTTGAGCGATGAATCCTCGGCCCGCTTTCACGAAAAATGGGTCGTCGGCTACGGTCATGCCTCGGTCGCCGAACATGCCATCCTGCACATCGCCATCGAAAATGTCTCCCGCCTGGCTGTGGAATGCATCGAATCCAACCGCCTGGCTTCCTACACCGAAAAATCCACCCGCTACCAGAAATGGGACCAGGATGCCTGGTTCACCCCTCCGGAACTTGCCGGGCATCCTCTGCTGCAAACCTACACGCGCACCTGCAGCCTGCTCTTTGATACCTATGCCCACTCCCTTGGCCCCCTCAAATCCCTCGTGGAAAAGCAGGCCCCCCGCCGCAAGAACGAAACGGACGACTCCTACGACCGCCGCATCCGCTCCCTGTATGTCGATTCCAGCCGCTTCCTGCTTCCTGCCGCCTCGCTTGCCAACCTGGGGATGACCGCCAACGCCCGCGTGCTGGAAGGCGCCATCAGCAAGATGCTCTCCCATCCGCTGGAGGAAGTGCGCCAGGTGGGCGCCGAGGTGAAGCGCGTCGCCCAGGCGGAAGTCCCCACCCTGGTCAAGTATGCCGCCCCGCTCCCCTATTTACAGGATACCCACAAGCACCTCACCGCCCTGGAGATCAACCACATGGGCGGCCCGCTCGATAAGAGCAGCCTCGATTGGTGCTCCCTGCTCGCCTATGACCCCGCTGGCGAGGAAAAAGTGATGGCTGCCGTCCTGTATCGTTTCAGCGAAATGAGCTTTGCCGAAGCGCAGCGCGTCGTGCAGTCGGCCGGTCATGTGGAACAGGCCAAACTGGCTGCCCTCTTCCTTGCGCACCTGGGCGAGCACGACACCCCCATGCGCGAACTGGAACACACCTCCTACACCTTCGACCTGCTTCTCGACCAGGGTGCCTATGCCGAATTCAAACGCCATCGCATGATGACCCAGACCCCGCAGATGCTAACCGCCCGCCTCGGCTATGCCCTCCCCCGCCTGGTCGTGGAGGCCGGGTTCGAGTCCGAGTATCGTAACGCCATGGATGCCGCCGCTGAGGCCTTTGAACGCCTGGCGGACTGGGACCCCCAGGTGGCTGCCTACCTGGTTCCCAATGGCTACCACCGCCGCGTCCTGTTCACCCTCAACCTGCGCCAGGCCTTCGCCTTATGCCAGTTGCGCGCCGCCCCCAATGCCCACTTCTCCATGCGCCGCGTCGCCCAGCGCCTCGCCGCCGAGATCCAGCGTGTCCATCCTCTGCTGGCGCAGTACCTGCACCTGCCGTCCGAATCCTGGCAGGACATCGAAGCTAGACACCTGCAGGAAACTAAATAAAAAGGACCGCCCTGGCGCTTCACCAGGGCGGTTTTCTCGCTACCCGATCCCCCCCTGCCCCAGCAGCCCGATCACGAACAACAGGCAGATCGACACCAGGATCATGCCGTTGATCACCAGTCCCAGGATCCCAAAGACCTTCTTCTCAGTCTTCTGCACCACGCTGGCGATCCCCAGCCCCACCCCCACCAGGCTCAAGCCGGGGCTGCAGCAGAACAGCCCGCTTGTCAGCAGCAACAGTGGGGAACTCGTGTCGATCAATCCCGCCGGGTCCGCATACGGGTTTTGCACCGCAATCGTGGCCCCATAGCCGAAGGCGATCAGGAATCCGATGCAGAACATCACCACTGCCAGGATGCTCAGGATGAAGCCGATCACCCCCAGTTTGGACTGCTTCTGTTGGGCTGGCTCCACGACCGGGGGAACGGGAAGATTGGCATCGTACATGGACATGGCATTCTCCTTTTTCTATCGATAAGTGAACCTGGGGTTGGGAATTTCACTTCCATTTGGCTGATCCGCGCAGATCGCACGCCTGCGCCACCTCCGTGTTCCATTCCTTCCTTGCTGTAGGTCAATAGCGTTCTTTTTTGCAGGCACATGCCCTATTCATGGAACTCCTCCACCTGGTACACGCGCACCTCCAGGTGCTTCTTCCGCCAGGCATCCGGCGCCGCGCCCATCTTGTAGCACAGGTTCGCCAGGAACTCCTCCCTGTCCGGGATCTTCTCCCACACCTGCGGAAGGAAGGTCGCCCGCCGGAAGCCGTCCGAGAGGATCACCCCATCCACCCCCGGGCGGAGCTTTGCCAGCAGGTCCTGCGCATCCGTGTACTCCAGCGCGGTCGCCGGGGTCAAGCGGGAGATCTCGATCTCGATCTCCGCCAGTTCTGCTTCGCTAACCTTCGGGAAGCGGTAGTCCTCCAGCGCCGCCGCGGCGGTATGCTCGCGCACATCATTCACCAGCGGCTGGTACGCCTCCAGCGCCCCGATGCAGCCGCGCAGCACCCCGCGCTTGGTCAGGGTCACGAAACTGGCCCCCTCGTCGAGCAGGGCCGTGCTCAGCGCCTCAGGCTCCAGTTCCGGCGCCGCCTGTCTGCGCACCGCCGCATCCAGCGAGCCGCGTGCCAGCTGCAGCAGGTACTTTTTTTCTTCCTGGCTCAACAAAGTGCCCATCGGGCCTCCTCGGGATGTTGCTGCCTCCCGGTTCCATAATACTGACTTGACCCACACCTGTCAAGCCGTTTACGCCGCAGATACACCCCTCGTCCTCGTCGACCCCCTACCCCATGCGATCATCATTGGCTTCAACACATCCAATCCCCGCAAACCACCATCCCATCGCTCCCCAACATTGGCAGTATAATCAGACCCATGTCGATCCTCACCTCGAAGCACATCCTGCTCGCCGTCAACGGCTCCATCGCCGCCTACAAGGCCGCCGAGCTGGCCTCCAAACTGACCCAGTCCGGGGCGCAGGTGGATGTCCTGCTCAGCCAGGCGGCGGAAAAGTTCGTCTCCGCGCTCACCTTCCAATCGGTCACCGGCAGACAGGTCTTCACCGATGCTGAACTGTGGGGCGGCGAAGCCCACGTACTGCATGTCGGCCTCGGTCACAGTGCCGACCTGCTGGTCATCGCCCCCGCCACCGCCAACACCATGGCCAAACTCGCCCACGGCATCGCCGATAACCTGGTCAGCATCACCGCGCTGGCAGCGCGCTGCCCGATCCTGCTTGCCCCCGCCATGGACGCGGGCATGTTCGAGCACCCCGCCACCCAGGAGAACGTGCGCATCCTTTCCGGGCGGGGCGTATATTTTGCCGGTCCCGGCGAAGGCCGCATGGCCTCCGGCCTGGTCGGGCGCGGCCGTTTCCTTGAACCCGCCGAACTGGTGGGTCATATCCGCCAGGTGCTCGGGGCACGGGGAAAACTCGCCGGGAAGAAAGTCGTGGTCAGCGCCGGTGGGACGCAGGAACCGATCGACCCGGTGCGCCACATCACCAACCGCTCATCCGGCAAGCAGGGCTATGCCCTGGCACAGGCGGCCATCGATGCCGGCGCCATCGTCACACTCATCAGCGCACCCACTACCCTGCCCCCCCCGGTTGGCGCCAGAGTCATCCCCGTGAATACCGCGCAGGAAATGCACGCCGCGGTGCTCACCGAATCTGCCGGCGCCGAAGCGCTCCTCATGGCTGCCGCCGTAGCGGATTTCCGGCCCGCCCAGGTTGCCTCCCAGAAACTCAAAAAGCAGGCGGGTCTTCCCCGGCTCGAACTGGAACCCACGGAAGATATCCTCCTGGCGGTTGCCGCTCTCGGCGCCCAGAGGCCGCGCCTCGTTGTCGGGTTTGCCGCCGAAAGCCACGACCTGCTCGCCAATGCCTCCGCCAAACTGCACGCCAAAGGCCTGGACATGATTGCCCTCAACGACATCTCCAGCCCCGAGGCGGGCTTCAACGTCGATACCAACCGCATCACCCTGCTGCATGCCGATGGGCACAGCGAAGCGCTCCCCCTGCTGAGCAAGGAAGCCACCGCCGAAGCGCTCATCGAACGTGTCCTGGTATCCCTGGAGACCCCATGACCAGGATATTGGTGATCTCCGATGTGCATGCCAACCAGGTCGCCCTGGAGGCCGTCCTGGCGGATGCAGGCAAGATCGATGAGACCTGGTGCCTGGGGGACGTGGTGGGCTATGGCCCCCGACCCAATGAATGCATCGCCCGCATTCGTTCCCTGCCCAAATTGACCTGCATGATGGGCAACCATGATTTTGCCGCCGTCAGCGACATGACCCTGGAGACCTTCAACACTGACGCCCGCAAAGCCCTGATCTGGCAGCGCAACGCCCTCACCCCGGAAAGCATGGCATTCCTCAAGACCCTACCCACCGATGCGGTCGTGCGCGGCGATGTCACCCTGGCGCACGGCAGCCCGCGCGATTCCATCTGGGAATACGTGATGAACACGCTGGTCGCGCGCATCAACATGGACCACTTTGGCACCCGCTGGGCCATGGTCGGGCACTCGCATTTCCAGGCGGTGTTCCAGTTCCACGCCGATGCGGATGATATCAGCATCGAGGTGCCCGAGGCCGGAAAAAAATACAAACTGACAGAGCGCGCCATCCTCAACCCCGGCTCGGTCGGGCAACCTCGCGACCGCAACCCGCTCTCGGCGTATGCCATCTTCCGCCCCAGGGAAAAGACCTGGGAGCCGCGCCGCGTGGAATACGATATCCAGGCAGTGCAGCGCCAGATCCTGGATGCCGGGCTCCCGCCCCGCCACGCCGAAAGGCTGCACGACGGCTGGTAAGCCATGGGGAACATTTCATCACAGTGAGGCGTCAACTGCTTATACCCTGATATTCCCCAAGGAGGAGTAGCCATGAAAAACAAGCTCGTGATCCTGTCCATTGTTCTGCTTCTTGCGCTGGCAGCCTGCGGCACAAAAGCCTCTTCGCCATCCTATGCCCCGATGGCCCAGGAAGGCACCGGTGGCGGGGCACCCGATATCCTTAACGAATCAGCCCCCATGCCCACCCAGGAATTGTACGACTACGCCAGGCCCAACGAGGGCAGCATCGAGCCCGCCCAGGAGCGCATGGTCATCATGAACGTCGATCTGACCATCGTCATCGCCGATCCCCAGGCGCGCATGGATGCCATCGCCCTCATGGCGGAGGACCTCGGCGGTTTCGTGGTCTCGATGAACATGTACCAGACCAACCTGTACAATGGCGGTACCGCCCCCGAGGGCTACATCGCCATCCGCGTCCCTGCCGAGAAACTGGAGAGCGCCCTCACCCAGATCAAGGCGAATGTGGTCGAGCTGCGCGCCGAGAACCGCTCCGGGCAGGATGTCACCGCCAGTTATGTCGATCTCAAATCCCGCCTCTCTGCACTGGAAGACGCCCGCGACCAGTTGGAGATCATCATGAACGCCGCCACCAAGACCGAGGATGTGCTCAACGTCTTCAGCCAGTTGCAGTATTACAACGAACAGATCGAAATGGTCAAAGGGCAGATGAAGTACTATGAAGAAGCCTCCGCCTATTCGCTGATCAGCGTCACCCTGATCGCCGAAGAGACCCTCCAGCCCATCCAGATCGGCCCGTGGACGCCCAACGAAGCCGCCCGTAATGCCATCCAGTCGCTCATCCGCTTCCTGCAGGGTTTCGTGGACTTCCTGGTCACCTTCTTCCTGCTCATCGTCCCCGTCCTGCTGGTTGTCTTTGGCCCGATCGTCCTGGTCATCTGGTTGATCGTCCGCGGCCTCAAGCGCCGCAAGGCAAAGAAGGCGCAAGCAGCCGGGTAATAAGAATTAAAAGGGTGCGGACGAGTGTCCGCACCCTTTTTCCTGTCATTGTCTTATAATCACCCCATGGAAACTCTCGTCCAGGACTCCCGCCGCTTGTTTGGCATCCAACTTTCTGCCCGCCAGGTACAGGCTTTGAGCACCTACGAGCGTGAACTGCAGGAGTGGAGCACGCGCGTCAACCTGACCGCCATCCGCGACCCGCAGGGGATCCGCACCAAGCACTTCCTGGATTCTCTCTCCTGCGCCCTGGCCTGGAAAGAGTCCCCACCCCGCTCACTGATCGATGTCGGCACCGGCGCCGGCTTCCCCGGGCTGGTGCTGAAGATCATCCACCCTGCCATGCGCCTGACCCTGGTCGAGTCGGTCGGCAAGAAGGCGAACTTTTGCCGCCATATGGTGGAGACGCTTGAATTGAAAGCCGTGGAGGTCATCCACTCCCGCGCCGAGGACCTGGGGCATCTTCCCGCCCACCGCGAGGCGTATGAGTGGGCCGTGGCACGCGCCGTGGCGACCCTGCCCGTGCTGGTGGAATACCTGCTGCCGCTGGTGCGCGTGGGTGGGGCGATGATCGCCCAGAAAGGCGCCACCGGCCCGGTGGAGGCACACGGCGCGCAGCAGGCGATCCGGGTCCTGGGCGGTGGACTGCGCCAGCTCATCCCGGTGGTCCTGCCTGGTGTGGTGGAGGAACGCTGCCTGGTGGTGGTGGACAAGGTGAATGCCACGCCGGCGAAGTACCCCCGCCGCCCCGGCGAAGCCGCCAAAAATCCGCTCTGATCCCTGCCCTGCTCAGCAACCCTTGTCAAGCAGGGTGATCACGTCTTCCTTGTTGGGGATCAGGCACAGGAATTCGAAATCCTCTTCTCCAATATTCTGATACCAGTGCGGCACCCCTTCCGGGATGAAGACCACGTCCCCCGCCCGCACTTCCACCTCCTCGCCGTCGATGCTGATGCGTGCCTGGCCGCGCAAGACGTACTGTTCATGTTCCACCGTGTTGGTGTGTTCCGGCATCCCTCCGCCGGGTTCCATGATGAAACGCCGCATGGCAAAGTTCGGTCCCTTGAGCAGGATCTGGATGGAAGTGCGCTCGCCGGCCTTCACCGGCTGGGTTTCGACTTCGGCAACATGTCTGACGGTCATTTATTCACCTCCTTCGCTCAGCCGGGTCACTTCCCCGCCCTCCACCTTCCAGGTCTCCGCCAGGCCGGTGAAGCCGGGGGTGAACAGGTTCAGGTCTGCCGCAGTCAACAGCGCCTGTTCCATTCTTTCCAAGTAGCCGAGCAGGTCCGCCCGACGCTGGAGGTCCAACTCGGCCATCACTTCATCCAACAGCAGCACCGGCCATTGACCCGTGCGTTTTTTCATCCACGCCACTTCCGCCAGTTTCAGCGCCAGCAGGGCAGTGCGCACCTGGCCGCGTGAGCCGTATTCCCCAAGGTCATAGGTGTTGGCCAGGAAGCGCAGCTCATCGCGGTGCGGCCCCAGGGTGGTGACGCCGCGGGCGATCTCCTCGCTGCGCACCTGGTGTAGGGCCTCGAGGAAGCCCTGGCGGATCTGCTCTTCCGTCAGGCTGGAGCGGTCGGTGACGGTATCGATGGGCAGCGCGATCTGCCCGCTGGGGCGCGGCAGGGGATCATACGCCGGTTGGTAATCCAGGCGCAGGCTTTCCGCCCCCCGGGTGAGTTCCGTATGGATCTCGCGCGCCAGGATCTCGATCTCCTGGATGGCACCAATGCGGGCGGTGATGATCGCCGCGCCCAGGCGTGTGAGGGTCTCATCCCAGAAGTCCAGTTGGGAAGCATCGCCTCCGCGTTCATTGAGCAACTTAAGCAGGGCATTTCGCTGGGAGAGGGCCTGGGTATATTCTCCCAGGGACCCCGCGTACCCGGTGGCCACCTGGGCGAGGGCGATGTTCAGATAGCGCCGGCGCTCATCCGGTCCGCCTTCGATGATCTGGGTCATCTGCGGCACAAAGACCACGGCATTGAAATGCCCGATCACCTCGGCCATGGGGCGCTTGACCCCATCGAGCAGCACTTCCTTGCGCAAGCGCTGTCCACTCAAGGGGCCAACCGGTTCCAGGATCAGGCGCACCTCAAGCCGGTGCGCGCTCAACCCGCGCTTGTATTCCGCCACCAGCCTGCCCACGGAGAGCGGCTCCCGCGAGGCGATGAAGTTGATCATCTGGCGATCGGTGTTGGTCTGGAAGGAAGTGAAGGAAGCCAGGAAGAAGACCGCTTCCAGGATGCTGGTCTTGCCCTGGGCGTTGTTACCAGTCAGCAAAATAATCCGCCGGGGGATGTCCAGGTCCAGGCGGGCGAACAGGCGGAAATTGGTCAGGGAGAGATGGGTCAGGTACATAATTGGGATCTCATGCTACTGCCGGGCAGGGGTGCCAGATCACACGTTATCCAGCACCGGCTCATCCGGGGCAGGCTTCCAGACCCGGCTGGCGCGGTCGGTGAAGACCACGCCGTCCAGGTGGTCGATCTCGTGCTGGAAGATGCGCGCCAGCCAGCCGCCGGCCTTGATCTTCAGCGGCTGCCCGTGCCGGTTCAGTCCCTTGATGGTCAAGGCCAGGGAGCGCTCCACCTCACCCTGCAATCCAGGAATGGAAAGGCAGCCTTCCACGCCCATCTCCTTCTCAGGGGACATTTCTTTTACTTCGGGGTTGATGACCACGAACAACCGTTTGGGGGCATCCTCCTGCTCCTCATTGTCCGGGTATTCCACCACGATCAGGCGGCTTGAAACACCCACCTGCGGCGCGGCCAGCCCGACCCCGGGGGCCTGGCGCATGGTCTCGATCATATCTTCGATGAGCGTGCGCAGTTCCGGGTCAAGGGCAGTCACTGGCCTCGCCTTGCGGCGCAGCACGGGGTCGGGAAGGGTGATTATTTCTCGGATGGTCATTCAACACCAGTAAATAATGGATTTTAGCGGGCATATTTTACTTCAATAATACCCGTCGTACTCATCCGATTCGTCTGGTTTCGGCTTTTCCTCTTCAGGTTGTTCCTCCAGTTGCTCCCCCTGCTCACCTCTGGAGACCTTCTGATGCAGCATTTCTTCCATCTCATTCTGGAACGCGTTTGCATTCTGATGATAGGTGGCAAAGAACTCCGCCAACCGTTCCCGGTCCGCCTCGTTGCGCTCACGCTCCACTTTTTCCCGCCGGGCAACGCGCCGCTGGTCGATATCCTGCTGGACCGCATCCGGGTTCATCACATCCTCAAAGACCAATTGTGTTCCCCCTACAGAAATATATACATTTCCATAATTGAACAGCACTTCCAGGAAGCCTTCCCTGCGCGCCTCCATGTTCAGGATGTTGTCCAGGGGGGCAACATTTTTTTGCGTGCGCCCAAAGGGGGTCTTGTCGATATCAAAGATCTGGTCCCCTGAGACCTGGAACTTGTCATTGCTCCAATCAATGGTCTGGTACAACCACCAGAGCGCTAAAGGGAGAAAGACGCCTAGGAACAAGCCCAGCAGTAAGGATGTATCCCGCCCAAAAATGCCATTCTTGAAGAAATCATAGATGATGAAGATCAGCACGGATACCCCCAGGACCCCTGGCAGCCAGGTCTGCCGGAACATCACGAACCAGTGCTTGCGGTAGGTGATGATCCCTTTTTCCTCAAAGCGCAGTTTGAACAGGTTGAACTGGTAGGCAGGCTTGGTGGCTGGCTTTGGCGCGACCACCTGCGGGGTGGCAGGCGCAAGTCCCAGTTTTTGCCGGATGGCATATTTCAACGCATCGACGTTGGATTGGCGTTGACTGCTCTTGGTGCGGTCCCAATACTCACGCAGCAATACTTCCACCTCTTCAGGATGACCGATGGTCTTGAAGATGATGTTGCCGACAAAGGTGCGCACGATCACATCGCCAAAACCGAAAGAGCGTCCCACCAGGTCGCTCTGGGTATTGACCGACAGGATGGCGGTCAGCGGAGCTTCCTGGCGGCTGTCGTACAGCAGGATCACCTTTTCAATGAACAGCACCCGCCGGTTCGTCACGATGTAGTAGTCGTTGCTCCAGTCAAGCCACTTCAGAAAAATCCAAGCGCCAAGCAGCACCAGGCTGCCGATCCCCATCCATAGTAGCAGGGTGGAGGCTGGATAGGCCAGAAAAAGAGCGAAGAAGAAGATCGGGAGAAGCAAACCCAATATCGGCCAGGTCAGCGACTGCAGGAGGACAAAATGATGCTTCCGGGTGATGAAATAGACCACTTCATCTTGTTCCAGCCAGGAAAAATTCCTGCCGCGGGTCAGGCGGTGGCTGTTCACCATCACCTCGAACCTGGCGTGCAGACCCTGGATCTGTTTCAGCAAGCCAAAGAAATCATCCCTTGAGATGGAAAGCACCGTGGTGTCTTCCAGCGCGCTGACCGTCGCCGATCGGCGGGCGTGTTTCATCAGGGCGTCCTCGCCGAAGTGGTCGCCGGAGACGAATTCTGCCAATTTCACGTTACGGGAGCCTTTTCTGCGCCTGACAATGACCTTCCCGCTGTACACCAGGTAGAAGCGGTCACCCTCATCCCCCTGGCTGACAATGACCTCCCCGGGGTTGTAGAGCTTCTCGCTCAATTTCGCTGCAATGGAGGCTAATTCCTCTTCCGGCAGTCCGCGAAAGATATGGATCTTGCGAATGAAGTCGACCATCTGGAATCGTTCGATCACCATCCAATTCTAGCATGAATCAAGCATTGATGCAGCAGGGGGGCATGGTAGAATTACTTACATGAAAAGATGGCAATTTTGGCTTGGGGTGCTGATCAGCGCCATATTTTTATTCTTCGCCTTGCGCGGCTTGAATCTGGGTGATTTTTGGGGCGCCATCCAGGGCGCCAATTACTGGTGGCTGCTGCCCGGCATTGCGGTGTACTTTGTGGCGGTATGGGTGCGCGCCTGGCGCTGGCATTACCTGCTCAAGCCCATCCGGGCGATCAAGACCCGCACCATGTTCCCGATCACCTGCATCGGCTACATGGGCAATAACATCTACCCCGCCCGCGCCGGGGAAGTGCTGCGCGCCGTGGTGCTGAAGCGCAAAGAAGGCGTCCCGATCTCCGCCTCGCTCGCCACGATCATCGTGGAACGCATCTTCGACGGGGTGGTGATGCTCGGTTTTGTCTTCGTCAACCTGCCGGAACTTGCCAAGGTGGCGGGGGCGGAATCCGGTTTTGTCGGCAACATCCAATCCCTGGCTCTGTGGGGGGCGGGGATCTTCGCAGCGGTGCTGGTGCTCTTCCTGGTCGCCGCCATGTCCCCCGAGCGCACAGCCAGGCTGGGAGATTGGTTCATCAACCGCCTTCTGCCTGTACGCCTGCGCACAAAGACCAGCGGCATGATGCACAAATTCCTGGACGGTCTCGCCTCGCTGCGCTCGCCCGGCAATGTATTGATGGTCTTCTTCACCTCCATCCTCATCTGGCTGCTGGAGACGGTGAAGTACTGGTTCGTCATGCATGCCTTCACCTTCTCGGTCAGTTTCTTCGCCTTGATGCTGCTGAATGGGGTTGCCAACCTTGCCACCACCATCCCTGCCGCACCGGGATACATTGGCACCTGGGAGGCAGTGACCAAGGCCATCCTGATGGCCTATGCAGTCGCCCCCGCGGATGCGCTGGGGTATGCCGTGGTGCTGCATGTCGCCCTGTGGCTACCCATCACCCTGTTGGGCGCCTGGTACATGGCGCGCGAAGGGATCAAGTGGAACGATTCAATGCGTGCAGAGATTCGCTCACCAAAGGAATGACATGAAAATTGCGATCATTGGAGCAGGCTTTGGCGGCATGGCGGCCGCGTATGACCTGGCGAAGGCAGGTCACCAGGTGACCCTCTACGAAGCCGCCGATTTCGTCGGCGGGCTTGCCAGCGGGTTCAAGGAACCCGGCTGGGATTGGTCTGTGGAGAAGTTTTACCATCACTGGTTTGCCAGTGATGAACACATGCTCGGGCTGATCGACGAACTGGGGCTGAAAGACAATGTCCTCTTTCCACGCCCACTGACGGTGATGTACCACGCCGGGAAGTTCTATCCATTTGATTCCATTCTCAAAGCCATCCTCTTCCCTGGACTGGGCTGGGGCTTGAACAAGGTCCGCTTTGGGTTGGTTGGGCTTTTCCTGCGCCTGACCAATAACTGGCACAAACTGGAGAATTCCACTGTTGATGCATGGCTGCGCAAGTGGGCGGGAGAGAAAGTCTACAAATTAATGTGGGAACCGCTGGTGGTGGGGAAATTCGGTGAGCGCTACTACCGGCAGGTGAATATGGCCTGGATGTGGGCACGTCTCAAGGCGCGCACCACGCGCCTGGGCACCTTCAAGGGCGGGTTCCAACACTTCGCCGACCTGTTTGCCGAACGACTGCGCGCCATGGGGGTCGTTCTTCGCCTCCGCTCGCCGGTCACCTCCATCGGGAAGCATCCTGGTTCAGACCTGATCCAGGTCGATGCCGGGGAGGGCGAGACGTATGACCAGGTTCTGATCACCCTTTCTCCGGAAGCAACATCCCGCATGGTGCCGTCCTTGCCTGATGCCTACCTGCAGGGATTGCGCGCCATGAGATCCATGGGCGCAGTGGTATTGATCCTGGCACTGCGTCACCGGCTTTCGGAGCAGGGGTATTACTGGTACAACCTGCCCAAGAGTGCCGGATTCCCCTTCCTGGCGCTCGTGGAGCACACGAATTTCGTCAGCCGAGAGAACTTTGGCGGGGAGCATATCGTTTACTTGGGGGACTACCTGGAGCCGGAGCACGAATTCTTCCACCTGAGCCAGGAGGAACTCCTGGAGCGCTTCCTGCCTGCCTTGAAGAAAGTCAATCCCGATTTCGAGAGCGGCTGGGTGCGCAAGTCCTGGTTGTTCCGCACCACCTATGCCCAGCCGGTTCCATTGGTGGGTCATTCGCGCAATATTCCTGCCATCCAGACACCACTGCAAGGCGTTTTCTTCGCTTCCATGAGCCAGGTCTATCCTTGGGACCGGGGCACGAATTTCGCCGTTGAGATCGGCCGCCGGGCAGCCAGGCTGATGCTGGAAAATTAACGGTTCGCCTCCATGACCATACCGATCGACAGGCTGGTACGCTCCCGCAGGAAGACCATCGCCCTGGTTGTGGAGAAGGACGCCAGCCTGACCGTGCGTGCCCCCCTGCAGATGCACGAGACTGCCATCCGTGCCTTCGTGGAGCAGCATACCGATTGGATCACCCGGAACCAGCAGCGGGCACAACGCTTTTCCCCGCCCCCACCAAAAAAATTCATCGATGGGGAAACCTTCCTGTACCTGGGGCATGCCTACCCACTGGAGATCGTCGACAAACAGCGTCCCAGCCTGACCTTTGACCTCTCCTCCTTTCGGCTGGCTCGCTCAGCCCTGCCCGGAGCCGGGGAAGCATTCATCCGTTGGTATAAAGGACAGGCCCAGGCGGTGATCCAGGAACGAGCCCCAAAAATGGCCGCTCTGTACCATTTCTCCTATACAAAAGTCCGCATCTCCTCAGCGCGCACCCGCTGGGGATCGTGCAGTTCCAGCGGCACACTCAGTTTCACCTGGCGGTTGATCATGGCGCCGACCGCGATCATCGATTACGTGATCCTTCATGAACTGGTGCACACCCGCATCAGGAACCATTCCAGGATATTTTGGGCCAAGGTCGGGGAACTACTGCCTGAGTACAAACAGCATGTGTGCTGGCTCAAGCAGAACGGCAAACATCTCAGCCTGTAGGAAGATCACCATGCGCATCCACCCCGTTGTCACCCGGAAGGATCTCGCCGAATTCATCGCCCTTCCTTATCGACTCTACAGTCAGGACCCGGTGTGGGTGCCTCCGCTCCGACAGGAACAGCGCAACCAGTTCGACCCCCGGCACAATCCGCTCCTGGACCATTGCGAATGGCAGTTGTTCCTGCTCAAGGATGGTAAAAAGGTGATCGGGCGCATTGCGGCTTTCATCGACACCCTGGCACTGGACTTCTGGAAGGAAGCCATCGGTCTGTTTGGTTATTTTGAATGCATCCCCGACCCGCAGGCCGGGCAAATGCTGCTGGAGGCGGCGCGCACCTGGTTGAGATCCCGCCAGTGCACAACCATGCGCGGTCCCTGGTCATTCGTCTCTCAGGAATGGGGCTCGGTTGTCGATGGGTTCACCCCCTCCCCGGTTGTGATGGCGCCATATAACCCCCCGTATTACAATGGTCACTATCAGGCATTTGGGTTGGAGAAAGTGAAGGACCTGCTCTGCTGGTATATCTCTGCGGCTGAACAGTATCAGGTCCCGGAGCGCATCCTGGCACTGACCGATGCCGTCCAAGAACGGTACCAGATCCGCATCCGCCCATTGGATGTGAAAAGATACGCTGAAGAAGTGAAGGTGATCATCGAACTGGCCAACAGTACCATCATCGACAATTGGGGCTATTCCCCGGTGACCGAAGCCGAGGTGGTTGCCATGGCGCATGACATGAAACCCATCCTGCAGCCCAAGGGTGTCTTGTTCGCCGAAGATGCAACCGGAAAACCGATCGGCTTTGCCATCACCCTTCCGGACATCAATGCCCTGCTGAAGGGCCTCAACGGTCGCCTCTTCCCGTTCGGTTTTCTACGCCTGTTGACTGGCATTCCCCGCCTGCACCGCTACCGCATGTTCGCCCTGGGCGTCATCCCCTCCTACCAGGGCAAGGCGATCGACAGTCTCATCTACCGCGCCATGCATGCGACACTCTACACCCCCGATCTATGGATGGAGATCAACTATGTGCTCGAGGATAACTGGCCGATGATCAACGCTATCAAGAAGCTGGGTGCTGTCCCGCTGCGTCGGTATCGTGTCTTTGAAATGGCGATCTAGGATCCATGTCTCCCAAAAGAAGATGGCAGATCATGAGTGAGATAAATCCACCCCGCGCACCAATAGATGGATCTTCAGAACCAGATGCGTTCAGGCAGAACCTGCCTTTCAGGTTCTTTTCAGGCTTCCTGGTGGCGATCTATACCATCCAATGCCTGGCTTTGATTGTCAGCCTGCTTCAGTTAACGATCTCCGCCTGGGCGGCAAGAGGCATCCTTGCCCTGGCATGGGCTGCGTTTTTGGGCATCCTTTTTTCGAACCGGAAAACACGTCATCCCGGGTACAGGTTCAATCGCAGGCACCTTCCTGCATGGGCTTTTCTGATCTTTGTCCTGGCAGTCTACTTCTTGCTGTGGATCGCGGCGTACCATATGCCCGACCTGTCCTGGGATGGCAATGCCTACCATATTCCCACGATCGCTTTTTGGGACCAGGTGGGAAGGGTCCATTGGGTGAATACTCCTTATCTGGAGTCGATCATCAACGGTTATCCCAAGGGTGCCGAACTGGTAACCTACATCCTCGTCAAAGCCTTCAACAATAACCTGATCAATACAGGGAATCTTGTTTTCCTGCCCTTAGGCGTCCTGGGGATCAACATCCTGGCGCGCAAGTTTGGAACGCCGCCTTTGCTGGCACTATGCGCAGGATCCGCCTATGTTCTGATTCCGATCAACATTGGTCAATCGCCAACGAGTTACGTGGATGCCGCCTTCGCTGCCAGCGTGGTCGCTTTCTTTGCCCTGACGATCCTGTTGGCAGATCTCCCCCGCCTGAAGTCTGCCGATATTGCTCTTTATGCAGTATCAACCGGGATCATGATCAGCATCAAGAGCACCGGGATCGCCTTTGCCGCGCTAGGCATTTTCACCTTGGAAATGGTCCGCTTTCTTGCCACCCTCCGGTCAAGTACGTCAACCAGGAAACCCTGGCGCAAAACTACATTCCATTTTATCGGCTCAGCCGTAGTGCTCTTGTTGCTCATTCTGCTCATTTCCCTGCCCGGAGAATACTGGTACCTGAGGAACTGGATACTTGGTGGTTCACCACTTTATCCAGTTGGGATCAGCATCCTGGGTCACCCACTCTTTCCCGGTGTGCCGGTCACTGCTGCGATCAGCGGAGCTGAGAACACCCCGGACCTGTACCGCTCCTGGTCAATGGTCCGGCAGGTGTTGAATTCCTGGCTTCAGGGGCTGGATGAGTGGCCGCAGTCAATCAAGGGCTACGATTCCCGCTTCGGTGGGCTGGGCTTCCTGTGGCTATTGGGATGTGTCCCATCCATCCTTGGCATGCTTTACGTTGTGCCGAGGGTAGAGCCCGCCATCAAGCGCAGCACCTTGCTCCTGTTGAGCATCACTGCGCTATCCTTCCTGGCGACTCCTATGCGCTGGTGGGCGCGCTATACCCTGTGGATCTATGCGATCGGCCTGCCGTGTTTGGCCTGGTTTGCCTGGAAGATCTCATCCAGGAAGAACCTGCTGGCGACACTGGACAGGATCTGGATGGCTATATGTGTGGGCATGCTCTTATTGGAATCTGGATACGCGGTCTTGGACATCCTGGCACTCGCCTCGCCACAGCCTTTACGCGCCAACCTAGCCAATCCATTTGATCCCAAGGTCTGGGAATGGCCGGCAGCCTATCTTTTCCCTGGGATGAAGGGCACAGTAATCGAAGAGGTCCTGGCAAGCGACGCGACAGTGGTGCTGGGGCCGCATGGCGAGAATGATTTCTGGCACTACGCAGGACTGATCGGACAATTATGCCAGCCTATCGGGCAGCGCAGGCTGATCATCCTAGGAGAGAACTGGGATCTATCCCAGGGTTTCGGGAAAGCCAGGTACGTGATCTGGGACGAAACCATGCCCCTGCCCCCGTATCTGGAAACGCTGGCAATTGAGATTAAAAGGAGCGACCAATTCGTCATCCTGACCCTGCCGTGAATTGGCGCAGATCATTCATCAGGAACAAACCTGGATAACTGGCGTCTTTTGTATACCGCTCTTCTCACCCCAAGGAGGTGAACCATGGCACTATCCCGCCGCGATTTTATGAAATTGGTCGGAGTATCCATCGCCAGCCTTGCCGTCACCCATTGCCGCCCGCCGATCTCCACCTGTTACGCCCCCTTGCCCCCTTCCCTCGAACCGACCGAACCAGTCACTGCCAGGGGCCGTCTCCAGAAAGCTTGGTTGAGTTTCGATGCCCTGGCACAGGCAACCCTGGATGCTGGCAGCCAGGGTACCACCGAAAACACATTTGGACAAAACCTGGTAGCCGGACACCGCCTCGCCCTGGATGAACTGCTTGTCACCGGCGAATTGACCACCACAGTGGCTGACCTGGTTCAGGAGGCTTACGAAGCTGCGGTCTATCATGTCTGGCGCTCCAATACCCCCATGACCTGCTATGAACCTGCGATGATCAACTATTCCCCGACCAGCGCTGAGATTTTGGTGCAGCAGGCACAGGTTCTGGATGAGCTTGCTGAACAGGGTACCATTGACCCGGACGCCCTGGACAAAGCCAGGACTGCACTGGAACATGATCTGGCCTTCTATGCCCTGACCGATGAGGAAGTTGACGCACTTTACGAAAGCATCGTGAACGACTGGCAAACCCTGGGACAAAGCATGCCCGGTTTCGAAGATTTGGCCTTGGAAGTCCCCCCCGAAGCAGAAGAAGCCGCGAATTTCATCCTGGTTCTGCTTAGCAGCAGATGAACGTCCCGCCTCCCCGCCTCACCTCGCTGATCTTTGAGGTCACGCAGGCATGCAACCATGCCTGCCTGCATTGCTATAATGTCTGGAAAGGACCGCAGGACAAGCCCTACCCGGGCGGTCTACTGGATACCCGGCGGACCCTGGAACTGCTCTCCAAGGCGCTCGATGAGACCATCTGCTCCCATGTCACCCTGACCGGCGGGGAGCCGCTCCTGCGCCCTGACCTGGACGAGATCCTGCGCTTCCTGCACGCCAGGCACACCCAGGTGACCGTGATCAGCAACGGTCGCCTGCTTGCACCACAGAAAGTGCTTGCGCTGATCCAGCAGGGTGTTAACTTATTCGAACTGCCCTTGCTCAGCCACAGGCGGGAGATTCATGATGAACTTTCCGGCTCTCCGGGCGCCTGGGATGCCGTGCTGTCTGCACTGGCAAACATCCGCCTGCAGCGTGGGCAGGTGGTCGTCTCATTTGTTGCTACGCGCAAGAATATCGAGCACTTGGGCGAGACTCTGCGCCTCGCCTTTGCTTTTGGGGCACGCGGGGTCATGTTCAACCGTTTCAACCCGGGTGGGAACGGCCGCACACATCTTGAGGCTTTGCTGCCTACAGTCGAACAGGTACGCTCAGCCTTGGCAGTTGCCGAGGCGGCAACACAGGAACTCCACATCCCCATCTCCTGTTCCATTCCCATCCAACCCTGCCTGGTGGACTATGCTCTTTACCCTCATCTTAGCTTTGGATTCTGTGCCGCCGGTAGTGAGCGCGCCTATTACACGCTCGATCCGCTGGGCAACCTGCGCCCCTGCAACCATACCAATCTCATCCTTGGAAACTTGTTTGATGAGCCATTCGGAGTATTGACTGCCCCCGAACGGATGGCCGCCTTCACCTGTGCCACTCCGCCTTTTTGTTCCAACTGCAGCCTGCGGCTCGAATGTCAGGGGGGCTGCAAGGCTGCGGCACAGGTATGCTATGGATCGCTTACTACCGAAGAACCCTTCCTTCGCCAGGGTCAGGAAACCGCGATCAAGATCAAGCCAGCCACCACCACGGCAATCCCGATCAACTTGGGGGGATGAGCAGACTCTTTCCGCCACATCACTCCCATCAAGGCGCCGATCGGGATGCTTAACTGGCGAAACGCGGCCACATAACTCACATTGCGAGCATAGGTCATCGCCAACAGCACCAGCCCATAAGTGGCGGTGATGATAAAACCTGTGATCGCTGCCATCCGCCATTCAGGGAGACGGGCAGTAAAGAACAACAACCGCTCCTTCTTCCGCCCCAGGAGGAATACAGCCAGGAAGATGGTCAGGCTGATGGTTTCCAATTCTACATACAACAGCGCCCAGCCCACGCTGGAGAGTTCAACTCCTTGCAGTGCGCGCAGGATCCGCAAAGCCTGGTCATCGAGCAGGGTATACGCGGTTATGCAGACCGCTGCCAGTAGGGCAAATAGCACCCAATGTTGGCGATAATGCTGCAATTGAAAAGTCTTGAAATCCGGCAGTGGTAAGAACAGGCAGCCTGCCGTCACCGCCAGGAAACCCGGGTAAGCCCAGGCATGGATCTGTTCCCCACGCCCCAGGAGAACGCTGACCAGGGCGATCAGCACAACAGGCAGGGAACGCGCCAGGGGGTATGCCAGGGAAAGTTCCCCGCTCCGGTAGGCTGCGGCAAGGAAAATGTAATAGGCTGCCTGTACCGCACCCGTGGCGAGCAGCACCATCCAGACAGCCTCTGGGACCGTGCCAAGTTCCTCCCTAAACAATATTAATGCTGGCGAAAAGAGCACCACCGCGAAGAGGGAAGCCATCAGGAAGAACGCGGCAGATGGATTCTGCCGCTTGCTGAGAAAATTCCAGAAGGCGTGGGTGAATGCAGAGATGGTGACGAGCAGCAGGGCAGGCAGGCTCACGTTCTATTCCCAAAAAGATCCGCGATCTGAGCAATTATTGACCAACCAGGATTTCCATATATTCACATCTGGCATTATAATTCCAGCCCGGAGATTTCAATGCCAACTATCTATCCCTTCACTGCCATCGTCGGACAGGAGCGCATGCGCCGCGCTCTCATTCTCAACGCTGTTGACCCCCGCATCGGAGGGGTGCTCATCCGCGGCGAACGCGGGACTGCCAAATCCACGGCTGCGCGTGCGCTGGCAGCGTTGTTGCCTAAGGTCCGTGCTGTGCGCGGCTGCCGTTTTGGCTGCGACCCTGACCAACCCGCCTCCTGGTGTACCGAATGCCGCGAGAAAGCCGCCTCGGGTGAACCACTGCCCGTGGAGGAAAAACCCATCCCGTTCATCAACCTGCCTGTCTCCGCGACCGAAGACCGCGTGGTTGGGACGCTGGATATTGAACAGGCCATCCAGAAGGGCGAGCGCCGCTTCGAACCGGGCGTCCTGGCAGCTGCCAACCGTGGCCTTCTATATATAGATGAAGTGAACCTGCTCGACGACCACGTGGTGGATGTGCTGCTGGATTCCGCTGCCATGGGAATGAATATCGTTGAGCGCGAAGGCATCTCCTTCTCCCATCCAGCCCGCTTCATCCTGGTTGGGACGATGAACCCGGAAGAAGGCGATCTGCGCCCGCAGTTGCTTGACCGTTTTGCCCTGTCCGTGAACATCACCGGCATCCGGGATGCGCGCGATCGGGTGACCATCATCGAAAACAACCTGGCTTTTGAGGCCGACGCGGAGGCTTTTCGAAAGACCTGGCTCCCGCATGAAGAAAAACTCAGCCGCATCATCGCCCAGGCGCGCACCATGGTCGATGAGATCAAATATTCCCGACGTGACTTGTTGGCTATTGCCGCCCTGACCGCCTCGCTGAACGTGGATGGTCATCGCGCCGATCTGGTTATCCTCAAAGCCGCCCGCGCCCATGCCGCCTATGAAGGCCGCGCTGCAATTACTGACCGGGATATTGCTCTGGCAGCGGAACTCGCCCTTCCCCACCGCATCAAGCGCGGTCCTTTCCAACAGGCAGAGATTACCCCCGAGCAGTTACAGGAACGGATCGAGAACCTGTCCGGTGCCTCCAGCGAAGGCGAACCAACCGACCCCCAGGAAAATCCCAAACCGGAGGATGAGTCGGTAAAAAAAAAGTGATTACTGATTCCGCCGAAGATGAATCATTGGATCAGCCGCCTTCTGCGGAACCGTCTCCGCAGCAGACGGTTTTTAATTCACAGGACGCCCACTGGTGGGATGGAGGCAAGAAGGTCAAGGTGGGTGAGACCTTTGACCCGCGCAAACTGGATACCCCCCTGGATAAATTGACCCGCCGCCATGCCGGGCGGCGGTCGCGCACCCACACAGAGCGTAAGCGTGGGCGCTACATCCAGGCGCGCCCTGCCAACGGCAAGACAGACGATATCGCCTTTGATGCCACCCTGCGAGCCGCAGCCCCGTTCCAGACCCGACGCACCGAGCAGCGTAAAAGATTGGCTTTTGCCATTGAGAAAAGCGACTTACAAAGGAAGGTCAGGGTCAAGCGCACCGCCAACCTAGTGCTCTTCCTGGTCGATGCCTCCTGGTCGATGGCTGTGGCAGAACGCATGGCAGCCACCAAGGGTGCCATCCTGTCCCTGCTGACCGATGCATACCAGCGCCGCGACCGGGTGGGGTTGATCGTCTTTCAAAAGGATCGCGCCACGCTGATCCTGCCGCCCACCAACTCGGTGCAACTTGCCCAGCGTGCGCTGGTTGATATCCCGGTGGGTGGAAAAACGCCCCTCTCTGCAGGTCTCTTGCTGGCGTATGATGTGCTTGCCCAGGAGGCCATCACCCATCCGGATATTGAAGCCCTGCTCATCGTGCTGACCGATGGCGCCGGAAATGTTTCACTCGGCCCCATTCCGCCTCAGGAAGAAGCCTATGGCATTGCAGCCCAGATCGCTGGTCGGAATATACGCTCGGTTGTCATCAACATGGAACATGCTTCCTTCGACCAGGGACTGGCCCAAGCGCTGGCAGACCATCTCGAATCGCCCTGTTACACCCTCAACGAACTCAAGGCAGAAAACCTTCTGTTTACCGTCCGGCAGGAAATGTCCGAAGCCAAGAAAAAACCCGGTCCTGCTTCAATCTCCGGCTGAATGCACCTGGTTCCTGCCAGCCGCCTTGGCAGCATACATCGCCCGGTCTGCAGTATGCAGCACCTCCTGCCAGGTCTTTCCATGCTCGGGATAGATCGCCACCCCCAGAGATAATGTAGCCGTCAATTCCACTCCCATGAATTGGAATTTCCCTTCACAGAACGCTTTGCGCAGGTGCTCTGCCCGCTCGTATCCCATTTTTATCGGCGCGCCCGGCATGACCACCAGGAACTCTTCCCCTCCAAAACGACAGGAAATATCAGAACTGCGCACTTCTTTGCACAGCAGGTCACCCAGTTGTTTGAGCAGGTGATCCCCGGCATCGTGTCCATACGTATCATTGAATCCCTTGAACCCATCGATATCGATCATCACCAGGCAGACCGTTGTCCCCTGGCGGTTCGCCAGCGAGAACTCGCGTTCCAGGGTTTCATCCAGGTAGCGCCGGTTGTACAGGTTGGTAAGAGGGTCACGGAGCGCCTGTTCCCGCAACTGGGTTTGTAGTGCATTGATCTGTTCGATCTGGAGGGTCAACTGCTCATTGGCCTCTTTCATTTCCTGTTCGTGTTCTTTACGCTCGCTGATATCCCGTACTACCAACTGGATATGTAAGGGTGTTCCATCGATATCACGCACCAATTCCGCATTGATCTCCGCAATGATCACCCCACCATGTTTGGTAATTAGCCTGCGCTCGAACAGAGGCAAATGTTCCCCCACCTGCAGGCGTTCCATCACATTCCAGCCCAACCCGTGTTCGGCAGTGAGTTCATAGAAAAAGCGTTTCTGGATCTCTTCTGCGGAGTATCCAAGCATTCCACAGGCTCTCTGGTTGGAATCGATATTCCTGCCTTCAAAATCGATGATGAACACGGCATCGTGTGATTGCTCGAACAATGCCCGGTAGCGGCGCTCGGCTTTCTCACGTTCCATGATCTCCTGCTGAGCCTTGGCATACAAACGGCTGTTCTCTATGGCAAAGGCTGCCTGGGTGGCGATCGTTTCCAGCAGGCGGATATGATCGCGGTCATAAGCATTCGTTTTATAGCTCTGCATCGAGATCACGCCAACGACACGCTCGCCGACGATCATGGGAACTCCCACATATGCCTGGGTAGGCTTGCCGCTGGTTCGGAAGATCTGGTATGTTTTTATCGCATCCGGTGAAGCCATATCCGGGATATACAGGGTCTTGCGGGTTTTGATGATATGCCCGCTCAAACCGGGGTTCTTATTAATATCGCGTGTAGGGATATGAGGGTATTCTCCCTCATCAAATGCCAGTGGGTGGTTGATCAGCCCCGATTCAGGTTCCAGGATAGCAATGTAAAATGCTTCCACCGGGAGAACCTGCCGGCATTTTTCCAGCAAAGTTTTTAGCACCTGGTCCATATCCAACCCCGAGGTGACCGTGATGCCGATGTCAAACAGCGCGGTCATTTCTTCCGCACGAAGGCGCACTTCTTTGAAAAGGCGGGCATTCTCAATTGCTCCTGCCACCTGGGTGGCGATCGTCTCCAGAAGGCGGATCTGTTCAGGATGATAAACATCCTGTTTTGAACTCTGGATAGAGATCACCCCCACCACCCGCTTCCCCAGCATGAGTGGTACACCGGCATAAGACCTGCTTGGATCGCCGCCCACCTGAAAAATATTATATTTCTGGATCGCGGCTTCATCCAGGGCATCAGGAATGTAAAGTGGCTGGCGGTTTTGAATGATCCAGCCGGTCAGTCCAGGAGTGTCGGTTATGATGTGGGACTCCAGTTCGCTGATCTCTCCCTTGTCGTAGAACAGGGGATACTCGATCATCTGGGTGTTATTATCATAGGTCGCAATATAGAATACTTCGATGGGCAGGACTCGTTTACATTTCTCAAGTAGCGCCTGCAGCAGTTCATCAAGATCCAGGCCGGAGGTTGCCGCCAGGCCGAACTCCAGCAGGGTCACCAATTCATCCGCCCGCTGGTGAGCTTGCTCCAGCAGGCGTGCATTTTCGATCGCGATCGCCGCTTGATCGGCAAACGCCTGCAAGCGTTCTGCATGCACCTGGGTGTAGAAGCCTGGAGTGAAACTGGCCAGATCCACAAAACCGACCACGATATCCCGCACCCGAATCGGCGCGCCAACATAGGAACGGATGTTCTCCATCCCCTCATACCGCACCCAGTCACTACTATTCCAGGTATCTGCGATGACCACAGCCTTTCCGGTCAGCACCATCTTCTGAAAATTCGGAATGTTCTCGTATACGAACTCGATATGGTTCAACCTCTCGAACATTCCATTATCGCGATAGCCGCGCTCGCGGACCAGGCGCGCCGAGCCCCGGTCACCGGCCAGCAAAAAGGTAGCCAGGTGATAAGGGACGACACGCCCCACGTGGTCCAGGATCCTGTCCATCACATCTTCAAAAGAACGCGCGCGGTTCAACGCGGTCGCCGAATCGGACAATGCTTCGGCCAGCACGCGCTGTTCATGCTCGGCCTGTTCTGCTCTTTTGCGATCCGTGATATCCCGGGCAACGATCAATCTGCCGCTGTACGCGCCGCGTTTGTCAAAAAGCGGGGTGATGCGCAGATCGATGAAAACTGGCGGGGCTTCTACTAAGCAGATCTCTTGCTGCGTGTTAAGCGGGTCTTGAAGATGTTTGTATAGTTGTTCGTATTTATCCAACGCAGCAGAGGCAGGCAAGCCGATGATGCTCTCATTCCCCTTGCCGAGCATCACCAAGGCGCTACGATTGACATCCACCACTCGATCCTGGGCATCCAGGACAATGAAACCATCGGTCATCCGATCAATGGCAACCGAACGGGCAATTGGGATGATATCGAGCAGGTGGAAGCGTGAAAAACCGATGACAAGGCAGATACAGGAAAAAGTAAATGCGAACGCAGTCAGATCCAATCCCGGGAATGGGTCGTATCCCAATATCATCAAAAGATTGACCACCAGGGGAACCAGCGCGCCAAGAGTGACGGCTGCCAATTGTGAACGGAGCGGGCGTACCGTTGTGGACCAAGCGCGGACTAGCAGGGCGAACGAGAAAACAACAATTCCATAGGAATAAACCAGGTTGACCCAAAACCACACCCCCCCACCAGCGGGAAGGTCGTCAGGGGTACCCCCTGCATAGAACAAGCCATGCAAGGGATCGGTCCAGATCAGGATCAAAGTAGCAACCGGCACGATCGCCAATAAAAAAATGCTTCGTTTTCTAAACCAACGCGTATGAATGGTGTATCGGACCGAAAACAATAGGAATGCAACTGGAACCCCCAAAACACCCAGATAGGTGACATTGAACCAGATGGTTTTTTGCATCATGTCGGCAGTCAGCCAGTAGCAAGCATACGCGGCAGACCAAACCACCATGGCAATGGCTAGGAATGTCAAACTCCACCCCCCTGGAACAGAGCGGCGCCGCCAGGCAATGGCAGCCAGGATGATCGCTGCCAAGGATGACTCAAATAATGCGAATGCGTATGCCCAGTTCATACCCTAAACATTTAGTGTACACGTTTTTTTTTCAACAACATCACTTTTGTAAGCAAATTGCAAACTAATGAGGTATTCTGGCGCTATGAAAGTCGAAGGAGATTACCCTCTGCCATCTTCATCTTCCCGAGATCATTGCCCACAATGGAGGTCCCAGGATCAATAATCCGATTAACACTGAGACCAGCGCGGCGATCAACACTGCCGCCGCGCCTACATCCTTACCCACCTTGGCTAATGGGTGCATCTGCGGGCTGGCCAGGTCCACAACCGCCTCC
Source organism: Anaerolineales bacterium (assembly GCA_041753035.1). GTDB lineage: Bacteria > Chloroflexota > Anaerolineae > Anaerolineales > Villigracilaceae > UBA877. Next base: position 46,539 of record JBGSVI010000059.1, on the reverse strand, counting down.
AATGCAGTATTGATGAATTCAGCCGCCCAGACCAGGGCGATCGTTAGCAATAGCACCGCCCAGTCGCGTGCTGGCAACTTCAGCCACGCAGCCACGATCAACACCATGCTGGTGACCAGGGCGTGGATCCAGGCGTTCCGCTGGGTGCGGATCACGTACCACCAGCCGCGGAAAGCATATCCAAACGAGCGGATGCGCGAGGTAAAGAACTCTTTCATCAAGTGAACACCCCAACGAATCGCTATTCCTCGAACTTTATCTCCGCCAGGTTCAAAGACTTCAGGATGATCATTTGTTCCCCCCACATGCGCCTCTTTTCATCTGCTTCGGCATGATCATAGCCAAGCAGATGCAGGACACCATGCACCACCAGGAGTTGAACTTCATCTGCCAGCGAATGTCCCCCTCGTGCCGCTTGTTCTGCAGCTCGCGGCAGAGAAATGATCACATCGCCCAGATAATGGTGACCTGTTTCTGGGTCAGTCTCGTCAGCCGGGAACGAAAGCACGTCTGTTGGGACATCAGTACCCAGAAAATCCCGGTTCAGAATGCGTATCTCTTCGTCACCTGTAAGCACCAAGGTCAGATCAGCCTCGCCAGCCTTGGTGTGATGCAGGGTTGTACGGGCTGCCTTTTCAAGCAATCCTTCCGGAAAACCCGGTTCTCTCTCCAGTTCCAGGAAGATCATTTGTTCTTCTCTCTTCGTTGGGTCGTGGTCTCAACGACTGCCGGGACGGCATCTTTTGGGTATTCAAGCCGGGGATGAAAAGTAACCTGCAAGGTGGTAACAAAAGCATCCACGATTTCGGAAAGGTCGCGCTGCGTGAGCGGTGTATGACTCAATTGACCATCCTTTTGACGGGATTCAATGACGTTTCGTACCAGGGATCGCATTTCGTCATCATCCTTGGGGTGCTCTGCCCGGGCACGCGCTTCCACACCATCCGCGAACATCAATAGGGCAGTTTCCTTGGAACGCGGCTTTGGCCCCGGATAGCGGAACTTGTTCTCATCCACTTTGGAGGCTTCCCCTCCAGCCAATTGAACGGCACGGTTATATTGATACCGAGTGATCATCGTTCCATGATGCTCAGAAATGAAATCCTGCAGGCGGGGAGGCAGGCGGTATTTTCTAGCCAATTCCAATCCATCTGTAACATGCCGGATGATTGTCGCCGAGCTTTCTTCTGGGGGCAGGTCATCATGCGAATCAATATGGCTGGATGGCTGGTTTTCCACGAAAAAGAGCGGATTGGCTGCCTTGCCAATATCGTGGAAGAGTGCTCCCACGCGGGTAAGCAATGGATCCGCACCGATCCGGCTGGCAGCTTGTTCAGCCAGGTTTGCCACTTGCAGGCTGTGTTGGTACGTCCCCGGGGCACGTTGCAGGAAATAGTTGAGCAGTAGCCCATCAGGGCGGGATACTTCCATCAACTGCATCGGGGTGGTTACCCCGAGCAACTGGGCCAGTACATACTGCATTGGGAGCGTCAGCAGTGAAGAGACCGATGCATACACCAGGGCGGAACCAAGCAGCGTGGCAATCCCGATCCCATCGATCTCCGTGAAAGCCAGGCGGTAAGCAGCCACCACCGCCATCCCTGCACCGCCAATGGCAACGAAAGCATAGACGAAATCCATATTCCGACGTGCATAACCCATGGCAAGCACCCCACAAAGGCTGGGCAGGACAAAATACGGAAGCAATCCCAGGCTATCCGGCATCCCATATGCAGCCAGTATGCCCATCAATAAGCCAAAGATCATCCCGCGCTCCAGGCCAAACAAGGTCGACACCAGAAGGGCAAATGCCGGTATCGGGATGAGGTAAGGGAGCAGTGTGCGATTGGGGATGATTACGCGGGTGGCGAAAAGGAAAGCCAGGAATAATCCTGCCAATAATAACAGGCTGCGCAGGTCAACCAGGATCGCTGGTTGACGCCTCCGAAAATAGAGCACCACCATCACGGCTGACATGATCACCAGGATCGCCGCCCCGATATATTCAAAAAGGGGGTTTTTTGGTTGAACCAACCCGGCCTGGGTCAAAGCCTCAAAGATCACTTCCGTGATCAATTGACCGCGCAATACAATGGTTTGTCCCTGCAGGTAAGATTGTGTGACCGGTTCAACTGCTTGCCGCGCATCCTGGCGTGCTGCTTCGGTCAATTCCGGACTGTAAAAACTGTTCGCCACCACCAGGGGGGAAACGAGTTCCACAACCAGGGCTGTCTCTGATTCGGTCAGAGTGAAACTGACCAGGGATGGAAGAATCTGCCTGGTTGCGTCCAATTCCTCGGTGCGCAACGCATCCCGCATCACCCGGCCTAAAAGGGTGTAACATTCCGAACGCAAAATATCCCAGCGCTCAGGGGTGAGATCAAGCAGTAAGTTCGCTATAGTACTGGAGAAGGACGGTTCCCGCAGAGCAGCCAGGTTGATCAATTTCTGCTGCAATGTGATCCCGTCATTCTCCCGGATCGTAGTGATCTCCTGCAAGAGCAGGGAAAGCATGTCAGTTTGTGAACGGCCAATGATGATGTCAGCAGCCCCATAAACCGGTGCAACCGCTCGCTCAGCCTCGCTGCGCGCCTGTCCGGTGAGTATCTGGCTGACATACTGGATGTCGCTTGGTGCCCGTAGATCTTGTGGGGCCACATCCCCAGCCTTGAAGGGCAGACTTCCCTGCCGCAGCGCCCAAGGCTGGATGAGCGCCAGGAAGGCCAGTATACTGGTGCAGATCAGCACGACGAGAGGTAAGAACGTTCTACCCTTTGGATATGTCCGCTTTGGATTGGTTTGCTGAAGATCCACCAGGGATTCCTCTTCCTACCCCTGCAAGTGGCTGCGGACCATGGCACTGACCTGGTCACCAGTCGCTCGGCCAGCCACGCGCGGCATCAGCAACTTCATCACCTTGCCCATGTCGGAAGGCGCCTTCGCTCCCACCTCTGCGATGGCCGATCTGACAAGTTCACCCAACTCCTCGACGCCCAGAGCTGCTGGCAGGTATGCCTCCAGGACTTTAATCTCCGCATCGGTAGCAGCAACGATATCGGCACGGTCGACTCGACTGGCTTCTTCCACCGATTCACGACGTGTCTTGATCTCCTTCTGCAAAATGGAGAGCACCGCAGCATCATCCAGGCTGATCCGTTTATCGATCTCCACCTGCCGGATGGCAGCCAGCGACATGCGCACGGTGCGTTTGGTCACATCATCCCCAGCTTTCATAGCGGTTTTCAGGGCTTGTTCAAGTTGCGCTTTTAGTTCCATTTTTTCATTATACCTCGCGTGAATGGGATAATCTGTTTCCTCTCTGCGATAGGATCAATTGAGTACATAATGGCCACCAGAGGTTGATCGATACAAACCGTGCGATCATTGACCACTGAACAGCCTCGCTTCGGCCATCGTCAGGCTTTGATTGGTTTTCTGGAATTCGCGCTGTGTGGTTTTCACTGCCGCAACATAGGCGTAGCGGAATTTCTCTCCCTGTTCGGGAGCATCCAGGTTCATCCAAGCATGCGAATCCTGCGGCAGCCTGGGCAGCACCAGTTTCTTCAAGAATGGGATAAAGGTCAGGACTTCCAATGGATAGTACAACTTGCCAGAACACAGTTCCGGACTGCCAAGCAGGTCTGGCTCAAATGGATCGATCTCATCTGCAGGAGGCCAATCGTCATCCGAAAATTTCCTCAACCATAGACTGACATAGTTGCTATGCGCATAAAAATCCTGAGCAGCGTGGGTGAGACGTCCAAAGGCCTCCTGGGCAGGGGCCACTTCGCCTCTCGCCAGGTCGCACTTGATGAGCTCCCGGTTGTATGCAACATACTCCCTGCCTTGTGAAAATGCATTGGCATCAAAATGATATTCATCATGCCCGATCTGCCCTCGCAGGGTATCTTGCCCCAAATTGGCACGCACGATGCGTTCCAGCGCTAAGGGGTCGAAATCCCCTTTCAGAGCTTCCATGGTGATCTGGCGATGATATTGTTCTTTCATTTGTTGGAGGCTTTGCACAAGTCCTGCAAGCCATAGACCGCAACAGGTTGCGCTTTCCCTTTCACAAGGATCGACTCCATCGGAGAAACGACCACTTCACCGGCAACGATGGAGTATGTATTCTGGTCGATCAATACCTGCCCTGGACCGGCTGCCATTTCCAGGCGCTGGGCAATATTGACCGTATCCCCAATCGCGGTATAGTTGAACAGGTCATTGGTGCCCACGTTGCCGACCATGACCTCCCCGGTGGAAATTCCAATATGGAAACGCAAATGATGAAGCGGATCAGGGAAGAACTGGTGGGATGCCTCGGATAATTTGAGGATGGCCAGCGCAGTACGAACCGCGCGCAGGGCGTGGTCTGGTTGAGGATCAGGGGCATTCCAGAGCGCAAGCACGCCGTCTCCCCAGAACTTATCCAGCGTACCCTCTTCTTCAAGGATCGCCTGCGCAGCAAGCGAAAGGTAATGATTGAGCACCTTGAACAACATCTCCGGAGCAATTTTCTCGCTGAAACTGGTGAAACTGGAGATATCTGCGAAGAGTATCGTGGCAGTCTGGCGTGTCCCATCCAGCCGCAGGTGGGAGGGATCGGAAAGCAAGCGGTCACGGACGCGCGGAGCCACAACCTTCCCGAAGGTCTGGCGGATGCGTTCCTGTTCAACCTCCAGGTTACGGCGCTCGGTAAGATCTTCAAACACGAGGGTGGCGCCTTTGGTGGAAAGATAAGCATCCCGTAGAGGTGAACAAGAGAGACGCAGGTACAGATCGCCGCGCGGGGGGATATTTCTGGCGATCTCGCGAGACAAGGTCACCTGACCATGTTCCACAGCTTCAGTGGCGGCTGTCTCCAGATCCGGGCACAATGGCAGTGCTTCTGGTAAGTACCTGCCGATCACCTCCTTCATGGAGATGCCCAGGATGTTCTCTGAAGCACGGTTGAAGAGGGTGATTTTGCGTTCCACATCGGTGGTGATCACCCCGGTGGCAATGGATGCGAAGATATCGTCCATCAGATTCTTCATTTCCAAGGTCTGGTCAAGGGTGCGTCTCAGGTTGGTGAAAAGCCGGGCGTTTTCCAGTGCCAGCGAGGATTGCCCTGCCACGGTCACCAGGAAATCAAGGTCATCCCCCGTATAAGGATCACCGGAACGCTTGTTGCCAAGTGCCAGGAAGCCGATCAGGCTGCCCTCATAACGTAAAGGCACGAACGCAGCACAATTCAATGCCAGGTAGGAAGCAGAACTGGCGATCTCCGCTGGCGGTTCTCGATCTGGCGGAAAGTAGAGTGATGTTCCACCTTCCCGGAGTAAAGCGACCAACACATCCGTTGTTGAGAAGGATGGGTGTTCCCCGCCTTGATAAGCATGTGGCAGGTAAAGTGCCTGGTCATCATCGTAGAGGTAAATAATGAAGCGTTCCGGCGCCAGTGCTTGCTGCAACTGCTCAGCCAGGAATTCAAGCGTGCGCTCCAGGTTTGGGGTAATCACCAGGTTGGTAGAAAGGGTATTTAATACTCGGCGATAGTCAGCCGGTGAACGATAGAAAAGACGGTCGATGAGGCGTTGCACCACGCGGCGCAGCGGGGTAAGCCCAAGCACCAGCAAGAGAATGTAGATGGCGATCAGCAAGGGATTATCGGGTTGTATGGTCCTGTTCACCAGAAATGAAAGCACCGCTACCAGTCCAAAGAAGATAACCACTGCCGCACTGGTGGTTATCGTGTAAGCCAGGATACTGGCCAGCACTCGATCTACGTCAAGCAGGTGATAGCGCAGAACGGCGTACATGATCGAAAGCGGCAGGAGGATGAGCAGCGGGAAGTATATTGAAGCCCGGAATACCTGCGGCGCACCAAAAGCAGTCGGCAGGAGGTAGAACAGCATCATCGGCGCCATGGCCAGGCTGGCGCCGAACACGATCACCCGGCTCTGCTGGCGCACCATCGGCGAGTCGCTGCGGAATAGTCTCCAGGTTAATGTCATGAACAGCAAACCCATGGCAAGTGCCATGAAGAGATAACATGCCTGCCAGGTGGAGATATAGTTCAACGGTCCGGTTGGATGGAGGATCTCATAAACAGCCGGGAGAGCAAACGCCAGGCAAAGCAACCAGGAAATAAGACGCGTCGACGGCCAGCGGTCCACAAACCGCATCTGCTTTGGGAATACCAGCGCCAGGTGAATGCAGGCGCTTGCAGCCAGGGGCAGGCTGATGGTCCACAGAGCCACCACGTGGTGCGTGCTGTTCATATCAAAGAAAGTGGTGGTGGCCACGCTGACCGAGGCTGAAAAAACGAGCAGTGCCCTGCTGGCGCGCAGTCCGCTGCGCAGGCGGTATGCCCAGATCCCGATCGCCAGGAACACCAGCCCCACGATGTAAGGGATCACGAACAGGCTCACGAAATCCCATAGTGGCATCCGTATGGGCTTCAGATAGACACCGGTCAGGTTGCCGTTTTCCGTATTCTTGAAAGTCAGTTCCATGGAATCAAAGCCGATGGTATGGAGCACCGAATAGAGATCGGTCGCATTGGCCACTGGCTGACCGTTCACCGCCACCAGTTGATTGGGCCAGCGCGCCCCCACATCAGCCACCGGCCAATCATTCCCGGTGATCTTGCTGACGATATTATTCGGTTCCAGGAGTACACCCAAAAAGGGCTGTTGATATACCCGAAAAGCCCAGATCGGGGTAAGGATCAGCATCGCCACTGCCACCAGGGTGGCAGTGAGGGGGATCAAGTGGGAAGACCAGGCGAGACGGGATTTCGGATTTTCCATGATTCCTGCTTCCTAGCGTAGGTTTTGTGCAAATAGAGGCCGAGATGCAAGAATCGGCTTAAAAACTGAACTTTTCCAAACTCATAAAATCCGGTACCCTCATGGTCTACCCTGCGAGCAGGAAATAGCCATGAGCGACAACATTGAACAAGACTCGAGTATGACCGATCATGCCATGTTGGTTGTCTGGGGCCAATATGCACACTGCCTGGGGCTACCGCAAGCGTTTGCGGACGTGCCCTTATCCCAGAAAACGGTGGAACACACGCCGCAAAGCAAAGTGCTGGAGTTCCTGGTGGCCCATCTGGCCGGACTGGAGTATCTGAAAGATCTGAGCCATTCTGCCCATCCTTTGGACAAAGATCAGGCCGTGGCGCGGGCCTGGGGTCAAAGCAGTTGGGCGGATTCCAGTGGTGTCAGTCGAACTCTGAAGTGCCTGACGGAGACTGAAGTGGCGCAGTATGCGGCCATTTTGGAACAGGCGACCCAGGTTCTGCTGGATCAAGAAGTGCAGCGAGCGTTGGCGCAAGGAGTGATCGAGTTGGATGGCGATCTAACACCTCGGCGGGTTTCGAACGGCAGTCAAACGTATCCAGGAGCCGAGTACGGTTACATGAGTGGCCGATTGCAGTTGGGCTTCCAGGTATCCGTGCTCTCGCTGCGGAGTCCAACATATGGGCGTCTGGAGTTATCGGCCCGCCAGCATTCAGGCAAAACGGTATCGGTCACCCAGGCCGAAGGGTTGGCGCTGGAAGCGGAACGTCGTTTGGGGCGTCGTCCGATACGTCGGACAGATTTGTTGGCGCAGCGCCTTGAGCAGATGGAGCCAGAAATGGTCCGGCGGCAGCAGAAAGTGGCCGAAGCGCAGCAAAATCTATTGGTGGCTGAATCTGCACAGGCAGAAGTGCAGCAGCAGGTCGAGCAAACGGCCCAAGAACTGGCAGAAGTACAGGCAACCTACCAGCAAAACCAACGGCCTGAGCGTCCCAACAGCCGTCTTGCGAAAGTACGCCAGCAGGCCGGTATGTACCAGCAGCGTTTGGAACGTCGTCGGCAAGCCGTTCTCAAAGTCCAGGCGTGGCTGGGGCAGCAGCAGACCCGTCTGGCGGAATGGGCAGACCAGAAAGCTTTATTGAGCGCACGCTGGCAGCGTTTCCAGGCAGAGAACGCCTGCAATCCCAATCCCATCCAGGCCGTCTTGCGCTTGGATGCTGGCTTTGGAGATGCCGGGAACCTGGCCCTGCTGATCGAAATGGGCTACGAAGTCTATAGCAAACCCTATGGCACCTGGCTCTCTGGTACACTGGCAAAGATGAGCACAGCGCACACGCTGGAATGGCAGAAAGTTGGCCAGAACGCCGAGATGCTGGCCTGGAAAGCCGTCCATCTGGAAGACTTCCCCTATCCGCTGGATCTGGGCTACGAACGTTTCTGGCAAAGTCCGGTCACCTCTCCGCCACAGCTGGCTTACTCGGGACTGCTACACTTCGGTCAAAAAGATGTCTGCGCCGATCTGCCTGCCTGGTTTCACCGCTACAATGCTCGCCAAACAATCGAAGCCGGAAACAAGGAAGTTCAGCAAGTCTTTGAAGTTCACCACATCAAAGTGCGTTCACGTCCGGCCATGCGCTTGCAAGAACATTTCGCACTCTTCGCGGCTAATTTTGTCCGTTTCGCTGCAGCTTGGTTGGCAGAGCAGTGCCCGCAAGTTCCTGCTGGCTGGCAGGTCAGCCAAAGCCCCAACGTGAAGGAGCAGGTCAAAGTTGGCGCACATTCTCCGGCTCGGGTTGAATGGATTGGATCGGATTGTTTGTTAAGGTTCACGGAACGCAGTGTGTATGCGGGTAGATCGTTCCTAGTCAAGCGGCGAGTTGCGATCCAACTCACGCTGCGAATCTAATTTTGCGATTTTTTCGCCGATTCCGGCATCTATGACATTATTTGCACAAAACCTACGCTAGAAAAAGTTCTGTGAATTATAAGCCAAAAGATTGGTATTTCTTACCAACATGGTTATAATTTCAACATGTCCCCCAACCCGATACACACCGGCGATGATGGTTCAACAGGCGTGCTGGGAAAAGATCGCCTGCCCAAGTATCACCTGCAGATCGAAACATTGGGTTCGCTCGATGAAGCCTCCGCGGCCCTTGGATTGGCGCGTGCCCTTACTAGAGTTGAAGGCAGCGCGGCGATCCTCGTGGAAGTCCAGCGCGACCTGTATGCCATGATGGCTGAAGTTGCTGCCACGCCGGAAACGAGTGGAAGGATCCCGGGTCTGGATTCAGCCCGCCTGGATTGGCTGGAAATCCAGGTCTCATCCCTGGAAGCGGGTACAACCCTCCCCTCAGAATTCATCCTGCCTGGGGATTCTCTCCCCGGGGCTGCATTTTCGCTGGCGCGCACCATCATCCGCCGTGCCGAAAGGCGGGTGGCAGAACTCTACGCCAGGAGGAAGGGAACCTGCGCAGTTATCCTGCCATATCTCAACCGGCTCTCCACGTTGTGTTTTTTTCTCGAATTGAAAGAGAATCAAGCTGCCGGGAAGAGGACCAGCCTGGCAAAAGAATAGAAAACTCCCGGAGGTCAGCACACTCCGGGAGATCTGCATAGTGACAACCCCAAATCATTCCCCGCTCAAAGCGGCTTCAATGGCTGCAGAGAGTGCCTCATATGTAGGAACGAATCCCGGGGATACGATCACCCCATTAACGTACACACTCGGCGTGCCGGTGTTGCCCCACTGCGATCCCATGATGAAATCAGCCTCGATCTGAGCTCGGTAACGCTCATCAGCATAGCACTGGGTGAACGTATCCATATCCAATTCCAACACTTCGGCAAAGCGCAGTAAGCGTTCTTCAGAAAAGGCATTTTGATTTTCACCATTCCAATTGGCATACAGCATGTCATGATAATCCCAGAAACGACCCTGCTCTGCAGCGCACAAGGAGGCATTGGCTGCATGGTCCGACTCGCCGTCGTTCCACGCTTGTGCGCCACCCGCGAGCACTCCGTCGATGAAGGGGTACTGGTGGAAGGTGTAATAAACCTTGCCAGTTTCCACATAATTCGTGATCACCGGTGTTTCCGTATTCACAGTGTAACTGGCACAGGCCGGACACTGAAAATCTTCCCACACATCGACTTTTACAGGTGCGTTGGGATCGCCCACGCTGGTGCCATCCACCTGGGTATTGAAAACCCGCGGTGTGATGGGAGTGACCGGGATGGCGGTGGTATTCGCCTTGTTGATCAACCCCTGGACGGTCGGCAGGATCAGTGCAACCGAAATCAATACCGCGCCAACCACTACAAAAAAGATCACCAGGATCTGGTTGCGGATCCGTTCCCGGCGGCGCTTTTCACGTATTTCCTGTCGTTTGCTCATCCTTGTCTCCTGCTCAATAAATATTCAATCGTCAGATTTTGCCACATCCACAGGGCTTTGTCCAGACAAAAACCACCTCTACGACTGGAAATGAGCCTTCTTCTCATCCGGGATTAATCCAGGATACTTCCCGGTCAAAGAATTCATGCTTTCACATCTCCGACCTCAAAACGACAGTACGGATCTCCTCGGGCAATGCAGTGGGTCTCAGTGATCTCATATTCGTGATCGGTCACCCAACGCACCGCCTCCCCCACCGAACCAACGTACAGGTGACAGACAGGCTGATCACTGTGTCTTCCCAGGCAGATCCCGCAGGTGGTTTCACAATAAGCGATCTTCTCACCGCTCTCTTCCACCCAGGCATCCACCTGGGGGTTCGTCTTCTTCAACGCACTGACCATGCCATTCAGGATGAACTTGATCCGTCCTTTTACCGGCATCAGTTTCAGCGCCGCGCCTGCCACCCCCATCAGGGCACCCTGTTCGCGCATTCCATATTGGAACGATGCCTTTCCGATCCGGCGCAGCATCCCTTTTCCACCTCGACCATAAAAGGCCTCGATCGCCTCATTGAATTTCGCATATTCCAACGTTTTGATGCCAGGGTTGGTGTCGTTGGGCGGGAAATTCCCAATGAAGCGTTCCAGTCCAACACTACGCAGGACTGCATTCAGCCCGTTTTCTCCCATCACTTCCTGGGCGGAAACCAATGCCTGCCGCACCAGCGCATTAATAATGACTGCATCCTCGGGGTTGACCATATACCTCCTTATCAAGAGATCGTGCGAATATACACCGGGTACCGTTCACCAGTTGCAAAGAAACCGAGCTTGCTGTAAAGTGACAAAGATGCTGAATTATCACTTTGCGTATTTACCGTGAAGCGCTGTATGCCGCGCTGTCCTGAGCGGGTGATCAGATCCTGCACCAGGGCACTGCCAACCCCATGACCCTGAAATTTCGGCACGACTGCCAAACGCGCCAGGTGTACACCTAAGGAATTGCGCGTGCTGATCTGGTACCCTGCGATCACGCCACCGATCTCCGCCACGCTTGCCATGAATGCGCGCACATGCGCCCGCGTGATGTCCGCCAACGCATTGTGCCAAAGCGGGTCAAAGGAGCTGGCATCCACCGCCTCCACAACCGGCAGGTCCTGGGTCAACATGGGGCGGACGAACACCTCTTCCGGCTGTTTTGCGGTTCCCATCTCGACGTCATTTTTCTCCAAGAAGACCAACTGTTGAAGGGTGGTGAAGCCACTCCCTTCGAGCAAAGGGATCATTTCCCTGACCATGACGATCGCGGCAGCGGTGATCCCTATTCTGCGGGAAAGTATCAGAGAAGCAGGTTCCCATAAAATATTCCAGGCATCCTGGGCAGGTATCTGACCATCGGTTACGAATAAACGCAGCCAGGCGACTCGGGGAGGCTCTGGCGGGCATGCCAGGGCACTGATGAGCCCGCTATGCCCTTCGAGCACCAGGAATGGTGCTGTCCCGATCCAACTCATGGGCGGACGCCAATCCAGGTGATAATGGACAAAGGTACTGGTCTTCATCATCTCAGACAGCGCGCGCTGGTCTGGCTCGATGGCAGACCTGGTCATTCCTTCCGAGTTCATAACCGAAAGAATAAAAGCTTTTTCATGAACCTTTGTTTGGGTGTGGGGTCTTTCACTCCAGCCAGACCAGCCTGCAAGGCAATGACAGAATTCAGGAATTTCCAGCGCCGCAGGTACAGAGCCGCCAGAAGCTGCATCACCTGGAGACGCATCTGGTCTTCCTTGGCCAGTTCAAGTGCCTTTCCAGCATCCTCGTAAGCTTCGATCGCCTCTTTAAAACACTTCAAAGAGGCCAGGGCAGAGGCATGGTTGGCATGGGCCATCCCCAGTCTACGGAAATCGCCTGCTGAGGAAAATACAGCCACTGTTCCCTGCACGGCTTTCAGGGCGGATTGGGGATCACCGGCGCGCAACAGGGCAACAGATTGGTTGTTTTTCATCTCTGCCGCCATCAGGGGATCGCCACTGGTTGAAAACCCCTCGGCCGCACGTGCAAATGCTTCGGCTGCGGTGGAAAGATCGCCACTCGCATAGATCGCTTTGGCTTTTTCAGCCAGGGTTTGGGGGTCGATCTGAGATCCCATCACAGTGTGATATCCAGCAGGTCTTCTGCCACGGACCGTAGTTTATCCGTGGACATGTTGCTTAATTTTCTCGCCAGTTCAAGATATGGGCGATTGATGGGCTTGCACACAAATTCCTGCAATTCCCTGGGCAATTCAAGGAATTCATCAATTGCTTTTTGCTCCGCCATCCATTGCCCGATCGGTCCATTCTGGTCGAACAGTGTCTCAACGCGCCCGCCCAGCAGTGAGATCAGCCCTTCCAATTCTGGCAGTGGGATCGGCCGCTCCCCCAGTTCATAGGATTTCAACTTGGGCAGAGAGAGCCCCGACGTTTCTGACAGCGCCCGTAGGGATAGGCTCGCTTTTTCTCGTTCCTGTCGCAACATTGCACCCACCAACCGCTGACGGATACTTACCAGTGCAGGCAGGTTCAACGCTTTGGTTGGGGCAGCCTCACCCGAGCGTGCGTCCTTGCTCCAAAAATGGCTCATCGGGAGAGAATAATAGAAAGCCAACACCTCTACTTCGGGGAGGGATGGTGATTTCCTGCCTTCTTCCCACGCCCGCAGAATGCCAGGCGGCAGCCCAGTGGCTGCGGCACACTCCGCGATCGTCTTCCTTTCGGCCAAACGGGCGTCTCGGATAAGCACGCCAAGTTTTTTCGTCCGAACGATTACCTGAGCTTGAATGTTCATTATTGTTCCTTTGTCTTGTTATAAAACATTATAGCAAAGAGAACCGCAGTGGGATAGTCATTTATTTATTTATACTGTTTGTCTGAGGTTGCAAGCACATCAACGGCGATCCTCTTAAAGGTCATCGAGGTTGAATCATTCGGAAAGCGATATGTGAATGGCTCATGCCGATTATTGGCCACCGTGAAATTATCAGCCAGGTGTGGAATGGTGACCTGTATCGGCAAGCCGATCTTCTTTTCTGCCTCAGGCTTCGTTAATCCCTCCAGACCAACCGACCGGTTCTGGATGGCAAGTATCCTGCGCGCATCGATACCCAGGGATTTCATATACTCAAAAGTGATTTGTGTCAGGGTACAGGTTGCCAGGTCGGTCCCAATTACCAACACCAAGGCGTTCGCCCGCTGGAGCAGGGGCAGGCTGATCCGCGACAGGGAACGCCCGAGATCGATGAATAGATAATCATGCGATTCCAGCAGGGCATTCACGATTGCAGCCACCCGGTCAACGGCAAGCTGGTTGGCTGATGCAGGGTCCGGGGATCCAGCCAGCAGATAAAAGAACCAGCCAGGAATGCGAGGAAGGTTTTCTTTGAAGTAAACCGCTCCGGTATCTTCCGGTTTTTGAAGTGCCGTCGAGACAAGGTTGATCGCGCCTTCATAGCCAACGATATTCGCGATCGACCCGATTGGCAGCACCAGATCCAGTACCGCGATCCTTTTATCCGGTTTGGCGCCAGCAGCACACATGGCAATATTGGCGCACAGGGAGGAGGTGCCCGATCCGCCCTTCGCGCTCAAGAAGGCGATCAACTTTCCCTGTGTGGGAGCCATGCTTTCTGTGTTCAACAAGCGCGGCAGGAAATTGAACAAGCGCGGAATGGCATCACCCGACTTTACCAGGTACTCATTACATCCAGCCGCCAGCAGTGCTGACATTTCTTGCTCGTTTTCCCGGCTGGAAAGTGCAATACAAGGGATCTTGGCTGTACGCCGATCCAGGCGGAGACGGGATATCAGGTCTACTCCTGGCAGGTCTGGTAGGACTGGGTCAAAAATGATGATCTCGGGATGATCTTTCCAGGCAGAGATCAAGCCTTCGCGCCCAAGTGAACTGGTCAGCACCAGGTAACCTTCCTTCTGCAGCATCGCAGAAAGGTAGTTCCGGCTGGCAGCATCGCCATCGATGATCAGAATGGTTACAGGAATCTTATCCATGCTTCTCCTGCCTGGTTTCAATTTTCCATCGGGGGCATCAGGTATCCCAGTCCAGAACGGGTGATGATATGCTGGGGTGCATGCGAGTCTTCTTCCACTTTTTGACGCAGTCGTGCAATGGTGACCCAAAGGATTTCCTTATCATCCCGGTATTCCGGTCCCCACACACTGATCAGCAGTTCTTCCGACGTCAACACCTTCCCGATATTGTGGGTGAACTGCAATAGTAGGCGGTACTCCGTGGCAGACAAGGAAACCGGCACGTCGGCGAGCACCACCTCAGCGCGTGCAAAATCGATCCGTAACCCTCCATGGGTAAAGAACCGGTTCTGACCCACTTCTGATACTTGGGAACGGCGCAGGACGGCGCGCACACGCGCCAGGAGCTCTGTCACCGAGAATGGTTTCACCAGGTAATCATCCGCGCCCACATCCAAGCCGCGCACCCGGTCTTGTTCCTCGCCCTTGGCAGTCAGGATGATAATGGGGACATTCGAGAATTGGCGGATGCGCTGACAGACCGAAAATCCATCCATGCGCGGCATCATCACATCCAAAAGTACCAGGTCAACCGGTCCGGCAGAAAAGGATTCAAGTGCCATCTCCCCATCCGACGCAGTAAACACCTGATACCCTTCGGTCGATAGGTTGGCATCCAGGAGACGGAGGTAACGTGGCTCATCATCAACGACCAGGATTCGTATTGTCATTTTCACTCCGGGCAGAGTCTAGTTCGCGGTTTACGGGGAGTTCGATCTGGAAAGTAGTCCCCTTCCCTGGGATGGACTGAACAGAGATCAGCCCACGGTGGGCTTGAATAATTTGGCTGCAAATGAACAAGCCAAGCCCCGTGCCTCGCCTGTTGCTGCTGTTGGGGACACGAAAAAAGCGGTCGAAAAGGAATGGCAGGGATTCCGCCGGGATTCCGGGACCATGGTCCTGAAAATGGATCACCTGGTGATCTTGTTGTGGACGCAAGGAAATATCAATTGCGGAGCCTGGGGCATATTTCATGGCATTGTCAAACAGGTTATTAAGCACCTGGCTCAGGCGTACCATATCCGCCAGGATCGGAGAGGCAGGCGCGAGATCCAGGTGGACTGGCAGTTCAGCATGCCTGCCCTGGACTTTCATGACAATATCGCGCAATAGCACATCCAGCCGGACTGGTTGGAAATCCATCGGCATCATCCCGCTCTGCAGGCGGGCTGAATCCATCATCCGATCGATCAACATCACCAACTGGTCAGTCTCTTCATCAATGATCGTCAGGAATTCTTTTTGGGTAGCTGGGTCCCAACTTGTGTCTGATCGCATCAGTGAGGTTGTATATCCTTTGATGAAACCAAGCGGGGTATGCAGTTCATGAGATATGGTGGCGATGAAATCATCCTGCAACTGGGAGTGACGGCGCGCCAAATCCAGTTGTTCCAGAGTATCCTTCCGGGAGTGGCTTTCAGAACCACGCATCACCTGGCAAGCCGCCAGCAACGCCCAGGCAGTTTGCTCATCGCCAAAATTCGGACCACCAAAACGGACAAAGACAAGTGCCCCCGCTCCCGCGGGAAGCATCAAGGGCAGTCCCAATAAATGGGGGCTCGCTGTCCGATCCGGTTCTTGAACATCTGGTGGCATGGAAGAGATGATCTTCCCGGAAGAGATCACCTGTGAAGCCAATTGCTCCCCCCACGATGCTTCAGCTTCCTTTCGGCGTCCGCGCCCGATAGCCCGGGCATATTCGGGCTCCAGGCTGCCCTCCACCATTCGATAGACAACAATATTATCGAAAACGAAATATTTCCTGAGTTCTCGAAAAAAAGAATCGAGACATTTGATCCAATCGCCTTTACCGTTGGATGGATGCAGAACGGCTAATAGTTCTAACTTGTCAAGCTCCATCATGGTCAAGTTCAGGCCTCACAAGGCGATCTTTGAGCACAGCAACGGGAAACGGAAGGTCGAACCCTTTCCTTCTTCGGATTCAACCTCAATAAGCGAACCGTGTGCAGTGATGATATCCCTCACCAGGGCCAGACCAAGCCCCGTGCCTCCATACTTGCGTGTGGAAGAGCTGTCAAGTTGGTGAAAAGCCTCAAAGATCTCCTCAATCCGATTGGCAGGGATCCCGATCCCGGTATCAATGACAGAAACCATGATCAGGTTCTCACTTTCCGACTGGATGGAGAGGCAAACCTTCCCACCGGTGGGAGTGAACTTGATCGCATTATCCATCAATTGAAGCAATGCCCAGGAGATCTTCTCCTCGTCCGCTTGCACCATGGGGAGATTGGCCGCGATCTCCCGCTGGAGCATGACATTGTTATTATCGGCCTTGGTGCGGGAATAATTGATCACCTCGCTGGCAACCTTGACAATATTGACCGGTGTCAGGTGCAGGGTCATCTGGCCGCGTTCCGCCTGCGAGAATAGGATCAGGTTATCGATCAGGCTTTCCAATTGCCCGGTAGCCCGCTGGCTTATCTGTAATGCGCTTTTTTGCTCCGTGCTTACCGAGCCCAATGCGCCAGTTACCAATAGCTCAAGGTATCCTTTGACATGGGTCAAAGGGGTGCGCAGTTCATGGGAGATATTCGCCACAAAATTGGCTTTCAATTGGCTCAATTCGGATAATTTCTGCAGTGCATCCTGCAGCTCAGCGGTCCGTTCCTGGACACGCCGCTCCAAGAACCGGTTCGCATCTTGCAGCGCATTGCGAAGGCTGATGATCTGTTCTGTGACCGCATGATCCAACTGCCGGCGCTCCACAAAGCCCAGATCAATTAGCGCTTGGCCCAGCAGGCATTGTTTTCCACTCTTTTGCATCTCCGCCTGGTGTGCCAGTGCTTTCTGAAGGTCATCCGTGGTAATGATGCCTCTTTGAACCAGGGTTTCACCCAGGCGGGGGACCAGTACTTCAGGCGTTAGTGGGGCTGTCATGGATCACCTCATCCCTGCCAGACCCATTCCCCGGCAACCATGGTCGCCAGAGGGCAGATCTCGCGCAACACATTTGGTTCACATTCGAAGGGGTCGATTTCCAGGACGATCAGGTCAGCCAGATACCCTGGAGCCAGCGTTCCCAATCGATCTTCCATACCGGCAGCATATGCAGATCCCTGGGTGTAGGCTGTAAGCGCCTCGTGAACCGTCAGACGCTGCTCAGGGTACCAACCATCTGGATCGGGGAAACCTGAGGCACGCCGCCGGGTGATGGCCGCATGAATTCCCCAGAATGGATTTGGATTCTCCACCGGTGCGTCCGAGCCAAAAGCCAGGCGCGCACCATTCTGAAGCTGTGTTTTCCAGGCATAAGCCAGCGCACAGCGCCTCCCCCAGGCCTTCTCAGCCATTTCCATATCCGACAGCACATGGATGGGTTGCATTGATGCAATGATACCCAGTTCCGCCAGCCGATGGCTATCCCCCGGATGGAGTACTTGCACGTGTTCGATCCGATGCCGCAACGCAGGCAAACTGCGCTCCTTCTCATAGTCGCGCAGCCGGGCAAAGGCATCCAACACTTCACGGTTGGCGCGATCGCCAATGGCATGTACCGCCAGGCTGATCCCTGACTTTGCGGCTTCCCGCCCATATTCAAAGATCTCTTCCGCATCCATCAACAGGAGACCGCTGTTATCCGCCTTATTTTGGTAAGGGGTGAGCATCGCCCCTGTCTGTGGACCCAGAGCGCCATCGGCAAAGAGTTTAACCGCTCCAATACGGAGCATATCATTCCCCAACCCTGTGCGCAGCCCAAGGCGGCCTGCCACTCGCAAGTCTTCACGAGGGATGGATTGAAGCACGCGCAGGTGCAGGCGACCCTGCTGATCCAGTATCTGCAAGGCACGGAAAGACACCTCCCGGTCAAAGTTATGCAGTCCGGTCAGCCCCATTTGCCAGAGTCTGGGGATTGCCCGTTCAAAGAGGTCAGCCAGGTCATCCGGCTGGAGCTTTGGGATGACCCTTTCCACCAGTTCCATGGCTTTTTCCAAAAGGATGCCGGTGGGATTCTTGCGGCTGTCGCGTACGATCAGCCCTTCCCCGGGGTCACGCGTACTTTTCCTGATCCTTGCCCGGCGCAGGGCAGAGGAATTGCCCCAGGCAGCATGCAGGGATTTTGCCGTTAGATACACCGGGTTGTAAGGCGCAACAGCGTCCAGTTCTGTTGCAGAAGGCCATTCACCGCCCCAGTCATTTTGGTTCCAGCCATGACCCAGGATCCACTCCCCCACTCGTTTGATCTTGACCTGCTCTGCCACCCGCTTGATGATCTCTTCCTTGTCTGCCAACTCACAGTTGATCTTCTCCAGGCTTTGCACATAGAGTTGCAGGTGTAGATGAGCATCAACCAGTCCTGGCAGGAGCACATGACCCGCCATGTCGTGTTTCTCACCTTGCGTATTCCCAACCAGGAGTTCATCCCCACCAACTGCTTGGATCCTGCCTTCATCTATAAGCACCACTGACGCAGTGGGCTGGGCCGGATTCAGGGTATGGACGCGGGCGTTATAAAGGATCTTCATGACACCTCTATTTTTCGTTCAGCAGGCGCCTCAGCAGGCTCTCAAGTTCTTCATTGGAATAATAATGAATGGTCATTGTGCCGCCTTTCTTGCCGGTGCGCAGGCTGACCTTGGTTCCCAGGCTGGCTTGCAGACGTTCCTCCAGGGAAGCCACATCGGGGGATATCGCCGGCTGGGTCCTGGCAGGTTTCTTTTCACCAGAGATCTTGCGCACCAATTCCTCGGTCTGGCGGACGTTCAATTCCTGGGAAACGACCGTGCGCAGAGCCGCAGATTGGGCTTCCGGTGTGGGTAATGCCAGCAGAGCACGCGCATGTCCCTCTGAAATGCGCCCTTCAATGAGTGCATTTTTAACTGCATCAGGGAGTTTCAACAACCGCAGCGTATTCGTCACCGATACTCGGCTCTTGCCCACCTGGGCTGCGATCGCTTCGTGGGAGAGATCAAAATCCTCGGCCAGTTGCCGATATGCTTCCGCCTCCTCCAATGCCGAAAGGTCGGAACGCTGGACATTCTCAATGATCGCCAGTTCCAGTCTTTGAAGGTCGGTTGCCTGGCGGACAATGACCGGCACAGAGGTCAGCCCGGCCAGACGGGCAGCGTGCAGGCGGCGTTCCCCTGCAATTAATACATAGCACCCCTCCGCATCTCCTAGTGTCACAATGAGTGGCTGGAGCACGCCATGCTCACGCACCGAGGCGGTCAATTCCTGCAATTCCTCCGGGTGCATCACCGAGCGCGGCTGGCGCGGATTGGGGGAGACCAGGTCGACGGAAACCTGTAATACGCCGTTGCTCGCTTGAACATCTTCCCCGCCGGGCAACAGCGCTCCCAGCCCTCGCCCAAGACCGGATTTTTGAGCCATATCTATCTCCTCTCCCTTTGGTTCACACTGCACCTTCTGGAACGGCGATCCCATCGCCTTCCAGTAACTCCCTGGCCAGCATTTCGTAGGACCTCGCCGCGGTGGAACCTGGTGCATATGCGGTCACCGGCAAGCCATACGAAGGCGCTTCTGCCAGCCGAATACTGCGCGGAATGATCGTATTGAAGACCTGTCCATCAAAATATTGGCGCACCTCTTTGACCACGTCCGCAGATAGGTGCGTGCGGTTATCGAACATCGTCAACACCACGCCTCGCACCTTGAGGGTCGGGAACAGTGCTGCACGCACCCGTTGAACGGTACGCGTCAGCTCCCCCAGACCCTCCAGGGCCAGGTACTCACACTGCACCGGGATCAATACGCCATCCTGGGCAGCGAGAAGACCATTCACGGTCAAAAGACCTAGCGAAGGCGGGCAGTCGATCAGCAGGTAATCATAGCGCTCCACCAAGGGCGCAAGCACCTGGCGCAGTTTGAATTCACGCCCTAATTCATTCACCAACTCCACCTCTGCTCCTGCCAGGGCAGGCGAAGCAGGCAGGATGGAAAGTTGCAGGCGTGGATTATGCAGGATATGCGCAATCGCTGTGGTCTGGCCTAGAAGGATCTCATAAGATCCATTCTTCACGGTATGTTTATCAATGCCAAGCGAAGAGGTCGCGTTTGCCTGTGGATCGATATCCACGATCAGCACGCGCTGACCGAACTGCGCCAGGCATGCGCCCAGGTTGATGGCAGTGGTCGTCTTCCCCACTCCTCCCTTCTGGTTGACCAACGTATACACGCGTCCCACTACAATACCTCCACCAAGCAGGCTTGGATCTCTTCCCACGTAGGGATTCCGTCCAGCCCGCTGCGCACAACAGAATAGGATGCCAGTTGCGTGGCAAAACGCGCCGCCGCCCACGGATCACGGGTGGAGTACAACCTCCAGAAGAACGCGGCAGCAAAAATATCCCCCGCCCCGGTGGCATCGATCTCAGACCGATGGGGGGCTTGGAAACGACGCAGATCCCCGTTCCAGTAAAGCCTGGCTCCTGCAGGTCCTTCGGTAACCGCCAGCACCCGGGTCACAGCTGCCATCGCTTCAATCTGCTCTTCATCCCCACCCAGGTCTTCCACACTGAGCACCACTGCTCCCGCTCTGGGAAGCATCTCTGCTGCTTCCGGCCATGCGGTAGGCTTGATCCGTCCATCCTTGTCCCATGTGCGCAGCCAGCCTTGGGGAGTCAATCCCAGGATCGATTCTCCAGGATTTAAATACACAACCTTCTTGGCTTCCTGGGCAATGGGACCGATGTGCAGGATGGCTGCATGCCTCCAGGGTTCAGGTAGATGGACAATCTCCAGGTCCGGGGCAACGTGATGGATAAATTGGATGCGCCCATCAGGAGTATAGATATTCTCAAAAGTTGTGCTGCGCTCTGTTTTAACATTTGCAACCTGGATGCCATCCAGGAGTTCAAGCGGAGCCTCCCCCCCAAAGGAGGTCACGATGCCCACACGCAAGCCCAGCGCGCGTGCCGTCATGGCACTGTACGCGGCAGTTCCTCCCAGGCGCACCCCTTGCGGGGTCAGATCGCAAGCCAGATGACCGACAACTACATAATCCACTGGTTCGATTGGAACAAGGGTTGGCATGAATAGATTATACACTGAGGCGGAAGAAGAAAGAAGCAAAAAAGAAGGTCATCCACCCCGTCTGGTAGATGACCTTAAAGAAACATACTTCTGCAGTGGCTATTTGGGAATGATGGTCACCTTGCGCGTCGGTTCTTCCCCAACAGATTGGGTGATAACGCCAGGATGATCCTTCAATTCAATGTGGATGATGCGGCGGTCACTGGCAGGCATCGGCTCCAGGTTCTGCCTACGTCCAGCCTTCATCGCCTGGTCAGCCATGCGCTGTGCCAGTTGACGCAATTGTCGTTCACGCCGTGCCCGGTAACCTTCCACATCGATCACCACCTGTACCCAATGTTCCACCTGCTTGCTGACCATCAGATTCACCAGGTATTGCATCGCATTCAGGATCTCGGAATGGCGACCGATCAGGATCCCCAGGTCCGGACCATTGATATCGATCAGGATGGGGCAATCACCACCCTCCAACTCAGGTTCGCCCATCCGGGCACTCACCTCGGCATTCACATTCATCTTTTCGAGCATGTCGATCACGATCTGCCGGGCAAGTTGGAATGTCTCATCATCTGCCACAGGGGCAGCCACAGTTTCAGGCTGTACCTCAGTGGCGGAAGGTTCCGGGCTGGCTTTGACGCTCAGTCGGACGCGCGCCTGCCTGGTACCAATACCCAGCAAGCCCCTGCTGCCGGCATCCAGCACTTCCACTTCCACCCCATCTTTGCTCAAACCCAATTCGGCCAGGCCTTCCGCCACGGCTTCTTCCACACTCGGAGCGATCTTTTCGAGAGTTGCACGCTCGTTCATTTTTTCCTCGCTGCAGATTTCTGTTCCGGCTTCTTGCCAGGCAGGAGCGCTTTCCAGTTGACCTTGCCCAGCAATGCATACTGCGCCAGGCCCGCCAGGTTGCTGATGATGAAATAGACAGCCAGGCCGGAGGCATAATTGTAAGCAAAGTACCCCAGCAGCAACGGCATGTAGAGCGTCATCATCTTGTTCATCATGGCTGTCTGGTCAGTTGCATTGGTGGAAGCCGTCATGGTCACTTTGGTTTGCACATATGTGGTGATCGCCACCAAGATCGCCAGCACTGGGATGCCCACACCGAACATATACACGCGTTCTGGTTGCCCCAGGTTCATCCAAAGGAATTTGCTGTTCACCGGGATGATCTTGTCCAGCCCCCAGAAAGACCACACTCCGCCAGTCAGGATCAATAGCTGGGCAGGGGAAGCCGCCAGGGCTCGCACAATGCTCTGGTATAGGCCGAAGATGATCGGGATCTGGATGAATGTCGGCAGGCACGAGGCAAAAGGATTGATGCCCAATTCCTTGTAAAGGCGCATCTGTTCCTGCGCCAGTTTTTCTTTATCGTCCTTGTATTTCTTTTGGATATCCTGCCATTCCTTGTTGTTCTGCATTTCCTGCATGGCCTGGCTGCCCTTGATCTGCTTTGCCATCAGGGGATGCGTTACCACACGGATGAGAATGGTGAACAGGATGATTGCGATCCCGAATTGGCCTCCGACCAGTTTATAGATGATCAGGAGGATATTCGTCATTGGGTTGACTATTATGGTTTCCCACATGGTAGGTTTCCTTATTTCGATGGATTAAAGGTCCAGGATTGCGCACCATTTTCATCCAGGGCGACGATCAAGGCATCACCCTTGGTAGCACTGACCAGGGCTAGCGACCCGGCAGGCAGAAGTGTGCCATCCACCTGTCCGCTGACCGAGACCGTGCGGATACTCGCCCCGTCCAGAGAGATGAAATAAATGTTGCCCGTATCGGTGCCCACTGCGATCTCATTGTTCACCAGCACGGGTGCTCCCACGATGGCGCCGCTCAATTCTTGCTGCCACAGCAACTTCCCCGCCAGGCTGAAGGCGTAGATGTTTCCATCACCATCGCCCAGGTACAGGCTGTCTTCCACCAGCAGCGGACCCGACCAGGTCCACGAACCCATGGATTCCTGCCAGTCCACGCTGCCATCACGGACATCCAGCGCGACCAGCGAACCGGGGAACAGGTTCACAAAGAGCACGCCATCCTTGATCACAGGTGTGCCCAGAATGGCACCTTCCATCTTCTGCTCCCAAACCAGGGTCCCGGAACTTGCATCCAGTGCAAAGATCTTGCCGCCTAGGGAGCCAAAATACACATTCTCGCCGTCCGAGACTGGCGTGCCCCACAGGGATTGATCTGCCCGGAATGAATTGAGCAGGTTGCCATCCAGGTCAAGAATGTACAGGCTGTAGTCGGCATTGGGGGCATAGATCTTGCCGTTTGCCACCAGCGGAGAGCCAATCCACTTATCCCGCGCCTGGTCAAAGCGCCAGTTTTCACTGCTGTCCGCCGGGTCGAGGCTGTAGAGGATATGGTCATAACCACCAACCAGCAGTTGACCATCCTCGGTCATCACCGGGGCGGCAAACACAGTTGCTTTAACCGGGAAACGCCAGGCTTCTGCATGGGTTGCCAGGTTCACGGCATACACATTCGTGCCTCCGGCAATGAACACATAATTCTCGTCTGCGGTCATGCCATTCCACGAGGAAGGGGTCATGCCCGTGGCACAGCCGCCCAGGAAAATAGTCAGGGCAAGCAGCGCAAGGATCGGAAAAAGGATTTTAGTTTTCATGGAGCTGATTTTCTCCTAGGGAACGGGGTCGTAACCCCCGGGATTGAACGGATTACAGCGCAGCACCCGCCAGATCGCCATGACACCGCCCTTGAACACACCGTACTTATATACCACCTGGTAACCGTAGTGGGAACAGGAAGGATAGAAGCGGCAGGTGTTCGCCGGCAGGGTTCTGGAAATGGTCATCTGGTAGGCACGAATGAGCCACAGCAAGCCAAGGCGCGGCCAATTCCACACCTTGCGGGGCATGTCCCGCAGGCGGGGTTCGTTGGGGTACTCGCTGGGCAAATATTCAACCGTCATAAGTAGGGGAGAGCAGGCCGGCACGTTGGAGCACGTTGGTCAGGGCACTTCGCACCGCTTCCAATTTGGCTTCCGGCAGGGGGGCACGGGCGATCAACATGAGATCATATTCGGGTAAGGTTGATGGCATCAGGTCGCTCATCGCTGCCCGCAGCAGGCGCTTGGCGCGGTTGCGCTGAACTGCATTGCCGGCTGTCACCCCGGCTGTCACCCCCACCCGGGTGACCGGGTGATCTGCCTTCATCACATAAAGCACTAGAAGCGGGTGGGCAAAGGACTTGCCGGATCGCCGCACCCGCTTGATATCGATTGACCGGGTCAGGCGAAAACGCCGCTTCACCTGTGCCTCGAGGTTGCCTGTTCAGGTGTTCCTGCCGCCGCGGCAACTCCTACCAGCGGACGTGTTTGACGTGATTGTTGGACCGGACGCTCAGGCGGAGGCGACCCTTCAGGCGGCGACGCTTTAACACCAGGCGGCCATCGGGGGTGGACATGCGCTGGCGAAAGCCATGCACACGCACACGGCGGCGAATGCGAGGTTGGTAGGTACGTTTCGGTGACATGCTTCTTCCTTATAAGTACAAGATTCAACACCAAACGGCGCCGGGGCACCGGGGGTTCGCAGAGACGAAGCGCAATTATAACCGAGGGGGGGAATTCGGTCAAACAGAAAACTGACAACAGAAAACTGGCTACCTGGGCTTTTCTAGCGACAGGTTTTTCGCCAGCTCACAGATCCTGTCAAATCCCCGCTTGATCATCCTGTCCAACTCCTCGATGATCTCCCTTTCAGATGCCTGCTGCTGCAGAAAAGGGTCCGGGATAGTATATGTTTTTCCATCCACCGCTTCCGAAAGCAGGAATATCCTTCGGGAATGCTGCGGAAACTCCACGTACAGCGCTTCCTTTTGCCCGATCTCCATCACCAACACCAAGTCGGCAGGCGCTAATATCTCAGCACTCACCCGCCTGGTGCGGTGTTCCTGCAGGTACAGATCAAAAAACTCAGCATCTTCCAGTGTCCGGGGAATCGGTGGCAAACCTTCATCCGCCCAGGTGCCCGCACTGCCAACGATCCAGTTTTCCTCGCCAGCCTCCTTCAATTTTTTCTTGAAGAATGCTTCAGCCAGCGGAGAGCGGTAAAGGTTGGCAGTGCAAACGAACAGAACGGATGGCATGACTTGGGGGTTCTTTGTTATGAGCTATGCCTGCTTATGGGTGTGGCACCAGGATCCACTCGCCCAGGACTAGCATGACATTCCCGTCCAGATTATTATATTTTTGCAGGTCAGCCGAACTGACCGACAGCTCAACCGCCAGTTCATCAACTTGGATATTCTTGGTGACCAGGTAAGCCTCCAGTGGCGGGATGCCGGCAACGCTGACACGATTCACCGGTACCACCAGGTACCAGCCCACCGGCAAAGGCGTGGGCAGGCCATAATTGACGGCCGTCATCGAGTTCACGGCCGTGCCATACAACCGGGCCAGAAGTTCCAGGCTCTCTCCATCCCGTACGCGATGGATCAGGAAGGTGTTCTGATAGCCCAGCAGGGTTTCCAGCCCCCCGATCACTCGCTTGGTGGGTGTCATGGTTGGCTGGAGGGTGGCAGTATGATCAACCACCATCGCAGTGCCTTCCACTGTTGCCACAGTGGCACTGGATATCTGATAGAAGGTTCGTGTCGCTTCCTGTTGAAAGAGGCTCCCGGAAGGATTTAAGATTCCTCCCGGTGATAGCTGCCAGATTGCCAGCAGGAAGAGGGCCAGACCCAGCAGGCTGACTGCACCCACCAACCAGGAGCGCCGCTGGACCTTGCGCACTTCCGCCCGCAACATGCTGGGGAGGGGTGCACCGGGGTCCCTGGCGAATACCTCGCATTGATTGTGTTCCTGGGTGAGGCAGAACGAGGATTGGTGTGATAAGTACACCGGGATCACTGGCTTACATTGATAGCAGCAGTTCAAGACAGATGGGTAGGCAACTGCAGTACCTGCATCATCCTGTAAACCCAGGTGAGGGCAATAATGATATTCCATCTCTGGTAGAGCACGATTTTCTGTCATACCAGCCTGCAATCTTCCAATATTGACCCGATCCTATCGATCCACGTCAAGGGTTGAAAAGAGATTAATGATTATAATCGAAATTTCCTTGGTTGATTTTACAGAGGGTAGCATAGTTTTTTTCAATACTGAGCGGAACTACTCACCTCGAAAAACATGCATCTACAAGGTATCGCGATATTATAGTGAATAGAAGACCTTACCAGAGTTCCATCTCCGGGGAAGGGATCACCAGGTCATAGGGTTTTTTGCATTCGAACTTATGCACTGCAGGCTGCCAGGTGGCAACCGTACACTGAGCATGTAGATACTTCACCCACATTCCATTTTGATATCCCAGTTCCAGCCTTTGGATCTTCGGCTTCCATAGGCAGGCCACCCAGCGGCGCTGGCGCAGGGAACGGTAGAGAGAGCCAAACACAGTGCGCACAAGGTTCCATGCCCAAAGCATGGACCACTGTACCCTCGCCCGCCATAAGCCACGCCAACCGCCATCCACACTCCGCAGCCCACCTGCTTTCTCCGCCTGTTCCACCCTGCCCAAGACATCCTGCATGGAAACAAATGAAGCATCCGGGCGCGGGTTGTTATCCCCACGCGTCCTGATCTGCTGTGCAGCGGAGACCGAGATTACCCGGTGGACAACATTTCGGCCACACGCCGGGTCGGAAAAGATTATCACATCTCCCCGAACAGGAGGCTGCCCGAGAGGTTTCACCAGCAGCAACTGCCCTGGATGAAAGGTGGGCAGCATGCTGGAGCCGTTGTACACATAGCAAAGCGCATCCTCCGCCAGCCGGCGCCAGGAGAAAGGAAGTTGCGCATCACTCAGGAAATTGCTCATCGAATATTTTCCAACAATCCGTTTTTTTTTTCGAAGATGCAGTTCATATGCCGGGATCCGACGCGCCACATCCCCGGCGGTGTGGAAAGCCTGTTCCGCAATTTTATCTGACAATCACGGAATGAATGGTGCCTGTTGATGGATACCATCGAACAAAGCCCGCAGGGTTTGCATCGGCGGGACCGGCACCAGGAGGAAGATTGTAATACATCCGGCTCCTGCATGGAAGCCTGGTAGCCTGCCTCCAGGCGGGATGGGTTGAGACAGGCCTTAACTGAATCGGCCTCATTTTTTCCCTTTGGTAAGGAAGTTCAGGTCATCGCCCAGCGAGTCCAAACCCAGCGCGGCACTCCGTCTGACTACCGGGGATTTTTCCAGCCCCGATTCCTCCAGGATGAGGGAACCAGATGAGCCCCAAGCGACTGCCGAAGAACGGATCTGCAGGCTGTCCTGTTCCACATGCCTGGCAGACGCATCCGAAAAGCAGGAGCTCCACCGGCGCGCATAGGGATCGTATCGGCCCGGGGAAAGGCCAGCGCGGTGATCATAGGGACGCCGTTTTATGGACCTGAATGCCAGGTGAACGGGAACAGGTCGTCCAGGCCGTGTTCTTCCCCCTCTACGAGCGTATGCGCCTTCCAGCAAGGGTACTCTTTCGATTTTTTCCATGCTGTCATCCATTATTTGGCTCTCGTTTCTTCTTGATGAGATTCGATCTCGGACAAAGAATCCTGCCCCATGACCACCCGCAGGCAACTCACCGGGTCGCGCCCTAGCAGGTTTTCAGCATTGAACAGCGCCCCTCCCGGGCAGCCCCCGCCGCAGATACCGATGTATTCACAACCCTGACAGGTTTCCAGCGAGTTCAACTGGATCTCGTTGCGCTGACGCACGGCGTTGATCACCGGGCTTTCCAGCCACAATATCTTCAGGTCAACCTCGCCGATCTTGCCACATGAGCAGGGTGCTCAACATGTGGCAGGGAACGATCGTGCCATCCAGCAGGATGGCCAGTTGCCGGTACACACCACCGCAACTGCTCAGGGTGCCGCGCCCCGGCTTGCTGGTTATGCCTTGTGCCATGGAAAGCGGCCCAGCATTGGCCAGGATGCGCCCCTCGTAGCATTTGGGGAGTTCGGACAGCACGCGCATGGCCTTGTTCTTCTGCTCCAGATCCAGGGTCACGTCTCGATCGGACCTATCGGTCGCACCGCAGGGAAACGCATCGTTGGTGCTGAACTTGGGCAGTCCGACCTCCTCCAGCAGCAGGCGGGCGATCTCCTCAAGGTGGTCCACGTTAAGCGATTGATCGTCACCCGCACAGTGGTCGAGAACCCATGCGCTAAGAGCAGTTTCAAGCCGCATATCGCCCGGTTAAAACTGTTCGGTCGGCTCTGGTCATGAACTTCAGGGGATGAACCATCCATGGACACCTGGATGGAATCCAGCCTGGCACGGCGCTTGCCGACCGCGAACTGTTCGAGTGTTTTTTCGGTGATCAAGGTGCCGTTGGTCAGGATTTGGTAGCGCATCCGGTTGGCGATCACCCGGTCGATCAATTGGAACAGTTCCGGGCGGGAAAAGGCTTACCCCCCCCGGTCAAGCAGACCGTCATAACACCCAGGCGTCCCAGTTCATCGAAGAAATCAAGCCACCGCTCGGTGGGTAGATCGTTGCGTCCCACCATCTCATCGGCATAATAACAGTACGCACAGGAAAGATTACAACGCCCGTCACGGCAACATCGACATTTCGTGGCGCCGAACGAGGCTTTCTCATTGTTTCAAGACCTTTCTAGCATGGAAATAGTAGTCGATACCGATAATTTTTACCACTAAACTGGAATTAAACATCATCAATCCCGTGGCATGCCTGCCTCAGGAGAACCGCACAACGGCTCGATTGGTTCCTCCACGCTCACTCCGGGAGGAGGGTACCAACAAAACCCGCCTGGATCATCTCTTCCAAGAATTCCTTGATGTCATTCACCAGCGCATCCGCTGGGGCATCTTCGAACTCTTTTTGCATGGCGACGATAAGGGCGGGCGTATCATGCTGACCATCACTCAACTTCCAGATGAACAAGCCGGTGGTATTCAGGATCTTCACCTGGCTGGTATCCGGGTTGAACAGCAAGGCGCCGTCTTCGTCTTCCTCACGCAAAACCACATCGGGGTTGCGCAGGTAACGTTCTGAACTTACATAGGATTGACCCATTTCATCTACTTCCTTTCGGGTTGGAGTAGTATTTAGCAATTCCAATATATTCGCCCGCCAATTGCTCTTAGTGCGCTAATACTTCTTGGAAAGTGAGCCCACGGAGCAGGAACATCTCTTCAGCCACCGCGATGACAGCACCGGGATCCATCTGTGCGGGCAAGTATCACCTGCCACAGGATCAATTTCCATCAGGGATCGGTCTTCCAGGCACAGGATGCACGCCCCCTGGTCAAAATTCTCCACCACGATGCCTGGCGGGATACGTTTTTTCCCCGCTCAGCCATCATTCCTCGTCCTTCCCAGACAGTATCCGCTTATTGCCCCGCGCTGTGCAAGGCATCGCGCACAGCCTGGCCGACGAATTTTACCTGCTCTTCGTTCAACCCCGGATACAGCGGCAGGGTCACCTCGCGGCTGGTGACATCTTCTGTGACCGGCAGTGGGGCATTCTCTTTGGCAATTTCCATGTAGGCATGGAATGTATGGATGGGTGGGTAATGGATGCTGGTCTGTACCCCGGAGACTTTCATCTGGTCCATGAACCGCACCCGGTCCGTACCGGCTGGCAATAAGATCGGCATCAGGTGGTACGCAGAATTGCCGCGGTGGTTCTCGTAGGGGACAGTAACCGTCGGGGCAAGTTCGTGCAGCACCTCCCGGTATAGGATGGTCAGGCGCTGGCGTACGGCATTGTTGCCCTCCAGTTTCTTCAACTGCTCACGGCCCAGGGCAGAGCGGATCTCGTCTATGCGGTAGTTATACCCCAGCGCAACCACGTCATAGCTCCAGGCATGCCCCTGGTGCCGGTCCCAGGTCAGCGAGGTCATCCCATGCGAGCGCAAGATGCGTATCTTGGCGGCGAGATCATCACGATTGGTCGTCACCATCCCCCCTTCCCCGGTAGTCATATTCTTACTGGAGAAGAAACTATAACAGCCCACCTCTCCCCAGTTCCCAAGGTGGTTCCCATCCAGGAAGGAACCGGAGGCATGCGCCGCATCTTCAATGACAGCCAGGTTGTGCGCTTTCGCCAGCGCCAGGATGCGGGGCATCTCACAGGCATAACCGGCATAATGGACAACAATGATGGCGCGTGTTCGCTCAGTTATGCATTTCTCGATCGCCGCAGGCGAGATGCTCAGGTCCTGTTCGCTTTCGATGTCGGCAAACACGGGTGTGGCGCCCACGTAGCGCACCGCATTCGCCGTGGCGACGAAGGTCAGCGAAGGCACGATCACCTCGTCCCCCGGGCCAAGTTCAAGTGCCATGCAGGCCAGGTGCAGTGCGGCGGTGCAATTGGTCACCGCCAGCGCGTGTTTCGTGCCCACATACGCCCCGAACTCGGCTTCGAAATCCTGCGTCACGCTGCCCATAGTCAGCCAGCGGCTCTTCAACACTTCCTGGACGGCACGCGATTCTTCCTCACCAAAGTCCAGGTCAGATAACGGTATTTTCCAGATCATTTTTCATCCTCCAGTAGAAACTGCTGCCGCATCGAGAGGAAATCATCATTGGCCTGCTGATAATCATCCGGCCGGCCAAGGTCTTTCCAGTACCCATCAAACTTGTACCCAACCACCTTTTCTCCAGCCGCCAACATCGTCAGCACCAGGTTGGGAAAATCAAGGTACTGGTTGAGCGGGATGTACTTCAACACTTCGGGTTCGAACACATAGATGCCCATACTTACATTGAAATCATACGTGGGCTTTTCAATATACGCGGTGACGATATTTTCGTCATTGCACTGCACCACCCCCAGGTCAACGTGCACCGGACGGTGATAAATTGCGATGGTGGCGATGCCACCATGTTGCTTGTGAAAACGCAAAAGGTCTTTCATATCCAGGGTGGTCAGCACATCCCCGTTGGCAACCACGAAGGTCGAATCAATATTTCCGACCATCGCGATCGGTCCGGCTGTCCCCAGCGGTTGTTCTTCATAACTATACCGGATGTTCAAACCCCATTGCTTGCCATCGTTAAAATAGGTACGCAGCAGCGCTGCCAGGTGTCCAACTGTGATGATGACATCCTCGATGCCTGCACGCTTCACCTGGCGCAGTATCACTTCCAAGATCGGCATCTCGCCGATCGGCATCAACGGCTTGGGGAAGATGTTCGTATATGGTGCCAGCCTTTTCCCCTTGCCTCCTGCCAGGATGATCAATTTCATATGGGTATATTCTCCATGAAAGGATATCAGTGGTTATATCTGATAAATACCGGATTGGTATAGTTCCAAATGGTCTGCAATCCACTCGATCGTTCTGGCCAAGCCATCATGCAGAGAAACCTCTGGCCTCCAGCCAAGACGTTCTTTCGCATATTGATTATCCGATAACAACCTTTGAACTTCACTTTTCTCCGGTCGCAGGCGGGCTTTCTCGATCTCCAATTCGGGGTGTTTTCCAATGATCGAAAAAATGACCTGTGCCAATTCGGCAATCGAAATATCCGAGCCAGTGCCCAAATTAAACGTCTCACCCTCGATCCCTTCTGTTTGAGCGACTTTTAAGAACCCCTGTATGGTATCGCTGATATAGGTCAAATCCCTGCGGGCACCCAAATTTCCTATTTTTACCACATTACTGGTCAATGTTTGGGTAATGATACTGGGAATGATCGCCCGGGTGGATTGACGTGGGCCAAATGTATTGAAGGGCCTGAGGGTGACAACCGGCAGCTCAAATGAACAATAATAACTTTCTACGATCTTATCTGCTCCGATCTTGCTGGCAGAATAGGGAGATTGCCCCTGGAGTGGGTGGTCTTCGCCGATCGGGACTCTCAATGCCGTACCGTACACTTCACTGGAGGATGTATGCACGACCCGCTCAACACCGAGAGAACGTGCAGCCTGCAAGATATTCACTGTTCCCAGGATGTTTGTTTCCACAACCTCGACCGGGTGCACATAGGAATAAGGAATGGCAATGAGCGCGCCAAGGTGAAAAATACAACTTACGCCCTTGCTCGCTTGTTCCACTGCCGCATGGTCGCGTAGATCGCCCGAAATTACCTGGATATTTGAATTGATCTCTTTTGGCAATTGATGCAACAAACCAAGGCTGCCGCGCGAGTTATACCGAACGAAGGCCCGTACCTGTGCTCCTTCCAGGACAAGCGCCTCCACCAGGTGACTTCCTATAAATCCCCCCGCCCCGGTCACCAATACTTTTCGTTGATTCCAGTACCTCTTTTGCATGCATTCTCCTGTTCATGAGAAAAAAACCAATTGATTGGCAAATCTGCAGAATTCCTTATTCCTGCTCTGGATCTACCGGATGTTCATATGGCTTCATGAATTGATCCTGGATGATCTTGATCAGATCTGGCACCACCACCACCCGCACCGGCTGGCTGCGGCAGATCTTTAGAATGCGTTTGCGTTCCTCGGCGCTGATCTTGGAGATGGCATACATGATCACCCCGATGTTCATGCGTTTCACCAGGTCTGGGATCTCACGGGTGGTCCCCAGGACCTTATATTCATCGATCAGCATGTGGTACTTTTCCGGGTCATCATCCACCATGCCGACCACCGTAAAAGCGGAAGCAAGGTCGCTTTTCTTCAACAACCAGCCCGCCAGTTGCCCCCCTTCCCCGGCGCCGACGATCAGCACTCTTTCCCCGATCACATTCTTATGCCTGCGCAAACGCAACCAGCGGAAAGCCAGTCCGGTGAACAACCTCTGCCGGTAACGGACAATAACAAAACCGAGGAAAGCCACCAAGCCGATCTCAATGATCATCCCCGAGGACACGGGATAAGGCCCCGAATAATACTTCCCTGCCTGGAAAACCAACAGTGTAGAGACAAAGCTTGATAACGCAAGGTCAAAAATACGGACAGGTGAAGCGCTACCCCAGGATACGCGCTTGAGACCCAGCAGGCTGTTGATCAACCCAAACAGGAAGCCGATCCCCACCGCCAGGCCGACAGCGAACCAAATCCCAAAATTCAGCGGAGCACTCATTCGCCAGATGATCCCCACCAACACGGTCGCTCCCAGGGCGATCAGCGTATCGATCATGAACCAGAGTAGATAGCGCCAGAAAAAGAGATGCAGCAGGCCGGAATAAAGCTTGTTCTCTGATACCAAGTTTTGTCCAACCTTAGGAAGAAACGCGATCAAAGTATACAGAATGATATCGATGTCTAAGAGAAAACTATGCGTGCGCACATAGAGCAAATCCAGCCGCAACTTGTCCGGCAGGATCTTCTCCAGGTAATCGCTCATCACGCTCTCAGTATTGAGCACCTTTTCTTCTTGCCGGTAAAGCACCGAAGCCGGGCTGGTAATCCCCGGGCGCACTGACAGGATCTCCCTCCGCAGTCCTTCCGGCCAGGTCTTGACGACCTCTGGGTCCTCCGGTCGGGGACCCACCAGGCTCATCTCCCCCTTGAGCACATTCCACAACTGCGGGATCTCGTTCAGCTTGGTATCGCGCAATCTGCGTCCCAATGGGGTGATGCGCTTATCGTCATGGGCTGTAATACAGGCACCATGGTAACTTTCCGGGCGCTCGTACATCGTGCGGAATTTCAGGATACGGAAAGCCTTGCCTCTCCGGCCTGCCCTCGGCCCGTAGTAAAAGACCGGTCCGGCGCACTCGCGCTTGATCAGGATGGCAACCACCAGGAAGAAGGGGAAAAGAATCAACAATCCCAGAACGGCAGCCAGAATGTCAAAGAGACGCTTCATGATTATTCCAGGACCGGATTGAACCTCTGGATTGGAGTATGAGCCAGACAATGAATTCTTTCAAAATGATCGATAAGCGTTTTAATTTGACTCTTACCAATGGAGCTTGATGCCCTAGCCGGTGACAAGCCTGCGCTGATTTGGAATAATGAAACTTGTGGGCAAGTTGGTAAATCTTATCAACTTCGAGATACTTACCAACACAATACCTTCTTGGTTGAACAAGAGGCAACGATTGGCCAGAGGCAGACAGCCAACAGGTACTGGAAAGATTTCCACGATGAAAAAGTACAAGGCGTATGGGATGTATTTGACCGAGGCTCACCACAATCCTTGTTTGGTCTTCCTGAGTTTGGCTACCTGGCAAAAAAAAAGACATTCGATCGTCTTACCTAAACCAGGAAAGCAATCCGATAATGCCTGTGAAAGTGCGTGAATCTATTGCTGTCTGTCTCAAGGCCCAGGTACTCTCCGACTACTTCGATGATCAACACTTCACTGTCTATCAAAGTCGGCCGCGAACCTCGTAGTCGCATCGCATGCCTGCAAGTTGGCCATCGACCAGAAAAAAACCTAGCATTGGTGAAAGTGGTAATATTCATGGCGGAGATTTCCTGATCAATGTGTGGTTTGGCCACTTCACATTTTCGGTGATCTCCTTTTCTTGTCAAGTTCTTTAAAAACTTGAACATATGGTAATTACCGACGGAACTGATTTTATCATATACTCATGATAAAAAAAAAACCAAACCTGATTGATCTTTTCTGGGCAAGAGAGTACAAAACCTTATGGAAATTTCCAGTAGCATCCCACAACGCCTCAATAAAGGCTCAAAAACAGCCCTAATGCGATTGCCCTGCGCACCCAGGCTGGTCTGAGCATCAGCTTCACGCCCAAGATCACAGCAGTGGTGAACGCCGGTACGGGTATACCACTCAGTCAATACCAGGCATGGGATGACTGCCGGGTCGATCCATTGGGATACCAAGGTGATGAATCCGATAGCGATCAGCGCTGCATTAACCAGGCCAAAGTCCGGCTTATCGATCAGCCGCGCCTGGGCACCCAGCACGACCACCTGCAAAATAACCTGGATCATCAGATGCAAAACATGCCGCGCTGCGTGCAGCTGGTCATGCTAGCCTTGGGCTTTCCCTGTGGGCAGATGCCCTCCGGCTGTGCTGGGTCAGGAACTATTGGTCTTGCTGCCTTCTCCCATACTCACCACCTGGCTCTCCCAACGATGCCAGGCGCCATGATGCTTCTCCAGCACCTTCGCCCCTTCTCCCGGGGATTTCAAGCCGATTAATTCCAGGTCGGCATCCATCATGATCGGCACCAAGTCCTTGAAGAACACGCGCGGCTCCCAGCCTAGCAGTCGCCTGGCCTTGCCTGGTTCAGCCTGCAGGAAATCCACCTCGGTCGGGCGGAAATAGCGCGGGTCGATCTTGACATAGTCGTGCCAGTCCAAGTTGACATAGCCGAAAGACGCCTCCAGGAATTCTTCCACCGAATGCGCTTCCCCCGTGCCGATCACGAAGTCATCTGCTTCGTCAGCCTGCAGCATTTTCCACATCGCCGCCACGTAGTCCGCCGCATAACCCCAATCCCGTTTAGCTGCCAGGTTGCCCAGGAACAATTCCTTCTGCCTGCCAGCCACGATCGCCGCCACCGCACGCGTGATCTTGCGGGTCACAAAGGTCTCGCCACGCCGCGGGGACTCGTGGTTGAAGAGAATTCCGTTGGAAGCGAATAGCTTGTACCCCTGACGGTAATTCTTCGTTACCCAGTAGGCATACACCTTTGCCACGGCATAAGGGCTTTGTGGCTCGAAAGAAGTTGTCTCGCTCTGCGGCGGCTTGGCCGCCCCGAACATCTCGCTCGAAGACGCCTGGTAGAAGCGCGTCTTGATCCCGCTCTTGCGGATCGCTTCCAGGATGCGCATCGTCCCCAGCCCGGTCACATCCCCAGTGTACTCAGGCAGGTCAAAACTCACCCGCACATGGGACTGTGCCGCCAGGTTATAGATCTCATCCGGGCACAGATTGTAGATCAGCCCCATCAAGCTGCCCGAATCGCTCACATCGCCAAAGTGCAGGTGAAAGCGGGCACCGTTATCGGTGTGTGGATCATGGTAGATGTGGTCCACGCGCGTGGTATTGAATGTGCTCGCCCGTCTGATCAGGCCATGCACTTCGTACCCCTTGGAAAGCAACAACTCCGCCAGATAAGAGCCGTCTTGTCCGGTGATCCCGGTGATCAGTGCTTTTTTCATTTTCATCTCCTTGGAACCCTCTGCGCCCCTGGAGGGAGGGGTCAGGGATTGGATTTTCTATCTTTTCCCGGAAATATCCCCTGCCAGGAAACAGGATGGAATTCTCCGCGCCCTGGAAACTACTTCTGCACCCTGGACACGGAGAACTGATTGTAGATCAATGGGTTATCTTTTCGATAGAACAATGAACCTGGTTTGCTTGGTCCAGTCACAGGGCACAGGAATCACCCCGGAACCGCCCCAATATATCATGATTTAAGAGGATTGTGAAAGGGAAGCAAAATTCCCTGCAAGGCATCCCTGCAGGAGCAATTTTCTTCGATACCAGTTTACTTCCTGAGGCGGTCGCGTTACTCCCCCATCAGGGCACGCGGCTGAACACCATCGTGAATGCCTCGCCAGTCCCGCTGGCGGAAGGAAGGCTCAAGCTCGTCCCGCTGCAGGTGTACGTTCCACTGCCCGGTGCCGGCAGGAAGATGCTCGTTGCCCCGGTCGTTTCGCTCACCTCCCCATCGATCATCGCCCGCCAGGTGATCACCTCCGAGGTATACAACTGGTCCGTGAATGTCACCACGCCATCTGCAGTGCTGAAATTCCCGCTCACCAGGAAGATCGCCTCCGCCTCCATGTACCCACCCGGGATCTCCATCCGCAGGGCGAATACATCCGAGCCGTAGCCAAAGGTATTCCCGTCAAAGGTCAACCGGAAGGTTCCGGTTGGGATGCTCATCCCCGCCACCGGCACGCGGCTCGCTAGCATCTCGTTAAGCGCTGTGTTCGACATTTCCCATACACCTTGCAGACAGGCGAAATCGTTCTCCGCCGGTACGGGTGTGCTTTCGTTTCCCATTGCTGGTTCTTCCGTACCCGTGCTGGGTAGGCTGCAGGCTGCCAGAAACACGATCAACATACCGGTTGCCAGAATCTTCAATTTCATTTTATCATCTCCAATTTAGACTATATTTATCTTATTAAACCCCCTGCCCGCCTGCCTGTCAAGAGATGAGACGAAAAAGAAGGCGGATGGAGGGCATCCATCCGCCAGGTCAAGCCTTGTGCTGAAGAAAGAGCGGGAAAAATCACGTTCGTCGTGGAAGACGTTGGGTGCCAGCCGTCAGGCTGGGCGCCCGGAGTGTTCACCCGGTCCTTCCTCCTTGGAAGTCTGCAATCATCGGGTCGACTGTTACCTCCTCTCTAGGCTCGCTAAAGCCTGAATCTATCATACAACGAAATTTCCATGGTTACATTAAAAACAGCCTACATTTCTGCAAATTCAACCTTAAAGTATTCGCGGCACACGCCATCCCCGACCGGCCTATTGACACCCTGGCCCCCCATCTACACTTGTACCATGTTGGCTCGAGTCCATTCCTGCGCTGTCTCCGGTTTTGACGCTGTTATCGTCGAGTTCAAAGTGGATTACACCCATGGCGTCCCCGGATTGACCGTCGTCGGCCTGCGTGATACTACCGTTCTGGAGAGCCGTGAGCGCATCACCCCCACCTCCCCCACGCAGGCAGAGTCCGCCCCCCCCGTTCCGCCCACCGATTTTGGCGAGATCAAGGAGCAAGAGCACATCAAACGCGCCATCGAAGTCGCCGCGGCCGGTGGTCACAACATCTTAATGAGCGGCAGTCCAGGCAGTGGGGAGACCCTGCTTGCCCGTGTACTCCCCGGCATCATCCCTGAGATGTCCATTGAGGAGACCCTGGATGTCACCCGCATCTACTGGATTGCCGACCAGTTTCCCCCCGAGATCCCCATCATCCGGCTGCCCCTTTCCGTGCCCCGCACCACACGCCTGCAATGCCGTTATGCGCCCCGCAGAGATCCGCCAGCACTGCGCCCTAGACGAGACCTGCAGCGTGCTGGTCAAGAGCGCCATGGCATAGATGAACCTTTCCGCCCGCGCCCACCACCGCATCCTGAAACTCGCCCGCACCATCGCCAATCTGGCCGGGAGCGACTCCATCCAGCCAGGTCACCTGGCGGAGGCCTTGCAATAGCGGCCGCGAATGAGTATTATGTAGATGATGGTGTAATTAAGAGGGGAAGTAAATAATAGGTTCATCGGGTAGAGAAAGGATGGTTCGTATGCCAGATCAAAACGCCAAGGGAAAACCAAAATATGAGCCGCCGGCCGTCGTTCCCCTAGGGGGGCTGTCCCAGGGAACCGGCTAGTGCCGTGCCGGGTCAAGTGCATCGATTGGTGATTGCACCAGCGGGACAAGCGCAGCCTCTTATTGCACATCTGTCGGCGCTTCAGCAGGAACTGCTTGCACAGCCGGCAATGTCGCAGCATCGGCTGCTTGCACTGCTGGCAGTAATCTCCTCTAACAGCAGGCTGACGGGATTTGTTCTTTTTGCCTGGGTATCAGGCGCTAATATTGCCACGAATGCAAAGCGAAGAAGCAGTCCATGGATCAAACAGACAGACCGATTGCCAATCCCATCGTTATGCTCCGAGAAGAGTTTGATGACTGGGCCGTGCTCTACAATCCCGATACAGCCAATGTTGTGGGAATCAATCCTGTCGGTGTTGCAGTATGGAAACGGATGGACGGGAAGAGAAGCCTCGAGGATATCGCTACGGAGATCAGGAACAGCTTCGAAGACGCCCCAGACACCGCCTCCAAGGAAATTCTCACCTTTGTTAATACGCTTGCCGAAAATGGTTTTGTGGGGCTGGAATTCGAGTGCAGATAATAAACGACAGGATCGACCTGAATTCCTGCGCTCAACACTTTGTCTTTCTACCTGACCGATCCTGCCACCTCGCTTGAACCATCTTTTTTACTGAACAACAACGGACTATGAACCCTCTGGTACCACAGGGAGTGCATCAATACCTCGTACTGGCGGATGGTAGCCGTTGGGAAATTTCCGCTGGAGATGAACAGGCTGCTGCCATCATTTCACAACTGGGATGCGCGATGCAGCTACGGATAACTTCAAGCGCAATCGAACCTTTTAGCCGCGGAGATCTGCACCAATTTCTTGTTCAGGTTGACGCACACACTTCTTTGGCAAATTACCATATCCCGTTAGCTGTAGAAAATGACGGCGTTGTTGTTTGTGTCCTAAGTCCAAGTGATCAGCTGAGTGGACCATATGTTAATCTGGTGAGGCTATCTCTCATCTTTGCTCGTGAAGCACAATCTCGCGGCGGAGTCCTTATTCATGGTGCGCTCGCCGAACGAGATGGCTATGGTGTGATCCTGGCAGCACCGGGTGGCACAGGAAAGACCACTGCCAGCAATCGGCTTCCGGCCCCGTGGCACTCGCGCTGCGACGATACCACGCTGGTAGTGCGAGACCCGCAAGGGAAATACTGGGCGCACCCCTGGCCCACCTGGAGCCGTTTCCTGGCGGAAGAACCGGGTGGCACTTGGGATGTACAAAATGCTGTCCCAATCAAGAGCATCTTCTTC
Organism: Anaerolineales bacterium; assembly: GCA_041753035.1. Classification (GTDB taxonomy): domain Bacteria; phylum Chloroflexota; class Anaerolineae; order Anaerolineales; family Villigracilaceae; genus UBA877. The sequence continues at coordinate 6,762 of JBGSVI010000059.1, read as the reverse complement.
CTGGTTCAATCGGTTGAAGAGCAGGTGGAACAAGTAGGCCAGGGACAGGCTGTCGGCCTTCTCGAAGAATCCGCGGGATAGGTCTCAATGAGTATGGCGCCGGGTCTGTATCAAGAAGAACTCCGCGCCTTACACCTGGAACGGTTCAACAACCTTTGCGCCTTTGCCCGAGTCGTGCCCACATACGTGCTGAACATCAGCTTAACCGGCACTTTCTGGCAACAGATAGAGCAGACTCTATAGGGAAGACAATTAGAAGATTCATGAGACCTAATCAGCAAGAACAGATCAGGATCATCGCTGCAGCACGCTGGATGATGTTGATGGATAACCCGCAAATTATCAAAAAGGACAAGCTTCGTAACTTGTTCTTCGGACCTGCTTCAAGGCAGGCCTCTTCAGATCTATCCGAAATGCGACGGTCCTATGAATGCAATGTCTTGATGATCGGCCCTCCCCGGTGTCCTGCTGGAGATGTCCTTTGACGAGACCCTGGATGTCACCTGCATCTACTCAGTCGCCGACCAGCTCCCCCGGAGACCCCCATCCTCCTCCCCCACACATCCCGATGACTGCCTCTGTCCTTGCCGCCCGCTATCACTGGCATCTGCCTGGCAACTGGGAACCAGCCGGACTGGAGCTCGTCTCCCTCGCCGGCGCTCGCCTCGAGGCGCGGCTCGATTCTCTCGCCCCTGGCCTTGGTCTGCCCTGGATGAATAAATACCTCTCAGGTGTGCGCTTTTTGCGTACCTCCAGCGCCCCGCCCTGGGTCTCCCGCCAGCGTCACAGCGCTCTGCCCGCCCTGCTTTCCGGTCGCCTTGCGCCTGCCGTTTTCCTTACCCCCGCCTTTCGTTCCGAAAACCAGCCCCTGCGCTGGTTGCTCCATGAACTTGGCCATGTCTGGGATATCCGCACCGGCATTCTCACCCCCCTGGGTATCGTTGGCGGGGTAGCTGACCGCCTCAACCTGCACCTTGGCGGCGGCCTGCGCCGCTATCCTTTTGCCTGCCGCTTCTGTGACCATTCTGGTTTGCGCCTCATCCCCCCCGCCAGTCTCTGGCAGCCATTAACTGGTTATGCGAATAATTCCACCGCCGATTATCTCGCCGATTCCTTCGCCTGGTTCATCCTCGGTGGGCATCCCCTGCCCCCCGGTATCAGCGAATGGTTGGCATCCCGTTTTCTCTCTCAAGCCCCCTGACCCGCCTCACCACCCCGGCAGCACGATATCCGGATTCTGCCACCACCCCGCAGGCAGGGTGGCAGACAACATCGCCATCGTTCCCAGGAACGCCAGGCAGCACAGGCTCGCAGCCAGCACCACCGCCGCCACGATCCACACCTTTTTATTCATCTTCGCCAGCCCGTTGAAGCGTGGCTGCACCGCCTCGAACGCCTCCATTTTCCCCACCAGCCGCTCCGGGCGTTTCCATACGATCCATGCCAGGTAGGGCAGCCCCAGGAAGATCACGCTCAACATGAACAGGTTGCTGAAGTTATCGACGAAATTGTTCCACGGCAATCCGCTCTCCATCTCCAGCAAGTTCACCTGGTAGGTCGCCAGGCTGGTCACCAGCATTGCCAGCCCCAGCATCAGCAGCACCCGCGCCCCGCGCGGTAGCAGTTTCCCGTCCCCGCGTGCGAACTTCGCCCCCAATCCCAGTACATTGTAGGTCAGCATGACCACGAAGACGATCACCGCCGGCAGCAGCCCCAGGCTGCTGAGCGTGAATTCGAGGGCGTTGGAGATATCCCCCTTGCCGGTCATCGCCAGGATCATGCCCAGCGAGAACACCGGCGTGGTCAGCGAGAGCGCCAGCAGTTTCGTCGAGCGCAGCGCGTTCCACCTGCGGCTGAGGGCCAGAATAAGCGCCACCAAGATCAACGGGTAGGAGAGGACCATGTCGCTGTAGATCGCCGCCGGCAGCAGGATATCTTCCAACTCCATGTCCGGGCGGCGGGTCAGTTCCAGCAAGCCGGGGTTGAGCATGAGCAAGACCCACGGCACCGTCAGACGGGCGAGCAGCACGAAAATGGTCAGCCCCTCCATCACTGAATGGGGGAACAACGATCGCAGTGCGCGGGTGAGCCAGCGGGCCACTTCCACCGCCAGGTCGACCACCGAGAGCCCGAAGATCAGCCACAGGGGCAGCAGCAGGAAATGGAACGGCAGGAACACCGAGTCCACCACAGGGCCCAACTCGCCTTCCCTCCCCAGCCAGATCAGCAGCCCCGCCAGGAGCAGCACCGCCAGCCAGAAGAGGAATTCAACCAGCGGGTACTTGTGCCAGAAGGCTTTCTTGTGGGTGAAGAGATGCACCGCGCTCACCCCCCCCCACCAGCGGCAGCACCGTGCATACCCATGCCAGTGTCAAACTGCCGAACAGCCCCAAATAACTCATTTCCGCGCAGAAGAACAGGCTCAACGGTAGGAAGATCAGCGGGTTGCTGTCGCTTGCCCCGGTCAGCAGGTATGCCCAACTCAGGAATAGCCCGCACAACCCCGCGATCACCACCGCCTGCGGCACCTGCACCACCACGTCCACCTCCGTGAAGGTCACCCGCCCCCACCCCGCGCCCCATAGCACTGAGGCCACCAGCATCCCCAGCATCGCCAGGATGCCCAGGTAGCCTCCCACTGCCAGCACCCGCATCGAGACGGATAGTTCCTTCAAATTCAGGAACGCATCCTGCAGGGGCGCAAGGAAAAGGAAATTGAGGAGCCGGGAGAAGAGTGTGCGGAGTCTGGTCATGGGGTTGGCCTGCCGGAGGAGGATGAATGGGGGATGGGCCTATGATACACCCTCTTCGGCCGGGCAGGAGGCAAATTTCCATTGTATTTGCTCCCGCCGCGCAGGGTACAATAGCCTTCGAGGTCCTGCATGAAACCCTTCCAACTCATCTTTAACTACGCCCGCAAATACACCTGGCCGCTCGTGCTGAGCACCTTCAGCATGCTGGCCCTGGTCGGCGTGCAGCTGCTGATCCCCTGGATCGTCAAGCTGCTGGTGGCCAACGTGACCGGCCCCGGGGCCAGCCTGGCCAATATGGGGTACATCAGCCAACTGACCGTCATCGTGCTGATCGCCTACCTGGGGCGCGCCGGGCTGCAGTTCGTGCGCTCCTACATGTCCCACGTCGCCGGCTGGGGCGTGGTGGCCGACGTGCGCAAATACATCTACGAGCACATGCAGCGCCTCTCCCTGCGGTTCTACGAGGACAAGCAGGTCGGCACGCTCATGTCGAACGTGGTCAACGATACCGACCTCTTCGAGCAGTTGATCTCACATGCCATCCCGGACGTGGTGGTCAACGTGGTCACCCTGCTCGGGGTGACGGCTGTCCTGCTCAGTCTCAACTGGAAACTGACCCTGCTGAGCACCATCCCGATCCCACTCGTCTTCCTCTCGCTGCGCATCTACGCCCGCTACGTCCGCCCAGCCTTCCGCAACCGCCAGAAGCAGCTCGGCGATTTGAACGCCCTGCTGAATGACAACCTGTCCGGCATCCGCGAGATCAAGGCCTTCACCCGCGAACCCGAGGAAGCGGAGCGCGTCGGGCAAGGCATCGACAGCTACCGCAACTCGCTGCTGCGCGCCCTGCGCCTGATGGCCACCTTCCAGCCCTTTGTTGAGTTCACCTCATCCATCGGCACGCTGATCGTCATCTTCTTCGGCGGGCGCCTGGCCCTGCAGGGCACGCTGCCGCTGGCCGACCTGGTGGCATTTTTCCTGTACCTGGAAAGTTTCTACGCCCCGGTGCGCAACCTGTCCGGCGCCTGGGAGGCAGTGCAGTCCTCGCTGGCGGGTGCCGACCGGGTGGCCAGCCTGCTCGCCGAGCCCCAGGAGCCGCAGAACGCCCGCGGCGCGGCACAAGCCCAGGGGCCGCTGCGCGGCGAGTTCCGCTTCGAGCACGTCAACTTTGAGTACTCGCCGGGCATCCCGGTGCTGGAGGATATTACACTGGAGATCCCCGCCCGCTCGGTGGTGGCGCTGGTCGGGCCGACCGGAGTGGGCAAGACCACGCTGGTCAGCCTGATCCCGCGTTTCTATGATGTCACCAGCGGTTCGATCACCCTCGACGGGCGCGACCTGCGCGAGTACACCCTTGACAGCCTGCGCGGGCAGATCAGCATCGTCCTGCAGGACGTGTTCCTGTTCTACGGTACAGTGCGCGAGAACCTGCTCTTCGGCCGCCCCAGCGCCAACGAGGCGGAAATGATGACCGCTGCCCAGGCAGCCAACGCCCACGCCTTCATCATGGAACTGCCGCAGGGCTACGAAACGCTGATCGGGGAACGCGGCGTGAAGCTCTCCGGCGGGCAGAAGCAGCGCCTGTCCATCGCCCGTGCCCTGCTGAAGGACGCCCCGATCCTGATCCTCGACGAGGCCACCTCCTCGGTGGATACAGAAACCGAGCTGCTGATCCAGGAGGGGCTCGAGCGCTTGATGGAGGGGCGCACCACGCTGATCATTGCCCACCGCCTTTCGACGATCCGCAAGGCGGATACGATCGTGGTGCTGGAGGACAAGTCGATCCGCGAACTGGGGACGCACGAGGAACTGATGAAGATGGATGGCCTCTACCGGCGGCTGTCGTCGGTGCAGGGGCAGGTTGAGTGATATCCATCCACATGCCCATTTTCGCAGAATCTGGAGCAATTTCGTTCCGGTCATGGCAGGATCGGAATCATTCTCTTCGACTTTGAGAAAGCCCTGCTCCCCATCCCGCCCGGTGCTCAACTCCCTGAAAACATGCTATGATATAGATGTCTTGTTTTCCCGATCCCTGCGCCCAGTCCTCCCGGCGATATCATCCCCGAAGGGGAAGCCCCGAGGGCGTACGTGGGCTGCGCCCGCGGAGGGTGCTGCGGGAAGCCGAAGTATTCCTGCCAACCTGTTCCTTTTTCTGGAGGTCCAATGCCCCAACTCATGCGCTGCCCCTTTTGTGGTCTCTTGCAGGATGAACCTTCTGGCGTGAAAGCCTGTTCTCGCTGTGGTGGCGGTCTGGAATACGAAACCACGACCCCGTCTGGGGCGCTCCCTTCCTACCTGCAGGTGCAGATGGAACTCGACCAGGTCACCGCACCTGCGGGGCAGAATGTGGAACGCTATTTGCTGCTCACCCTGCGCACGCCCGCCCGGGTGCCCCCCGAAGAAGCCGCCCCCGCCGGCATGCAGCGCCCCCCGCTGAGTCTCACCGCGGTGCTGGATGTTTCCGGCTCGATGCGCGGCGAGAAGATCGAGCATGCCAAAGCCGCCGTGCGCCAGGCCCTGCGCTTCCTGCACCCCGGGGATGCCTTTTCCCTGGTGACCTTCTCCGCCCAGGTCGCCTGCCCGTTCCCGCCGGAGAGCGTCTATGACGACACAGCCATGAAAGTGGAGGGCGCGCTGCAGCAGATGACTGCCGGCGGCAACACCGCCCTGTGCGCCGGACTGGAACTGGGGACTGCCAACGCCTTCGAATGCAAGCAGGACAACAACCTGGTGCTGCTGCTCAGCGACGGGCAGGCCAACGAAGGCGAAACCGACCTGGAGAAGATCGGCATGCGCGCCCTGCACGCCCGCCAGCAGGGCCTGCTGGTCTCCACCCTCGGGGTGGGTCCCGACTACAACGAAGCCCTTATGACCGAGATCGCCACCCAGGGCGGCGGACGCTTCTATCACATCCAGGAGGCCGGGAAGATCCCCGCCTTTGTGGCCGGTGAACTTGGCGAAGTGGCTGCCCTGGCGGCTCGCGAGGTGACCGTCCGCCTGTCCCTGCCTCCAGGCGCGACGCTCATCCCGCTCTCCGCGGCTTACCCCGTCCGCCAGGAAGGGGATACGGCCTCGATCTTTGTCGGCGATATTCCCTGCGACAGCGAATTGGAGATCCCCCTGCGCCTGGCGCTGCTGGCCAACCCGCCGAAGGCGAAGCGCAGCGTGGAGGGCACCTTGACCTTCACCTCCCCGGCAGCCCGCAAACACAGCCTGCCGGTCAACCGCATCACTGTGCGCTTCGTGCAGCCAGATTCGTTCCAGCTGCGACTGGGCATCGTCCAGCCGGTGGCCGAAAAGGTATTTGAGCAGATGAAGGCCAGCAGTTTCCTGGGGGTCTCGCGCCTGCGGGCCTCCCGCCCTGCCGAAGCCGACAAGCACACCGAGACGATCCTCAGCTCCCTGGAAGCCTACAGCGAACTGCTCGGTGAAGGGCGTGCCAAAGAGGAAATGCACAAGATCCGTGAGGATGTGGTGCTCTCTGCTGCCTCCCCGGCATATGCCAAGCAGGTGGTCAACTCTGCCAACCGCATCATGCGTGACGCGAAGGATTTCAACAAATGATCCCGCCCCTGCAGGGGATCCTGCCGGATAGAGAGGAACGAGACCATGTCCGAGATCATTAAATACGAGATCATCCAAAGCATTGGCGTGCTTTCCAGATCGTCCTCCGGTTGGGAGAAACAGCTCAACCTGGTGAGTTGGAACGACCGCGACCCCAAGTACGACCTGCGCGATTGGTCCCCCGATGGCGAGAAGATGGGCAAGGGGGTCACCCTGTCTCTGAACGAGCTGCTGGCGCTGCGAGAACTGCTCAACAGCCTCGAGTTGTGAGCCCTTGCGCCTCCCGCGGCGCAGCACGGCGATGACCGATTGAAACCCGCCGCAAGCCATGCCGTTTCAACGGCAGTGGACAAGGCGGTTTTTTGAGCAGCTTTAGCTGAGAGTCTTGCAAGAACGATTGATAAGTGGTATGCTGTAGATATGGATAACAACTATCAACGAG
>JBGSVI010000058.1:0-17083 GCA_041753035.1 Anaerolineales bacterium | reverse complement strand
ACGCGCCTCGATCCCGGCCTCGTTTCGCGCCGCGGCTGGGCGGTGGTGGATGACTCGCAGTCGCTGGTTTTCGATGATTCCGGCTGGCTGACTGTGCGTGCCCACCCGCAGACCGACCTGTACTTCTTCGGCTACGGATCTGACTTTGCTGGCTGCCTGCGCGATTTCACCCGGGTCGCCGGTGCCGTGCCGATGGTGCCGCGCTTCGTGCTTGGCAACTGGTGGAGCCGTTACTGGGAATATACGCAGGACGAACTGCAGGGGCTGATGGAGGATTTCCGCAGCCACGCGGTGCCGCTTTCGGTGTGCATCGTGGATATGGACTGGCACATCACCAGGACCGGCAACCAGTCATCCGGATGGACCGGCTATACCTGGAACCGCGAACTCTTCCCGGACCCATCCGGCCTCGTGCGCTGGCTGCATGAGCAGGGACTCAAGACCGCCCTGAACCTGCATCCCGCCCTGGGCGTGCATCCCCACGAGGAACAGTACCCGGACATGGCGCGCTGGATGGGGGTGAACCCGGCAACACTGCAGCCCATCCCCTTTGATATCAGCGACCCGCACTTCGTGGAAGGATATTTCAAGTTCCTGCACCACCCGCAGGAAGCCTTGGGGATCGATTTCTGGTGGATCGACTGGCAACAGGGACAAAAAAGCAAGGTGCAGGGGCTGGACCCATTGTGGGCGTTGAACCACCTGCACTTCCAGGACCTGGGGCGGGATGGGCGCAAGCGCCCCTTTATCTTTTCCCGCTGGGGCGGGATGGGCAATCACCGCTACCCGATCGGCTTCTCCGGCGACACCATCATCCTGTGGCGGTCACTGGCTTTCCAGCCGCGCTTCACCGCCACCGCGGCCAACGTGGGCTATGGCTGGTGGAGCCATGACATCGGCGGGCACATGGGAGTCGATCTCTCCCCGGAACTCTATGTGCGCTGGGTGCAGTTCGGCCTATTCAGCCCCATTTTACGGCTGCATTCCACCAAGAGCGCCTCCCTGGACCGGCGACCATGGGCCAAGCCGGAGCGCCATTTCGCTGCCGCCCGCGAAGCCATGCAACTGCGGCATGCCTTCATCCCCTACCTGTACAGCATGGCCTGGCGCTTCCACCAGACCGGGCTTGCCCCGCTGCTCCCGCTGTATTACAGCGACCCTGCGCGGCAGGCCTTTGCCTGCCCGGACGAATACTGCTTCGGCTCCGAACTGATCGCCGCCCCGATCGTTGCCCCCGCATCGCTGCTCAGCGGCCGCGCCCGCAAGCGCGTGTGGCTGCCGAGGGGGAAGTGGTTCAACTTCTTCACTGGAGCCCCGCTCGCCGGAGGACGCTGGCACAGGCTCTTTGCGAGGCTGGAAGATATTCCCGTGTTTGCCCGCGCCGGGGCAATCGTGCCCATGGCGCCGCTGACCGGCTGGGGAGGGGTGGAGAACCCAGCGGAACTGGATATTATTCTCTTCCCCGGCGGGGACAACCGCTTTGACCTGTACGAGGATGACGGCGAAACGACCGGCTACGAGCAGGGCGAGCATGCCCTGACCCCCTTCACCCTGCAGAAGATGGGCAACCGCCTAGCTTTCACCATCCACCCGGTGCGCGGCGACGTGCGCCAGGTGCCGGCGCGGCGCAGCTACCGCCTGCACCTGCGCGGGGTGGAGGCCGGGACAACAGCCTCCTTGCCTGGCACCTACGACCCCGCGAGGCGCACCCTGTCGGTGCAGGCGAGCACCTGCACACCACAGGAAAGCCTGGTCGTTGAGTTCACTCTCCCGCCAGCCCGGGTGGAAAATGAATAATCTTCGACCCTTCTGCGGCAAGATCCTGTGGGTGGACCTGTCCAGCAGCAGTTTCAGGGAAGAAGCGATCCCCGAGACGGTGTACGCACAATTCCTTTCCGGGCTTGGGCTGGCAGCTTACATCCTTTATCGCGATCTCCCTGCCAAAGTGGAGGCGCTCGGTCCAGAGAACATCCTCGGCTTCGTCTCCGGCCTACTTACCGGCACGCCCAGCCTGTTCACCGGGCGCTGGATGGCGGTGGCCAAGTCCCCGCTGACCGGCACCTGGGGGGAGGCCAACTGCGGAGGGCGGTTCTCGCCTGCCATCAAGCAGTGCGGCTATGACGGCATTTTCTTCACCGGCAGCAGCCCCCGACCGGTCTATCTGTACCTGGATAATGCCGGACCACGACTGCTGGATGCCACCGACCTGTGGGGGCAGGACAGCAGTGACTCCGAGGACACCCTGCTGAGCCGCTCCCCGAAGGGGCAGAAACCCGCCGTGGCCTGCATCGGACCTGCCGGGGAGAGACTCTCCCTGATCTCCGGCATCTGCCACGACCATGGGCGCATGGCAGCCCGTGCTGGACTGGGGGCGGTGATGGGATCCAAGAAATTGAAAGCCATTGTGCTGGCCGGCTCGCGTCCCATCGGTTGCGCCGACCCTGCCGCCATGAAAGCGCTGAGCCAGGACTGCGCCCGCTACTACCAGATGGGCATATCGATCCGCAAGTCGGCTTTTGTCCGCCGCCTGGGGGCCTTTGTCAACCGCCTCCCGCCCGGCATACAGCTGGACGGGCTGATCCAGGTGCTGATCTTCAAGAAATGGGGCACAGCCGGCACCTACCAGATGTCCGTGGAATGGGGTGACGCCCCGATCAAGAACTGGGCGGGGAGCAGCAAGGATTATCCGGTGCGCGTCTCCTGCGGCGTGGACCCCGACCTGGTGCTGGCCAAAGAGGAAGAAAAATATGCCTGCTATGCCTGCCCGCTGAGCTGCGGCGGGATCTGCCGGTTCGGCCCCGAGGGACACGAGACCCACAAGCCCGAATACGAGACCCTGATGGCTTTTGGTGGGAATCAACTCAGCAACGACGTGGAGACCCTGTTCGCCCTCCACGACCGGCTGAACCGTGCCGGTATGGACAGCATTTCCGCCGGGGGGACGGTGGCGTATGCCATGGAATGCTTCGAGAACGGGGCGCTCAGTCTGCAGGATACCGGCGGCATCGACCTGTGTTGGGGTGACTCGCACGCGGCGCTGAGGCTGGTCGAAAAGATGATCGCCCGCGAAGGCATCGGCGACCTGCTGGCAGACGGGGTGAAACGCGCCGCCGAAAAGCTGAATGGAGCCTGTTTCGATGGCGCCATCCATGCCGGGGGGCAGGAGCCCGCTATGCACGATCCGCGCCTCGACCCGGGCTACGGCCTGCATGCCAGCGTCGAGCCCAACCCCGGACGGCACACTGCAGGCGCTTTTCTTTACTACGATATGTACCGCCTGTGGAGCCGTCTCCGGGCGCTGCCCAGGCCATCCCTGCTGTACTCCAAGAAGTCAAAATACCATTCCAGCCCAAAGATGGCGCACAAGGCTGTCGCCATCAGCAGTTACACTCAACTCTACAACGCCGCCGGGCTGTGCCTCTTTGGCGCTCTGCTCGGTGTTGACCGGCTGCACTTCTTCGAGGAACTCAACGCCGCCCTGGGCTGGGACCTGAGGCCAGAAGCCTACATGCAGATCGGCAGGCGCATCCAGACCCTGCGGCAGATGTTCAACGTGCGCCAGGGCGTGGACCCAACTTCCACGCGCATCAGCCCGCGCGCCCTAGGTCTACCGCCACAGCAGGAAGGCGCCAACAAGGGGCGCAGCATCGCCCTGGACGGTATGCTGCGTGATTATTACCAGACCATCGGCTGGGACCCCACCACCGGCATCCCACTCCCCGAAACCCTGCGGGAGTTGGGACTGGAAGAGAGCGTGAGTTAACCACATGGCCCACACCATCACCGAAAAATGCACCGGCTGTACCGCCTGCCTGAAGATCTGCCCGGTGGCAGCCATTCAGGGCGAGCGCAAGCAACTCCACAACATCGACCCCACCCTGTGCATCGACTGCGGCGCCTGCGGGCGCATCTGCCCGGTGGAGGCGGTTCATGACCCGCAGGGGCAGGTCATGGCTTTCGTCAAGCGCAATCAGTGGCACAAACCAGTGGTCACGGTCAGCAAATGCATCTCCTGCATGGTCTGCCTGCAAGATTGCCCGGTGAACTGCCTGAGGTGGGGCGAAGCGGACAAGGAAAGCCACCGCGCCTTCCCGGTGCTGGGCGCACCCGTCCTGTGTATCGCCTGCGAGTTCTGCGCCCGCGGCTGCCCGGTGGAGGCGATCGAAATGCGCCCGCCTGTCCTCCAGGAGTGATGCATGGAAAGCACACGGAGTTGTGTGGTCATCACCCATCCCCCCGGGGATGCCGCCGGTCAGAGGATCGACTTCCTGAAGGACTACGTCGCCCTGCCAAGCAATTACGGCAGCGCGGCCTATTTCTCCCGCCCCGACATCCAGGCGATCTACGCCATGGTCGCCGAGAACCTATCGACCCTGGACGCACAGACCGGTTTCACCCGGCAACTGGCGGGCAGGCAGGTGCTGCTCAAACCCAACCTGGTCACCGTGTACCACTGCATGGGTTTACAGGAGCGCGATTATCCAGAGACGACCGACCCGCGCCTGGTGGATGCCGTGGTGGCTTTCCTGAAGCGGTATTCCTCCAATATCATCATCGTCGAATCCTCCGGGCGCGGCATGCCGACGCGCGGCTCGTTCCGCGTCTCGGGTCTCGACCGCCTTGCCCACCATCACCAGGTGGGGCTGGTGGCACTCGAAGAGCAGGTCACCGTGCGCTACCTGCTCCCGCAGGCAAAGGTGCAGCAGGAGATCATCATCCCGGAGATCTTCAGCGGTGTGGTGAGCGGCGAAGCATTCTACATCTCCATGCCCAAGATGAAGACCAACCTGTACACCCAGGTCACGCTGGGTTTCAAGAACGCCATGGGCACCCTGCCCTATAACCTGCGCCAGCGCGACCACCATTTTGCCCTGGATCAGAAACTGGTGGATATACTCCACCTATTCAAGCCCGACCTGACCTTCATCGACGGGCTGGTCGGCGGGGAAGGCAACTGCCCGGCGCCGGTAGACCCGGTGGACAGCCGCGTGCTGATCAGCGGGAACAACCCGGTGGAGACCGACCGCGTGGCGGCGCGCATGATGGGCTTCGACCCAGCGAAGATCCCGCTGATTCAACGTGCCGACGAAGCCGGGTTCGGTGACCCGCAGGTGGAGATCATCGGACGGCAGGAGGTGACCCCCTTCCGCCCGGCGGACCCTTCCCTGCTGGGGGCAAGATTCCACGCCGATTTTCCCAACGTCAGGGTACTCATCGGTCACCGCCTGTCACAGGCGCCAAGAGTGGAAACGCTGGAGGCCTGCAACGCGTCCCTGGCTCAGGAGATGGAGATGGCCTGCCGGGGGGGGTGTCTGGCGAGCATACATTTTGCCTTCGATATGTTCCTGCGCGAGGGGCAGAAGCAGGATTTTCCCCTTGTTCTGGTCATCGGCGCGGGGCTGGAGATCCAAGGAGAACGTATCCATCTTGACCGGCAGGGCAAGCCTTATACAGCGGAACAGATCGAGCGCCTGGAGGGCAGGAAACTGGTGGTGGGCAGTTGTGGGCGCCCGCTGGCTGCGCACGCCGACCGCTTCGTGGAGGGCTGCATGCCCTTTCCCAATGCACCGCATGCCGCCCTGCATGCCGTCACCGGTACAACCTGCACGGTGCTCACCCCCAAAAATCACCACCTGCTCCCGCTGCTGGCAGCCACCCTGCAGATGACTGCCGCCCGCAAGAAACTCTACCGCCTCGGTCACCGCCTGGATGTGCCCCTGGCGGAGGGAACCGCCCTCGTTGAGGCGTCCTGCCCGTCGGCACCTGGACAGGCCGTGATCCCCTGGCCGCTGCCGCCGCTGACCTCCGCCGAGATCCGCCAGGCGTGTGCCGATGAAAACCGTGCCCTGCTGGCAACCTTTCAAGGGTAGAATATAAAAAGCAGCGATCACATGACCTTCGAACAGGTCACGCAAGGTGCGTGACGACATCCCGGGTAGAACACTTAACAGTAGACTTCGGAAGTTCCCTGACTTCCGAAGTCTTTTTCCATGTAAAGTTTATTTCAGCAACACCCTGATCCTGGATAATGCATCCTGAAAAACAAGATCGGGCAATTCCACGATCTTCTCTGTTTCTCGTGCACGCCAATCCAGACTCTTGACCTGGTCCGCCAGGATGACACCGCTGATGGGCAAGCCTTCTGGCAGCGCCACCTCGAACGGATAACCTTTCACCTGGTTGGTTATGGGGCAGAACAGCGCCAGTCCCACTTTTCCGTTATACGCGGCAGGTGAGAGCACGACTGCCGGGCGGCGTTCTGCCTGCTCATGTCCAGCCTGCGGGTTGAAGGTCAACCAGACCAGGTCACCGCGCTCCGGAACGTAAACCATCACCACACCTCGTTCCCGGCGGCCTCGCCCGTATCCATTTCCTTGTGGATGTTCTCCGGTGTGACTTTCTCCAGCAACACATCCAGGGTGAGGGGAACTTCTGTACGCTGGATGACCAGCCTGCCATCTTCCACTTTTAAATCCACAGCCACGTTATAGGCCAGCCCGGCTTCGCGGATAATATATTGGGGGATCCGCACCGCCAGACTGTTGCCCCATTTCTGCACTCGGGTTTTCATAACGTCCTCCTTGTATCTACAATGAAGATACATCCTTTTCCTGAATTTGACAAGACTCCCCCGGCGCGATACACTCAGCACATCAAAACGGCATCAAACGCCATTGGCGTACACGGCGACGGGCAAACCTTCCTGCGCCAAAAACATGACACCACGCGCGCCAGACCCTGATCTGGTGCACGGAAAGAGAGAAACAATGAGTCCCTGGGATACCCTGCCTGTTGGTGCACCGATAACCGTCCACGATTGGGCCGCCTTTCGCGAACTGCACCGGCACGACCTGTCGAGTCTGGACATCGAAACCCTGGCAGTGTTGTACGGTTTTTCAAGCCTTATCGAGTACCGTGACGAGGAGTGTTTGCATAGCATCGAGCGGGTAATGGACGAGGCCGATGACCCGGTGCGGGCACGGTATGACCTGGCATGGAACCTGGGGGAATTCTTCGACGATGAACATTTCTACCGCTGGCGCGTCGTTTATACCCCCGAGGAAATTGCCAGGTTGGAAGCCCTGCATAACGGCGCGTACGGCGAAGTGCCACGCGGACGCCCGATCCAACCGGACGATCCCGGGTATGTCAGTGAGATCCCGGTCGAACTGCATACCAAGGTGGTCAACTGGCTGAAGGCAGGGATCGAGCGTTTCCGGGAGGATGAGGAAATCTTCCAGCACGTCCGCACCATTGCCGCACGGGCACTGGCAGGCGATACGTTCCTGGACGACGCCGATATCGAACAACTGCGAGGCGCATCCAACGATGAACTGACCTTACGCACAGACAAACGAGCGCAGGAAATGCTGGGAAGAATCATCAAAGATTTTAATGAGGCCATGGGGCGAAGCGAGGCAGGTACGGAGGAATAACCTTTCGGCCTGCAAGGGTACCGCCAACTATTTGAGAGTAAAAAATGAAACTCTCCCTGATCCAAGTGAAAAAAGGCCTCTGGATACTGCTGCAAGCGTTGGTCCTAGGCCTGCTGGTGGGTATACTCCCTGCGGGCTGCCTGCTCCAGCGTCCCCTGGGGGGACTTCTTGGTTTTACGCTCCTGGTTCTCCTGCATGCCAGCGAACTGTTCATCACTTTGCCTCTCGGCAGGCAGAAGGGGCTTTCGAGCACCCGCACGGTGCTCATGACCATGCTCTTCGGTTTCACCTGGTGGGTGCCGCTCAAACGAGGCATCCACAAGTAATACAGGCTCTTCGGAATGGGGGACTCAAGATGCACAGCGAAATTCAACAGCAGGATATAATAATTTTCTATTACATTTTTTTGTATTTTGTACTATAATAATAGTACAACCGATCCAAGAAGGCATCCATGTCACCCAATCAGCCTGGAAAATTCCATAACAAGATGAACCGCCGCCAGCACCATTGGCGGGAGTGCCTGCAGGCGATCATGGAAGTGGAAAAAGAGGCTCTCCCCGGCACAGAGATCAGCGTAGGGCGCCGACTGCATGAAATGCGCCTGGAACGCGGTCTATCCATACGTTCCCTGGCCGAGTTGAGCAGCTTGAACTTCAATACGCTCAGCCTGATCGAGAACGAGAAGTCCTCCCCCAGCGTGAGCACGCTCCAGCAGCTTGCCCAGGCGTTACAGGTGCCCATCACTTCGTTCTTTGAGACCTCTGCGCCGCAGCAGGATGTCGTTTTTCAGAAAATGGGCCACCGACCGCGCGCTTCTTTTTCGCATGGATCCCTGGAAGACCTGGGGGCAGGCCTGACCCTGGGCCAGGGGATCCCCTTCCTGCTCACCCTGGAGCCAGGTGCCGACAGTGGTATCGAGGCGATCGTTCACACCGGCCAGGAGTTCGTCTATTGCCTGCGAGGCCAGCTTTTTTATACTATTGCAGGGCAGGAATACAACCTAGGACCTGGCGACAGCCTGCTCTTCCAGTCTCACCTGCCCCATCGTTGGGGAAACCCGGGAAACATCCAATCCTGCTCCATTCTCATCCTGTGCCCGGCAGAGGAAGAAGACCGTTCTGCCGAACAGCATTTCATGACCAGGTGAAAGGCGATCGCTTATATGCCTGACTATCAGATCGATCCATCCAGGTACAGTGGTTGTGGACCGTGCGTCAAAACCTGCCCTGAACAGGCCATCCCACTCGAGGCCGAACAGGCTCAACTTGCCGCTGACCGCTGCCGGGGAGGGAAAAACCGCGCGACTGCCCGCCAGGTGGGGAATGGCTGTTCAACCCGGCAGCACCGGGCGCGGATCCAGCGCTGGCACCCGGCGACCCTGGACATGCTCTCCTTGATCGGGCGGCAACATCCCGGAGGTCCAGGATGAACCAGGGATTTTCCAGGCGCATCTATTCGTGGGCCAGTTTGCGACCTGCAGTGAAGGATGTATTTGGCCACATGGACGATCTCCGCCGCGCTGCCAACGGAGGCAGGGTGAACAAGGCATTTGCCGAGAAGATCATGCTGGCTGTGACACGAGTCAATGGCTGCCGTTATTGTAATTATGGGCACTCGCGCGCCGCCCTGGCGGCTGGGGTCAGCGCCGCAGAATTGCGCAGCCTGCTGGCTGGCGAACTGAGTGTTTTTCCCGAAAACGAAGCCATCGCCCTGGCGTTTGCCCAGCATTATGCCGAAACCTGCTGCCAGCCAGACCCCGAGGCGCTGCAGCGGCTGGTGGAATATTACGGCTCTGCAACCGCCCAGGATATTCTTGCATACCTGCGCATGATTACCTTTGGCAACCTGTACGGCAACACCTT
Source organism: Anaerolineales bacterium (assembly GCA_041753035.1). GTDB lineage: Bacteria > Chloroflexota > Anaerolineae > Anaerolineales > Villigracilaceae > UBA877. The sequence continues at coordinate 7,782 of JBGSVI010000058.1, read as the reverse complement.
TGATGCCCTGTTGAGCCGCATGGTTGGAAAACCTGCCCCGGGCAGCAGCCTGTGGAGCGAATTGGGCGTGCTCCTGGGTGTTTTTTTGCTCATCCCGATTGAACTGCTCAAGAAAATTCTGATCCCAGCCTCTGGTAAAAAATAAACATATCTGAAAGAAGGAGAAAATACACTATGAAGATCGCCGCGATCACCGATGAAGGAACCACCATCAGCCAGCACTTTGGACGCGCCGAGTACTACCTGGTCATCACCGTAGAAGAGGGGCAGATCGTTGACCGCGAACTGCGCCACAAATTGGGCCACAACCAATTTGCCAGCAACCCCCACGCAGAAGATCAACCCGGGCAACCACACGGCACGGATCCAGCCTCCCACGACAAGCACATGCAGATGGCGGAAGCCATTGCCGATTGCGAAGCCCTGCTCTGCCGCGGCATGGGCCGGGGTGCCTACGAGAGCATCAAGATGCGCGGCATCCGCCCGGTGGTGACGGATATTGCCAATATTGACGAGGCCGTGATGGCGTACACTGCAGGCACCATTGTTGACCTGGTGGAAAAACTTCATTAGCACACACGTATTTTGGAAGAAGGAGAAACTGCACCGAAGCCCTACCCTGCAACCTTCTATTACCAAATGAAAAGGACGGTGATGGAGAAATGAGCATTCAGATCATTACAGAGAAATGCTCCGGTTGTGGTGCATGCATGGACGTATGCCCAGCAAGTGCAATCACCCTGGTGGCTGGAAAGGCTGTCATCGACCAGACCCTGTGTTCACAATGTGAGGCATGTATCGGTGCGTGTTCATCAGGTGCGCTCCAGATTAAAGTGCTTCCACTACAAGTTATTCCGGCAGCCAGTCAAACCCTTCCGGGACCAACGGCCAGTGCAATTCTTCCCGAACAACACATCCATTCACCCTGGGCAGGAACCATCCTGAGCGTTCTCGGCCAGGAAGTACTTCCGCGACTGGCAAATGCAGCCATGACTGCCCTGGAACGGCGGCTAGAACAACCAGTCTCCATACCGGCGAAAACCAACCTGCAGCCTGGCTCTGGAAAAGGAGGCCGGCAGCGCCACCTGCGCAAGCATCAACGCGGCAGATTCTGACGGATCTTTTCTACTGAATATTCACCCAAGTTACGATCCAATCGTTTTCAAGAAAAAAGGAGGTGTGACACATGCCAAGAGGCAATGGTAAGGGACCACAAGGTCGTGGAGCAATGACTGGCCGAAAGGCAGGCTCTTGCGCCAGGTACAACAGCCCAGGTGCTGCCAATTCCCACGGGCGGCGTGGCCATGGGAGAGCCGAGGGGTGGCGGCATCGATATTACGCCAATATCCTATCCAGCCAGGCAATGCCTGAGGCCGGATCAATACCTCCAGAACAAGAACTGGAGCTCAAAAATCACCAATCGCCATGCGGAGAGGCAACCAAACAGGATGCTGCCTCTCAAAACCCGGAGGAAAAATGATCAAGCGAATGCTGCAAGGAAGAGGTAATGCTGGACAAGGGCGCGGCCAGGGAGGCGGCGGGGGTGCCGGGCAGGGGCAGGGAAGAGGCGGAGGCAAGGGGTGGGGCGGCGGCAACAAGCCCGGCTCAGGTCCTGTCGGAAACTGTGTCTGCCCCAAGTGCGGTAAAAAGGTCCCGCATGTGGCTGGTCAACGCTGCGTGGAGCAGGTCTGCCCGGATTGTGGCACGAAGATGATACGAGAGTGAACAGCATGAAAATCATCCTATCAACAACTGCACCCGGCCTGGATGCAAAGATCGACCCGCGCTTCGGACGCGCCGCTTACCTTCTCTATGTGGATAGTGATACTCTACAGACCGAACTTCATGCCAACCCCGGTGTGAATGCAGCGGGTGGAGCGGGCATTCAAGCCGCCCAGTTCGTGGCCAGCCTGCAAACGGACGCGGTCATCAGTGGTGATTTCGGTCCAAACGCCTTCAATGCATTAAAAGCCGCAGGGATAGCCATGTACCTGTACGGCGATTGCCAGACGGTCCGGCAGGCTATCGAGCGTTTACAGGCAAGTCAACTGCAAGAGGTCGGCGCGCCCACCCAGAGCGGGCATCACGGCTGACCCATGCGCGTTGCGATTGCCAGCGGCAAGGGCGGAACCGGCAAAACGACGATTGCCACCAGTCTGGCCCTCAGCCAGGCTGGTAATCTTGCCGCGCCGCCACCCATCTTCGTTGACTGTGATGTGGAGGCGCCCAATGCCCACCTGTTCCTGAAACCGCACCTGGATCAAAGCCAGCCGGTTGGGATCATGATCCCGGTGGTGGACGAGGCGCGCTGTACGCATTGTGGTACATGTGCCAAAGTATGCGCGTATCATGCCATTGCCGTGCTCGGGCAAAAAACGCTGGTCTTCCCGCAGTTGTGTCACGGCTGCGGCTCCTGCACAGCCCTGTGCCCCAGTGGAGCGATCTCTGAAACATCAAATCCGATCGGTGTCATCGAACGCGGCCCCGCCCTGCAGGGAATCGATTTCCTGCGCGGTGTGCTCAATATCGGTCAACCGATGGCTGTCCCCATCATCCGCGAACTGCAACGGCAGATCGAACCCCTGCCTGGCCAGGTGGTCATCCTGGATGCTCCGCCCGGCACCTCCTGCCCGGTCGTGGCAACCCTCCTGGGCGCGGATCATCTGGTACTGGTTACCGAGCCCACTCCCTTCGGGTTGCACGACCTGCGCCTGGCAGTGCAAGTGGCACAGGAACTTGGCATCCCCGCGGGAGTGATCATCAACCGGGATGACGGTTCCTACCCGGAAATGGACGCATTTTGCCGTTCCAACAACCTGCCCATTCTCCTGCACATTCCCTTTGAGCGTCTAATTGCTGAGGGTATCGCCCAAGGGAAAACGTTGTTGGAGATCGATCCCAAATTTATCCAAACTTTTCGTACGTTGTTCGACGAGATCACAAACCACCAGTGACGAGTCCACGGTTCCAGGAGCAGATATAAAATGGAACTCAAGTGTTCGGTATGCAGGGTCCAGGCATGTCATGAGGAACCTGGTGCAAAACCCACCCCGGTCTTCTGCCCGGCGTCAGGCGAATCTGTTGCCCTGAGCGCAGCCCGTCAAAGCTATCAATTGGATGCCGAGTCACTACGATTGGCACATGCGGCTGCCCAAGTGGAAGCCGAAGGCTACTGTCGTTGGCCGCGCGTTCAGGAAGTGATGGATTTCGCACGGCGGATCGAGGTAACGCATTTGGGCATTGCCACGTGCATAGGCTTGCTTCGTGAAGCCAGCCTATTACAGGAGATCCTGGAAGCAAATGGCTTCCAGGTAAGCAGTGTCTGCTGCAAAGTTGACTCAATCCCCAAGGAAGCAGCCGGGCTGGCAGATGAAGAGAAGATCCACCCGGGGGAGTTCGAGGCATTATGCAATCCGATCGGGCAAGCCAACCTGCTGAATGAAGCTGGTACGGGTCTCAATATCGTCGTAGGGTTGTGCGTAGGGCACGACAGCCTCTTCTTTCGTCATTCGCAGGCTCCAGTTACGGTGCTCGTGGCCAAGGACCGTGTCACCGGACACAACCCGGTTGCCGCCCTGTACACCAGCCATTCTTATTACCGCCGTTTGAGCGAGAAAAAGGGATGAATCCGAGCAAGGGCAAAAGCACGCTTGTCACGTTCCCGTGGATGATAAGTCTTGAATCGATCATCCGCCTGGTATCAATCGGCTTATGTTTCGGAAACAAGATGCCATGAAGCAATTGATTATTCTTAGCGGTAAGGGTGGCACTGGCAAGACCAGCCTGACAGCAGCTTTTGCCCACCTGGCACAGGAAAGCCTGCATCCCGTTAGGGCTGTCCTTGCCGACGCGGATGTGGATGCTGCCAACCTAGAACTGGTACTGCGCCCTGAACGAGTGGAAACACATGACTTCACCGGTAGCTCACTGGCCGTGATCGACCTGCAGCACTGCAGTTCTTGCGGGATCTGTGAACAGGTATGCCATTTTGACGCCGTGGTACATGACCCGAATTATCGCGTTGACCTTATTGCCTGTGAAGGTTGTGCGGCATGCTTCCATCAATGCCCTGAAGATGCCATCCGCATGGAGCCGCAGACAGCCGGGCAGTGGTACCGGTCTGTTAGCCGCTACGGACCACTCTTCCATGCCGATCTCAAGCCAGCCCAGGAAAATTCAGGCAAACTCGTCACATTGGTCAAGCAACAGGCGCGCTTGGCTGCCCTGGATGGGGATTACCCGCTGCTGCTCGTGGACGGTCCGCCCGGCATCGGCTGCCCGGTAATCTCAGCCCTCTCCGGTGCAGACCTAACGCTGGTGGTGGCTGAGCCAACCGCCTCCGGCGTCCACGACATGCAACGCATCGTCGAGACCGCCGCCCATTTCCGCATTCCAACCCTGTTGTGTATCAACAAAGCAGACCTGTACCCGGAAGCCGCACACCAAATCAATGCTTTCTGCCTGGAACACGGGCTGGAACTGGTCGGCAGTATCCCGTTTGACAAAAATGTGACCCTGGCAATGCGGAACGGGGAACCGGTGACCGCCTATCGTCCTGGATCACCCGCAAGCAAAAAGATTGTCGAGATCTGGAATATTATCGTTTCTTTGCTTGGGATCCAGCCAATACCAGAACAACAACAATGAAGTAAGAAGCAGGTCTACTGAAGGTAGCATAATACCCAGAAGCACCCAAGCCAGGAGAGAACATGGTTGACAGCGAATATCTACGTTCGAGGATCCTTGAAAAAATGTCAACGGTCATCGACCCTGAGACCGGCGTGGACGTGGTACGCATGCGCCTGATCGAAGATCTGAGCGTGACCGATGCTGGAGAAGTGAAGTTTACCTTTCGACCTTCGTCAGCTTTTTGCCCGATCGCAGTACCGCTGGCAGATGCCATCCAGCGCGCGGTTGCCGAAGTGCCGGGAGTACAATCACAGGAGGTGAAGGTTATTGGGTTTGCCTTATCCGAAGAACTGACCGCCTTGCTCAAGCAGGCGCTTGAAGACCGAAAAGAAAAAAAGGAGCAGGAATGAGTACTCCAACCAAGATCGGGATCATCATTTGCAATCGCTACCACACCTGTGCAGGCGGGAAATGCCTGCGGGCCATGCGGAACCGCGAAGGTGCTTTCAGTATCTACGCCGACTCGGAAGTGGAATTGGTCGGGTATACCACCTGTGATGGTTGCCCAGGTGGCAATGTGGAATACACCGGGGAAGAGATGGTCAAGAACGGTGTCCAAGTGATCCACCTGGCAACTGGAATGCTGGTCGGCTACCCGCCTTGTCCTCGCATCCTAACCTTCAAAGCTTTCCTGGAAGAACGCTACCGTGTCAAGGTCGTCGTGGGGACGCATCCGATCCCCAAGAAATATTTGGATCTACATACCAAGTTGGGAACCTGGGACAGTCCTGCCTGGCAGTCGCTGCTTGCGCCAACAATGGCCGATGAATCTACCCGCGCGGCCTATGACTAAGGATCTTTTATGAAATATGTGTACGGCCCTGTTCCTTCCCGCCGCCTAGGGAAATCCCTGGGTATCGATCCAGTCCCGCTGAAAACTTGCAACTGGAACTGCATCTATTGCCAATTGGGCAGGACTGCGCCGCTGAGCCTGGAACGCGGCGAGTACACGCCGCGCCATGAAATCCTGGCTGAGTTCAAACAGGTGCTGGCGGTCCAACAACCGGGTGATATCGATTGGGTCACATTTGTTGGCTCGGGAGAACCAACCCTTCACAGCGGGCTGGGTTGGATGATCCGGCAGGTGAAAGCGCTCAGCAATTTGCCCGTGGCGGTCATCACCAATGGTTCATTGCTCTACCTGCCCGAGGTACGCGCAGAACTGTCTGCCGCGGATGCTGTCCTGCCGACCCTGGATGCCGGGAATGCATGGCTTTACCGCCAGATCAATCGAGCTGCGCCGCGTTTTTCCTTTGATCGGCTGATCGAGGGGTTTCATCGCTTCCGGGAGGATTATCCTGGAAAATTATGGATCGAGGTTATGCTCATCAAATGTATGAATGATACGCAGGACGCACTTCAAGAAATCGCGCTTATCCTGCAAAACATTAAACCCGATGGCATCCATATCACCCTGCCAATAAGGCCGCCAGCAGAAGCGGGGGTAAGACCGTCCGACGATACCGGTCTGCAACGCGCAATAACCATTCTGGGGAAGGTAGCCCCTGTCTCTGCACCGGATCCAACCGAAGCACAAGCCATGCGTGTGGGGGATCTCTCGGAAACGACCTTAAGCATATTATCCCGGCATCCCATGCAAGAAAGCGAATTACTGATCCTGCTTGACCGCTGGTCGGCTAAAGAAGTGCATGCTGCTCTTGGTCACCTGGAAACCATGCACAAGATCCAGTTCGTGGATCAGGATGGACGCCGCTTCTGGAGTGCCATCGGAATGCATTTTCAACATCAATCCAGGGACAGGCAAGTATAATCACTCTCTATCAATTCATCCGGTGAGGTCCATTGGCTGATCAAGCAGGGTAATCACGGCGAAATTTCAACCCTCACTCAGGATGTTTGATAAAATCAGGAACCACCCATGACCCTTCTGCGTGCGCTCATCGATTCGCTCCCCGGGAATGCCCCCGTTCATACGTTGCTGGTCGGCGCGCACTGGACGATCATCTGCAGCCGCCATTGCGGCATGGCTGCCACGGTGATGCCGCCCAACGATCACGGGGCGGCGCAGGTGCGCGAGGCGGGTACCCTGCACCACAAGAGTGCTCGCGAACTGGCAGAGTATGCCCTCTCCGACAACCTGATCGAGGCCAGCATTGGCATGGCGGCGATCAACTCGCTGCTCGAAGTGGATGAAAGCCAGGCAGTGGAGATCAACGCCCTGGATGTGCTCATCGAGAAAGGGCGGGGTAGGAACGTGGCACTGGTCGGGCATTTCCCCTTCATCCCCCGCCTGCGCCCGAGGGTGGGGAAATTGTGGGTGCTTGAACAGCACCCGGTGGAGGACGACCACCCCGCCGAAGCCGCCCCCGACCTGCTGCCGCAGGCAGATGTGGTCGCGATCACCAGCAGTGCGCTGATCAACCACACCCTCGAAGGGCTGCTGAGGCTGTGCCGCCCGGAGGCGCTGGTGATGACCCTCGGACCGAGCACACCGCTTTCCCCGCTGCTGTTCCAGTACGGCATATCGATCCTCGCAGGGGTCAAGGTCACAGACAGCCAGGCCCTGCTGCAGACCGTCAGCCAGGCAGCCACCTTCCAGCAGGTTGCCGGCGTGCGGCTGCTGACCCTGTCCCATTCCAAGGAGGAGCACTCATGAAGAGCATCCTGCGCCTGGTGACCTGTTCGCTCGGACTCCTGACCTGGTTGTCGATCTTGGCTTTCACCCCCGTCCAGCCCCAGGCATCAGGGGATTCCGTGGTGCACGCCGTGCTGTTCTATTCTCCCACCTGCGGACACTGCGAGTACGTGATCACCGAAGTGCTGCCGCCCCTGTTCGACCAGTACGACGAACAACTGCAGATGATCGGCATCGACGTGACCACCCCGGCTGGCACGGACCTGTTCCATGCCGCCTGGGCGTATTTCGGCCTTGAGAAAGCCGGCGTGCCCTTCCTGGTGCTCGGGGACCGCCTGCTCATCGGCTCGGTGGATATCCCGGAACAGTTCCCGGGGCTGATCGAGATGTATCTCTCCCAAGGCGGGGTGGATTGGCCCGCCATCCCCGGCTTGCAAGAGGCACTGCAGGACTCCGAGCAGGCGCAGACACCCGCTGCCTCGCCGACTGCGGGGGGG
>JBGSVI010000057.1:0-40445 GCA_041753035.1 Anaerolineales bacterium | reverse complement strand
GGCGCGAAAGGGCCGCCAGCAAGGTGCCTGCCAGGAAGAGCAGGGCTGCCCCGCCCACCACCCAGCCGGCGCCGTCTGCCTGACCGCGCAGTACCCCGGCCTGGAAGAGCAGTGTCCCGCCGCCGAGCAGGACCAGCAGTCCCACTACCAGCCATTTGTGTCTTGAATACGATCTCCACAGCGCCCAGCCGGTGATGGCGAACAGGGCTGCCAGCGGGGGGGCGAGCATGATCATGTAATAGGCATGCATGATGCCGCTGCTGAAGGTGAAGTAAATCGCTTCGGGGAGCATCCAGCCACCCCACAGGAGCAGCGCGGCATGATGCTCGCTGAACGGGCGGCGGAAGCCAAGGACAACCAGGCTGAGCACCAGCCCACCCATTGCAAAGGGCAGCAGCCAGCCGATCTCACCGACCAGGGGGAAGGTGAACAGGCGCAGGGGGCCGGGTTCGCCAACATCCATCACGCCGCGGCCGCCTTGTCCTGCCGGTTGGCCGGGAATCGCGGGGTGCGCCGGGTATCCACCGGGGAGATCCTGCCCAGCGGGAGGCGGCTGCCTGGGTGGAAGCCCTCCCGGGGGCTGCGTCCCTGGCAGGGAAGGGCGTGCCTGCTGTGGATCACCGCTTCCCAGCCGGTTCAGCCCACCGCCGAGGATGCGTGAGATGCCGTTGTGTCCGAAGATGAGTTCCATGACCGAATTGTCTTCGCTGCCCCCCACGTAGGGACGCGCTTCTGCCGGCACGAGATCCACGGCGACCGCCCAGGAGAAGGAGACCACCAGCAGCAGGACGGTCGCTGCGGCCAGGTGGAGCAGCTTCTGCCACCATTTGTACCGGGCGGCAAAGAAATACAGAACATAAAATGCCGGCAGGGGCAGGAATGCCTGGAGCATCTTGATGTTGAATCCCAGCCCGACCAGGACCATGCCCAGGAAAAGCCAGCCTGGTTTGCGCGTGGTCACAGAGCGCATCACCGCCCAGGCAGCCAGCAGGAGAACGAAGACGAGCAGGCCGTCGATGGTGTTGTTACGCTCGGCGGAGACCGCCACGGGGGTAAGCGCCATGGCCAGTGCGGCAGCCAGGGCAGGCCAATCGCCAAATGGGCGGCGGATGAGCAGGTAGACCATGAAAATGGAACCCAACCCGGCAAGGGCATTGGGCAGCGCCAGCGCAAAGCCGTTCACCCCCAGGAAATAGGCTGACAGGCACTGCACCCAGAATCCCAGCGGGGGCTTGTCCACGCTGACCGAGCCGCCGGGTTCGAAGGCGACAAAGAAGAAATTGTGCCAGGATTGCAGCATGGATTTGACCGCCGCGGCATAGTACTGGTTGCCAATGCCTGCCGCGCCAAGATGGTGGAAGCGCAGGAACGCGCCAAGGGCGAGGATGAGCACCAGCAGGATGGCAGCGATCATCCTTTTGTGTTTGAGGTTGGGTGAGGCGGGTTGTTGGAGAGCCATGAGCACCTTCCTGAAGATCTGGATAATCTGCAGTGTATCACGAGGATGTAAACCGGCTGTAAAAAAAGCAGCAGGTGAGAGAATTCTTATCCAACATTAATTGACTTTCAGGGAGAAGATGGTAAGATAAAAATACCGACCAGTCGGTATTTATTTTTCCCCTCAAAAACTTCCACCCTGCACCGATCAAAAAGGAAGCGAACAGGAAAACCATGACCCAACAGCGAAGTGAAGAGACACGTGCCAATCTCCTGGATGCCGCCGTACGGCGCTTTTCCCTGGATGGTTACCATGCTGCCAGCGTGGACGGGATCTGTGCAGAAGCGGGGGTGAGCAAGGGCGCCTTCTACCACCATTTTCCCTCCAAGCAGGCCTTGTTCATTGCCCTGCTGGAAGGCTGGCTGAAGACCGTGGATGCCGGGCTGGAGTCTATCCGCCAGCCCACCGTACCGGAGACCTTTGTACACATGACCCACCTGCTCCCGGCGATCTTTGCCGCCGCGGATGACCGCCTGCCGATGTACCTGGAGTTCTGGACGCAGGCCAGCCGGGATGAGACCATCTGGGCGGCGACGATCGCCCCTTACCGGCACTACAGCGAGTATTTCACCGAATTGATCCGCCAAGGGGTGGCCGAAGGTTCGCTGAAAGCGGATGTGGATGCACCGGCTGCGGCGCGGGTCGTGCTCTCGCTGGCGGTGGGGTTGTTCCTGCAGGGCGTGCTGGACCCGCAGGGGGCGGACTGGCAGAAAGTCGCCGAAGAGAGCATGCAGGTGTTGATGAACGGCCTGGTACAACATGAACGAAGAGAGGTGTCGAAATGATCCTTGTTACCGGGGCGACCGGACATATTGGGAATGCGCTGGTGCGCAAATTGCTTTTCCAGGGTGAAGAAGTGCGCGCCCTGGTGTGGCGCGGGGAGGATACCTCCTCCCTGCAGGGATTGGAGATCGAAAAGGTCGAAGGGGATGTGCTCGATCCATCCAGCCTGCTTTCCGCCTTCCGCGGCGTGGATACCGCCTATCACCTGGCGGGGATCATCTCCATCATGCCGGGGCACAGCCCCGCAGTATGGAAGGTCAACGTGGAGGGGACGCGCAACGTACTTGAAGCGGCGCAGCGTGCCGGGGTGCGGCGGCTGGTGTACACCAGTTCCATCCATGCCCTCAGGCGCGCCCCGCATGGCACCGAGATGGATGAGACTCTGGGCTTTGATGCCAACAATCCATATGGAGAATATGACCGTTCGAAAGCCGCGGCCAGCCTGGAAGTGCAGAACGCGGCGCAGGCGGGACTGGATGCGGTCATCGCCTGCCCGACCGGGGTGATCGGGCCGTATGATTTTCGCGGCTCCGAGATGGGCGAGGTGATCCGGCAGGCAGCCGAAGGGCAGATGATGTTCTACGTGGATGGGGCGTATGATTTCGTGGACGTGCGCGACGTGGCTGCGGGCTTGCAGGCGGCGGCAGAGAAGGGACGCCGGGGCGAGAGTTACCTGCTGGGCGGGCACCGCATCTCGGTGCGCTACATGCTTGAGACGGTGCGCGAGGTGAGCGGCAAGGCATTTTCCAGCTTCAAGATCCCCTTCCACCTGGCAGAGTTCGCCGCCAGGTTCACCCCCTGGTATTACCTGCGCACCAAGGCCAAGCCGCGCTTCACCCCCTACTCGCTGGAAGTGTTGAAGAGCAATTCGGAGATCAGCCACGCCAAGGCAGAGAAAGAATTAGGTTACAAGCCCCGCCCGATGCTGGAGACGATTGCAGATACGGTGCGCTGGTATTTTGAAAACCGGAAAGAGAAATCTGCCGCCTAAGTGAGAACCGATGCAATACCTTTTTGATACCCCCATTCCCATCCCATGGCTCATGGCAGACCTTTTGACCCTAGCCATCACATTGCTGGTGGTGCTGGCGGGTGTCATTCACTGGTTTCTGTTCCCATGGATCTACATTGCAGGCGGGATGATCAAGACACCGCTGGTTCCGTTTGTTCTTGAGCCTTGAGAAAAAGATTATGAAAACCCTGGATGGAAAGATCGCCGTGGTGACCGGGGCATCTTCCGGCATTGGTTCGGCTACTGCCAGGCGGCTGGCGGGGGAAGGCATGCAAGTCGTGCTGGTGGCGCGCCGTCGTGAGCGGTTGGACAGCCTGGCAGAGAAGATCCGCCTGGCCGGAGGCACTGCACATTGCCTGCCTGCTGACCTGACCCAGGAAGGGGAACGGGCGCAGGTCTTCGCGCAGGTTGCCGGGCAGTTCGGGTGGGCCGATGTGCTGGTCAACAACGCGGGATTGGGCTGGTATGGTTATGGGGACAGGATGTCCTGGCAGACCGCCTGGCAGATGCTGCAGGTGAACGTCGAGGCTGTGGTGCAGTTGAGCCTGGCCTTCCTGCCCGGTATGCGCAGTCGCAACAGCGGGCACATCATCAATGTCGGCTCAATTTCTGGTTCCATTCCCAGCCAGGGGGTGGCCCTGTATGGGGCGACCAAGTCCTTCCTGGATACTTTCACCACCGCCCTGTACCGGGAACTGCGCGGCACGCACGTGCATGTCAGCGTGCTGCGTGCCGGCCCGGTGCGCACCGAGTTCGGCGAGGCAGCGCTGCGGCAGGAATCCGGCGGGCATGTGCCCACCGAATATGTAGGTGTGAGCGCTGATCGGGTGGCGGGGCAGATCTGGAAATTGCTACTGCGCCCGCAGCGGGTGATCTATGTCCCCGCCTGGCTGCGGGTGGTGCCGTGGGCTGAACTGGCATTCGGCTGGATCATCGACCGCCTCGGACCGCTACTGCTGAAGAATACATCAAGAATGAAACAATAGAAGTAGATCCTCAGGGTCGTTCCTGATCGGGTCCGTTGGAAAGCGTTCGGATCGCTTCTTCGAGCACCGGGTCCCGGTTTTCGCAGATATCCTTCTGAGTCGGATGGACAACACGATCCGGCGCGATGCCGACCCCGACGAATTCCTTTCCATCCGGGAAGGTGCACTGAAGCGTGCAGATCAGGCAGTAACCGCCGCCGGGCAGGATGACCCGCAGCGGTTGTCCGGTGCTCCCGGCGGTCTTCGCCCCAATGAGGGTCCCCCTTTTTACATGAACGATGGGGACGAGAAAATCTTCGGCAGCACTGAAGGTGTGTGGACCGATAAGAACTGCCAGAGGACCGGTGTAACATTTCCCGGGATACGGCTGGACGGGGTCCTGCTGTCCTTCAAGCCATTCCTCCGGGTTCCCCCAGGCGTGGTACGCAGCGACATATTTCCGGGTCTTCCATTTCTCGGTTTCAAGCGGCCTGTCGGTGAGACGTGCAAGAATACCGTGGGCAATGCTCGAATCACCGCCGATGTTGTAGCGGATATCCAGGATCATCCCGGAGACAGCATCCAGGTCCAGGAGGTCGATCTCCCGGTTGAACTCGTCCATGATCTGTTCATCGCCGAACGTGGACAGCCTGAAGTAAACAATGCTACCCAGTCTCCTGGTCTCGATCAGGGGTTCATATTCCAGGATGCGATGCTTGAACGCCTGCCCCTCCCCCGTAGCGGAACTCCGTTTCAGATGGACGGTTTTCGCCCTTCCGTCGCAATCCAGCAGAGTAAAGTTGACAGACTCATTTTTCGGACCCTGCAGCATGGTATAAAGCCCAAAGGCGTCTCCCCACTGCGGGGTTCCACCCCGGTTATACCGCAGGGCATTCTTCTGCAAAACTTCCCTGGCGGGGCAGCCATCGACTGCGCTCAGTTCCATGCCAGGATGGATGCCCTGCGCGCGGATCTCCTGTGTTTCACCTACCCGGACGATGATGATCTTCCCCTCGATCATCTCCAATTCCAGCGGGGGAGCATCCAGGCTTGCCCTGGTTTCGCGGGAGAACATGACCAGTGTATGGCCGTCATTGAGAAGCGAGACAAGTTCCTGCAAGACATGGTAATAGGCGATGCTATCCTGCGCGGCGAGTACCTGAGGAATGCGTTTCTGCACTTCGGCGTCCCAGTCCAGATCGGGCAGTCTGTGGAAGAAGGCGAAGTTGTACTTTACTTCCGACCTGATCAACATCAGCCCCCAGAGTTTTTGCTCTGCGGAGCCGGTCCATTCATACGTTAACGAGGAATTTTTGTCCATGGTTTGTGATTTGGGTGTCATAAAAACACCCGGTCATTCTGGTGAATAACCGGGTGGTCCGTGAAATTGGTCAGCTCTTTCCCGCCACGTTCATATCCTGGATCAGGATATATGGGGAGTAGAAGGTGCTGTAGACCCAGGCGGCCTCCTGGCTGATGGCAGCCACATCCTTGAGCAGGTCGTAGATGTTCCCGGCGATGGAAAGGTCCTTGACGCGCCCAACGATCTCGCCATTCTCGATCTTGAAGGCCAGGGCGATGGGATTGGAGAAGGCGCCGGAGATGATGTTGCCCTGCCCGATGCCGAGCAAGTCTTCTACCAGGATGCCTTCTTTGATGCTGGAAATCATCTCCTGTAGCGGGGTCTCGCCGGGCTGGATAACGAAGTTGGTCAGGGATGGCTCCGGGGGGAAGAACAACTGCCGAGAGGCGTTGCCGGTGGAGGCCACCCCGCTCTGGGCGGCGGTCTTCAGGTCATAGACAAAGCCCTTGAGCATACCTTTTTCGACCAGCACGCTGCGCTGGTGGGGAACGCCTTCGTCGTCATAGGAGGCACTGGCGAATTTCCCGTCGATCGTGCCGTCGTCCAGCACGGTGATCTTTTTATCGAAGAGCTGCTCGCCAACCTTGCCCCGCAGCGGGGAAGTGCCTTTATATACTTCCTTGCCGTTCAGCCCCTGGCTCAGGGGTACGCCGAGAGCCAGCGTGCCGGTGGGGGCGAACAGGACAGGCATCCTGCCCGGCTTGATGCTGGTGATCTGGTGCGCCAGTTTGAGTTTTTCCACCAGTCGACGGGCAAAGTCAAGGTATTCCTTCTCCCAAAGGGTGGTGCCGAGCTGGTCGAACAGGATGAGCACGTCGTCGCCTTCGATCCGGTCGATCTCGATGCCCAGGGAAAGCGGCGAGGTCTGGAAGGAGATGTCCAGGCCGTTCTGGTTGCGGATGGAAGCGGAAACCAGGCTGCGCTCCAGGCTGATGTTGCAGCGGGCATTGTTATCCACAGGCAGCACCAGGTCGAGGATCTCTTTGCCGATCTCGACCAGGCGGGCAATGGGCAGCTCGGCAATGGTCTTATCGTAGGTGCGCACGATGGGGGCGGGTTTTGGGGTGGGGAAGGAGAAGGGGGCTTCATCGCCGTAGGCCGCCGACTCAAGGGCATTGGCGGCCAGCTTGTCCATCACGGTCGCATCGGTGGAGGCGGCAAAACCGAGTTTGCCTTTGCGGATGACGCGCACCGCGGTGCCCTTGGTCTCAGCCACGGTGCAGGTCTTGAGCTGGTTGGCCTCGTACTCCACGGTGGTCTTTTCATTCTGCAGGTTGAGGATCTCCACCTGCTCTGCTTGCTGTTTAAGTTGGGTCAGTATATCCATGCTGTGCTCCTCTTATTCGCCGCCGATGACAACGTTCTGGATGCGGATGTGGGGGGCGCCCATGCCGACGGGCAGGGGGAACTGGTTGCCCTTGCCGCAGCCTCCGCCGGTGTTCAGCCACTTGAAATCGTTCCCGATGGCGTCGATATTCTCAAGGGTGGTGAACAGGTTGCCGGAGAGGATCACATCCTTAACCATCTCTGCCAGTTTGCCGTTGCGGATCATGTAAGCATATCCTGAACTGAAGGAGAAATTCTCCAACTGGGTCTGCCCGCCATAGGCATCGCAAGCGTAGATGCCCAGCTCGATATCCTTGATCATTTCCTCGAAGGAGGTGCTGCCGTTGTCGATGGCTGTGTTGGTCATGCGCACAATGGGGGCGAAGCGGTAGTTGATCGCCCGGGCGTTGCCGGAGGCGCTTTCGCCCATTTTCGCAGCGGTCTGGCGCGAGTGCAACCGCCCGACCAGCTCACCGTCGCGGATCAACCAGTTGCGGCGGGCGGGTGTGCCTTCGTCGTCGTAGAGGGTGGTGCCGCGCAGGTTCGGGATCGAGCCATCGTCAAAGACGTTGAGCAGTCCCTTGCCAAAGCGGCGTCCCATGGTCATCATCTCGCGCGCCTTGGGATTTTCATAGACAAAATCGGCTTCGGAGAGGTGCCCGAACGCCTCGTGAATGAAGACCCCTGCCAACATCTGGTCGGTCACCACGGTATACTGCCCGGCCTTGACCGGTTTTGCAGAAAGCAGTTCGACGGCTTTTTCGGCGGTCTTGCGCGCCATTTCGTCCTTCTCCAGCACGTATTCGTAGCCCTGGGTGGAGGCCAGGCTTTCATGGGCCTGCTGGACATTGTCGCCGTCACGGGCGACTGCGAAGGCGCCGATGACCACGGATGGTTTTTCCTGCTCGATGTAGGAGCCTTCCGAGTTGGCCAGGATGATGCGGGTGAAAGAGTCTGCATAGGCAGACTGGGTGTCGATGATCTTTTCGCTGTGTCTCAGGAGCACCTGGTTGTAGCGCTCGGCGAGAGCCTTCTTCTCTGCCAGGGAAATATCGCGGAAGTCGCGCTTCATCTCCACGCTCACTACCTCATTTGCCGGCTCCACCGGAGCCAGTTCGATCGGCTCGGGCACCGAGCCGACCTGGGCGCACTGGTAGGCCTGGTCCACCTTGGTGAGCAGGTCTTCCAGGTTGTTGAAGGTGGTCACCCCCCAACCCTTGTCGCGGATGAGGCAGCGGACGATGCCGCCCTTATCGATATTCGCATTGGCGGTCTCCAATTCTTTGCCGCGAAAGACCACGCGGGTGGTCTCTTTCTCTTCAATACGGATCTCGGTGTAGTCGGCTTTGCTGCGTTTCAGGGCTTCCTGTATCTTGTCACGCATATGTTCTCCTTTGTTTGTATTCCCCGGACGTTCCCGGGGAGTTCCTTCACCATGCAGGTTCCTGTCCGTCGCGGCCCCCGGGTGCTATTTTACGAACCCGAGATGAAAGACGTGAGCGGTTCTCCCGGTCTCACACAGTTGGAAACCGGCCTGTTTGGCGAGTTCGAGGTAATACGCTTCATCCCGGGTTTCGGCGGGCCAGCGGGCACCGTAGCCGGTGCCTTTCGAAAAATCGCCCACCTGGTAACGCAGGCGTACGAGATAGGCTTCCTTCTTCCTGCCGCGCGCCTGCGAGAGATCCACGTCCCACAGGTACAGGCGTCCTCCCGGTTTCAGGACCCGGAAGGCTTCGGCGAACACTTTTTGATGGTCTTCGCGCGTCTTCATGTACATCATCGAGAAGAACGCGGTGGCAGTGGCGAAGCTGCCATCCGGGAAGTCCAACTGGCGCGCATCCATCACGATCTTTTGAGGACCCTCCACGGCTTCGTCGAGTTCGTCCTGGCGGAGATCGATGGCGACGACCTGGTTGCCTTTCAGCCTGCCGATCACGCCCTCCCCACCACCACCGATATCCAGGATCGGTCCATCCGCGGGGAAATCTTTGACTTCGAGGCTGACCGGGTTGAAAACGTTGTATTTCCTGAGCGCCAGCCCTGCGAGGAGGCCTTCGGCCCAATCCCTGAATGAACGACGCTTGTCTTTCATGGTTCCACCTTGATCCTTGCTGCAGCTTCAAGCGGAATCCGCAGGGGCAGCAGCCACTTTTTCCAGTTGATCGTGGTCAGGAAGGATGGATTCGGCATTGCGGATCGGGCGGAAGAAGTAGCCCGAGAGTCCGATCATGGCAGCCGCCAGGCCGCAGAAGATGAACAGCAGTGCCATCCCGGATCCGGGTTCGGTGCCAACCCAACTCTTGAAGAGAGTCGAAAGACCGCTCGTACCGGAAGTCATGGAAGGTTCCAGCCATTGATCTGCCATCACGCCGGCGATGATCGGGGAGATCGGCTGGGTGAACCAGGCGATCAGTCGGCGGGCTGAAAAGACACGCCCCTGGATATCGGGAGCTACCTTGGCCTGCCAGAGCGACTGATTGGAGGTATTGACCAGCGGGCCGACCAGCGACCAGGCGACCGCAAAGGGGATCCAGAAGGCCAGCGTGGTACTGAAACCGAACAGGGCCATCAAAACTCCTGTCCCGATCCATCCCAGCAGGACCCCATAACTGCGCTTCTTGAAGCCTCCCCAGGCACTCATGATCAATCCACCCACCACCCCGCCGATCGCCATGGCCGAGTTGACCGAACCCAGGGCGATGCTGCTGTCATTTGTCCGCAAGAGGATCATCGGGGTGAACACGGTGAAGCCGATCCCGCTGAACAGGTTGCCAAAGAAGAAGATCATCTGCAGGCCAAGCAGGCTGGGGCGTTTGAAGATGTAGGTGAAGCCGTAGGCTGCTTCCTTCCAGATGTTGCCTTTCTCCTTCTGCCCTTCCACGGTCTTCTCCGGCTGGGGCACATGCACAACCAGCAAGGCGCCGATGGCGATGAAGAAGGTGGTCACATCAATGAGCAGCAGCCCGGTCAGTCCCATGAGCGGCAGCAGCGCCCCGGCCAGAATGGGGGCCAGCACGCCTGGCCCGGCTTCCATTAATGACATGAGTCCATTCGCCCGGCCGTACTGCTCCTTCTTGACCATCGTGCTGATCGCTGCCGAATAGGCAGGCCATTGGAAGGTATTCCCCAATCCGTAGAGCACATTGGCGGCAAACAGGTGCCAGACCTGCAGGTTCCCGTTGGCCTGCAGGATAAGGATTCCGGCAGTGGCTGTCACTGCGGCCAGGTCGCTGACCATCATCATCAGCTTGCGGTTATAGCGGTCGACCATCACCCCGGCGATGGGGGAAAGAAGCAGGAATGGCAGAATGAAGCAAACAAAACCAATACCCATCATCGTCGCCGAGCGCGTCTGTTGGAACAGCCAGATGTTGAGGGCAAAACCGCTCATGCCGGAGGCCAGGATGGAGATGATCTGTCCCAGCCAGACAATGATGAAGGCAAACATGCCAGTCGGTCGCTTGGGTGAGGACGTAGAGGTATCCATGTAAACTCCGTTGTCGTTACTTTACAATCGAATGTGTCTCAGGAAGAAATTTGAACATGTAGAGATTACTGGTGGTATAGCCCGCTTGCTGGAAGCAGAGCAAACCATCGTCTTGCGGAAGTTTGCCTGTCGCGATTTGGGAGATTCCTTTCTGGAAGGCCCAGCGTTCAACAAAATCCAGCAGTACGCCGACGACTTCATCCAACTCTTGCACGGTCTGGAGAGTGCTGATCCAGGCGCCCTTTTTACCATGGTGGTCGATGACCGTCAAACGCATGAAACCGAATAGCGCATCGCTCTGGTCCTTGACGACAAAGGTTTCCACTTCCGGGCGATCGAATTGAACCTCCTTGATAAACGCTTCGAACCGCTCCTGGATTCGATCGGCGGGGACATGATAGATGGATTGCGCCACGCCGGAGAAGTTCTCTTTCCATAGGGCGATCAAGGGAGCCGGGTCGGTCCCGGGCGGAAGAGGCTGGACCAGGTAGCGGCCATCTCCAGGCACCCGCGTGGATGGCAGGCCATAGATATTCTTCTGGAGCTGGCAATTCAACGCAGTATACCCAAGCCTGTTATACAGCTTGATGGCGGTCTGGTTTACACCAAATACATGCAGTCCAATCCGTTTGAACCCCTCCTGGTCAGCCCAGGTCTCAGCCTGCCGCATCAGAGCCTGCCCAAGTCCCTGGCCGCGCTGGCGCGCATCCACGCGCAGATCATAGACCCAGGCAGGCTCAGGCTGCGCATCCCATGGATCCAGGTAGCCGCGCTCGGAGACCCATACGTATCCCAGCGGGTGATCGTCTTCATCAACTGCGAAGAAGACCCCGGTTTTCTGCTTTCCTGCGAGGAACTTCAATAATTCTGCCCGGTGTGCCTGACGCTGTTCAGCGAGAGGTTTGGACAGATCGACCATGTCATTTTCCCCGGCAGCTTCAAATTGCATGACAATGAAGGTGTCGAAATCCGAGTCACTCGTACACTGGTGGATCATACTCATTTACACTGTCCTCCACAGACGGGTGGTCAACCCCATGAGCAGCAGTTTCATGCCCATCAAGATGTCTTTCAACGTACCTGCCGCCGCCCTCTTTGGGGACCGTCTTACGAGGTACGGCGGCAGGTATAGGATTTGCAAGCGGGTTGGCGTTACAGCCCGTAGATCTGGCCGTATTTTTGACGCAGGTAACGCATATACGGCGCCGGGTCGATCTTCGAACCCGTAACCTTCTGCACCAACTCCTGAGGCTCGAATTTGCGCCCATGGGCATGAATATGGGTGCGCAGCCAGCCAAGCAGATTTTCGAACTTGCCGGAGCGGATCTGTTCGGTCAAGTCGGGGATATCCTGGTTGATCTTCTCCCACAACTGGGCGGAGACCAGGTTGCCCAACGCATAGGTGGAGAAGTAGCCGAAGCCGCCGAACGACCAGTGGATGTCCTGCAGGACGCCCTGCGCATCGTTGGGAGGGGTGACGCCGAGGTAGTCCTGCATGCGGGTGTTCCATACCTCGGGCAGATCTTTTACTGCCAGGGTACCTTCGATGACCGCGATCTCGATCTCAAGGCGTAACATGATATGCAGGTTGTAGGTCGCCTCGTCGGCCTCCACGCGGATAAAGGAAGGCTGCACCTTGTTGATGCCTTTGTGAAACTTCTCCAGCGGCACATTACCCAACTGGGAGGGGAAGACTTCCTGCAGGCGCGGGT
Source organism: Anaerolineales bacterium (assembly GCA_041753035.1). Taxonomy (GTDB): domain Bacteria; phylum Chloroflexota; class Anaerolineae; order Anaerolineales; family Villigracilaceae; genus UBA877. The sequence continues at coordinate 28,299 of JBGSVI010000057.1, read as the reverse complement.
AGAAATGCTGCCAGAAGGGTAGAGAGCGCCCGACCAGGTTTTCCCACATGCGGCTTTGTGATTCGTGCACGGCAAGAGAGGCGCCACCCTCCAGCCCGGTGCGGTCCAGATTGGGGGCGGTACCCAGCCCATACAGGGCATGCCCGCATTCATGCATGGTGCCAAAGAGCATCGGGTTGAGAAAGTTGGGGTCGATGCGCGTGGTGATACGCACGTCATTGATCCCCGCACCCTGGGTGAAAGGATGGGCGGATTTATCCTGGCGGCCGCGTTTCCAGTCGAACCCGAACCGGGTGATCACTTCCACGCCAAAGTCCCACTGTTTCTGCTCTTCAAAAGGCTGGTGCAGGAAGGAGTCCTCCACCATGGGCTTGCTGGCGATGGCCTGGAGCAGTTCCACCTGTTGCGGGCGCAGGAGGGAGAAGATGGCTTTCACGTCTGCGGTCTTCATGCCCGGTTCAAAATCATCCAGCAGGGCGTCATAGGGATGATCCACGCCGGGGAAGAAGGATGCGTACCTGCGGCGCAACTCGACCACCTTCTCCAGGTGCGGTTGGAAAACGGAGAAATCTGATCCTTGACGGGCTTCGATCCAGGCCTGCTGGGCGAGCGCGGTAACCTGGGCGAATTCGACCACGTATTCGGTCGGCACGCAGGTAGCCTTCGCATAGTCTTTCGAACTCACCTTGATCAGGCGGGCATCGTCCGAGTCGGGATCGAGTGTTTCTGCGTAGGGCAGCAACTCTTCAAGTAGTTTTCCAAGCTCTGGTGCGGTTGCCCATTCCTGCAAGATGCGCCCGATGATGGCGCCCTGGTTGCCGCGCGCTTCGGCTGCCGCAGGGGGCATGTAGGTTTGCTGGTCCCAGCCTAACAAGGCCGCGGCCTGACCGAGGTCGGACAGGTCCGCTAGTTTGGTTTTCAATTGTGCCAGTTTTTCTTCCATGTGATTGCTCCTTATGAGGTTACGCGGCAAGTGCAGGCCTTTCTGACCTGCACTGTCACATTGATGAAAGAGATCTGCAGCGAGACTTTTATGTGATTCATGAATTCAGTATCAACTCACCAGAGACACTGCTCAAGAAAACCCGTGCACCACCTCCCTGGATTTCGACCTTCTGGTTCCCATGGCGGTGGGAGAGCGAACTCGCCGGCAGGGTGGTCATGATGCGCCCGCTGACCGAGTGCAGTTCCGCGGAGCAGTGGGTTTCGGACGGAAGGCTCAGTTGCACGTTGCCTGATACGGAGTGGAAGTGGTAAGGACCCTCGCCAAGCGAAGTCTCCAGTTTTAGATTGCCGCTCACTGAAGTGGCGTCGACTGTCAGAAGGGTGGATTCAAGCAGGTGCACGTCCCCGGAGACGGTTTCCACGTGCACACTGCCTGAAACCACCTGGCAGTCCACATTCCCGCTGACCGTATGCAGGTTGATTTTACCAGCAATGCGCTTGCACCTGGCATTACCGCTGACGGTGTTGACCAACAAATCGCCTGCCAGGTCTTCCAGGGAGATGTCCCCGCTGACCGAATGGAAGGAGAGCGTCCCTTCGAACCCTGCTGCGCGGGTATCATTGCTCACCCCGCTGATCTTGAGAGTACAGTTACGCGGCGTTGTGATCACATACTCCACCTTGCAGGGTTTTGAACCCGAGAGCCAGCCAAAGGATCCCTCAGGGTAGCGCGTCTTCACCTGGACGAGTCCATCGGCTGCCTGGGTCATTTCGATCTCTGTGCGTTTCTCATCCCCGCTGGAGGTGTCCTTCAGCGCCACGACGTGAATCTGCCCGTCCTCGCCAGCCTGCAGCCGGGTGGAGCCGCGAATATTGCCAACTTCCAATTTGCAGGCCTGTGATACCTGGAAAACCTGTTCGAACTTTTCTTCTGACATGGCAATTCCTTTCCTGAATGCCGCCATCAAGGCAGCGGTTATTTGGATGGCTCCGGAGCAAGCTCTGCGGGCGGGGCCTGTTCAGCCGTGGCCCCGTTCCTGGGGAGCTTGAACTTGAACCAGATCACCGGGAGCATGAGCAGCATGGCAGTCAATGGGACGTAGAAAGGCATGCGCGGCCCGAATTTCTGCCACAACGCAGTGCCAAGATAAGGTGCAGGCAGGGAGATCACTCCCAGACTTGTGGAAAAGAAACCGAAGGCAGTGCCGCGCAGGTGGCTGGGAACCGCCTTGGAGATGAGCGAGTTGTAGGCTGGGCCGTTGAGCGCCTGCCCGACACCCAGCAAGCCCCAGGCGATGATGAAGAGGAAGTAGGATTGGACGTTGAGCATCATGAAGATGGCTGCGCCGCTGAACAGGCTGCCGAGCACGATACCGACCCGCTCCCCAACCTTGTCAGAAAGCAGCCCGCCCAGGGCGGTAAGTGCCATGGTGACGATGGATGCCACTGCACCGAGCACGCCCAATTGGGTCTTGGTCAGGCCGATGATGTTATTCAGGTAGAGCGGGAACAAGTTGCCCACCATGCTGAAGGTCACATCCCCGACCCCGTCCGAAATGAAGATCCAGGTGACGATCCCACCCCCGACCATCAGGCCGACCAGGGTAGTGATGCTGGTTTTGAGATGAGCAAAGGAGGGAACACGGCGTGGTGCACCTGCCGCGCCTGCAGCCTGCATTTCCTGCTTGCGTAGTTTACGTGCCATGAACAAGCGGATGATCGTGGCGATGCCGTACAATCCAGCTGCCACAGCGAACATCCAGCGGAAGCCAGCCCGGTCAGCCAAAAAACCGCCCAGCGGCGCCCCGATGACGCCCACCACCAAGAACAGGCTCTGGACGATACCAAAGACGCGCCCGCGCGTCTCCTCGGTGGATTGTTCAGCCACCAGTGCCTGGAAACTGGGTCCCACGAAGGAGGAAGCCATTGCCAGCCCCATCATGCCGACCAGCAGCCAGGCCCACGAAGGGGAGACCACAAAGACCAGGTAACCGATGAAGCCGGCGATGCTGCCGATGGCCATGGCGGGTACGCGCCCGATCGCATCCGAAAGCCACCCGCCCAGGATCTGGAACAGAAGCGGTGCAATCATCGCCAGGGTGAAAAAGAGTCCGATCTGCCCAATATCTGCGCCCAGTGACTGGACGTAGAGGGGTAACAAGGGTCCATACATTTGCCCGCCAATGTTGGCGGCGATCATGCTGACCAGCAGGATGGTGAGTGTGCTTGTCAGCAGGGGTGGTTTCTTGTTTTTCATGTGATCTGCTTTCATGCGCTTCTCTTGATGCCGCTGGCTGGTTGTTCCAGCAGCCAGAATGCCAGTCTATTCCACGAAGATCTCGACGTGCTCGCCATCCTCTTCATCGGTGGCGTCAATGATCTTCCCGGTCATGCCGGAGCGCAAGGCATTCATTAACTGATCCATGTTCACACCATCGATCTCAGGGGCGAAGTGGGCCCCGATCTTCATCCCGGCATCCATCAGTGCCAGCGGGATTTGTACCGTGGCTTTTGCACGCCCGGTACGCAGGTCGGTGACGCGCACGCGCAACCATTTGGCACTGCTTGTGCCCAGGCTCGGGATCCCGGGTGCGGCTTTGCGCCCCAGTGCCGAAAGCAGTTGGGCGCCTTCCTCAGGGCTGAGTTTGCCTTCCTCGATCATTTTCAAGATTTTCATGCGTTCTTCCATGGTAGCCATTGTTTGCCTCCTTTCAAGGGTGGTACGGCGGTTATGAGTTTTCTGGGACCGGCTGGCTGCTGCCCTCGGCGGTATTCTTGGGCAGTTTGAACTTTAGCCAGACCGGGATGATGGACAGGAAGATCACGCCAATGGTGATCAGGAATGGGAAGCGCGGGCTGACGCTCTGCCACAATTGCGCTCCGATCCAGGGTGCGGGCAGCGAGACCAGGCCCAGGCTGGTGCTGAACAAGCCAAAAGCCGTGCCGCGCAGTTTCTCCGGCACAGCCTTGCTGATCAATGACTGGTAGGCGGGTTGCAGGAGACCCACACCCATGCCTGCCAGCCCCCAGCCCAGCAGGTACAACCCAAAGGCGCCAAAGGGCAGGAAGACGAGCATCCCCAGGGAGAGCCCCACCAGGGCAAAGCCCAGGGCGATCCCCACTCGCTCACCGGCCTTGTCTGCCAGGATACCCGCCGGGATGACGGTCAGCATCATCAGCAGACCAAAGACGCTGCTGGTCAGGCCGATCTGCTGCAAGCTCAATCCACCAATATCCTGCATATAGACGGAAAACAGGTTCATCGAAAGGGCAAAGGAAGTATCGCGTACGCCATCGGTGATCAGGATCCAGGTCACCACACCACCGGCAAAAAGCAGGCCGAACATGGCGCCCAGGTTGGCTTTCAAGCCAGAGAAGGTGAGTTTTTCACTTTTCTTACCGCTGCTGTGCGCAACCCCGCGTGCCATGCTGACCCGGATAACTGTGGCGCAGATATACATGATCCCGGCGATCAGCAGCATGAATTTGAATCCGCGCACCTGGGCAAGCCAGCCGCCCAGTGCTGGACCGATGAAGCCAACGACACCGAACAGTGCCTGGGTAACCCCGAACATCTTGGCCCGGTTTTCCTCGCTGGACTGTTCAGCAATGAAAGCATCAAAACTGGGACCCACCAGCGCGCCGGTGATAGCGCCAAATGCCGAGGCGAAAAGCAGCCATTGCCAGCTGGGTGCCAGCAGCAACGCCACGTAGGTGAGGATGCCCACCACGCTGCCGATGGCGATGGCTTTCAGCCGCCCCAACGTATCCGAGATCCAGCCACCCAGGATCTGCAGGGCCAGCGGGATAATGGAAGAGAGGGTGAAGAAAAGGCCGATCTGCGGAACCGTGGCGCCCAGATCGCGAATGTAGATGGACATCAGCGGGCCATACATGTTCCCGCCCATGTTTGCCAGGATCATGGCCAGCAGGAACAACAGGATAAAACCGTTGAGCAGCGGTTTCTTCTTGACTTGCACGGTTTCCACAGCGGCAGTATCCATTTTTTCTTCAGCCGATGTAAACCTTCACGCGTTCGCCGTCCTCGCCCTCGTCCACGTTGACGATCAGGGGTGCATCACCGGAAAGGCCACTCTCGAGCACCTCGATGACCTTATCCATGTTCTTGTCCTTCAGGTCGTCGATCTTGTGTGCGAAGGTGCGCATGAACCAGGCGGTGAGCCTGAGCGGCAGGGGAAAACCCAGGAAGATGCGCTGTGGCTTTTCGCCCGGTTTTTGTTGGACATCAACGAAGATCCAGCGCGCCGTGCGTGAGCCGGCAGCGGCGGCGATCACCAACACTCCCAACAGCAGGGGAGTCAGCAGGCAGTAGAACCAGAAATTCATCTGCCCGTCCCGGATCAGGGCGTACATCCCCGCTGCGCTTGCCATCAGGATGGCGATGCCGATCCACAGCGGGACCTGCCAGAATCGGCGCGCCGTTGCCTTGATTTTGGCGATCTTGGGGTCAGCATCCATGCCCGAAGGCTCCGCCTGTGGTGGAGGGTTGGGTGCCGCCTCGGCATCGATCCTGGCGGGTGGGGTTTCGTCCTCGGGGGCGTCCGCTTCCAGCGCCTGCATCAATTTCAGGCCGGCCTCGGCGGTGATCTTCCCCTCGGCGATCATTTTCAATACCTGCTCGCGTTCAGTATCTGTCATTTCATCCTCCTGTGTTCCTTGTTCCCCGGCCCCTCCCTCGGGAAGAGGGGCACGGGGGCAAGGTGCAAATTGTGCGTTGGTTTCGGGGTAGAGCCCGCACCCTCGCACCTGGATCTATTTTCCTTCCAGCGCGGCCAGTAGTTTTTCGGCATCTTCGAGGCTGATCTTCTTTTCCTGCAGCATGCGCAGGATGGTCAGCCGTTCTTCGTCCGAGACCGGGCTGGGGGCATCCACCGGGCTTTGCGGGGAGATATCCCATTCCCAGCGGCCAATATTGAGATTCACCTTGGCGCCACGGCGGGCGCGCACCTCGGCAGCACGCGCCTTGGCTTCGGCGCGGCGCACGGCGGCTTCCACCTTGCGCCCGGTGACTTCGGCGCGCTTTCCAGCGGATTCGATGTGGGACTGGGCGCGCTCCATGGCAGCCTGCACCCGGCGGTTGATGCGGTCGGAGAAATCCGGAGGCAGGGGTGGGATGGGGGGAATGCCCCAACTGCTGCCATCGGCCATGCCCACACCGAAATCGGCAGCCGATTCCCATGCACCGGCCTGGCAGGTCACCAGCAAGTCGTCCCCGGAGGTCAGGTACATCTTGGCGATATTTTCCTGTTCTTCCCCAATGACAAGATCGTACACCTGGGCATCGCCGGGGAAATCCAGTCCGGGAATATCCACGCGTACATTATCAGCGTCTGTGCCCACCAGGTGCAGTTCCAGATCCACTTCGCAGGGTAGGCGGACGATGATGTCATCACCGGCGGTGGCGTGGTAGGTGCACCCTGGCAGGGGCTCGATGTACAGGGCTACGTCCGCGCTGGCATTGACATTCACACTGCCCTGCACGTTGCGCACGTACAGGTCGGAGCCAACGCTTTGCACCGCAACTTCGCCGTGCACATCGCGGATGGATGCGTCCCCGCCGATGGTCTCCACTGCGCAGGGTCCTTTGCTGATGCGCAGTGTGAAATCCCCGCCGATCGATCCGGCAGTCACAGCACCCACATTACGCAGGGTCACATCGCTGGAGACGGAATCGATCGTTACCGGACCCGTCTCATGCATGGTCAGGTCGCCGGCGATCGGGCCGATCTGCACCACGCCTTTCAGGGCTTGCAAAGAGGCATCGCCGGAAACCCCCTGGATCTCCAGGCTGGCCTGGAGGGGAACATAAATGATCAGGTCTTCATCACAGGAGATGCGTGCCTGGCCGTTGTTACTCACCAGGGTCAGTTCATCGCCATCGGTTTTGACCATGATCTCAGGACGTTCCCAGCCGGCCACGCGCAAGTCGCCAGGAATGGGTTCAACGATCACATGCACGTTTGGTGTGGTAGAAATGGTTTGGTTTTGCATTTCTCACTCCTCTCCATGCAGGAGACGCATGGCTTCCTCAGCGGATATCGCGCCGGAATCGAGCTGCTCCAGAACGTCACGGCGTTTTTCGTCAGGTACATCGGTGGCTTCATCCTTGCCTGGCTCATACCCCAGGGAGCGGATGATCTCGTGCAGGCGGTTGCGCAGGGTGGGGTAGGATAATCCCATCTCCTCAGCCATGCGGTTCATCTTGCCCTCCACGCGTACGAAGGTCTCGATGAAATCCTGTTGTTCCGTGGTCAGGGTGGCAAAGGTGCCGTTGGCAAAGCGTCCCTCTATGGTGGTATCGCAGGTATCGCAGTGCAGGCGGGTGACAGCCAGTTCACCATCACAAACCGGGCATTTAATGAGTGTGCTTTTCATCATCATTTCTCCGCCATGGTTGCAAAGGTGATGGCATGACCCGCCAGGGCGCGGCGCTTGAGCTTCAGCCCAAGGTGCAGGAGCAGGTCACCGAGGCGGTAGGTGAACGAGAAGCGAATGGTTCTGGGGGTGACGGGCTTCCTAGTGTCCAGCTCTCCGTGCAGTATCCTGCGTTCGTAGGCCTGGTAGGCTTGATAAAGTGAATTCATGGCGTCTCTCCTTATTAATCGAAATACCATATCAATCTGATTGAAATAATAGCACGGGATTATAAAAAAGTCAATAGTATTATTCAATAATCTTAAAGATTACTTTAATATTATTGAAATTTCCCTTGAAGCTGGTTCCGGTTGGCGGTTATTTTGCCTTAAAACGCGGTTTTAGACTAGAATCAGAGCATTCCAACCCTTGGAGGCTGCATGATCCATATCCTTTATTCTTCTCCGCTTTCTTCCGGCTTGCAGATGGATTACCCCACAGAGAAGCTGGCCCATGCGCTGAATGACAAGAAAGGCCTGGTCTGGGTCGATTTCGATGGCGAGCCGGATGTCAACTGCGAGCCCATCCTGCGTGATGTGTTTAATTTTCACCCCCTGGCGGTGGATGATGCTCTCCAGGAGACACACGCCCCGAAGGTGGATGACTGGGGGGATTACTTGTACATTGTGTTGAGCGCGCTGGATTTTAACACTGCGGATGAATATTCCCTGCGCGCCAGTGAATTGGATATCTTCCTGGGCAGCAACTACGTGGTGACCCACCATGATGAGAAAATCCCGGGTCTTGACCAGGTCTGGGAGGCTTGCCGGCGCGATCTACGCCATACCCAGGGAGGCGCGGACCATCTGCTTTACAAGATCACTGATTACATCGTAGCTGCCTATATGCCGATCGTCGAGCAGATCGACAAGGATATCGATGATCTGGAGGATCAGATATTCACCAAGCCGGACCCTGGCACGCTGGAATCGTTGTTCGCTCTCAAGCGCATGCTGCTGGCCATGCGGCGGGTGATTACACCCCAGCGCGAGGTACTCAACAAGCTGGCGCGTGATGATTACCGCGTGATCGACCGGAACGACCGCATCTTCTTCCGCGATGTCTATGACCACCTGGTGCGGCTGCACGACCTGAATGAATCCATGCGTGACCTGGTGGCAGGTGCCCTGGATATCTATCTCTCGGTCATCAATAACCGCATGAACGAGGTCATGAAGACCCTGACCATCATCACCACCGTGTTCATGCCGATCTCGTTCATCGCCAGTTTCTTTGGCATGAACTTCTTTGAGCCCACCGCCGGCCTGCTGGCATGGACCAGCCGCCCGGCCTTCCTGGTTACTCTGGGGGTCTGCCTGTTGCTACCAATCTCCATGTTCCTGTGGATGCGCCGGCGCACCTGGGTGTAATGCCCTCGTTTGGTCAGGCTACACAGCCGATGCTATCAGTAAACTCGAACAGAGCACTCCGTTGCTCTGGGATGTACGAACCAGGGAGAGTGTTGACTTTTTTTGAGCCACGTTTGGGGTGAAAGTCATGCATTTTAGCTGTAAAAAAGGTCCTTTCCAACCCTTGACACAGAACGTATGTTCGTGTATTATCGTGATAGAAAAAATGAGCGAATATGCTCGGAAAGGAAGGAACCAATGATGGTCCGTACCCGCAAAGGCATGACTGACCGGCATCATAGGATCTTGGACTTCATCATCCAGCGTTATGAAGAGGGTTTTCCTCCCTCCATACGCGAGATCGGCGAGGAGGTGGGAGTCACCTCCACCTCGATGGTGACCTATTACCTCAAGCAATTGACTGAAATGGGTCTGATCGAGCGCGATCCAAAGTTCTCCCGCGCTGTCCGGCCTACCCATATCAACAGCAAGGACCTGTTGCGCGTCCCCATCCTCGGGCCGATCGCCGCTGGTCTCCCCATCCTGCTCCCGGACCCGCAGGCAGCCTTTATCGGCGACGAGATCAACGGTGTGGATGTTGCCCGCAGCCTGTTGCCGGAAAGCGAAAAGGCCAGGGGACTCTTTGCCCTCAAGGTACAGGGAGATTCGATGATCGATGCCATGATCAACAATGGCGATATCGTCATCCTGAAGAGCACCAACGATGCCCGGAATGGAGACATGGTCGCCGTCTGGCTCCCGGCACGCGATGAAACCACGCTGAAGTTCTTCTTCAAGGAAAAAGATCGCTACCGCCTCCAGCCCGCCAACCCCACCATGGATCCGATCTATATCGAGAAGAGCGAACCCCTGGAGATCAAGGGTAAAGTGGTGATGGTCATCCGCAAATTGGATACCACCGTGGTCTAATCCCCCAGTGAAAACTTGCAGCCTCCGCATCAAGCGGAGGCTGTTTTTATTTTATTTCTGTGGAGTGGATGGGCGCTTCTGTTCCAACACCATCAACCCATTGCGAGCCTGGGTGAGGGTGCGTTCCAGTTCGCCGATCAGGTTGGACAAGGCTTCACGCGAGTACTGGTCTGCGCCATACTTGATCTCCTCTGCCTCGGCGCGTGACTGGTCGATGATCTGGGATGCACGGCGCTGGGCTTCCAACGACAACGGTTCCTTCTCCACTAGTTCGGCTGCCTTCTGGCGCGCCAGTTCCAGGGTGCGGTTGGCCTCTTCCTGTGCCTGGGCCAGGATGCGGTCCTTCTGGGCGTAGAGCTGCTGTGCCTTCTTGACCTCCTCGGGCACGGCGATACGCATCTGGTCAATGATATCCAAGAACTTGTCTTCGTCCACGATGACGCTGTGCGTCAACCAGATGGGACGGCTTTGATTGAAAAGTTCTTCCAGGCGATCTACGAATTGCAGAATGTCCATGCGAGCCTCCGCGGGCATATCTCAATTATACTTTAATCCCGAATGGGCGTAACTGTTGTTCATTCAGGCCGGCCACCTTGGTCATGAGTGCCTTGTTGACGTGCGGCGGCACCATGCTGGAGACATCTCCACCAAGCGAGATAATCTCGCGCACAGTGCTTGCTGAAAGAAAGGTGTGTTCCTCGCTGGTGATGAAGACCACCACCTCGATATCCGGAGCCAACCGGTGGTTTGCCAGCGCCATGCGGAACTCGAATTCGAAATCCGAGAACACACGCAGGCCGCGCACTACCACCTGGGCCTCCACCTCGCGCGCAAAGTTGACGGTCAGGCCGTTGTAGCCCACGATCCTGATCTTGGGTTCACCTTTGAGCGCCTCCGCCACCAGTGAAATGCGTTCTTCCGGGGAGAACATCAGGTTCTTAAGCGGGCGGTCATATACACCGATCAGCAGTTCATCGAACAGGCGCGCAGCCCGCTTGGCGATATCGATATGTCCGAGATGAACGGGGTCAAATGTACCTGGAAACAAGGCGCGGACCATATTCCTCCTGAACGTAGAGCTAACTCACATCCCCCTTACCTGGGCTCCAGAAACGGGTCAGGGCTTCAGCAAGGAGTGCATGTTCCGGGTCCTGCAGGTCGGGGTCGCGGGCAAAGAGCGACTGCGCTTGCTGGCGGGCTTTTTCGATCAAGGCCACATCGCTGAGCGAGGCCATCTTCAGGCTGGAGGCGAAGCCAGCCTGGCGGGTGCCCAGGAATTCGCCAGGACCACGTTGCTGCAGGTCACGCTCGGCAAGGATGAAGCCGTCGTTGGTCTCCGCCATGGCTTGCAGGCGTTCGTTCTCGGTCGCGTCTTCGTGGTCGGGGATCAGCAGGCAGTAGGACTGTGCCTCGCCGCGACCCACCCGGCCGCGCAGTTGATGGAGCTGCGCCAGGCCAAAACGATTGGCGCCTTCAACCAGCATCACGGTGGCATTGGGGACATCCACACCCACTTCCACCACCGTGGTCGAGACCAGCAGGTCATACTGCCGTTCACGGAAAGCCAGCATGACCGCCTCTTTTTCATTGGGTTTCATGCGCCCATGCAAGAGTCCCAACCGCAGGTCAGGGAAGACTTCCTTCTGCAGGCGTTCATGATCTTCAGTGGCGGCGAGCAGTTCGCTTTTTTCACTTTCCTCCACCAGCGGGTAAACAATGAAAGCCTGGTGCCCGTCCTTCACCTGGCTGCGAACCAGGCTGTACGCGCGTTCCCGTTCGTTCGGCGTCAGCACGTGGGTCGGGATCTCCAGGCGGCCGGGGGGCAGTTCATCCATCACCGAAAGGTCCAGGTCGCCATAAAGGGTCAGGGCGAGGGAACGCGGAATAGGCGTGGCTGTCATCACCAAGAGGTGCGGGTTGGTACCTTTGGAGCGCAGGATGGCGCGCTGCTCCACCCCAAAGCGGTGTTGTTCATCCACCACGATGAACTGTAGATCGGCAAAGGTCACCGGGTCTTCGAGCAGGGCATGTGTGCCGATGGCGATCTTCACTTCTCCGCTTGCCAGCCCGAGGCGGATTTGTTCTTTTTCCTTCTCCGGCGTGTCACCCACCAGCAGGCAGATCTGTTCCGGGTGCAGCAGGCCATCCTCCCCGGCGAGGGCGTGTTGGAAATTGCGGAAATGCTGCTCTGCCAGGATGGAGGTGGGCGCCAAGATCGCTGCCTGCGCCCCCCCGGCGGTGATCATCGCCGCGGCCAGGGCGGCCACGATCGTCTTGCCTGAGCCGACATCCCCCTGCAGCAGGCGGTTCATCGGTTGTCCGGAGGCCAGGTCGCTGCGGATGGCATCCAGGGCACGCAGTTGGGCGCCGGTAAGCGTATAGGGGAGTGCTGCCAGGCGGGATGCCAGCCAGTCAGCCTCCACTGCGAAGACGCGCCCGGTTACCGACCGCCAGTCGCGGCGCTGGCGCAGGACGCCCATCTGCAGGAAGAAGATCTCATCAAAAGCCAGGCGCTGGCGGGCCTCCTGTAATTTTTCCTGGGAGGCAGGCCAGTGCACCTGCAGCAGGGCATTGCCCAGGTCGGGCAGGCTGGCGGAAGTGCAGACCTCCGCTGGCAGGTGATCGGTGAGCTTGGGCGCCCAGTAGGTAACCACCTGGTGCATCAATTTGCGCAGCCATTTCTGGGTCACGTTCTGGGTCAATGGGTAAACTGGCACGATGCGGTTGGTGTGCAGGTTTTCCACTTCCACTGGTTCCCAGTCGGGGCTGTTCATCACCATCCGCCCCAGGTACTGCTCCACTTTGCCGGAGACCGAGATCGCTTCGCCCTCCCTAATACGGTTAACCAGCCAAGGCTGGTTGAAGAAGGTCAGCCGCAGGCTGCCGGTGCCATCGTTGATCACTGCCTCGAAGATCTGCATCCGCCCGTTGCGCGTCTTGCGCGCCTCGGTGAAGTTGACCGTGCCGATCACCGTCACCTGCTGGTTGTAGGTCAGGTCGCGGATCGGCTTGAGCGCCGAATAATCATCGTAGCGGCGCGGAAAATTATAGAGCATATCGCCCAGCGTGCTCAACCCCAGTCGGGAAAGCATCGTGGCATGCCGCGGTCCAACTCCTGCCAGCACCGTGAGCGAGGCATTCAGGGCGATTGGACGCTTGCTGGTGACGCCTCCTGGACGGCTTTCGGCGCGGCCGGGTTTGGGCGCTGCCGGGGGTGCTGCCTTTGGGGCAGGGGCAGGTGCTGACTCCTGTACCTGTTCCAGTTGCCGGACAGGTTGATCTTGCACAGGGACAGGCGCTGGTTCCTGGGCCTGCTCTTGCTGCGGGACGGGCTCATCTTGCGCGGGGGCAGGTGTTGGTACCGGGGTTTGATCGGTCTCTCCGATCTGTTCCGGCTGCGGGCTTTCCCTGGAAGGATCCAGTACTGGTTCCGCAGGCAGCGGTTTGGGCTGCGGCTGGGGACGGGCTTGCGGCAGGGGTTGGCGGGGAGGTAGGGATGCCTTGGGAAGCGTGGGGGCGGTATCGGGAGCCAGTTCCAGGATCTTGTTCCACAGTTCCTTCAGGGTCGCGGCGCGCTCCATCGAAGAAAGAGGGGCGTAACCTTGCAGGGCTGCCCGGGTTGCCTGGATGATCTCCTCCGGGAGGTTGTCCTGGCGGGCTTCGCTTTCCCAGAAGTTCAGGATGTTTGCCAGCCCACCGATCACCGCCGAATTGGAATAACCGTTACCATGTTCAAGGCGAAAGAACTTACGCAGTTTTTCAAGGGATGCTTGCATGGAGAGTATTTTACCCCATAACCTCTCAACCTGTTTTTTTATGTCCATGGATATAAGATGCCGATTTCCCGCCATGCTTTTCCCCTGCTGGATGGGGTAATACTGCCCTATTCAATGTATAATCCCGGCATGGCCTCCTGGATCGTCCACCTGCGCCTCGCCGAAAACCTGCTCAGGCTCATCCCGGGGCTGGACGCGGCTTCCTTTGCGGTTGGCAGCATTGCCCCCGATTCGGGCATCCCCGATGCCAAATGGGAACAGTTCGATCCGCCGACACAGGTGACCCATTTTGGCGCTTTTCCCCACCTTGCAGACCTAGAATTCTACCGCAGGTATTTGCTGCCCCTGCGCGGCGGGCAGGAACAAGCCCAGGTGCCGTTCCGGCTGGGGTACTTCTTCCACCTGGTCACCGACAACCTGTGGAGCGAGCAGATCGGCATCCCCACCCACCAGCGCCATGCGGCTGCATTCGCCGCCAACAAGGATTTCATCTGGGAAGTGAAAAAGGATTGGTACGGCCTGGATCATATATATGTACGCGACCATCCCGACTGCCTGTTCTGGCGCGTGTTCCTGGATGGCATCCCCACAACAGGTGGGCTGGATTTCCTCCCGCTGGAAGCGGTGCGCCAGCGCGTGGCTTACATACAAGAGTACTATCAGCGCATTGACGCGGAAGTGGAAGCCGCTTATCATCGCCAGTACAGTTACCTTTCTGCGGCAGAGATGGATCGCTTTGTTGGCGAAACCACGCTGCAGTTGTTCCGTATTTACCAGTATCTATGGGTCAACGCAACCAATGACTGCGACCAGGCATCGGCTCTTGACCTGAAAAAGTAGGAGATAAAAATGAAAGATAAACGTGGATTGATCACTTCCCAGAACAGCGGGTTTTTCCAGGATCTTATCCGGCATATCAAGCTCATCTTCCGCTTGCTGGGGGACAAGCGCGTGAACTTCTTCCTCAAGATCCTGCCGGTGGCGGCAGTGATCTACCTGGTGGCGCCGGTCGACTTGGTACCCGGTCTGGTGCTGCCCATGGTGGGCGCCCTGGATGATGCCGCCATCCTCTGGTTGGGCACCAGCCTGTTCATCTCCCTGTGCCCCGATGATGTTGTGCGTGAACACATGGGTGCGCTGGAAAAAGTGGTCGACTCCGGTTGGGAAGATGCCGAAAAGGATGTGCCCGACGAGATCGTGGATGCGCAGGCGCAGGATGCTCCCGCCCTGCTTGGTGAGGACAAAACGGAAGGCCGTGAGTACTAACCAATCGGACTGCTGTTGTCCGAAAAAACGCGATTCGTCACCTCGTTTCAGGATGCCTGTCACTGGAGAATAGCCTCGGCATCCCGTACACTACTGGTAGATTTGGAGGCAGGTATGGCAGAGAAACAATGGGAAGTGACGCGGGTGTGTTTTTGCGAACATGTCAACCAGCAGGTGGCGCTGGAGGCGGAAGTGCTCTATCCGATCGATTTCCTCCCCGACCAGCCGCGCCTCCTTTCCCATCGCTGTTCCCACGGTCTGCAGTGCAACCAAATGGAGAAAGCCGCCTGCAAATGGGCGGGCACCAACCCGGATATCGATCCTTTCCGCGCCTGAAAAGGCAGGATCAACCCTGAAGGCAGGTCGAGCCTGCCTTTTTTAATTCTATTAAAAAATGACCGTCGACCTGATGGGCCGGCGGTCATCAGTGGGAAAGTATATCATTTCAAGAGCAGGCAGGCAGCCTGATGGTCAGTGCCGATGGTGAGCAATTCAGGATCAATCACTTTGCATTCGGGCTTGGCCTGCGTGCAGCGAGGATGGAAGCGGCAGCCTGAGGGTGGGTTGATCGGGTTGGGGATTTCCCCTTCGGGCATGGGCTGGGTGCGCCGTTTCAAGGGGTCGGGGACTGGGACAGCGGCCAGCAGAGCCTGCGTGTAGGGATGCTGCGGGTTGGCATAGACCTCGTGCAAGGTGCCGATCTCAACCAGTTTTCCGAGGTACATGATCCCGATCCGGTTGCAGATGTACTTGGCAGTTGCCAGGTCGTGTGTGATGAACAGGTAGGTGAGGTTGAATTCATGCTTGATCTGATTCATCAGGTCAAGGAGAAGGGCGCGCACGCTGACATCCGCCATGGCGATCGGTTCATCGGCCACGATCAACTCCGGGTTGGTGACGATGGCGCGTGCCAGGACTATCCGCTGCCGCTGCCCGCCCGAGATCTGATGGGGGAAAAGATCGTAATAAGATTCCGGTGGCTGCATTCCCACTGCATTGAGGATATCCAGCACCCGCTGTCGCTGTTGCGATGGCGGGAGGGATTTCATGTGGATGCTGACCGGATGCTGGATAGCCTGCCCGATGGTCATGCGCGGGTTTAGAGATGCCAGCGGGTCTTGGAACACCAGTTGAATGCGGGAGCGCATGCGTCGCATCTTCTCTTCCGGGAAGTTGCTGATCTCCATGCCATCAAAGAATACCTTGCCGGAGGTGGGTTGGTACAGGCGCAGCACCAGCCGCCCAACAGTTGATTTCCCGGAACCGCTCTCCCCGGCCAGGCCAAAAACATCTCCTTTGGCAATGGAAAAACTGATTCCATCCACAGCCTTCACGACCGGGATCTTGCCGCCGGAAAGCAATGTGGCGATCACCCCCGATTGAACGGGGAAATGCTTGCGAACATCCTCCAGCCGGACAAGATCGGGTGTGGGCGTATCCAGCCCACTGGAATTCTTTTCTGGGGTCATTTTCGTCATGCGTCGTCTCTGTTCATGCAGCGGATTGAGTGTACAACCAGCAGGAGGCATGATGATCGTCGCCCACCTGCGCTAAGGCCGGCGCCTGCACCTTGCAGATTTCCATCACGTGCGGGCAGCGGTTATGGAAGCGACAGCCAACAGGCGGGTGCAGAAGGTTGGGAGGCATGCCTTCCATTTTATATAGACTGGCTTGCTTGCCCGGTTCTCCCTCTTCCAGTTGAATGTTGGGGACGGACTGCAGCAACCCCTGCGTGTAGGGGTGTTTTGGATTGGCAAAGATCTTCTTCACATCGCCGATCTCCATGATCCGGGCAGCATACATGACAGCCACCCGGTCTGCTACTTCGGCCACCACACCAATATTATGGGTGATCAGAAGGATGGTCAGGCCAAATTCCTTGCGCAATTCACGCAGGAAGTCCAGGAACTTAGCCTCCACGATCACATCTAGGGAAGTGGTCGGTTCATCGGCGATCACCAGTTTGGCGTGCAGCGCCAGCGCCAGAGAGATCATGACACGCTGGCGCATGCCGCCCGACATTTGGTGAGGATATTCATCCAGCCGTTCGCGGCGTATCCCCAGTTGTTCGGCAACTTCCACCGCCCGCGCTCGTGCTTGCTCTTTCGTAATACCCGGCTGATGGGTCGCAAGAGTTTCTGTGATATGCTCGACGATGCGCTGGACGGGGTTCAGGGAAGTCATCGGGTCCTGAAAAACCATCCCGATCTCGGCACCACGGATGGCGCGCATCTCATTTTCCGGAAGTTTCATCAGGTCCCTGCCATCAAAGAACAGTTCACCGCTGGCGATCCGGGCAGGAGGGCGGTGCAGGCGCATGAGCGCTTTCCCAAGGGTGGACTTTCCACAGCCGGATTCTCCGACCAGACCGAGGATCTCTTCCCGACGGATGTCAAAAGAAATGCCATCCACAGCATTCACTGCCCCGGCGCGAGTGCCATATTCGACTGTCAAATTACGGACGGAATACAAAGGTTCTGCAGGCATCAGCGCTCCCGTAATCTTGGGTTATAGATTTCCATCAACCCTTCGCCCATCATGGTGAAAGCGAGCACCACCAGCATGATCGCCAGGCCGGGATAAGTGACCATCCACCAGGCGGTTTGAATGAAACGTTGGCCTCGGGCCAGGTCAATGCCCCAATCGGCAATGGTAGGGGGCAGGCCCAATCCCAGGAAGGAGAGACCGGCGCCGGTCAGGATGGCATCGGCAACGTTGACCGAAAAGATGATGGCGACAGACGGGATCACATTGGGATAGATGTAACGCCACAAGATCTGCCAGCGGGGAGCGCCGATGCTTCTGGCAGCCTCAATATACACTTCCTCTTTCACTGCCATGGTTTGTCCGCGTACGATGCGATAGTAGGTGGGCACATACAGAACAGCAATAGCCACGATGACGTTATAGATGCTCGGCCCAAGGACGGCGGTGATGGCGATGGCCAGTATCAGCCCAGGGAAGGCATACAGGCTGTCCATGATCAGACTCAGGACGCGGTCAAAGCCGCCTCCAAAATAACCGGCCAGCAGGCCGAGCGGTAGCCCGGCCAGCAAGGAAATGATCGAGGAACTGAAGCCCACGATCAGGGCGATGCGTGTGCCCCACAGCAGGCGGCTTAAGACATCCTGGCCGATGTCGTTCGTCCCCATGATGAAGCCGCCGGCGGAGGCAGTCTCGCCGGTGATGAAATCGCCGGCGCGCAGCTCGGGGAATGCTGCAGCCCAGGCGTCAAATTCGCTCAGGTCCACCACACCTGCCGCAATGGTGCCTGAATTGACGGCTTCCATGAGTTCCTCAACGCTGGCATAGCGCTCGATCCGGGGCCGCAGCCGCAGGCCGTTCCCTTCCTGCACCAGTTGGTCATCAATTTCCTGGGCATGCTCGCGCAGCGCCGTGGCGGCGGGGCTGCCCATCAACACCCCGATCACCGGTTTTTCGGCGTCCTCCGGGGTGGCCAGGTCGGCCAGTCCTTGCGCTGGGGAGGATGCCTGAACCAGAAGTACGGGAACCTCCGGGAATGTACTCGGTGCCAGAAAACTGGTACCTACGATGCTTTCCGGCGAATAGGGGGCCAGCAAGCCCGGGAAGAATGCCACAAAAATGAAACCCAATACCATCACCACCGAGATCGCCACAAACCACCAGTCCGCGCCATACCACTTGCGCCCCATGAAGATGCGGCGCACGAAACCAACCTTGGTGAGATCCTGCCTCCAGGCCTCAGTTTTGCTGTCTGCTTTGATGTTCTCTTCTGAGGACATTTCAATACCTCACTCGCGGATCAACCAGGGAGTAAATGATATCCACAGCCAGGCTGATCAGGGCAACCAGCAGGGCGAACATGGCGATGACACTTTGCACGGCAGTGTAGTCGCGGGCCGAAATCCTTTGCACTAGGTAGCCCCCCATCCCCGGCCAGTTGAAAATGGTCTCGGTCAGGACGGCGCCGGCCAGCAGGATGGCCACTTGCAGACCGATCAGAGTGATGACCGGGATCATGGCATTCTTCAGGGCGTGGCCATAAACGACCACGCGCTCCCGGATACCGCGGGCACGGGCGGCTGCGATATAGTCTGCCTGCAGTGTCTCGATCACATTGATGCGCGTCATGCGCACGAACACCCCAGAGAGAACGAGCCCCAGGGTCACAGTCGGCAGGATCAAATGTGTGACCACCGATCCCAGGGCTTGCCAATTCCCGCTGATCAGAGAATCGATCAGGTACATGTTGGTCACCCGGTGCAGGGTGGTGCCGATCACCGGGTCAATGCGCCCGGAAATTGGCAGCAGGTTCAACTTAACGCCAAAGAGCAATTGGAGCATCAGGCCAAACCAGAAGATCGGCAGGGAATAGATGATGACCGAGTAAATGCGGAAAGAGAAATCGAGCGCTTTCTTGCGATGGGCGGCTGCCATCGAGCCGCCGATGATGCCAATGACCAGCGCCAGGATGGAGGCCGGAATGACCAGTTCCAGTGTGGCCGGGAAGCGTTCACTCATCTCGTCAATGATCGGACGGTGTCCGCCCACCATGGAATTCCCAAAATCAAGGGTGATGATATCCTTTAAGAAATTGCCATATTGGACGATCAGGGGCTTATCCAGGCCCAACTGGGCGCGCATGTGCTCTGCCTGGATCTCTGTCCCGCGCGGTCCCAGCGCAGAGCGCACCGGATCGCCTGGCAGAACGCGCATGATGAAAAAGACCAGGGAGGCGAGGATGAAGATCATGGGCACCGTCAGGGCGATGCGCGTGAGGATGTATTTGCGCATGCCCATGGAGCCCCTGATGAAGATATACAGGAGCATGATCAGCGATGGTACGCCGATGATCAGAAGGATAAAGGCTATGGGCGTCATAATTGGGGAATGAATTTTGGAGGGCGGGGAACCCCCCGCCCTCCAAGGTGAAAGTCTATTTCTTGACCAGGGTGGAGTAGTTCAACTCCAGGTTCGTGGCAACATTCAATGTTTCCTGGTTGCCAAATTCGGACATGCCAGAGATGTTGGAACGATAGGTGATGTGCTCTCCCAGGATGACGATCGGGATGGTCACCACCAGGTCAGCATAGATATCCTGCGCCTGCTTGTAGAGCTCGGTGCGGGCAGCCATATCGGTCTCAATGTCCGCCTCAGCCAGCAGGTCAACCAGTTGGGCGGCTTTGTCGTTGATCGGTTCACCGTAGGAACTGCCTTCCGCCGCCATGGTCACGTTGGTGCCCATGCCACCGTTGAAGACGAATGGATCCAGGTAGTTGGATGGATCGGGGTAGTCATAGAACCAACCCAACACACCTGCCTGGTACGATTCGCCGCCAGTCAGTGCGCTGGCATAGGTGCTCCATTCCTGGGCTTTGAGGTCAACCACAAAATTGGCCTGTTCCAACTGCTGTTTGATCAACTGCATCCAGGCCGCCGTGGCCGCGCCGTAGTGATCGGGCGGGTACCAGAGTTCAATGGCACACTTGTTGTTGGCATCGTACCCGGAGTCAGCCAGGAAAGCGTTGGCGGCTTCGATATTCGGTGATTGATACAAGGTATCAAACGCTTCCGTGGCGCCCAGGAAACCGGGCGGGTTCATGGAGAGCAGGGTCTCAGCCGCGCCGTTATAAACGGTGTCAATGATGGCATCCCGGTCAATGGTGGATGCCATGGCTTTGACCACGTTGGGGTCGTC
Source organism: Anaerolineales bacterium (assembly GCA_041753035.1). Classification (GTDB taxonomy): domain Bacteria; phylum Chloroflexota; class Anaerolineae; order Anaerolineales; family Villigracilaceae; genus UBA877. The sequence goes on along the minus strand of JBGSVI010000057.1, from coordinate 7,918 downwards.
CATCGGGGCCATGGTGTGATTGATGATCAGGTAGCGGATGGCGCCGCCAGGGATGCTCCCGACGGTGACATCGTTTACATCGCGCAGTTGATCGATCAGCTCCGGATCCAGGAAGCGCCAGGCGATGTCAATTTCGCCGTTCTGCACCGCCAGGGCCAGGGTCTGCGGATCGGTGAAGTAGCGGATGATGATCTGGTCAACCTGGGGGGTGCGTTCGCCGGTGTAATACGGGTTGGGGAGAAGCACCAGCTGCTCATTCTGGGTGTACTGGCTGATGTACCAGGGACCAACACCGTAGATCGGAGCCTCGGGGAAGAGGACGCATTCCGTAACCGGGAACTTATCCGGATGGGAGGGCAGGTAGGGTGCTGAAGCCAAGAGTTGCGGGAAGAAGGCGATCGGTACCTTCAGTTTGAAGACAATGGTATTGGCATCGGGAGCGCTGACGCTGTCAATATAAGGGATGACCAGCGTATCGGCAACATCATTCGGGCAGGACGGGCCGATCGTCATCAGGCGCTCAAACTGGGAAACATACAATGGGGCGGTCAGTTCGAGGCCGTCACCAAATTTGATGCCTGCCTTGAGTTTCAAGGTGTAGGTTAGGCCATCTGCTGAGATCTCAGGCATGGATTCAGCAATACCCGGCACCAGTTCGTCGGCTGAACCTGGTGTCCAGACCAGCAGGCCTTCACCGATGTTCTTGATGATCTCCCAGTCGTGGGTGGCATAGGCGTCACCGGAATCGAGGCTGGCGATCTGATCTGTGACACCGATGATGATGGTGTCCTTCGAGGAACTTCCTCCTGGCGTGCAGGAAGCCAGGATAAGGCTGGCCGAGACAACCAGCAGCATCAAAGTGTAGAATCGCTTATTCATTGGCAATTACTCCTCCTGAGTATGGTTCGAATTGGATTCAGTTGCAGTATTTTGACTCAATCGTATTATTCCTTCGCCAGTCACCTCCTGAAGCAGGATTTTTCTCCTTCCCCTCAAAGTATTATAGTCCTGTTCTATCGCTCGTGTATAGATTTTACGGCAAAAATCCATGCTCTTCCTGTTTTCCGGGCATACTGCCTGCAGGAGTAGTTCATTTGTGGGGGCTTGTGGGGGGGGGATTGTATTTGTGACTACACTCATTATAATATAGTTGTAAATTCCATCCATTGCGCGCTTTTTCTTCGCAGGAACCCTTGCCGGCGTGATTCACAAATAACCATAATTCAATATGGAGGAGCAATGGTAGAACGCATCGGCCTGACCCGCGTTGGAGTGGTCATTTTTCTGCTGCTGACTGTCCTGTTGACCGCCTGCGAGATCCCGACAAGGCCAACGGAGATATGCGACTGGCTGAACATGCCAAATTTCGAATTTGTTTCGCCAGCTAGTTTCTCCGTCATTGATGATCTTCGGCCCACGATCACCTGGGCGATCGATCCGGCGAGCACCTGTGTCCCGTCTGAATATAGGATCCAGGTCTGGAGTTCGATGAACTATCCTCCTGGTGCCAGTGCTGGCTACTTCCTCCTGGGGGGTACTGCTACGAACGAACAATTCGAATGGCCGTCAGATGCTCCTGATCTTCTCCCTGGACACTCGTATTATGTTTATGTTAATGAAGTGGGTCTTCGGGATGGGGAGTTGTATGAAGGCGGCGGGATATTTGGTTATTTTTCCACAGGGCCGCTCTGTTCAGATAGTGACACGCTGAGTGCCCCGAGCCTGCGCTGGCCACCGGACAATTGGAGGCTGGATCCAAACGCCTCGATGGATTTTGAATGGGGCAATGACATGACCTGTTGGCCGGACGACCATTACACGATCGAGATCTCCAAATTTCACGATTTCCGTGATCCAATTATCGAGAATGCCGATTTGCCATTGGAGCACATGTGGCTGTATTCGTTTATGAATATTGGCTGGGAGAACTGCACCACCTACTTCTGGCATGTGAAGGCAAACATGGCAGGGAGTGAGTCTGAACCATGGTCCGAGACGCGCTCCTTTATTACTCAGCCTGGGGATTTGTTCTGCCCGCCTGATCTGGGTTATCCGGAGATCCCTCCCGAACTTTTTGTTCCTCCAAGTGTGCGTCTGTTGGTGGAAGCCAACTGCCGCTCCGGCCCGACGATGGATTACCCGGTCGTGCGCGTACTGCACCAGGGGGAAGAATACCCGCTGGTGGGGCGCAGCCAGGACGGATTGACCTGGGTGATCGGGCTGGTGGATATTGACGATGACATCACCTGGACCCCCGAGGAGATCCGGGAGAATGGCTGCTGGGTCAACGGCGAACTGGGCGAGGTGCTCGGTGACGTCAGCCTTGTCCAACTGATGGATCCTGACCCGCCGCATTCGCCTCTCGTGCCCACGCCGACCAGCATACCCTTCAACTGCGCGCAGTACAATGCGGATCAGAAAGCTTGCAGCGCCCAACCTGCCTGCAAATGGGACCCGAATGGCTCGCCTAACAGTCCGTGTGTCAATAAATAGGTCTGATGGATAGGAGGAAGAAATGGATCGTTCAAAGGTTTTCCTGCTCATGGTGGTGTTTTTCCTGGGTGCCAGCCTGTCGTCGTGCAATCTGGATGACAGCCTTCCTGCATGCGACCCGGCGGTGATCCACATCATAGGGGCGACGCCCAATTACCGCAACCCTGTGCTGGATCTGACATCCTGGACGATCGAGTGGGCTTATTACATCGAAGATGAAGATGGCAGGCAGGTGGATGCTGCCTGCGACCCGGAAGTACAGCACATCCGCATCGGCACGCGTAGTTTCACCGAATCAGGAGCGGTTGTCCGCACGCCCCTGCTGGAGGATGACCTGCTTCCGGCAGACCGCACCTACATTCCCGATCTGGACTTGGAGCCGGGTGGACATTATTACTTCGAGATCATCTGGTCGGCAGGAGAATACCCTTATTCGGGAACGGTTGCATTCAACACCGGGCCGATCTGTGATCGCACTCAATTGCTCCCCCCATTGATCCTTTCCCTGCCGGATGGCGCTGTTGTCGAATCGGATGCCATCATCTCCTGGATGTTCCAGAGCGCCTGCACACCGGAGTCGATCGAAGTGCAGCTCAGTTCCAGCCCGGATTTCACTGCGCTTGACACGGAAGTGTACAACTATTCGATCGCATTCCATGGTATGGCAGGCTGGGATACCTGCCGCTGGTATTACTGGCGGGTTGCCACGGCGATGACCGTTGCTCCGACCGATATCCGCTTCGTGCCGGATGTGGAACTGCCGATCCCCCTGGCGGGTGAACCACTGCCGTATGAGTTCAGCGGGTACCTGCGCAGCGAGTTCACTCCCGTGCGCTCATTCTATGTTATTGGCGAAGGCTGCCTGCTGCCTCCCGACAGCCTCGTGCCAACCCTGCCGCCGGAGGTGCGCGAACCGCCGCGCTTCCGCCCTGCCGCGGAGGCCAACTGCCGCTCGGGTCCTTCGCTCGATTATCCCGTGCGCAGTGTCCTGCTGGCGGGCAGCGAATATGAGATCCAGGGGCGCAACCAGGCCGGGGATTCCTGGCTGGTGCTCGACCCTGCCATTGGCGGAACCTGCTGGGTATACGGCGGCCTGGGCGAGCAGCTCGGGGATGCCGGCCTGGTGATGACCATCGACCCACCGCCACCACCCCTCGTTCTCCCGACCGATACACCCACCCTGGTGTTCAACTGCGCCCAGTACAACGCAGATCAGAAAGCCTGCAGCTCCCAATCCGCCTGCAAGTGGGACCCGAACGGCTCTCCCAACAGCCCGTGCGTGAATAAATAAGCCCTGGGAACCAAAAAACCTCCTGCCGGAAAGCAGGAGGTTTTTATCGTGCGCTCTTTCGAAGGGTTACTTGACTTCGATGACCGCGCCGGCTTCTTCGAGTTTCTTCTTGGCATCCAGGGCGGCTTCCTTGCCCACCGCGGCCAGCACTTTACCGCCAGCGGTCTCGGCCAGGGTCTTGGCCTCGGTCAGGCTCAGGTTTACCAGGGTGCGGATGACCTTGATCACGTTGATCTTGTTGGCGCCCGGGTCCTTGATGATGACATCGAATTCGGTCTGTTCTTCAACAGCCTCGGCAGCAGCCGCGGGGGCCGCGCCACCAGCCGCAACAGCGACCGGAGCGGCAGCGGAGACGCCCCATTTCTCTTCCAGTTTCTTGACCAGTTCAGCAGCCTCGAGGACGGTGAGTCCGCTCAACTGTTCGACGATTTTTTCCAGATCAGCCATTTCAAATACTCCTTCTCTTTTCGAGAAAATGTGTCAATAGGTGCGATGATTATCGCAGTAGGGTTGAATTATGCCGCAACAGGGGCGGCTTCGGTGTGCGCCTTGACCACGTAGGCCAGGGAGCGGCCAGGTTCGGCCAGCGTGCGCACCAGCTTGCTTGCCGGGGCTTGCAGGACGCCCAAAAGCTGGGCGCGTACGACCGGCAGGGGGGGCAGTTCGGCGACGGCTTTCACCTGGGCCGGGGTCAGTACCGCCGCGTCCATGAAGCCACCTTTGACCTTGATCGCTTCCATGCCCTTGGTCGCCTCGGTCAGCGCCTTGGCGAAGGCGGCCGCGTCGTTGAACGCAAAGCCGAGGGCGGTGCTCTTTTCGCCGTAGGCTTCCGGGACCGTGTACCCGGCTTTCTGCAGGGCGAGTTTTGCCAGCGTGTTCTTGACGATGTGGAACTCGCCACCAGCCTCGCGCAGTTTGGCGCGGATGGTGTCCAGGCCTTTCATCGTGATGCCCGCATACTCGACCATGACCACTGCCTTGCTTTTGCTCAGCCACTCTTCATACTGGGCCAGCATGGTCTCTTTTTCTTGCTTTGTTTTTGCCAATGAATATCACCTCCTTTCCATGAAAAAAGTCTTTGCCCGGGATCCAGGCAAAGACTTTTTATCCTTGGAAAGGATAGGTGTGTGAACACCGGTCTCCACCTGAGCAGGAGATTAAGCGCTGCAAGGGTGCACAGCGCGCCTGCCGTCGTTGGCGAAGGGATCGACCCGGGCGGCGAGTATTGCTACTCGGTCGCCTCCATCGATTGGGCCAGATTTGGGTCGATCTTGACCCCGGGGCCCATCGTTGAAGTAAGGGTAATGTGCCGGATGAAGTTGCCCTTGGCGGCTGATGGGCGGGCTTTCTTGATCGCCTCCATCAAGGCAGAGAAGTTCTCGATCAGTTTCGGTTCCTCGAACGAGACCTTGCCGATCGATACGTGGATGTTGGCGGTCTTGTCCAGGCGGAATTCCACGCGGCCAGCCTTGGCTTCCAGGACGGCGCGCCCCATATCCTCAGGGCTGACCACAGTGCCAGCCGTGGGGTTCGGCATCAGGCCGCGCGGGCCCAGCACACGTCCCACTCGACCGACCTTGCCCATCATGTCCGGGGTGGCGATGGCAACATCGAAATCCAGCCAGCCGCCCTGGATCTTGGCCAGGGTCTCATCGTCATCGGCAACGGTATCGGCCCCGGCGTTGCGAGCGTTGGTCGCCCCGTCGCCCTGGGCGAAAACGAGCACGCGTACGGTCTTGCCCAACCCGTTCGGCAGCACGACCACGTCGCGGATCTGCTGGTCGGCCTGGCGCGGATCGAGCCCCATGCGCATGTGTACTTCCACGGTGGCATCAAACTTGGCGTAGGAGGTCTCCTTGACCAGTTTGACTGCTTCATCGGGGGTGTAGTTCTTGTCAATATCCACTTTGGCCAGAGCGGCCAGGTATTTTTTTCCGTGTTTAGCCATATTTCTCCTTCGTGGTGCAGACGGGCTGCCAGGCAGCCCTCCCACAGGGTTACTCGACGACGACGATGCCCATGTTACGGGCGGTGCCTTCGATCTGGCGCATGGCACCTTCGATATCCAATGCGTTGAGATCTTTCATCTTCAGTTGGGCGATCTCGCGCACCTGGGCGCGAGTGACCTTGCCAACCTTCTCGCGGTTCGGCACGCCGGAGCCTTTGGGGATCCCGGCTGCCTTGCACAGCAGCACGCCCGCGGGCGGGGTCTTGAGCACGAAGGTGAACGACCCGTCGGAATACACGCTGATCTCTGCCGGCAGGATCTCTCCCGGGCGGCTGGAGGTGCGGGCGTTGTATTCCTTGCAGAACGCCATGATGTTGATCCCATGACCGGCCAGCGCCGGGCCAATGGGGGGTGCAGGGTTGGCCTTGCCGGCCTCGATCTGCAGACGAACAATTGCCTTAAGTTTCTTTGCCATGATCTACTCCTTTGTGGTCATAACGGGTGATTTACGGGACACCCTCCCACCGATCCAGGGCGGCAGTTCCTGCCCGCGCCTGAACGCGTCCAGATTATGCTCTCTCCACCTGGAGAAAGTCCAGTTCCACGGGCGTTTCGCGCCCGAAGAATGATACCATCACACGCACCTTGGTCCGTTCCACGTCGATCTCAGCAACCACGCCGCGGAAGTCGTTGAACGGCCCATCGATGATGCGGATGCGCTCACCAACCTTGAAGGACACCTTGACGGTCGGCGCTTCGGCTTCCATGCGCTTGAGGATCTGGGCCACTTCTTCCGGGCGCAAGGCGGTGGGCAGGTTGCCCATACCCACGAACCCGGTGACACCGGGGGTGTTGCGCACCACGAACCACGATTCCTCGCTGAGCGTCATGTTCACCAGCACGTAGCCGGGGAAGATGTGGCGCTCCACCGAACGGCGCTTGCCGTCGCGCACCTCGATCTCTTCCTGGGTGGGGACAACGACATCGAAGACTCGGTCCTTCATCCCCATGGTCTCAATGCGCTGCTCGAGGTTGTGGCGGACCTTGTTCTCGTAACCCGAATAGCAGTGGATGACGAACCATGCCGGGCCTTCCGGCGCGGTATCTTCCACCTCTTCCGGGGCGGGGACATCCTTCTTGCGCGCGGTCCGGGTGGGCTTTAAAACAGGCTCGACCGAAGGAGTACTTTCCTCTTCGGGCTTGAGCACTTCTTCATCGTACAGCTCATCCGGTTCCTGTGTATCCATTTTCAACCTCTTCCACGTACCCTGCAGCAGGACCTAAATACCGATCAGTTGCGCCAGAACGAAATTGGCGCCCACGTCCACCATCCACAAAAAGAAGGCCATGACGACCATGACGACGATCACGATGTAGGTCATCCGCCGGGCTTCGGGCCAGGTGGGCCAGGACACGCGGCGCAGTTCACCGCTCGTTTCCCGGAAGAAACGCTTCAATCTACCTTCGCGCTTTGGTTTCTCAGTATTACCAGCCACGTGACACTCCTTCCAGTGTACGGTGACAACGCCGCCTCAACGGACGGCGCTGTGCGTTACAGGCCAGGCAGGAATTGAACCCACAACCACTCGTTTTGGAGACGAGTGCTCTACCAGTTGAGCTACTGGCCTTCAATTTGCAGGGACACAACAGGGTTGTGCCCCTGCCGTACCATCACTTCGTCTCGCGGTGCGTGGTGTGCTTGCGGCAGCGCGGGCAGTACTTGTTGAATTCCATCCGGTTCGGATCGTTGCGGCGGTTCTTTTCCGTCACGTAGTTACGTTCCTTGCATTCGTTGCAAGCTAGGATGAGGACCGGGCGGACATCTTTCTTCTTGGAAGCCATGACTTACTCGCAATCTATTTGATGATCTTGGTGATGACACCCGCGCCGACGGTGAGACCGCCTTCACGGATGGCGAACTTGGAACCTTGTTCGAGGGCCACGGGGACGATCAGCTCAACGGTCAGGCTGACGTTGTCGCCCGGGAGCACCATCTCCACGCCTTCGGGCAGGGAGACGTCGCCGGTCACATCCATGGTGCGGATGTAGAACTGGGGGCGGTAGCCGGTGAAGAAGGCACTGTGACGTCCACCTTCTTCTTTCTTCAGCACGTAGACCGAAGATTCGAACTTGGTGTGCGGGGTGATCGAACCAGCCTTGGCCACCACCTGGCCGCGTTCCACGTC
>JBGSVI010000056.1:0-8207 GCA_041753035.1 Anaerolineales bacterium | reverse complement strand
CCCGCCGCCGCGGAAGCCAGCACCCGCGCCAGGGGCTTCAACCCCAGGGTGGCAGCCTTCTCCGCGCTCATCACCAGCAGCGCCGCCGCGCCGTCATTCAGCCCGGAGGAGTTTCCGGCAGTCACCGTGCCGCCCTCGCGGAAGGCGGGTTTGAGGCGTGCCAGGCTTTCCAGGGTGGTATCACGCCGCGGTCGCTCGTCGGTGTCCACGATCCTGGGGTCGCCCTTGCGCTGCGGGATGCTTACCGGGACGATCTCGGCAGCGAATTTTCCCGAGTCGATGGCAGCAATAGCCAGGGCGTGCGAGCGCACGGCAAAGGCGTCCTGCACCTCGCGGGTCAGGTGCGGCTTGAGGGCAGCGATGTTCTCGGCGGTCTCGCCCATCTGCTCGGTGCCGTACAGTTCCTTCATCCTCGGGTTGGGATAGCGCCAGCCCAGGGCGGTGTCGTAGGCGGTCAGGTTGCCGAAGGGGAAGCCGCTCTCCGGCTTGGGCAGCGAATACGGCGCCCGGCTCATCGACTCGACCCCCCCGGCGATGAAGACCTCGCCTTCACCGGCGCGGATGGCGCGGGCAGCGAAGTTCACCGCCGCCAGCCCGGAGGCACACAGCCGGTTGATCGTCACCCCGCCGACGCTCTCCGGCAGCCCCGCCAGCAGCAGTGCCATGCGTGCCACGTTGCGGTTGTCCTCACCCGCCTGGTTGGCGCAACCGAAGTACACCTCCTCCACCAGTGCGGGGTCGAGGCCGGTGCGCTCCAGCAGGGCGCGGATCACGTGTGCCGCCAGGTCATCCGGTCGGATGGTCGCCAGCGCACCGCCAAGGGCGCCAATCGGGGTACGCAGGGCATCAACAAGCACAGGTGTGGGCATGGATTCAATCTCCAAGGGGGATATGGATTTCCCGCTCACCCGGATCATTTTCTGGTTTGATCTCGCCAATGAAGCGGATGCGCTGGACATTGATCAGGATCGCCTCGCTCTTGAATGGGAGAGTCGGGTTTGCCAGAATGGTGACGGTGGGATTCGTGATCGGCAGGAAGGAATGGGCGTTGTTCGCCAGAACATTCAACAGGTCCAGGGCTCCCTGGACGTGGATGTTCCCGCGCACTTCCACCCCATCGAGGAGGATGTAGATCTCATACTGGTCCTTGGGGAACTTGATAAAGCCGCGCTGGGGAGGTCTCTTCTGCGGCGGCTCGAAGACAAGCATGATGCTTTCCTTGGGGACAATGGCGAAGTGAGTCCTCTCCACCACCCGCCCCGGGTTTTCCAACCGGGCGATACTGGCATTCAGGATGCGCACATTGGTATCCCGCCGGTCGTTCAAGTAATCAGAGAGACGCTGGGTGCGCAGGAATACACCGCCGTTGATGGCGTGCTGGTGGGTGAAAATGACGATCTGGTAGGGAGGGGTGGTATCAGGCATGGGCACCTTCCTGGGTCTCGACAGGAGCGTTCCAATTCATTCTACCCATGCGCGGTGAACATGTCAACAAGGGGCTACAAAAAAAAGGACTCACCAGATCCCGGTCTTAAGATATTCGTCAATGGCTTGCGCCGCGATTTTCGCATGTCCCATTGCCAGGATGACGGTCGCACCACCGGTGACGATGTCTCCGCCTGCAAAAACCCCTTTCTTTGAGGTCTTCATCGTTTCCGGGTCGGCCATAATGATCCCGCCTTTTCCAATCGTCAGGCCGCGCGTGGATTTGGCGATCAATGGACTGGGGCTCTGCCCGATGGCGATCACCACAACATCAGCCGGGATGTAAAAATTGGAACCTTCCACGGGGATCGGTTTACGCCTTCCGCTGGCGTCTGGTTCCCCCAATTCATTATGCAAGCATTCCATCGACTGTACGCGCCCATTCTCGCCATGAAAAGCAACGGGAGAGGTCAGCAAATGGAATTGGATCCCCTCCTGCTCGGCGTGTTCGATCTCTTCATGGCGCGCTGGCATCTCTGCCCGGGAACGCCGGTAAACAATGGTTGAAACCTCGGCTCCCAGGCGTAAGGCTGTTCGGGCGGCATCCATGGCAGTATTCCCACCCCCGATGACGATCACGTGTTTTCCGTGGGCGATGGGGGTATCGTATTCCGGGTAGCAGTAGGCTTTCATCAGGTTGGCACGCGTCAGGTACTCATTGGAGGAATACACCCCGCCCAGATTCTCGCCGGGTAGATCCATGAACCAGGGCAGACCTGCGCCGGTTCCCAAAAAAACGGCATCATGCTCCGCCAAAAGTTCGTCAACCGTTGCTAGGCTGCCAACCACATAGTCGGTGTGCAGTTCCACCCCCAGGCTGATCACATAATCGACCTCGCGCCTGACGATGGCCTTGGGCAGTCGAAACTCGGGAATGCCGTAGACCAACACCCCGCCTGCCTCATGCAGGGCTTCATAGAGCGTCACCTGATGCCCAAGGCGTGCCAGGTCTGCCGCGGCGGTCAGACCGGCGGGTCCGGAGCCCACCACGGCGACTTTTTTGTTGGTCGCAGGGGAGCGCGGAGGGGGGGAGGACTGTCCGGCGGCGGCTTCCCAGTCTGCCACGAACCGCTCCAGGCGACCGATGGCAACCGGCTGGTAACGCTTGGAAAGCGAGCAGGTGCCCTCGCACTGGCTCTCCTGCGGACAAACGCGTCCGGTGATGGCTGGCAGGGCATTGGTTCTTTTGATCAGCAGCGCCGCATCCAGGAAGTCGCCCTTTGCCACCAACTTCAGGAACGCGGGGATATCCACGTTGACCGGGCAAGCCGGGACGCAGGGTGCCTTGGGACACAAAAGGCAGCGCCTGGCTTCGGCCATGGCTTGTTCGGCAGTGTAACCATAGGGAACTTCATCAAAATTGAAGATGCGTTCAGCCGGCGGCTGTTCCGCCATGGGAATTTGGGTGGGAATGATCGTTTTTGCAGCCATTGCTCACTGTACTTCTTGCACCAATGCCAGGTCCAGTTTGCATGTGTGCTGTTTCCATTGCTCAACCGCCAGTTTCTCATCTGCCCGGTAGAAGGACAGGCGTTCGAGCAGGTTGTCCCAATTCACCCGGTGGGCGTCAAACTCTGGACCATCCACGCACACAAAGCGCACCTCATGATCCAGCAGGACCCGGCAGCCACCGCACATCCCGGTTCCATCGATCATGATGGAATTCAAACTGACGGTGGTTGGCAGATGGTAAGGGAGGGTGGTTTCAGCCACGCACTTCATCATGATCGCCGGTCCAATTGCCCACGCATGCGCCAGGTCCGTTTCCGTGGCAAGGATTTCCTGCAGTGGTTCTTTGATCAGCCCCGGACGTCCGTACGAACCATCGTCCGTGCAAACGATCAGCCGGTCAGAGGTGGCACGCATGCGTTCTTCCCAGAATAGGAGCCCTCGGTTGCGCGCCCCCATGATGATCAGCACATCATTCCCGGCTTTCTTGAGGGCACACGCGATCGGGTAGAGCGGCGCCACGCCAACCCCCCCGGCGATCAGCACTACTTTGCCGTAGTTCTTGACTTCCGTGGGTTGCCCCAACGGTCCCACCACGTTCAGGAAAGCATCCCCCACCTCCAGCAAGCCCATCTGCATGGTCGATTTACCGACCTCCTGGAAGACAAGGGTGATGGTCCCTTCCTCCGGGCTGCTGTCAGCAATGGTCAACGGGATGCGTTCTCCGGTCTCGTTCATGCGGACGATGACGAATTGTCCGGCACGGGCTTTGGCAGCGATCAGCGGTGTCTCGACAACCACCAGGTTCACCAATTCACTTAGTTTTTGCTTGAAAACGATCGTATTCATGTCATACCTCATTACCAGCGTCAGGAAACCCTGGCGCTGGTAAAAATCATCCAGAAATCTGGAGCGAAGTCGTACAAGTTGAGATTTATTATAATCGGTTTTAATCCCATGATTATCCTTCCGGTCCGGTCAGAAGCAGCGCAAGACGCCTCCAAAGGAGAGGATGTTTGTACATAATGAAAATGACGCATAGCACTACACCCCGCAGGCAAAGGCGGACATAATCAAACTGGCGGACCCAACTCCGCCTACTTGTGTCTGAACACTCTACTATCCCACAGGAGGCTTTTGAATGCCAGCCAAAGGTTGGATCAAAGTCAACGATCTGTACTGCAAGGGCTGTGAACTGTGCATCACAGCCTGTCCACCCCAGGTGATGGCGCTCAACAAGGAGCGCCTGACCTCCAAGGGCTACCATCCGGCGTATGTGTACAAGGACGGCTGCACCGGCTGCGCCATCTGCGCCCTGGTCTGCCCCGACGCCGCCATCACGGTCTACCGTGAAGTCACCAAGGCTGCCCCCTCAGCCGCAGAAGGAGGCTAGACATGGCCCGTGAACTTTGGGAAGGCAACCAGGCGATCGCCGAAGCCGCCATCCGCGTTGGGTTGGAGGCCTACTTCGGTTATCCAATCACCCCGCAGAACGAGATCCTCGAATGGCTTGCTCGACGCATGCCGGAAGTCGGTCGTGCCTTCGTGCAGGCCGAGGCTGAACTGGGCGCCATCAACATGGTCTACGGCGCCGCCTGCACTGGTGCGCGCGTGATGACATCCTCCTCCAGCCCCGGCATCAGCTTGATGATGGAGGGACTCTCCTACATCGCTGGTACCGAGGTGCCGGTCGTGCTCATCAACGTGATGCGCGGCGGTCCCGGACTGGGCAACATCGCCCCCTCGCAGGCGGATTACAACCAGATCTGCAAGGGCGGCGGGCATGGCGATTACCATGTCCTGGTGCTCGCCCCCGCTTCGGTGCAGGAGACCATTGACCTGATGCCGGTCGCCTTCGACCTGGCCGAGAAATACCAGACCATCGCCTGCCTGCTGATCGACGGCTCGATCGGGCAGATGATGGAACCGGTGGAACTGCCCGAAATGCGCCCGGTGAAACGCAAGGATTTCCCCTGGGCCACCAGCGGGGCCATCGACCGCCCGCGGCGCATCCTGACCTCCATTTACCTTGACCCGCCCGAGGAAGAAAAGACCAACCTGCGCCTGCTGAAACGCTGGCATGAGATTCAGGAGAACGAGATCCGCTACAAGGAATATTTCCTCGATGATGCCGAGATCGTGGTCATCGGCTTCGGCACGGCCGGGCGTGTGGCGCTCTCCGCGGTGCGCTCCGCCCGCGAACAGGGCATCAAGGTCGGTCTGTTCCGGCCGGTATCGGTCGCCCCGTTCCCCTATGCCCGCCTCGCCGACCTGGCCTCCCGCAGCAAGCGCTTCCTGGTGGTGGAAATGAACACCGGGCAGATGCTGGACGATGTGCGTTTGGCGGTCAACGGGAGCATCCCGATCGACTTCTACGGGCGCCTGGGCGGCGTGGTACCCTTCCCGGACGAGATCCTGTCCGAGATCCAGCGCGTAGCGACCAGCGCCCCGGTGCCCGGGGAAGACCCCGTGCGTGCCTGGTCCAAGCGCATGGTCGAAGTGACGAAATAGTAGAGGTAGATATGACTGCGACAACCACTGACAACCTGGTTTATGAACGTCCCGAGTCCTTCACCGACGCCCCCACCCACTACTGCCCCGGCTGCACCCACGGTGTGGCGCACCGCCTGATCGCCGAAGTGCTGGACGAGATGGGACTCACCTCCCGCACCATCGGCGTTGCGCCGGTCGGCTGCGCGGTGTTCGCCTACAACTACTTCGACTGCGACTTCGTCGAGGCACCCCACGGGCGCGCCCCCGCCATGGCAACCGGCATCAAGCGCGTCCTGCCCGACCGCATTGTCTTCACCTACCAGGGTGACGGCGATCTGGCCTCCATTGGCATGGGCGAGATCGTCCACGCCGCCGCCCGCGGCGAGAACATCACCGTCATCTTCATTAATAATGCCAACTACGGCATGACTGGCGGACAGATGGCTCCCACCACCCTGCCCGGGATGAAGACCTCCTCTTCCCCCACCGGACGCGACGTGGAGACCCAGGGTTACCCGATCCGCATGGCGGAAATGCTCGCCACCCTGGACGGCGCCGGCTACATCGTGCGCCGCTCGCTGCACGATCCCAAGAACATCCGCACCGCCAAAAAGGCCATCCGCACCGCTTTCGAAGTGCAGTCACGCGGCCTGGGCTTCTCGCTGGTGGAACTGCTCTCCACCTGCCCTTCGAACTGGAACATCACCCCGGTCGAATCGCTGAAGTGGCTGGAAGAGCACATGCTACCCTACTACCCGCTGGGTGATTATAAAGTTGCCGCCTCGGTCACCGCGGCGAAGATCTAGGAGTTGGGATATGCAAACTGAACTGATCCTTTCCGGTTTTGGCGGGCAGGGTATCATGTTCGCCGGTCAGATCATCTCCTATGCCGCCATGGATGCCGGCAAGCAGGTGACCTGGATCCCGTCCTACGGTCCCGAAATGCGCGGCGGCACGGCGAACTGCACCGTGGTGATCGCCGATGACGAGATCGGCTCGCCGGTGGTCAAGAACCCGGACGCCGCCCTGGTGATGAACCTGCCCTCGCTGGACAAGTACGAACCGACGATCAAGCCCGGCGGCGTGCTGGTCATCAATGCCTCGATGGTCGACCGCCCCGGGCAGCGCACGGACATCAAGTCCATCGCTGTCCCCTGCAACGAGATCGCCGACGAGATCGGCAATTCCCGCCTGGCGAACATGGTCGCCGTGGGTGCGCTGGTGGAGATGAGCGGCGCACTGACGGTCAAGGACATCGAAGAAGCCCTCAACGCCCACATGCCCGGGCGCCACAAGCACCTGCTCCCCAAGAACATCGAAGCCATCAAGCGCGGCGCCGAATACGTGCGCGCTCATCGTTAGGATGCAGGATATGAGCAAAAAAAGAGACCGGAAACCCGGTCTCTTTTTGGTTGCCTGTTACTTCACGATCGCATCCCGCCCGGCCTGAAAGGCTTTGCGGTTCAACTCCACGTGCTTGGGCGGCACGCGCTCGGTGATCACCTTCAGCCACACCTCGGCGCCCAGTTCGGCGCCGGCGGCCTGGTCGCGCTCCAGCAGCGCCGAGAGCGCCCCCAGCAGGACGACGTTCGCCACGCGCGAGTTGCCCAACTCCTTTGCGATCGCCTCGCCGTCCACGAACTCCGCCCGCGGCGTCACCCGGGAAAAGGCCTCCCGGATGTGCTCATCCGCCGGGTACACGGCATTGCCGGAGATGACCGTCAGCGGCTCGATCACCTGGTTGTTGATCAGCGCCACCGCCCCGGAGCGAAGCTGCCCTACGCTGCGCAGGGCTTCCAGTTTCTCAAAAGCCAGCAGCACATCCACCTCGCCGCTCCCCACCAGCGGGGAGTGGACGGTCTTGCCCCAGCGCACAAAGCTGGTCACGCTGCCGCCGCGCTGCGACATGCCGTGCACTTCCGCCTGCTTGGCCTGGTAGCCCGCCGTCAGTCCCACGTTGACCAGCACATCGCTTGCCAGGATCGTCCCCTGCCCGCCAACGCCTGCCAGTAGAAAATTCATCGACTCTTTCATCGCAGCCTCACTTGCTTACAACGGATCGGAAAGGAATGGCGTCCCGCGGGCAGACCTGGGCGCACACTTCGCAGCCGGTGCACATTGCCGGGTCGATCAGTGCCTTCGGACGCTGGTACTTCTCGTCCAGTTCTTCGCTCTTCAGGATCGCCGGGCAGCCGATGCGGAAGCAGATCGTGCAGCCGTTGCACTTCTCCGCCAGTACTTCCAGCGGCACCCATTTCTTGCGCTGCTCGGGCAGCAGGGCGCAGGGTTCGACGACGATCAGCACCGCCGGCTCGTCCAGTTTGATGTATTCTTTGAGCGTCTTCTCGATCGCCTCCACGTCCAGCCCGGAGACGGTCTTCACCTGCTGCACGCCGCACGCCCGCACCAGCGGCTCCAGTTCCACGATCGGGCTTTCCTTGCCCAGTAGGGTGTGCCCGGTGCCGGGGTTCTCCTGGTGCCCGGTCATCCCGGTGATGCGATTGTCCAGGATGATGGTGATGAAGGGCGCCTTGTTGTACACCGCGTTGATCAGCGGGGGAATGCCGGAATGGAAGAAGGTCGAATCGCCGATCACTGCCACGTGCCGTTCCGGGCTGCCCGCCTGGGTCGCGCCGTGCGCCACGCCCACGCTGGCTCCCATGCAGCCGCAGGTGTGGATGGCACTCAGCGGCGGGACCAACCCCAGGGTGTAGCAGCCAATGTCCCCATTGACCGGTAATTTCAGTTTGTTCAGGATGTAGAAGGTGGGCCGGTGCGGG
>JBGSVI010000055.1:0-45838 GCA_041753035.1 Anaerolineales bacterium | reverse complement strand
AAGCAAACACCTCGCAAAGGAGAAGATGCTGGATACCCTTTTTCAAAGAACGATCGAAACACAATCTTTCCAAAATCTGACAGGTGCAACACCTCCTGTCTGATTCCTTCTGTGTCAGACCAAGTCTTGACTATTACACATAAGGAGAATACGATGAGTTCAGAACTAACGGACCTTCTGCGCCAGAAGAGGAACGGGCTTGCCGAACGGATCGTGGAACTGCAGTATGCTCGCCAGGGACAACTCTGGGATCCTTATGGAGTACCGGGGCAGGCCAAGAGCCTGCGCGACGCCGGCTACCACCTGGACTACCTTGCCGAAGCGCTGGATGCACACGACCCGGTGCTGTTCGATGAATACCTGGCCTGGGTCAAGGTCCTCTTTACCGGGTTAAAGTTTCCCCAGGTTGTGCTGCCGGAAACGCTGGAATGCACCCGCCAGGTGCTGGTTGAACAACTGCCGGCAGGCAGCCTGCATCCAGCGCTGGAATTGATCCGCCAGGGTCTGGATAACCTGGCACTTGCGCCCTCAACCCTGCCAACCAACCTGACCGGGGAATCCATGCTCGATTGCTTGGCGCGTGACTACCTGGAAGCCCTGCTGAGCGCCAACCGCCAGCAGGCCAGCCGCCTGGTCCTGGATGCAGTGGAAAAAGGGGTCAGCATCAAGTCCATCTATACTCAAGTCTTCCAGCGCACCCAGCGCGAGATCGGGCGCCTGTGGCAGACCAACCAGATCAGCGTCGCTCAGGAGCACTTCTGCACTGCGGCTACCCAGATGATCATGTCGCAGCTCTACCCGTACATGTTCACCGGGGAACGCAAAGACCGCCACATGGTCGTAGCCTGCGTGGGCGGTGAACTGCACGAGATCGGCGCGCGTATGGTGGCGGATTTCCTCGAAATGGAAGGCTGGGACACCTATTTTCTAGGTGCGAACACCCCGCCGGAGAGCATCATCCACACCGTCCATGAGCGCAAAGCAGATGTGCTCGCCATCTCGGCCACCATGACCTTCCATGTCAGCAAGGTGTCCGGGATCATCAGCGACCTGCGCCGCAGTGAAGGCGCAAGCCATACCCGGGTGCTGGTGGGCGGCTACCCATTCAACCTGTCACCTGGACTCTGGCAGCATGTGGGCGCGGATGCCTACGCCCCGGATGCCGAGGCGGCCATCCAGGCCGCGGACAGGATACTGGTAAAATGACCCGGGGTGGCGGGTTTGCCGTACTGTGCGAACCAGGCGGTACGGTCTCGCAGGTGTTGAGCGACTCGCTTGGCATGGGCGAGGGGGTACAGCCCGGGATACAGATCAGCCGCCTGGCGGCGCGCGGTGGGTTGGGGAAGATGCTCTCCTTCCTGTCCGAGATCAATAGCCAGGGGGCCGCCTTCGACTGGGAGATCAACATCCACTGCAAGGGAGAAATTAAACCGCTGCACTTCACCGGCAGCAGAGTGAATGAGTCACTGCTGGTCGTTGGCGCTGAGAACGGCAAGTTCGCCCGAAAACTCTTCGAAGAAGTGGTGCAGATCAACAACGAGCAGACCAACTCGCTGCGCTCTTTGATCAAAGAGAACACCCGCATCGAGAAAGATGACAGCCAGTTCAACGAGATCAGCCGCCTTAACAATGAACTCGTCTCCATGCAGCGCGAGATCGCCAAGAAGAACGCCGAACTGGAATTCCTGAACCAGGAAAAGAACCGCTTCCTGGGGATGGCTGCCCACGACCTGCGCAACCCCCTGCACATCATCCTGATGGCCAGTGAATACCTGCTTTCCCCGGAGCCGATCCTGGACGAGTCAGGCCGTCTGGAAATGCTGCAAAACATCCATTCCTCCAGCCAGTTCATGGCTAACCTGGTCGATGACCTGTTGGATGTGAGCAAGATCGAGGCCGGGGTATTGACCCTGGACTACTCAGTGGTCTACTTGAATGAGCTGTTGGCTCGCAATGCAGCCATCAACCGCCCGTTGGCCAGCCTGAAGAAGATACACATCGAGTACCCGCAGGATCCGCTGCCCAGGGCATTGGTGGATGGTGCCAAGATCCAACAGGTGCTCAACAACCTGGTCAGCAACGCGGTCAAATTCTCCTCACCCGGAGGCAGGGTCGAGGTGCGCCTGCAGGTACAGGGGGATAATTTCTTGCTCAGCATTCAGGATTATGGTCAGGGAATTTCGCCCGAACAGGCAGAGCACATGTTCAAACCCTTCCAGCGAGGCACGAAAGGTACAGGTGGAGAGAAATCCACCGGCCTGGGCCTGGTGATCGTCAAGCGCATCGTCGAAGGCCACGGGGGCAGGATCTGGTTTGAAAGCAAGGTTGGGGAGGGAACCACTTTCTTCGTTTCCATCCCTCTGCAGCCCAAAGAGGATTCCACATGAATACCACAGCAAACATACTGCTTGTCAATGCAGACGCTGAGCAGCGATTGGCTGATCGGCAGATCTTGGAAGCCGCCGGTTATGAGGTGCACGAAGCGTCTCATGCACATGCCGCCTTGCAGGCAGCCCGGGCACACCAGCCCGATTTGATGCTGGTGGAACGGGATCTTCCTGAAATGGCTGGACCCGCCCTCTGCCAGCAGGTGAAAACCGCTCCGGAACTGTCAGATGTGTATGTATTGTTGCTGTGTGGCACAAAACCTGCCTGCGAGGAGGATCCTGCGTTGCAATGCGGTGCCGACGGGTTCATCCCCCGCCCGGTCACCAGCCGGGATTTGCTTGCCCGCGTGAACGCCACCCTGCACTTGCAAGGGATGGACAAGACCTTGCGGGAGATCGAGGACAAGTTCAAGTACATCTTCGATCATTCCAATGTCGCCAAGTCGCTCACCAGCCCGAGGCGCGGCTTGCAGGTCAATCAGGCTTTTTGTGACCTGGTTGGATACACGCGGGAAGAACTCGCCCATCTGGCATGGCAGGAGATCTCCCACCCGGGAGATATCGAGGTAACCCAGCAAAGGATCGAACCGCTGCTCAACGGCCAGCAGGAATCCGTCCGCTTCGAAAAAAGGTATCTCCACCGCGATGGCAGGACCATCTGGGGGGATGTGAGTACCTCTGTACGCCGGGATGCTGCAGGAAATGTTCTCTATTTCATGACCACCGTGATCGATATCACCGAGCGCAAGCGTGTGGAAGAAGAGCTCCGCCTTCTCTCCTCCCGCCAGGAGGCGCTCCTCGCCGCCGTGCCGGATATCATCATGGAAGTGAACAATGACAAGGTTTATACCTGGGCCAACCAGGCTGGATTGCGCTTCTTTGGGGAGGATGTCATCGGCAGGGAAGCCGCTTATTATTTTAATGGTGAACAGGATACCTATGCCTCGGTCAAGCCTGTTTTCAATGGGGACACGAATATCATCTACTTGGAAAGTTGGCAGCGGCGCTACGATGGACAAAAACGCTTGCTTGCCTGGTGGTGCCGTTCGCTCAAAGATCCAGACGGGCATGTCATCGGTGCCCTCTCCTCGGCTCGCGATATCACCGAAAGCAGCCGGGCAGCGCAGGAACTGCGTCTCAGTGAGCAGCGTCTCGCCACCCTCATCGGCAACCTGCCAGGCTTTGTGTATCGCTGTGCGAATGACCATGACTGGACGATGGAGTTCATCAGCGATGGCTGCCAGGCGGTCACCGGC
This sequence comes from Anaerolineales bacterium, assembly GCA_041753035.1. Classification (GTDB taxonomy): domain Bacteria; phylum Chloroflexota; class Anaerolineae; order Anaerolineales; family Villigracilaceae; genus UBA877. The sequence goes on along the minus strand of JBGSVI010000055.1, from coordinate 42,195 downwards.
TATTCCCCCGAGGATTTCATCCACAATAGAAAAATCGCATACAATGATATTGTCCATCCCGACCTGCGTGAAAACCTGTGGCAGAAATGGCAGGACGTTCTTTCCCGGCACGCCTCCTTCGAGGCAGAGTACCCGATCATCACCCTCAGTGGGGAAACGCGCTGGGTCTGGGAGCGGGGGGGCGGGGTCTTCTCGGGCAGCGGGGAACTGCTCTACCTGGAAGGGTTCATCACCGACATCACCAGGCAGAAGCAGTCCGAGTTCGAACGCCAGGCGATGCTGGAGATCTCCCAGGGATTGACCTCCACGCAGACCCTGCATGAGTACCTGGGTTGTATTCATCAGGCTCTGGCGAAAGTGATCGTCGCAAAGAACTTCTATGTCATCATCCATGATAAGGAAACAGGCCTCTTCGAAGAAGTGTATTCGGTGGATGAATACGACGAACCCTTCCCCCCCTCCATGCTGGAGAAGAGCATTTGCGCCTACGTATTTCGAAGCTCAAAACCACTTCTGCTCAACCAGGAACGGTTCGATGTCCTCGCCAGCCGCGGCGAGGTGGAATTGATGGGCACCAACTCGCCATCCTGGCTGGGTGTCCCCCTGATCCTTGATCAGGAAACGATCGGGGTGATGGCCGTCCAGGAGTACGAACGGGATGGTTGCTATTCAGAACACGACCAGGATTTCCTCATGGCAGTCGCCGGGCAGGTGGCGCAGACTGTCCGCCGCAGGCAGGTGGAGGATACCATCCGGCTTAGTGAGGCGCGCTACCACAGCCTGGTGGAAAGCCAGGTGGAGGTTGTTTCACGCAGTACTACCACTGGAGTATTGAGTTTCGTCAACAATTCCTACTGCCGCACGTTCGGCCTCACTCGCCAACAGGCGATTGGGCGCACATTTGCCGCGTCAGTCCACCCAGAGGATATGCCCCTCATGCGCCAGGTTCTGCTGGAGATCCAGCAGCCTCCCCATCGCCGCATCGTGGAGATCCGCAACCTGACCGTCGATGGGTTGCGTTGGTTCGAATGGGATAATTCAGCCGTGTTGGATGAACAGGGCAGGATCATCGAGTTCCAGGGGGTGGGTCGCGATATCACCGCACGCAAGCAGGTCGAGAGTGCCCTCAGGGAAAGCGAGGAACGGCACCGCAAATTGGTTGAAAACCAGGCTGAAGGAGTGGGGATCGTTGATCCACAGGAGCGCTTCCGCTACGTGAACCCCGCTGCCGAAGTGATCTTCGGCGTTGGTCCGGGCGAACTGATTGGGCGTTCGTTGAAGGACTTCACTGGCGATGCTCAATATGAACAGATCACCACCCAGACTTCCCAACGCAAGGAGGGCGAGAACAGTACCTACGAGGTGGCCATCACCCGCCCGGATGGAAGCCAGCGCATCCTGCTGGTCACTGCTTCGCCCGATTTTGACCGGGAAGGAAATTTCGTGGGTAGTTATGGGGTCTTCCGCGACATCACTGAACGGAAACAGGCGGAAGAGGAGATCCTCAGGCTGAATAGTGAGTTGGAGCGCAGGGTTGAAGATCGCACTCGTGATCTGCACACCGCGCAGGAGCAACTGGTGCGCCAGGAGCGTCTGGCTGTGCTGGGCCAGCTTGCCGGCAGCGTGGGACACGAACTGCGTAATCCATTGGGCGTGATCAGCAATGCCATCTATTATCTGAAATTGATCCAGCCGGAAGCCGATGCCAGGGTCCGCCAGTACCTGGGGGTGATCGAGCAGGAGACCCATACCGCCAGCAAGATCATCGGTGACCTGCTGGATTTCGCCCGGCTAAAATCATTAGCGTGCGAGCAGGTCGAGGTAAGCGAGTTGGTCCGCCGCACGCTGGAGCACTTCCCGGTTCCCACTGGGGTGAAGTTGATCATCCGCCTTCCAGCAGACTTGCATCCAGTATATGCCGACCCCGGTCATATGGTCCAGGTTCTCGGCAACCTGGTCACCAATGCCTGCCAAGCCATGGAAAACGGCGGTCGGCTGAGCATTACTGCCGCGCAGAAGAAAGAGGAGATCGCCATCCTCGTCCGCGACACTGGTACAGGCATTTCTCCGGAGAACATTAACAAACTCTTCGAACCGCTCTTCACCACCAAAACCAAGGGCATCGGTCTGGGGCTGCCTGTCAGCCAGAAGTTGGTGGAAGCCAACGGCGGGCGCATCGAGGTCAAGAGCGAATTTAACAAGGGCAGCACCTTCACGGTCTTCTTGCCACAGCAGGAGGTGTCTCGTGGATAAGACCTTCCGTTTGTTGATCGTGGATGATGACACCAATATGGTCCGCACCCTGGGGGACATTCTTGCCGCCAGTGGCTACGAGGTGCAGTCTGCCCCTCAAGCCGAGCAGGCCCTGGTGCTGTTGGATCAGGTGCAGTTCGACTGCGTGGTTAGTGACATCATCATGCCCGGGATGAATGGCGTGGAATTGCAGAAGGTCATCAAGGAGAAGTTTGGCAGCCTGCCCGTGCTTCTCATCACCGCCTATGCCGATAATGACCTGATAGCCCGTGCCCGCGAGCAGGGCGCCATGGCTTTCCTTGAAAAGCCGCTCGATATTCCCCTGCTGCTCTCTTTTTTGCGAGTGCTCGCCTCCCGCAAACAGGCTCACGGCTGACCGAAAGCGAAGGGTATTCAGGATGTATTTCTTCCTCCTCGACCCCAAGCATCCGCCGCATCAAAAGCGTAAATCCTGGCGCTTCTGCGCCGCTCTGCTTACCCTGGTAATCGCTCTGCTGGCAGCCAAGGACCCCGCCGGGGCGGTTCGTACTGTGCGGGTCGGCGTCTACCAGAACGAACCCAAGATCTTCATGAACGAGGACAGGCAGGCTTCCGGCTTCTTTATCGACTTGCTGCAGGCCATCGCCGCAGACGAAGGCTGGAGCCTCGAATATGTCGCCTGCGAATGGACTGCCTGCCTGCAGGCGCTCGAGTCTGGGCAGATCGACCTGATGCCGGATGTAGCCTATTCCCAGGAACGCGATGGAACCTACGATTTCCACACCACCCCGGTGGTCTCCAGTTGGAGCCAGGTCTACACTGCGCCGGGGGTGGAGATCAACGGCTACGCCGACCTTGCAGGCATGCGCGTTGCGGTTCTCGAAGGCTCCATCCAGCAGACCATCTTTTCCCAGTATATGGCTGGCTTTGGGTATGAGGTCATCATCACGCCCACTGCTTCTTTTCAGCAGGCTTTCGAACTGGCTTCCCGCAATGAGGTGGATGCCGCCATCGCCAACCAGTTCTTCGGTGATTATTTCCAGCTGTCTTACGGACTTACCAGGACACCGATCGTCTTCAACCCCTCCACCCTGTTCTTTGCCACCGCCGAGGGTCGGAACGCCGACCTGTTGGCTGCCATCGACCGCCACCTGAACGCCTGGATCCAGCAGCCCAACTCGCTTTACTACACCACCCTCAGCCGCTGGACTCTGCCGCTGCCCGCCACCCGGTTGCCGCGCACCTTCTATTGGGGCGTCGCCATCGCCGCCGCCATGCTGGTCGCCGCCATCGGAACGATCCTGCTGCTGCGTGCCCAGGTGCGCCTCCGCACGAAACACCTGGAGCAGGCCATCCAGGCGCTGCGCGAGAGCGAGCAGCGCTACCAGTTGATCTCCACTGTCGCCTCCGATTACATGTTTTCTTCCCAACTGGATGCTCAAAAGAACCTGACCCTCAACTGGGTGGCAGGTGCCTTTGAAACCATCACCGGGTACTCAATGGAAGACTATATTACCCATGGTGGCTGGAGGGCATCCGTCCACCCGGATGACTTGTCCATCGACGATCGCGACCTGGATAGGCTGCGCCGCAACCAGCCGGTCATCTCGGAACTCCGCACCCTCACCAGGGATGGCAGGGTGGTCTGGGTGCGCGTATACGCCCAGCCGGTATTGGATAAGAACAGCCGGGAACTGTTCGGTATCCACGGGGCGGTCCAGGACATCACCGCCCGCAAGCAGGCCGAGATCGCCATCCAGGAGTTAAACACCTCGCTGGAACTGCGTGTCACCGAGCGCACCCGGGAACTGGCAGCCGCCAAGGAGCGCGCCGAATCCGCCGACCACCTGAAATCTGCTTTCCTCGCCACCATGTCGCATGAACTGCGCACCCCGTTGAATTCGATCATCGGCTTTACCGGTATCCTGCTCATGGGCTTGGTCGGCGAACTGTCCACAGAACAGACAAAGCAATTGAACATGATCCAGGACAGCGCCCGCCACCTGCTGGAATTGATCAATGATGTCCTCGACATTTCCAAGATCGAGGCCGGGCAGGTGGAACTCGCCCGTGAGCCGTATGATATGCGTGCGATCATTGAAAAAAGCGTCGAAAAGATGCGCCCCCTGGCAGAAAAGAAAGGTCTTTCCCTGGTCACCGTGGTCGCCTCTTCCGTGGGGCAAATGACCGGCGACCGGCGCCGCGTGGAACAGGTGCTCATCAACCTGGTCAACAACGCCGTCAAGTTTACTGAGCAGGGCGAGGTGCGCATTGAGTGTGCTCCTGAAGGGGAATTCCTGGTGACGAAAGTGGTGGATACCGGCATTGGCATCCGCTCCGAGGATATGGATACCCTGTTCAAGCCCTTCCGCCAGGTGGATACCGGCATCACCCGCCAGTATGAAGGCACCGGTCTCGGGCTTTCCATCTGCAAGCGCCTGGTCGAAACCATGGGGGGCAGCATCTGGATCGAAAGCGAATGGGGCAGCGGAAGCACCTTTGCCTTCAGCCTGCCCATGGAAAGGAAGGAACCATGACAACCACCGTCCTAGTGATCGAAGATAATGAAAAGAACATGTATCTTGTCACCTTCATCCTGGAGCGCTCCGGCTACCGCGTCCTCCAGGCGCGTGACGGGCAGAGCGGCATCACCCTGGCTGCCCAGGCCAAACCGGACTTGATCCTGATGGATATCCAGTTGCCGGTCATGGACGGTTATACCGTGGCGCGTGAACTGACCAGCAACGAGGATCTGAAACATGTGCCCATCGTCGCGGTCACTTCCTACGCCATGTCCGGAGACCGCGAGCGCGCCCTGGCATCCGGTTGTATCGGGTACATCGAAAAGCCGATCAACCCGGCGACCTTCCTGGTCGAGATCAAGCAGTTCCTGCCTCCCACCAAAGCCGACCTGCTGAAAGGAAGTGGCTCATGAAAAAGATCCTCGTTGTGGACGACAACCAGCAGAACATCTACCTGCTGCAGGTGTTGCTCGGTAACAGTGGATATGAAGTGGAACAGGCTCCCAATGGTCTCGAAGCCCTGGAAAAAGCGCACAGTGATCCGCCTGCCCTGGTAATCAGCGACATTCTCATGCCGGTCATGGATGGCTTTGCTCTCTGCCGTACCTGGAAGCAGGATGAACAACTCAAACACATCCCCTTCGTTTTCTATACCGCCACTTACACCGAAGCCAGTGATGAGGCGTTTGCCCTCAGCCTCGGCGCTGAGCGCTTCATCACCAAGCCAGCCGAGCCGGAAGCATTCCTGGCTATGGTTAACCAGGCTCTGGAAAACCACGCCGCGGGCAAACTGGCGGCTGCTTCGAACGCGGAGATGGGCGATGAGCAGTACTTGAAAGCCTACAATGCCGCCCTGGTGCGCAAATTGGAGGACAAGGTCCTGGAACTGGAGCAGAAGAATCTTGCCCTGCAGGCGGAGTTCTCCCGCCGCGCACAGGAGCAGGAAAAACTGCGCCTCTCGGAGGCGAAATACCGCAAATTGCATGAAAGCATGATCGATGGTTTTGCCTACGTGGACATGCAGGGCAAACTCCTCGACTTCAACGAGTCATATCGGGAGATGCTTGGCTACACGGCCGAAGAACTGGCACATCTTACCTACATGGATCTGACCCCGCAGAAATGGCACGCCTACGAACGCTCCATCCTGGAAGAGCAGATCCTGACCCAGGGGTACTCGCAGATCTATTCCAAGGAATACCGCCGCAAGGACGGCACTCTCTTCCCTGTGGAATTGCGCACCTTCCTGATCAGGAACGAGCAAGGGGAGCACGAGGGCATGTGGGCCATCGTGCGCGACATCACCGAGCGCCAAAAGGCGGAAGAAGTTATCCGCCAGAGCCGGGACAAGCTGCAGAGTGTCTTCCGGGTTGCCCCCACCGGAATCGGGGTGGTCGTCGACCGGGTCATCGCCGAAGTGAATCAGCGCATCTGCGAGATGACCGGCTATGCCTCCGAAGAACTGCTTGGTCATAATGCCCGTCTGCTCTATCCCACCCAGGAAGAGTTCGAGTTCGTTGGTCGGGAAAAATACACCCAGATCGCCGCACAGGGGCGCGGCGAGGTGGAAACCCACTGGCAGCGCAAGGACGGTACCATCTTGGATATCCTGCTCGCCTCCACGCCCATCGACCTTGCCGACATCTCCAGGGGGGTCATCTTCACTGCCCTGGATATCACCGATCGCAAGCAGGCCGAGGCAGCCTTGCGCCAGAGCGAAGAATTGTACCGAAAAATGATCGAGAATTCCCCGTTGGGCATGCATTTCTACAAACTGGAGCATGGAAAACTGATCTTCACTTCCGCCAACCCGGCTGCCAATAAATTGACTGGCGTGGATAACGCACTTTTTATCGGCAAGACCATCGAGGAAGCCTTTCCTCCCCTCATCCAGACAGATGTTCCCATACATTATCATGCTGCGGCAGAAAATGGCGTTCCTTGGATAACGGAACAGGTTGATTACGATGACGGCAGGATCAGGGGTGCCTTCGAGGTCAAGGCGTTCCAGACCGCGCCAAAGAACATGGTCGCCATCTTTGCCGATGTCACCGCCCGCAAACAAGCCGAGCAGGAACTTCACACCAGCCGCGAACACCTCCAGGCAGTGCTGGATTCGGTCAACGATGCGGTTTTCGTTGATGATGCCGATACCGGGCAGATCATCGCCGTCAACCAGCGCATGTGCGAAATGTACGGCTACACCCAGGAGGAAGCACTGCGCATCCCCGTTGGCGACCTGAGCCAGGGTGACCCGCCCTATGACCAGGCGCATGCCCTGGCATGGCTGGGCAGAGCACGCACCACTGGCCCGCAGGTCTTTCCCTGGTGGGCGAAACGCAAGGATGGCAGCCTCTTCTGGACGGAGATTAGCATCCGCTTTGTCGTCATCGGCGGTCAGAACCGCTTCGTGGTCACCGCCCGCGATATCACCGAGCGCAAACAGGCGGAGGAAGCCCTGCGACAACTTAATGACCTGCTTTCCTTGTTCATTAAGAATTCCCCGATTTTTACCTTCATCAAGGAAGTGACGCCAACCGTCAGCCGTGTCCTGATCGCCAGCGAGAATTTCCAGGAGATGGTCGGTATCCCGGGTTCCAGGATGGCTGGCATGACCATGGAAGAACTCTTCCCGCTGGAATTCGCATCGAAGATCACCACCGATGATTGGGTAGTGGCCACCAGCGGACAGGTACTTAAGATCGATGAAGACCTGAATGGTCGCAACTACACCACCATCAAATTCCCCATCACCCAGGGAGAAAGGCGCCTGCTGGCAGGCTACACCATCGATATCACCGAACGCAGGCATGCCGAAGAAGAGATCCACCTGCTGAACGCCAGCCTGGAACAGCGCGTGGAGCAGCGCACAAAAGAACTCCACATGATCCAGGACCAACTGCTGCGCCAGGAACGTCTGGCGGTGCTCGGTCAGCTTGCCGGTGGGGTCGGGCACGAACTCCGCAATCCACTGGCAGTGATCAATAACGCCGCCTATTATCTCAAGCTCATCCAGCCGGACGCCGACGAGAAGGTCAAACAGTACCTCAGTATGATCGAGAAGGAGACCCGCACCGCCGATAAGATCATCACCGACCTGCTCGATTTTGCCCGCGTCAAATCTGTGGAAAAGGAACCCGTGGCCGCGCTCGACCTGGTCGAGCATATGCTTGCCCGTTTCTCCATCCCCGAGGACGTCCAGGTGAAGATCAAGACCCCCAGGACCCTGCCCCGCCTCTGCGTGGATATCCGCCAGGTGGAGCAGGTACTCGGCAACCTGGCAGTCAATGCCTGCCAGGCCATGAAGGACGGTGGCAGCTTGACCATTTCCGGAGCTGTACACGGAAAAGAACTTGCCATTGCCGTCAAAGATACCGGTGTGGGCATCTCTCCGGAGAACATGGAGAAGATATTTGAGCCGCTCTTCACCACCAAGTTGAAAGGCATCGGCTTGGGGCTGGCGGTCAGCCGCAAGCTCGCCGAAGCCAATGGCGGGCGCATCGAGGCGCGCAGCCACCCGGGCAAGGGCTCCACTTTTACCCTCTATCTGCCAATTGAGGAGTCCGGCAATGAGTGACCTCTTCCGCCTGTTGATCGTCGATGACGACCTCAACATGAATCACACCCTGGCAGATATCCTGATGCTCAGCGGTTTCACGGTCGAGACCGCACCGCACGCCGAGGCTGCCTTGCAAAAACTGGATACCATGACCTTCAACTGCGTGGTCAGCGACATCGTCATGCCGGGCATGAACGGTGTCGAACTGCAGAAAACCATCCAGGAGAAATATGGCAATCTGCCGGTGCTGTTGATCACCGCCTATGCCACCAACGACCTGGTCCATCGCGCCCGCCAGCAGGGTGCCCTCGCCTTCCTGGAAAAACCGCTGGATATCCCCTTGTTGCTCTCGTTCCTGCGCGCCATCTCCGCGCAAGCCTCCCGTCCGCCCGCCTCGCTGGACGCGGCCTGAACACAAAAAAAGAGAAAAGGATGAATATGGCATGAACCTGTCTGTAGAAGCTGTTCACGGCAGCGTGAACTTCGTCAGCTAAATCCCCAGGGATGCGGCTCTGGGAGCGTTTTGTGGAGTTTTACCCTACCTTAGGGAGAAGAGAATGTCCAATAAAATACTGCTTTTGTTCGTTTTGATGAGCCTGCTCATCGGTTGTAGCGGCCCGAATGTGGTCAACCGCGATCCAGTCATCTTCTCTGTGCTGTACAACGAGCGCGCCGCCAGCCCCTACCAGGCTGATTGGCTGGTCCTGCAGGAATACCAGCAGCGCCAGAACGTGACCCTGGACGTGCGCCTGGGAGACGATTCGGATTATGGCACCGCTGTTTCGCAGACTTTTGCGGCTGGCAACATCCCGGATATCGTCCTCAAGGTATATCCGGATCAAGTCGAATCCTATGCCACCACCGGCTTGCTTCTGCCGGTTAGCGAGTACGAGCAGTGGATGCCGCACTTCAAAGCCTACATCGCTGCCCACAACCTGCAGGCGGAAGTGGACAAGTTGCGCATGAAAGACGGCAAGCTCTACATCCTGCCCGGCTTCCAGCGGCAGATCCAGGTGCAGCAGTGGATCTATCGACAGGATGCCTTCGAGCAGAACAATATCCCCACACCAACCACCTATGACGAACTGTTCGATGCCCTGGTTACCCTGAAAGGCATCTACCCCGATTCCACTCCTCTCACTGCCGTCTGGGGCGGTGCCCACCTCTTCGCCATGATGGGCGCCGGGTTCGGCATTCCGGCTGGCTGGAACGGCACCAACCTTTATGATGCCGCTCTCGATACGTGGGATTTCTCCCCGGGAACCGAGAATTACCGCCTCATGCTGGCTTTCCTCCACCGCTGTTACGCCGCTGGTATCCTCGATCCGGAATTGTTCACCCAGACAGAGGATGAGTTCTATGCCAAGATCCAGGACGGCCGCGCCTTGGTCACCGTGACCTGGATCACATCCGGCTTTGCAAATTGGAATGCCGCACTCGAGCAGAACGGCATCCCAGGCGGCGAGTGGGCTCCGCTGCGCGTGCCTGCGAGTACGATTGAGATCCGCGCCCTCCCGCCGGTCAATCCTTTCCGCAAAGGCCTGGTCATCTCATCCCAGGTAGCCAGCCAACCCTACCTCGAAGACCTAGTCCGCTTCCTCGACTGGGCGGTTTACTCGGAAGAGGGCATGACCCTTACCACCTGGGGCGTGGAAGGCGTCACGTTTGAGAATACACCGGATGGTAAGACCTTCCTCGCAGAGATCAAGACTCCCAGGAATCCTGCCGGGACGATCGATATCACCACTTCATACGGCCTGGATACTTTCTTCAACCTGAACGAGAACGAAGAATTCGAAGATTACAAGAAACCAGCCGCTATCGTCGACTTCTTGAATGACTCGCTGAATGCCAACGAGGCTGAGGCACTGCGCCCGGTGCTGAAACTGGATGCCCAATCAACGGAGGCGATCCGCTTGGTCAATGAACTTCTCAGCCCATATATCAGCGAGTCCATGTTAGCATTCATCACCGGTGAACTGAGTTTGGAGGACGATTGGGAGAGCTATCTATCAGAATTGCAAAACCGAGGCGCCGGCACCCTGGTGGAGATCTGGAACGCCGCCTGGACAGCGCAGAACGAGTAAGCATACAATCTCACTCGCCGGGAAATCCCAAAAAGCATGCCTGCTAAAACAAGCAAACCATCCACACACCCCCCACTCATCAACCTGGCCCTTCCAGGACTGGTCGGCACACTGTTGCTGGTACTCTCCTTTGTTGTCTGGCAGGTGCAGCAGGCGCGCATTCTGGCGGCGATCAAAACCAGCACCGAGACACATGCCAACTATCATGCCTACGAGGTCACCTTCCGCTATACCGCCATAAAAAACGCCCTGGAAAGGTTGGCGCAGAACGACGATCTACGCAGCACCACCAGCGCCGAACAATGGGAGCAGGATACCCGCTTCTATATCGATTCCTTCCCCGGGTTGAACAGCATCGCCTGGGTGGATTCATCCTACCGCTTGCGCTTGATCAACCCATTGCAGGGACATGAAAACTTCCTGGGCCAGACCGCCGGACGGGGGACGTGGGATCCTCTGGAGCTCAAGCTGTGGGTGCCGATCTATCATGACTTGCTCTTCAATGGCTACTTGGTCGGGTCGATCAACCTGGATGACCTTATGGCAGCCGTGCTCAGCGGAAATCCCGACGAGCATATCCTGCAACTATCGAATGAGGATAACATTCTCTATGCTTCCGCGGACTGGGCAGAACGTAGACCCGGCTTTACTTTCGAAAAGACCATTCAACTTCCCAACGCTGCCGTGCTGCACCTTGCTTTAGCGCCTTCAGAAAAGGTGTTCGCCCGGGAACTGTCCAGCGCCACCGCCACGCTGATTTTCAGCCTGCTCATCTCCGTGGTGGCGACGATCGCCCTCTTTTATGCTCAAAGTTTCTATGCACTCTCAAAGCTGAACGCGTTGCGCTTCGAACAGACGCTTGCAAGTATGCAGGAAGGCTGCGCCATACTCAGTTTCAAATGGCACTTCCTGTTTATTAATGAAGCCGCTGCCGGACCTTTGGGACGCATGTCCGGGAAAATGCTCGGGAAGTCGATCTACGACTGTTTCCCTGGTCTCCAGAATGAAGAGTTCTACCCTCTGCTGGAATGCTGCATGAAAGAACGGCTCCCCCAGAAAACCATCCTCCCTATACAAACTGCCGATGGTCAGGACTGCTGGTACGAATTAAGCTTCCAGCCCGCACCGGATGGCATCCTTATCTTATCCAACGATGTCAGCGAACGAATTCGCAACCAGCAGGAGATCCTCGATCTCAACACAGAGTTGGAATCTCGCATTGCCCTGCGCACCCGGGAACTCGAAGCCGTCCAGGCACAGTTGGTCCGCCAGGAAAGCCTGACGGCGTTGGGACGCCTGGCGGGAGGCATGGGGCACGAATTGCGCAACCCGCTGGGCGTCATCACCAACGCTGCCTATTACCTCAAGCTCATCCAGCCGGAAGCGGAAGGCAAAGTGCGCGATTACTTGGAGATCATCGAGAAGGAATCCCGCATCGCCGGCAAGATCATTTCCGACCTGCTCGATTACGCCCAGACACGCTCCCCCCACCGCCAGGATGTGACCGTGCAAGAAATGGTCGCTCGCACTTTGGAGATGTACCCGGTTCCAGACAATGTTCATGTGATCCTTAACCTGCCCTCCATGCCACGCCTGTACGCCGACCGCCGCCAGGTGGAGCAGGTGTTGTGCAATCTGGTGAGCAATGCCTGCCAGGCCATGTCAACTGGCGGCACGCTGATCATTTCTGCGCTTCAGGAAGGCAAAGAACTTGTCATTCGCGTGCAGGATACCGGCATAGGCATCCATCCAGAGCACATCGGCAGGATCTTTGAGCCGCTGTTCAGCACCAAGACCAAGGGCATCGGCTTGGGACTGGCGGTCAGCCGCAAACTCGTCGAGGCCAACGGCGGGCGCATCGAGGTGCACAGCCAGCCAGGATTGGGCGCTACCCTCACCGTATACCTGCCCACCGCGGAGGCGAATCATGGATAATTCTCTCTGTCATTGCGAGCGCAGCGAAGCCCCCCCTCCCGCCCCATCATTGCAAGCACAGCGAAGCAATCCCCTCGCCCCGCCCGATAGTACCCCTTCCCCCAAATACCAAGAAATGGGTATTTGGGGGAAGGCAGGGATGGGGATTCTGCTCATCCTTCACCAGGTGATTTCTCCACAGGCATGCCATGACTGCTAAAAAGAACAAGCACCTCGCCGTGCTGGGAATCTCCCCCAGTTTCGAGCAGCAGTACCATCGGCTCATCGAACAATCCGCCGAAGGTATCTTTATCCTCTCCCCTGAAGGCGATTTCCTGCTCGCCAACTCTGCAGTGTGCGCTTTGCTAGGCTACACCCCTGCCGGGATCCTCAAGGCGAACATCCTCGACACCTATCCCCCGGAAATGCGGGAAGCGGGAAAACAGCGCCTGGGCGACCTGCGCCGCGGTGCCAGCCTGCGCTTCGTGCGTCCCATGCTGCGCCAGGACGGCTCCACCTTCCTGGTGGAAGCAAACACCTTGATGCTGCCGGATGGCAACCTGCAGGCGGTGGTGAACGACATCACCGCCCGCGATCAGGCGGAACAAGCCCTGCGCCGGAGCGAGGAAAACCTGCATGCCCTGCTGGATGCCATTCTCGAATCAGTCCTTCTTATCGAATCGGATGGCACCGTCATCGCCACCAACCAGACCACCGCCGGGCGCTTGCGCACCACGGTGGAAGAGCTGATTGGGCGGAACGTGTTCGAAGTTCTGCCACCCGATGTGGCGGACTCCCGCAGGAAATTTTCCGACCAGGTGATCGCCTCCGGGCGTCCGGTCTGGTTCGAGGATTCACGCCTGGGGCGGTTCATCATCAACTCAATTGCCCCAATCTTTGATTCAAAGGAACAAGTTTCACGCCTGGCGATCTTTGGTTTCGACATCACCGAGCGCCGGCAGGCGGAAGATTCCTTGCGCCAGAGCGAACTGCGCTACCGCCAGTTGATCGAACAGGCCTCCGATGGCATCTTCATCACCTCCCCGGACTTGCACGTGATTGAAGTCAACACGCGCGGCTGCGATCTTCTTGGTTACTCCCCTGAAGAGCTCCTGCAGAAGAACGTCACCGAGATCATTGCTCCCGGGGAGCTCCCCTCGGCACTGCCGGAATTTGAAGAGTTGTGCCAGGGCAAAGTGGTCACCGTGGAACAACACCTGATTCGCCAGGATGGCTCTTGTGTGCCCGTCGAGATCAGCGCCAGGCTGCTGCCGGATGCGGGCTTCATGGGTCTGGTGCGCGACATCACCGAGCGCAAACAGGCAGAGCAGGAACTTCGTTTTCGCAAACGGGAATTTCAGACCCTGGTGGAAAATTCTCCTGATGCCATCACCCGTTTCGATCTCCAGGGACGTTATGTGTATGTCAATCCCGCCCGGGCACGCTATTTTGGATTGACCCCTCAGGAGATCATCGGCAAGACTTGGTGGGATCTGCTCGGTCCACAGGAGCAGGAGGAAGGCAGGATCGCGGATCAACAGTTCCAAAAAATGCTTTGTGATCCTCAGGAATACACCGTGGAGTATCAGTCGTTGACTCCGCAGGGGTTGCGCTGGGTGCAAAGCCGTGAGGTGCCCGAATTTGCCCCTGATGGCTCCTTGGAATCGGTCATCGTGGTCTCCCGCGATATCACTGAGATCAAACAGGCAGAGGAACGGATTCGCAACCTCAATGCAGAACTCGCAGAACGCGTCGATGCGCGCACCCGGGAACTCCATCTCGCCCAGGAAAAGCTCCTCCGCCAGGAAAAACTGGCTGTGCTTGGTCAACTCGCCGGCGGTGTGGGGCATGAGCTGCGCAACCCGCTGACCGTGATCAACAATGCCGTCTATTTCCTGCGCCTCATCCAGCCGCAGGCGGAACCCAAGGTGCAGGAATATCTGCAGATGATCGAAGAGGAGACCCGCATGGCTGGCAAGATCGTCAACGACCTGCTCGATTTCACCCGCTCCCGCCCGCTGGAGCGTGACTGGATCTCCGCTGGGACGCTGTTGCAGAACGTGCTCCGGCACGCCATCATCCCTGCCCAGGTGAAGGTCAGCCGCAGGATCGCTGCAGGTCTCCCCAACCTGTATATTGACGCCCAGCAGATCAGCCAGGTGCTTGGCAATCTGGTCCTGAACGCCTGCCAGGCAATGCCGCAGGGCGGGAAATTGACCCTCTCAGCTTCACAGAAGGGCGCTGAGATCGCCATCCTTGTCCGTGATACCGGCGAAGGAATCTCCCCGGAAAACATGAGCCGCCTCTTTGAGCCTCTCTTCACCACCAAGATGAAGGGCATCGGTCTCGGGCTGGCGGTCAGCCGTAAACTCGTCGAAGGTAACGGCGGGCGCATCGAGGTCTCCAGCGAACCCGGAAAAGGCGCTGCCTTCACCATCTTCCTCCCCCTGGTGAAGAAGGCCGAAAATACTTCTACTGGTAAGAACATCACCGAGGAATAGAGAACATGAACATCCTGGATATCCGTACCGTTTTATTTAGTTACGTGGTCACCAATCTCGTCTGCCTGGCGGTCATGGTTACGCTCTGGTCACAGCACCGCCGCCGCTTTGCCGGGCTGGGCTTCTGGTTGGCTGATTTTGTCTTGCAGTTCGTTGCTGTGCTGCTCATTCTTTTGCGTGGCACCCTGCCGGACTTTTTCTCCATCCTGTTCGGTGTCCCCATGACCCTGGTTGGCACCCTGTTTCTCTTCATCGGCCTGGAGCGCTATACCGGCCGGACCAGCAAACAAACCCTCAACTTCATCTTGCTGCTCATCCTCACCCTGGTGCACGCCTGGTTCACCTTCTTCCAGCCCAGCCTGCAGGCACGCAATATCAATTTCTCCCTCGGGTTGATGCTTTTGAGCCTCCAGGTTTCGTGGTTACTGCTGCGCCGGGCTGAACCCGAAATGCGCCGCGAGGCGCGCAGCATTGGCATCGTTTTCATCGTATATGCCCTGCTCAGCCTGGGACGCGTCTTTATTGACCTGCTCATTCCACCGGGGAATGAGCTCTTCCAGTCTGGTCTCTACGATACTCTGGTCATCTTCACCTACCAGGTGCTCTTCATCACCATCACCTTCTTCCTGATCTTGCTGGTCAACCGGCGCTTGCGGGTGGATCTGGAGCGTGATATCTCCGTCCGCCAGCAGACCGAAGAGGCGCTAAAGAATAGCGAAGAGAAATTCTCCAAAGCCTTCCAGAACAGCCCGGACGTGATCATTCTCACCTCCCTTGTGGATGGCAGGATTATCGAGGCCAACGAGAGTTTTTTCCGGGTTTCCGGGTACAGCCGTGAGGAAAGCCTGGGAAGCTCCACCCTGGCGCTGGAACTGTGGGGGCTGCCGGAGGGGCGCCTCGCCTTCGTGGAAGGACTGGTCAAGGCCGGTCGGGTGCTGAACTACGAAACCAGTTTCCGCCGCAAGTCAGGCGAACTCTTCACCGGCTGGATTTCCGGTGAGATCATGGAACTCCAGGGGACGCGCTGTGTCCTCAGCATCATCCACGATGTCACCGAACGCAAGCAGGCGCAAGATGCGCTCCGCCAGAGCGAGGAAAACTACCGCCTCCTGATCGATCAGGCCTCGGATGGCATCTTCATGGCTGATTCACAGGGACACTATATCGATGTGAACCAGCGCGGCTGTGAAATGTTGGGCTACTCCCGCGCCGAAATACTGGCCCTCACCATGAAGGATCTCGTTGCCCCGCAGGACCTGCAGGCAACCCCTCTGCGAATCGATGAGATGCGCCTGGGAGAGACGGTCACCTCCGAACGGAACATGATCCACCGGGATGGCTCCCTCCTTCCGGTGGAGATCAGCGGCAGGATGTTGCCCGACGGCCGCCTGCTGGGCTTTGTGCGCGACATCACCTCCCGCAGGCAGACCGAGCAGACCCTGCGCGACAGTGAGGAACGCTACCGCACCGTCGCCGATTTCACCTTTGACTGGGAGTACTGGCAATCTCCGGATGGTTCTTTCAATTATATTTCACCCTCCTGCGAGCGCATCACCGGTTATACCGCAGCCGAATTCATCGCCGCTCCTGCCTTGCTGGACAGGATCGTGCTGGCAGAGGACCTCCCCGCCTTCAATCGGCATAAGGAATTTCTGGGCAGGGACGATCATCAGCGCCACATGCACGAGATCGACATCCGCATCCTGCGCAAGGACGGCGAAGTGCGTTGGATCGGGCATAGCTGCAAGGTTATCAGCCGCCCGGATGGCACCTCCTTGGGGCTGCGCGCCACCAACCGTGATATTACCGAGCGTATTACTATGGAAACCGATCTGCGCCGTAGCGAAGAGCAGTACCGCTTGTTGTTTGAGACCATTCGCGACGGCTTTGCCCTGCACGAGATCATCCTGGATGCCACTGGCAGGCCCTGTGATTACCGCTTCCTGGAGGTCAATCCCGCCTTCGAGCAGATGACCGGCCTGAATGGCTCCGAGATCGTCGGCAATACGGTGCTCCAGGTTCTCCCGAATACCGAACCGCATTGGATCGCCACCTACGGCGAGGTCGCCCTCACCGGCAAACCGGTCCGCTTTGAGAGTTTTTCTCAGGAACTGGGAAAATTCTACGAGATCATCGCCTTCTGCCCGCAGAAGGATCAATTCGCCACCCTGGTCGTGGATATCACTGCCCGTAAGCAGGCGGAACTGGAATTAACCGAAACCACCGCCTACCTGGATAACCTCTTCAACTACGCCAACGCCCCCATCATCGTCTGGGACCCCGCCTTCCGCATCACCCGCTTCAACCATGCCTTCGAACGCCTCACCGGCTACACCTCCGAAGAAGTCCTCGGCAGGCACCTCGAATTGCTCTTCCCCCCCGAAAACCGGGAATTTTCCATGCATCAGATCCTCCAGACCCTGGCTGGCGCGCGTTGGGAGAGCGTGGAGATCTCCATCCAGCACTGTGACGGTTCCCAGCGCCTGGCACTCTGGAATTCAGCCAACCTCTACGCCCAGGACGAGACCACCGTCATCGCCACCATCGCCCAGGGGCAGGACATCACCGAGCGCAAGCGCGCCGAGACCATGCTGCGCATGCGCCTGGAACTGATCGAGTTCTCCACGAACCACAACCTGGAAGAACTCCTCCAGAAGACCCTCGACCAGGTCTGCGAACTGACCGGCAGCCCGATCGGTTTTTATCACTTCGTTGACCAGGACCAGAAAAGCCTTACCCTGCACGCCTGGTCCACCCGCACCGAGCAGGAATACTGCCAGGCGGAAGGCAGGGGCATGCACTACTCCATCGACCAGGCCGGGGTGTGGGTCGACTGCATCCACGCCCGCCAGCCGGTCGTCCACAATGACTACGCTTCCCTTCCCCACCGCAAGGGCCTCCCCGAAGGGCATGCCCCGCTGGTGCGCGAGTTGGTGGTGCCCATCCTGCGTGGGGAGAACGTGGTCGCCATCCTTGGTGTGGGCAACAAGTTACAGGATTACAACACTGAGGATATCACCATGGTTGCCTACTTCGCCGATCTTGCCTGGGAGATTGCCGAGCGCAGGCGCGCTCAGGAGATACTCGAATCTTATACCGAGCGGCTGGAGTCGGACGTTGAACTCAGGACTCGGGAATTGAAAGCCATCCAGGAGAAACTGCTCCGCCAGGAGAAGCTCGCCCTCCTGGGGCAGTTGGCCGGCAGCATTGCCCACGAATTGCGCAACCCGCTCGGCGTCATCTCCAATGCCACCACCTTCCTCAGGATGATCCAGCCGGAAGCCGGCGGCAAGGTGCACGAATATCTCGACATCATTGAAAATGAGACCCGCCACTCCGGCACCATCATCACCGGTCTGCTCGACCTCACCCGCCTGAAGCCCGGCGAACAGGGCCCGGTGGTGCTTTCTGAGTTGATCGCCCAGGTCATGGCGCGCTTCCCTGTGCCTTCGGATGTGAAAGTGAGGACCATATTCCCTGCGGACTTGCCCAGGGCGTGGGTCAACCCCGGGCAGGTCGAGCAGGTCTTTGGCAACCTGGTCACCAATGCCTGCCAGGCTATGCCCTCCGGCGGCAAACTCACCATCTCCGCCAGCCTGGGAGATGGTATGATTGAGGTGGCAGTCCGGGACTCCGGCACAGGCATCTCCCCCGCCGACATGACCCGCCTGTTCGAACCGCTCTTCACCACCAAGGCGAAGGGCATCGGGCTTGGATTGGCTCTCAGCCAGAAACTGGTCGAAGCCAATGGAGGCCGCATCCAGGCTGCCAGTGATCCCGGAAAAGGCAGCACCTTCACCGTCTTCCTGCCCATTGAACCATCGTCTCCACAGGCTCCAGGAGGTTGATATGGAACGTAAACTGCGCATCCTCATCGTCGATGACGATATGCGTAATACCCGCACCCTGTGCGACATCCTCACCCTCGCCGGTCATGAGCCCGCCGAAGCGTCTTCAGGAGCGCAGGCCCTGGAATTGACCCGCACCGGGCAGTTTGACTGTGTGCTCACTGATGTGCGCATGCCCGGCATGGATGGCGTCGAGTTCCATCGCCAGTTGCGCCAGTTGCGCCCCGGCCTGCCTGTGGTCCTGATGACCGCCTACGCCGCCGATGACACCATCCAGATGGGATTGGAAGAAGGCGTGGTCGGTGTCTTCAGCAAACCCCTCGAGATCGCCAACTTGCTTGGTTTCTTCTCTGCCCTCGCCCGCCACCAGGTGGTCGCCATCGTGGATAACGACCCCGCCTTCTGTCATGTCCTCGGCGACATCCTCCGCCAGCGTGGTTTTAATGTCCGCCCGGTCACCGACCCGCATGTCGACATCACCGCCCTGACAACCGACGCCCAGGTCGTCCTGCTGGATCTCAAGCTCAACTCCATCACCGGACTCGACCTCCTCAAGATCATCCGCCAGCACTACCCCAGCCTGCCCGTGCTGATGCTCACCGCATACCGCCAGGAGATGGCGGGTACGATCCAGACCGCCCTGGAACTCAACGCCAGCACTTGCCTGTACAAGCCGCTGGAGATCCCCCAACTTCTGGAGTTGCTGGAAAAGGTTCAACTACAGCGCCTGCGCAGCATCATCAATCAATGACCGCCGGGATGGATTCCCTGGAATGAGAAGATGGCTGTCCAAGTTCTGATCGTTGATGACGACCCCGGTCTGCAGACCAGCCTGGGCGACATTCTGCGCCTCAAGGGCTTCGCCCCCCTTTCCGCCCGCACCGGCAAGGCCGCCATCGACCTGCTTTCAAAGCACGAACCACATGTGGTGCTCATCGACCTGCGTCTGGAGGATATGCCCGGGCTGGACGTTCTCCGCCACGTCCGCCGCTCCGCTCCGGAGGTGGAATGCATCCTGCTCACCGGTAACGCCTCCCAATCTGCTGCCATCGAGGCGGTCAACCTGGGGGCATACTCATTTTTCCAAAAACCATTTGAGATCGAGCAGCTCCTCGTTTCCATCCAGCGCGCCGCCGAGAAACGCCTCGCCGCCCGCTCCCTGCGCCGCAGCGAGCACCGCTACCGCGGCCTGTTCGAAGACTCGCCCATCTCACTTTGGGAGGAGGATTTCTCGGCGGTCAATGAGCGGCTCAAACTCTTGCGCCGCCGCGGGGTCAAGGATTTCCGCCGCTACTTCCGCTCCCATCCCGCAGTGGTTGCCGAATGTGCCCGCCTGGTGCGTGTGTTGGATGTGAACCGCGCCACCCTCGCCCTTTTCGGTACCCAGGATAAGGACAGTTTGATCCGCGACTTGTCCTATTTCTTCTGTGACGAGTCCTATACCGAATTTCAGAGCGAACTGGTCCACATCGCCGAAGGCCGTACGATGTTTTCCTGGGAGGGGGTCAATCAGGCGTTGGATGGGCGCCGCATGGATGTGCGCATGACCTTTTCGGCTGCACCGGGGCACGAAGGCGACCTCGCCAGGGTCATCGTCTCGATCATCGATATCACCGAACAGAAGCAGACCGAGGCGCGCCTTCGCCAGCGCGAGGAGCGCTTCCGCCTCATGGTCGAGCACAGCACCGATGTCATCACCATGATCGACGCCGGGGGTCAGGTGCTCTATCACAGCCCTGCCTATTCACACCTCACCGGGCGGGAGGCGGTGCAGCGTATTGGCGGAGGTGTCTTCGATCATATTCATCCGGATGATATCGAGAGTCTCAGGCACACCTTCTCCGAACTTAATTCCAATCCTCACCACACCCTATCCTTCGAAGGTCGTCTGCGCCATGCGGATGGCTACTATTTCTGGGTGGAAGGCACCGCCACCAACCTGCTTTCTGATCCCGCGGTGAACGCCATCGTCATCAACTACCGCGATATCACCTCCCGCCGCCAGGACGAAGAGAAGCTCCGCCTCGCCGAGTCCCGCCTGCGCCTCCTGGTGGAGAATATCCCCGCCATTGTCTACACCGAATCAGCACAGGATAATCGCCTGCTCTTCATCAGCCCGCAGGTGGAGGCGCTGAGTGGCTATCCTGTCGCCAGGTGGCTGGAAGAGCCTGGTTTTTGGTTCTCCATCATTCACCCGCAAGACCAGGCGTATGTCGATGCGCTGAATAAGCAAACCTACCTTAGCGGGGAACCCTTCCTTGCGGAATACCGCCTGCTCACCCGCGACGGGCACATCCTCTGGGCTCGCGAAGAGGCCACATTGATCCGCGATGAGCATGGAACTCCCCTCTTCTGGCAGGGTGTCATGCACGACATCACCGCAGCCCGGCAGGCTGGGGAACTGTTGCGCCTCAGCGAGGAACGCTACCGCATGCTCACCGAGAACATGACCGACACCATCTGGCTGATGGATATGAACCTCAAGACTCTCTACATCAGCCCCTCCGTCACCCGCCTGCGTGGCTTTACTTTGGAAGAACTGAACGCCTTGCCGCTCGATCAGCAGATGCCTTCCGAATCTCTCGCCCGCGCCATGCAGATATTTATGGAGGTGCTCAGCCCGGAGAACCTTGCCCGCCCGGATCAGCCCTCCAACTACACCATCGAATTGGAGTTCTTCAAAAAGGATGGTTCCCGCTTCTGGAGCGAGAATACCTTCGTCTTGATCCGCGATGCCAGTGGCGTGCCCGTAAATATCCTCGGCAGCGGGCAGGACATCACCGCTCGGAAGCACGCCCAGGAGTTGGTCCAACAGCGTGTCCGTGAGTTGGAGATACTTTTCGAAACTGGTCTGACCCTCAGCCGCCTGCTGGAACCGCGCGAGATCGCCCGCCACTTGCTCGACCTGCTCGCCAGCAAGCTCTCCTGGCACCATGCCGTTCTGCGCCTCTACCACCCCGAGAACGACCATGTCGAAGTGCTCGCTGTCAGCCATCCTGGCATGACTGTGGATCAATTGGAAACCGAGCGCCTGCGCCTCCAGGAAAGCGCCGCCGGTCTGGGGCGCGGGCTCAGCGGCTGGGTCATCGCCCATGGTCAGTCTGTGCGTAGCGGGGACATCACCTCTGACGAACGCTACCTGCCCACCTTCTCGCAGATCCGTTCCGGGGTCTATGTCCCCATCCAGGTCGGGGAGCGTACCATCGGCTCCATCGCCGTGGAGAGCGAAACCCAGGATGCCTTCTCGGTAGGCGATGAGCGCATCCTCACCACGCTTGCCAATCAGGCTGGGGTGGCTTTCGAGAACGCCAAGCTTTTCAATCGGGTGGAACAACTCCTCGACTCGGAGCGCCATCAGCGTCAATTATCGCAGAATTTGCAGGCTGCCCTCGGCGCTGGCGCCGCCCTCACCGGCACTTTGGACATGAACACCCTCATGGATCGGCTGTTGGATAACCTGCATCAGGTCATCGCCTACGACAGCGCCTGCATCATGCTTCTCAATGATCAGAAGGAAACCATCCAGATCGCCCGCGCCCGAGGCTTTGAACGCTATTCTGATGCCTATCAGGGGGATGTTTCCAGGATCATCATGGATGTCACCGCCACCGAGAACTTGCGCTGGATGCTGGAGCATAAGCAGGCGCTCGTCATACCGGATGTCTCCGCGTACCCCGCCTGGGTGCAGACCGAGAACACCGCCGTCATCCGCTCCTGGGCAGGCGCTCCGATCATTATTAACGATGAAGTGATCGCCTTCTTCTCCACCGATAAGGAGCAGGTAGGTTTTTTCACCCCCGATCATGCTGCCTTGCTCGAAGTCATTGCCGGGCAGGCATCCCTTGCCTTCCAGAACGCCCGCCTGTTCGAGCAGACCAACCGCAGGGCACGCCGGTTGGCAGCCCTCAACCAGGTTTCACAGAAGCTCAACCAGTTGCTCGACCTGGCATCCATCGCCGAGGTCGCCACGCAGACCATAGAATCCCTGCTCGGCTGGTTGCGCGGCAGCATCTGGCTGGCAGGCTCAGAGACCGCCATCACCATGCTCTACCACAGCACCCCCGGCATCGAAGGCAAAGCCCGCCAGGTGGAACTGGCCCGCCTGCGCAGCCTGATCCTGCGTCCGGGTCAGGGCATCATCGGCTGGGTCATCCAGCATGGGAGATCGGTCCGTTCCGCAGATGTTCGCCAGGATCCGCACTACGTTAAAGGGGTCGAGGAAACCATCTCAGAGATATGCGTTCCCCTGATCTACCAGGGCGAGACCATCGGCTGCATCAACTTCGAAAGTGACCTGGAGAATGCCTTCAGACCGGACGATGAGCAGGTACTCATCACCCTCGCCGGCGAGATCGCTGGTGCCATTGCCCGCGCCCGCCTGTACGAACAGACCCGCCGCCGTGCCACCGAACTGGGCACCCTGGCACAGGTCTCCGCCGCCCTGCGCACTGCTCCCACCCGCGCCGAAATGATCCCCATCATCCTCGATCAGTTGGCTGCCATCCTGCAGGTAAAAGATGCTGCCATTAGTTCGGTTGATCCTTCCACCGGGGATCATCGGGTGGAACACGCACTCGGTCGTTGGACCAGGACGATTGGTCGGCGGGTGAAAGCTGGACAGGGGTTGAGCAATCTGATTGCTGCTTCTCGGGAGCCTTACCTGAGCGCCAATATTCTTGACGACAGCCGCTTTGCCTTCCGCACCTCCTTCCACCTGCCGGAAGCGGTGGCCGGGGTTCCCCTGCTGGTGCAGGACCAGTTCCTTGGCTCTTTATGGGTCGGTCGTCTCGCTGCCAAGAAGCAGGAGGCGCCGCTTCCATTTGATCAAAACGAAGTGCGTCTTCTTGGTTCGGTTGCCGATATGACCGCCAACGCCATCCACCGTGCCAGCCTCCACGAACATACCCTGGTCCATGCTGCCCAGATGCAGGCTGTCAACGAGATCGGGCGCTCCCTCTCCGAGACTCTCGATCTTGAGTCCATATTCGGGCGCCTGACCCGTGCGATCCACAACCTTTTGCCCGATCTGAGTGCCATCTTCATTTCATTGTATAACCCCTCCTTGCAGGTACTCACCTGTTCCACCACTTTTCTGGACGGCACCTTTATCGCTCTGCGGGAGTTGCCTCCCTTGCCCATGGATCCGGGGGGACAAAAGCCACAGGAACGCATCCTCATAAGCGGTGAGCCGCTCGTCGTTGATTCTCCACCCGTTCCCCGTCATCAAGAGAGAACACAACCGCAGGGTGACCCACGCCTGCGCAACGTACCCTCATTATTTGTCCCCATGTTTTCCCAGGGTGTCCCGATCGGTTTGATCCTGTTGCAGAGTAAAAAACCGCACCGTTTTACATCCGAGGATGCCAGCCTGCTATCCCTGGTTGCCACCAGCGCTGCAGCAACCATCGAGAATGCACGCTTGTTCAGTGAGACCCAGAAGCGTCTCCGCTACATCTCCACCCTGCACAACATTGATGCCGCCATCAGCGCCAGTGTCGACTTGCACGTCACCTTCAGCATCCTCCTCGATAACGTCGCCCGCGAGTTGGGTGTGGATGCCGCCGCCCTCGCCACGCTGAATCCTTTCACCCAGACACTGGAATACACCTCCAGCCTTGGTTTCCACATCCGCATCGTCGAAGGCTTACGTGTGCGCCTGAACGAGGGGCTTGCCGGGCAGGCCGTCCTGCAAAGGCGGCTCGCCAGCCTCCACACCTCCGACCAGGCGGGGCTCGACCTCTTTCCCGAGGAGGGTTTTGCCTCCCAGTTCGCCGTTCCTCTCATCGCCAAAGGCCAGGTGCAAGGCGTCCTGCAGGTTTTCCACCGTTCCCCGCTGCAGCCGGATGCCGAATGGACCAGTTTCCTCGCCACCCTGGGCGGGCAAGCCGCCATCGCCATGGACAATGCCCGTCTCTTCGATGACCTCCAGCGCTCCAACCTGGAACTGCGTCTCGCTTATGATGCTACCATCGAGGGCTGGTCGCAAGCCATGGAATTGCGCGACAAGGAGACCCAGGGTCATTCCGAGCGCGTCACCGAGATGACCCTGCGCCTGGCACGTCTGGCAGGTCTGAGTGACAGCGATCTGGTCCACTTGCGCCGCGGTGTCCTGCTTCACGACATCGGCAAGATGGGCATCCCTGATTCCATCCTGCTCAAGCCTGGTTCTCTCACCCCCGAAGAATGGCACATCATGCGCCAGCACCCGGTCTTTGCCTACGAAATGCTTTCCGCCATTTCCTACCTGCGCCCCGCTCTGGATATCCCCTACTGTCACCATGAAAAATGGGACGGCAGTGGCTACCCCCGCGGCCTGCAGGGCGAGCAGATCCCGCTCATGGCCCGCCTCTTCGCCATCGTCGATGTCTTCGATGCCATCACCTCCGAACGTCCCTATCACGGAGCCTGGTCCCGGGAACGCGCCCTCGCCCACATCCAAGAGCAGTCCGGCAAACATTTTGACCCCCAGGTGGTGGATCTCTTCCTCAAAATGGAAGCCTGACCCCGCATCGTAAACCGCCCACCCATAGGGGCGATTCACGGATCGCCCCGGCGCAGTCCCCACCTACTCCTGCTCCCGGCAAAGTCCCGCTGCTCTTCCGGGGGGGCGTCCTCGCCCACTCTTGCTCCCGGCATAGTCCCGCTGCACTTCCGGGGCAAAGTCCCTGCGCAGCGTCCTGAAATGGTCGCCGCCGGAAAAATAAATGCTACACCTGGCATTTCCTCAATAAAAAATCCCTCCCCTTGCGGGGAGGGATTCGAGGTTCGCAATCCGTTTAGATCGCTTTGACGTTGGCTGCCTGCAGG
Source organism: Anaerolineales bacterium (assembly GCA_041753035.1). Taxonomy (GTDB): domain Bacteria; phylum Chloroflexota; class Anaerolineae; order Anaerolineales; family Villigracilaceae; genus UBA877. Next base: position 16,725 of record JBGSVI010000055.1, on the reverse strand, counting down.
CCTTTCGGTCCCTGTTCGATTTCGAACTCAACCTGCTGGCCCTCGTTCAGGGTCTTGAAGCCATCGGTCTGGATGGCACTGAAATGAACGAAGACATCCGGTCCGCCTTCGCGCGCCAGGAAGCCGTAGCCCTTGGACGCATTGAACCATTTGACTGTACCAACTACACGTTCTGCCATTGCTTTATTTCTCCTTACATCGAACAAAAAGAATAGGATGTGGCGCTTGTGCTCTCCGGCATAAAAAAAGCCGTCCTGAACATGGTGCTTTGTTCCGGCCGGTCCTTTTCTTTTCCAGCACGAACACTTGCAACCTTACTGACCAAAGTTTATCAGCGGCTTTGTGATTCGTCAAGACTCTCAAAGCAGTTTTTTTCTCCTCCCCATCCCCACCCTCTGTAGCCTGTGATAAGATTGCTCTATCCTCAAAAGGAGCACCCCCATGACCTACCGCATCGAATCCTTCCTCGCCTCCCGCCTGCACCTCGCCCCCCAGTTGAACGGCGACCGCATCACCTTCATCAGCAACCTCTCCGGCAAATTGAGCCTCTATGCCATGTACTACGGCAGTTCCGTCCCCGAACCGCTGCTTCCTCCCCACCTCGCCATGCAGAACCCCGACCTGGTCGGTGGCTATCCCTTCCATGTCTTCCCCCTGCTCGACAGGATCCTGGTCATGCTCGACCACGACGGCGACGAGAACTACCAGCCCATGCTCATCCCGCTCGAGGGCGGCTTCCCGGAACCTGCCTTCGACAACTTCTTCGCCCACCATCGCGTCCATCTCATCGAGTGCGATGCCGAAAAGAACCTCGTTTACTTCAGCGCCGAGCGGCGCGACAAGCCCCTCCACGAAGCCTGGCGCGGTGACTTGCGTACCAACACCCTGCAAAAACTGGACGAATCCGAGTGGGGCGCTCAGCCTACCACCCCCAGCCCCGATCACCGCCGCCTCCTGCTCTGGGACGGCTACTCCGCCGGGGATAATGTCCTCTACCTCCTGGAGAACGGCACCAGGACCCTGCTGTACGGCAAGCCGCTCGACCAGCGCCGCCCAGGTGAGCAGGTCCCCCCCAACGGTCTCGGCTCCGCTGCCTGGACGCCCTCCGGCGAAAGCCTCCTCGTCACCAGCGCCGTCTTTGACGACCGCTACAGCCTGGGCGTGATCGACCTCGCCGCTCCGGGACAGCTCCACCCCGTTCGCCTCGAAGGCGCGCTGCATACCGGCATCGGTGAGCTGACCGCTCTCTCCCATCTCAAAAGCGCTCGCTACCTGGTCGGTTTCAATATCGATGGCTGCTCCTGGTACTACGAAGGCACCTACAATGCCTCCGCTCGCCAGATGACCCTGAAAACATGCGTGGTCGGTGAAGGTGACCTGGCGGATGGCAAACTGGAGAGCATCTACCACGACCGCAAGAGCGACCGCTTCATTCTCTCCTTCTCCACCGCCGTCAGCCCCACCCAGATCTACACCGTGGAAGGCAAAGAGCGCGAGACCATCGTCATGCACACCGAGGAGCGCATCCTGGGTATCCCGGAAGACCGCCTCTCCAGGGGCGAGGACGCCTCCTTCATCTCTCATGATGGCATGCGTGTCTCCGCCCGCCTCTACCTCCCTGCCCCCGAACTCGGTTTCACCGCACCCCGCCCCCTCATCTATTACATCCACGGCGGTCCCCAGAGCCAGGAGCGCCCCGACTTCGCCTGGTTCTCCATGCCCCTCATCCAGTTCCTGACCCTCCGCGGCTTTGCTGTCTTCGTGCCCAACGTGCGCGGCTCCACCGGCTACGGCTTGAAATACATGAAGCAGGTCGACCAGGACTGGGGCGGGCAGGATCGCCTCGACCACGTGCACGCCATGACCCAGGTCCTCCCCAGGGACAGGCGCCTGGATGTGACCCGCACCGCCGTGGTGGGTCGCTCCTACGGCGGTTACATGACCCTCACCCTCGCCGGTCGCCACCCGCAGTTGTGGTCTGCCGCCTGCGACATGTTCGGCCCCTACGACCTCGCCACCTTCTCTGAGCGCATCCCCGAGACCTGGAAACCCTACTTCAAGGTGGCCCTCGCCGACCCCGCCACCGATTCCGGTCGTCTCTTCCTCGCCGATCGTTCCCCCAAGACCTACCTCGAGGAGCTTGCCTGCCCCATGCTCGTCATCCAGGGGCGCAACGACCCGCGCGTGGTGGCAAAGGAATCCGAGGAACTGGTCGCCGACCTGCAGAAGAAAGGCAAGCACATGGATCTTCTTATTTTCGAGGACGAAGGTCACGATGTGCTCAAGTATGCCAACCGCGTCACCTGCTACAACGCCATCACCGATTTCTTCACCCGCTTGCTCAAGCCGGACCAGGCTGCCTGACCCATGCCCTGGAACTTGCACACCACCCACGCTTCGCCCGGAGACCTCGCCCTGCTGGTCGGTCTGCGCCACAAGCATTTCATCTTTCCCCTCATCCCAGGCGGGAGTTACCACACCCATCGCGGGGTGCTGGCTCACGATGACCTGATCGGCAAGCCCTGGGGCAGCCAGGTCTTCAGCCACCAGGGCAGCCCGTTCTTCCTGCTCCAGCCCTCTCTCTCCGATATCCTCACCGACCTGAAGCGCAGCACCCAGATCATGTTTCCCAAGGATATCGGCTTCATCCTCACCACTCTCTCCATCGGTCCCGGGCAGACCGTCCTCGAAGCCGGCACCGGTTCCGGTTCGATGACCGTCGCCCTGGCTTTCGCCGTCGGTGCTCAGGGTCATGTCATCTCCTACGAAAAACGCCCCGAGTTCCAGGAACTTGCCCGCCAGAACCTTTCCCGCCTCGGGCTGGAACGCCAGGTCGAGTTCAAATTGCGCGACATCGCCGCGGGTTTCGACGAGACCGACGCGGATGCCTTCTTCCTCGATGTTGCCAACCCCTGGGATTATGTCGCCCAGGTGCGCCAGGCGCTCAAGCCGGGCGGCTTCTTCTGCAACCTGGTGCCCACCTTCAACCAGGTCGGCACTCTGCTCCAGGCCCTGCGCCGCGAGAACTTCGCCTTCATCGAAGTTTGCGAACTTCTCCTCCGCTACTACAAGCCCGAACCGGCGCGCCTCCGCCCCACCGACCGCATGGTCGCCCATACCGGCTTCCTCACCTTCGCCCGCCATATCGAGCCGGTCCAGGATGCCCGTGCCGACGAACTGTTCGCCGAACAGCACGGGGGATCGGATGCAGAGCAGCAAGCTTAAGTCTGTTTTCGTCTATGCGAAAGGAGTTGTCGCGATGAAAAGTTCTCCTTCTTTCTTTGTTGGTTTGCTTGTCAGCCTGATCCTCACCGCTTGCTCGGCTGGGGATGTTTCCGATCCCGTGGTGACGATTCCCGACCCCACCGCCGTATCCTCTCCCACTCCCACTCTCCCGCCGACCGAAACACCCACCCCCACCCCGGTTCCCTCCGGCCCCTGCGACAACCCCCTCCTTTCCCTGCGCGTCGGAAATGAGTGGCTCTACCAGTCCACCAGCCCCATGGGCACCTCCACTCAGATCCTGCGAGTGACGGAATGGAACCAGGATTTCGATCTCAACGCCATCATCGCCATGGAAAACCTGGACAGCGGCATAACCACCTCCGACTGGGTCACTTGCCGGGAAGGTGGTGCCATCGAGGATTTCCCCCTCTTCTTCATCAGCATGCAGTTGGGCGATTATCTGGATTCAGTCTTGAACACCTACTATCAATCTGGTCTCTACTCCCCCTCCTACGCTGTCTTCGCCGAAAACGATTGGCTCCTGAACTGGAAAGCGCGGTACCTGACCGAAGAAGGTGCACACTTCAAGGGACTCACCCAGAGCGTGGGGCTGGGCTTCGGTGCTTCCTCACCGATCGACCTCACCTTTGAAACAGCCGGGGAATACGAACCGGTCACCGTCCCTGCCGGTACCTTTCCGCAGGCACTCAAGATCTATTTCTCGTTCAAACTGTCCACCACCATCTCCACTCCGGACTTGTCCGCCGGCGCTCCCCTGACGGTGCGTACCACCCAGTGGTATGCCCCCTTCATCGGTCTCATCCGCTCCCAGGTGGATTCTGCCACCGTGGAACTCATGCCCGGGCAGGATTCAACTGCCCCCCTGGAAAGCGTCATCGAATTGATCGGCTATACCCTGGTCCCATGATATGAAAGGAGAGTAGTACATGTTCCGCAGACCCTTTGCCCGTCCCCTCCGCCGCGCCTTGGCCAATGATGTCCCCCCGCTCCTGCGCCGGGCGAATGACTTGATGGCTTCCGGCAACTTCCTGGCCGCAGCCGATGCGTATGAACAACTCGCCCGCGGCGCCCAGCAGCGGGGCATCCCCCGGGACGCCCAGTTATTCATGCAGGCTGGGCGCTGCCGCCTGCAAGCCGGTCAGGTACCGGCTGCGATGGTCGATCTCAAGGAAGGCCTTGGCATCATCGCCAGCCGGGGCAATACCCAGCACCTCCAGCGCCTCGGTCAGCGCACCATGGCCGAACTGAACCAGCGTGGCTTGTCTGCCGAGGCCCAGGAAATTCAGTCCTTCCTGGGTGATACCGCCATGGAACCGCTGCCCTCCCACCTGGACCCCGCTCCCCCATCCGCTTCCCCCGCTGCCGTCCCCTCCGCCGCCCCCCGCCTTCTCCCCACAAAGTGCCCGGCTTGCGGTGGCCCGCTTCGTTCCAATGAAGTGGAATGGGTCGATGAGTCCACCGCTGAATGTCCCTTCTGCGGTGGCGCGGTGCGCGCAGGATAAGCCCTCAACTTCCCCCCATGGATTCTTTGGTCGGATCACTTCCCGAATCCGAGATCCAGGCGCGCCTGCAAAGCAGCTGGCAGCCCGGTGTCATCGCCTCCTTGGATGGCTACCCAGAGTTGTACCAGGATGTCCCCTTGCGCTGCGCCGCGGTGCTGATCCCCCTGATATCCTCTGGCGGGGAATGGCATCTCCTCTTCACCCGCCGCACCGATTCCGTGGAGCACCACAAGGGTCAGGTCTCCTTCCCTGGTGGCGCCTGCGATGAACAGGACTCCTCCCCCGAAGCCACCGCCCTGCGGGAAGCCCATGAGGAGATTGGTCTCCTCCCCGCGGATGCGCGCCTGCTCGGTCGCTTGAATGACGTGCTCACCATCACCCACTACCGCGTGACGCCCGTGGTCGCTGCCCTCCCCTGGCCCTACCCGCTGCGCCCTGCCCTCGCCGAGGTCGCCCGCCACTTCACCATCCCCCTCCTCTGGCTGGCTGACCCTCGCAACTGGCGCGAACTACCCCACACCCCCGATGGTCTCCCCCGCCCATTCCCGGTCGTTCACTACAAAACCTACGACAGCGAGGTGCTCTGGGGCGCCAGCGCCAGTATCACCCTCAACCTGCTTTCTGTGTTGGGCGTATAAACTATGAAATGAAGCACCCCCGGAGCGATCCTGCCTCCGGGGGTGTTGGTTCTCGGTTCTGGGCTACTTCTTGTCGTCTTCCAAGGATTCTTCCTTCTTGCCCTTGTCGACCACGGACGGCTCGGTTCCTTCGACTGCCGCAACCTCCGCAACCACTTCTTCCTTCTCTTCGCGCGGTGCGGTGGCTAGGACGATCAGCCCGCTGGGGTCATCCACCATCTTCACATTGTCCGGCAGGACAATATCGCGCACATACAGGCCGCTGCCAATCTTGTCCAGCACGGAAATGTCCACCACGACACGTTCCGGCAGGTCCTGCGGGTAGGCTTCCACTTCCACTTCGTTCAACCCGTTCACCAAAATGGCAGAGAAATCCTTGACCGCCGGCGAAATGCCCGTGAGTTGGACACTCACCTGGGCGCGGATCTTTTCGGTCAGCGATACAGCCTGGAAATCGATGTGCACAAAGGTTCCTTTGATCGAGTGGCGCTGTTTCTCGCGTACCACCGTCGGGATTTCCTTCCCTTCCAGTTCGATCATGATCAGGCTGGAGGCTGTCGTGCGGTTCAACAGTAGCGAGGCGCCATGCGCCTCCATTGAGATGCTGATCGGCTCCATGTTATACCCGTAGATGATCCCGGGCAGTTGGCCGGCACGGCGCAGGGCGCGCACCTGTTTCCCGGTGACGCTGCGTTTGCTGGCATTCAGAACGATCTTTTCCATGCTTTCCTTCCTCGAGCGCCTCTCACCCCGATATTGACCGGGATTACCTTCGCTCTGCGAGTGAATTTTTCCGGCTTGCAGGCGAATTCCTGGCTGCGCCGGAGGCGGGCAGAATTATAAACGCCATCCATTGATTTGGCAAGCAGCCCCTCGCCTCTTATTCATGGATTGCCCCCTGCTACCACATCTCAGGCATCCCCGGCGCCTTCAAGGGTATAATCCGCCCATGCGTAAATACATCTACTTCACCGTCTTCATCTCCGGCATGACCACCCTCGCCGGCGAATTTGGCGCCTCCCGCCTGCTGGGCAATGTCTTTGGCACCAGCAACATCGTCTGGGCGGTCATCATCGGCCTGATCCTCATCTACCTTACCGCCGGGTACTTCATCGGCGGCAAATGGGCCGACCGCTCCCCCCACCCCCGCACCATGTTCACCCTGCTTGCCTGGGGGGCATTCACCCTCGGCGTGGTACCCTTCGTCGCCAGCCCCGTGCTCCGTCTGGCAGCCGATGCCTTCGACAACATCCAGGCAGGCGTGCTTGCCGGTGCCTTCGTCGGCGTGCTCGTCCTTTTCACCATCCCCGTGACCCTGCTCGGCATGATCTCGCCCTTCGCCATCCGCATCTGCATGGACGACACCCGCCGCGCCGGGAACGTCGCCGGCACCATCTATGGCGTCTCCACCATCGGCTCCTTCATTGGTTCCTTCCTCCCCACCCTGGTACTCATCCCCCTCATCGGCACGACCCGCACCTTCCTCTTCTTCAGCATCACCCTGCTCTGCGTGGCGCTGGTCGGTCTGCTCCGCAGCGCCGGGCGCAAAGCCATGCTCCCCTACCTGCTCATGCTTGTCGCGCTCATCCTCCTGGCGGTCTTCGGCACGCGCATCATCAAGCGCTCGCAGGGGCAGATCTACGAGACCGAATCATCCTACAACTACATCCAGGTGCTGGAGCGCAGTGATGGCACCCGCCTCCTGCGCCTCAACGAGGGGCAGGGCGTCCATTCGGAATACGATCCCGACACCCTGCACTATGGCGGTCCCTGGCAACAGTTCCTCGCCGGGCCTTTTTTCTATGCAGGGCAGGAACCCGCCGAGGTCTCCCGCATCGCCATTGTCGGTCTCGCCGCCGGCACCACCGCCCGCCAGGCCGCTGCCTGTTTCCCAAACGTGGTCATCGACGGCTGGGAGATCGACCCCCGTATCGTCCAGGTCGGTCAGCAGTATTTCGCCATGGACCTGCCCAACCTGAATGTCTACGTCCAGGATGGGCGCTGGGGGCTAGAGCAAAGCCCGGAGACCTATGACCTGGTCATCGTCGACGCCTACCGCCCGCCCTACATCCCCCCGCATCTCACCACGCAGGAATTCTTCCAGGTCGCCGCCGATCACCTCAACCCCCAAGGTGTGCTCGCCATCAATGTCGGGCGCGCCCCCGGCGACCGCCGCCTCATCGACGGGCTGGCGACCACCATCGGCACGCTCTTCCCTTCCATTTACGTCATGGATATCCCCGGCACCTTCAACTCGATCCTCTACGCCACGCTCCAGCCCACCACCGCCGGGGACTTGTTTGACAATCTGGTGCGCTTGCAGGCCCGCGGGGATGCCCACCCATTGCTGCTCGAGTCGCTCTCCCTCGCCTGGACCAACCTCGCCCCCGCCCCCGCCCGCACCGTGGTCTTCACCGATGACCTCAGCCCGATCGAGTGGCTGACCAATGGCCTCATCTTCAACTTCCTGCTCGACAATGGCGCGGAGTTCCTCGAATGAAAACCTTTCTCCGCATCCTCTCCTGGCTGGTCACGGTCCTGCTCCCCCTTGCCCTGCTCTTCCTGGGTCTGCGCCTCATGCTCACCCATGCCTTCCTGCAGGTCGAATACCGCCTGCCCGGCTTTCCCCCGGATGAATATGGCTTCTCCCTGCAGGATCGCCTTCACTATGCGCCCCTCGCCATGGATTACCTGCTCAACGATGCGGATGTTTCCTTCCTGGGCACGCAGACCTTCCCAGATGGCTCGCCGCTTTACAATGGCCGCGAACTGGGTCACATGCAGGATGTGAAACTCGTCGTCCGCCCGGTGCTCTGGATCGGGTATGCTCTCTGGGCGGTTCTGCTCACCCTGGGGATCTGGGCGCGCCTGGGCGGCTGGTGGGATCTCTTCCGGGTTGGCTTGCGCCGCGGCGGCTGGCTGGCAGCCGGTCTGGTCCTCGCCATCGGTCTGTTTGCCCTCCTGAGTTTCTGGCAGTTCTTCACCCTCTTCCACGCTCTCTTCTTTGCCGAAGGCTCGTGGATGTTCTTCTACTCGGATACCCTCATTCGCCTCTTCCCCATGCGCTTCTGGCAGGATGCCTTCCTCTTCGCTGGCCTGCTCACCCTCCTCGGCGGCTTGTTGCTCGCTCTGCCCCTCAAGCCTGGGAGGAAATGAATGCCTGGTAGCAGTGACGAATGGTCACCTGCAGTGTTATACCTGATGGCAGGATCGTGCTCCCCCTGCAAGGTGTTATAATCCCGCCATCCTTTGGAGGTAGCATGTCAAGCGAGTATAATTCCCCCGGTAAAACCACCCTCACCCCCGATGTGTTCCTGACCATCACCCGCATGTCCGCCCTGGGCGTGGAAGGGGTGCATGGCATGGCATCCACGAAGGGTGCCAAAAAGAACCTTGCCACCCGCGTCAGCGATGGGGTGCTGATGAACTTTGTCGACAACACCGTCCTGGTCGATCTTTTCCTGGTGCTGGACAGCACATTCAACATCCGCGAGGTCAGCCGGAATGTCCAGATCGCGGTGGCACGCGCCATCACCGAAATGACCGGCTTGGACACCGGGCACGTCAACATTCACATCGAGGACATTTATTACAAAGCCGAGGTCTAAAAAATGAAGGCACGCACCAGGGCGCGCGCCGTTGCCCTGCAGGTACTTTACGAAGTGGATATGGCCGATCACCCTCCAGTGGAAGTGTTGCAGCAGCGTCTGGAGGAGGATCCCATCGCCGATGAACTGGCGGAATTTATCCGCCAGTTGGTTTTCGGCATCCTGCCCCTGCGCCTCCACCTGGATGAGGTCATCGCCAAATATGCCCCTGAATGGCCTTTCGACCAGATCGCCGCCATCGATCGCAACATCCTGCGCATGGCCGTCTGGGAGTTTGCCATCTCCGACCACACGCCGCTCAAGGTGGCCATCAACGAAGCGGTTGAACTCAGCAAGCACTTTGGCTCTGATAGCACCCCGCGTTTCGTCAACGGGGTCTTGGGCAGCCTGGCCGCCCGCGAGAACGAGATCCGCCAGATCTTCAAAGCCATGGGTCCGGGAGAACCCTGGCATAAGGCTTCTCTCCCCTGAGCGCCCTTGCTCCCCGCCTGGAAACACCCCTTTTCTCCCCCTACCCACCAGACCCGGAAAGATTGTACAATAGACCAAACCCATCCCATGTTCACCCTCGCCAAGGAGGGGGTATGATTACTCGCCTGTCTATGAAAAAACTCGCCATCCTCGCCCTGGTCTGCATCCTCGCCCTGAACGGTTGCACCTTTTCGCTGCTCGACCTGCCCGACCTCGTCGCTTCCAAGACCCCCACCGCGCCGTCCGGTCCCACCCCCACCCCCGCTCCCGCTGCCCCGGTCACCTTCAATCTCACCCTGCCCTCCCCGCTGCTCCCCGGCGAGACCCTCTACCTGAGCATGGTGGACGAGGTCACCGGCCTGGGCTTGAACGCGGTCAATCATGCCATGCAGGGCATGGATACCCTGCACTACACCCTCACCCTGCCCTTCCCGGTCGGCAGCCTGGTGCGCTACCGCTACCTGCGCCAGTCCACCCTGCCCATTCTCGAGGCTGATTCCGGCGGCAATCTGGTGCGCTACCGCCTGTATGCGGCTGCCGCCCCTGGTGTCGTCCAGGATATCGTCACCTCCTGGAGCGACACCCCCTTCAATGCCCCCACCGGGCGCATTGCCGGCAAGGTGGTCAACACCTCAGACGGCGCACCGCTTTCCAATATCCTCATCGTCATTGGCGGGCAGCAGACCCTCACCGACTCCACCGGCACCTATGTTCTGGAAGGCCTCCCCCCCGGCACCCACAACCTGGTGGCCTGCGCCTTGGACGGAACCTTCCAGGTCTTCCAGCAGGGTGCCACCATTGTGGAAGGCAAGACCACCCCGGCCAACCTTTCCCTGTCAGCCGCCCCGCTGGTCAACGTGGTCTTCACCCTCAGCGTCCCGGACAACACCATCCCCAACACCCCCATCCGCCTGGCGGGCAGTCTCTACACGCTGGGTAATACCTTTGGCGACCTGAGCGGTGGTCTCAGCAGTGTTGCCACCCGCATGCCCGTACTCTCCCCGCTCGAGGATGGGCGCTTCACCCTGTCGCTCATGCTGCCGGCTGGCGCTGATATCCGCTACAAGTACACCCTCGGCGATGGCTTGTGGAACTCCGAGCACGCCCCGGATGGGACGTTTGTCCTGCGCCAGTTGATCGTCCCCACCGGTCAGAGCGTTGCCCATGTGCAGGATACGATCTATTCCTGGCAGGATGGCGACTTTGCCCCCATCCTGTTCGAATTGACCGTCCCCGCCGAGACCCCCGTCACGGATATCATTTCCATCCAGTTCAATCCCTATGGCTGGACGGTGCCCATCCCAATGTGGCCGCTCGGTAATAACAGGTGGGCATATCAGCTTTACAGCCCGCTCAACATGCTCAACTCCTTCGAGTACCGCTACTGTCGCAACGACCAGTGCGGTCTGGCCGACGATGTCCAGACCGGCCCCGGCCATGCAGGACGCCCCGTCTCATCCAGCCTTGTCCCGCAGGCACTGCAGGATACCGTCAGCGACTGGACCTTGCTGGAAACCCTCCAGCCGTCTGCCCTGGTGGGGCTGCCCGTCACCCCGCGCGCCTCCGGCTTCTGGGCCGGGATCGAATTCCTGCCTGCTGGCGACCCCACCTGGCAGTACTGGATGCCGCAAGCCGTGCTGAATGTGCAGGCGCTGTATGCCAACTGGCTGGTGATTCGCCCCACCTGGAGCGTCAGCCGCTCGGATCCGTTCGTCTTTTCGCCGCAGCCCGGCAGGGATCCGCTCTTCACCGATTCCAGCCACCTGGTTGCCGGGGCACGCGCCCTCAACCTGAACGCAGCCATCTTCCCGTCTCCCAACCTGCCCGCCGACCAGGACGCCTGGTGGCGCTCCGTTCCGCACGATTCGGACTGGTGGGAATCCTGGTTTGATCGCTACGAAGCCTTTGCCCTCAACCATGCCGACCTCGCCACCGCTTCCGGCGCCCAGGCGCTCATCCTCGGTGGTGAATGGGTGCTCCCTGCCCTCCCCGGCGGTCTGATCGATGGCGGCAGTTCCGGTGTCCCGGCGGATGCCGAGGCACGGTGGCGCGGCGTCCTTGACCTGGTGCGCGCCCACTTTGGCGGTTCCATCCTGTGGGCAGTCGCCTACCCCGATGACCTCGCCTCCCTTCCCGCCTTCGCCCGCGACCTGGACGGCATCTACCTGCTCTGGTATGCCCCGCTCAGCGGTTCATCCAATCCCACCGTGGAGGAACTGCGCAGCACTGCCGCTGCCATGCTGGACAACGAGATCCAACCTTTCCAGGCCTCCCTGGGCAAGCCGGTGATCATCGCCGCCGCTTACCCCTCCACAGATGGCGCGGCCATGGACTGGATTCCCTCGCGCGGTGTGCTGCAGCCGGGGATCACCCTCAATGCTGTCAATATGCAGGCCCAGGCCGACATCTACCAGGCCCTGCTGATCGCCGTGAACGAGCGCCCGTGGCTGGGCGGTTTCGTCAGCCGCGGCTATTATCCGCCTGCGGTGCTCCACGATTCTTCAGCCTCGGTGCACGGCAAGCCGGCCGCCGACCTGCTCTGGTACTGGTTCCCCCGCTTCTTCGGTCTCACTCCGTAACCGCTCCTCATTCCACCTTTGGCAGGATGAATCCACAGCCCCCGCTCATCTCGAACGGGGGCTGATTATATTGCAAGATACCTGAAAGTCAGGGGTTCTCTTCTGATCGCTCCTGGCGGAGTTTTCCAGGTCATCAACTGCTCAGCGCTTTGTGTTGACTTCCACCTGGCTCAGCCAGCGTCCCACGAACAGAAACAGCAGGCTGCCCAGCGTTCCCGCACCGGTCTGCAGCGGACCAACCGCCACAAAACTCCAACCCAGCGAGGCACCCAGCGCATGCCCCGCCCAGAAGCCCACCTCGGCAAACAGGAGGAACAGCAGCAGTTTGCGCAGCGGGTCTGCGCTCCAGAAATGAAAGGCGGCTGCATACAGGGCAGCCAGGATGAAGCCGAACAGGAAAGCGGGGAAGGTCATGGCAGGTTCCGTCCTTGCGTGTACGTCAGCCCTGATTATACTCCATCGGCTCTCGAGGCCTCATGCCACGATCGTTCCCCCGCCCAGCACTTCCTCCCCGGCATAGAAGACTGCTGCTTGCCCAGGAGTAAGGTCGCGCACGGGAGCATCGAAGCACAGCGTAGCGCCCTGTCCATCAGCATCCACGTTCACCTCGCCGGGGACTTCCCTCGAAGTGTAGCGTGTCTTGATCTCAACCTGCAGCGGGCTGGCAGGTGTCTCGCCCAGCACCCAGTGCAGGTCCGTCACCCGGCAGGTGCTCTCGCCGAGCTTTTCTCCCAGCCCGACGATCAGCGCATTGCGCTCGATATCCTTCCGCAGTACGTACAGCGGCACAGGGGAGGCGATACCCAGCCCCTTGCGCTGCCCGACGGTGTAATTGGCCAGCCCGGCATGTTCCCCCAGCACTTCCCCTTCCTGCGTCAGGATCGCGCCCGGGCACAGGCTCTGCGGCGCATGCCGCTGCAGAAACTCTCGGTAATCCTCCCCGGATAGAAAGCACAGATCCTGGCTGTCTGCCCGGTAAGCACTGGTCAGGTGGAAGCGCCAGGCCTCTTGGCGCACCTCCGCTTTGGTCATCCCGCCGATCGGAAACATCGCCCGCTCCAGTTTCTCCTGTCCCAGCATGTGCACCACGTAGGACTGGTCCTTGGCGCGGTCCGTCCCGCGCAGCAGGTGTACCTTGCCATCCTCTCCCCGGCAGGTGCGCACATAATGCCCGGTCGCCAGCCTCTCCGCTCCCAAGTCGAGGGCATGTTCCAGCATGAACTCCCAGCGCACCACGCGGTTACAGACCAGGCACGGGTTGGGGGTCAGCCCGGCAGCATATCCATCCAGGAAAGATTGCACCACCGTCTGGCGGAAGATATCCCGCGCGTCTACAACATAGAAGGGAATGTCCAGTTCCCCCGCCACGCGGCGGGCAAGCGCCATCGCATCCGGCGAGCAGCAGCGGTTCTCTGCCTCTTTCCCCAGCTCGGACCAATGCCGCAGCATCATCCCGGTCACCTCTTGCCCCTGCTCCTGGAGCAGCGCCGCCGCAACCGATGAATCCACTCCCCCCGACATGGCCACCACAACCTTCGTCATCTCAACTGCGCTTCTTCCTGGCTTTTTCCACCAGCCCGGGCAGCACCTGCAGGAAATGGTCCACCTGCTCGGGTGTGGTCTGCTTCCCCACCGTCACCCGTAGCGATCCCAGCGCCCATTCGCGTGGCAGCCCGATCGCCAGCAGCACCTCGGACGGCTTGGGGCTGCCGGTCTTGCATGCCGAACCGGAGGAGCAGGCGAACCCGCCCGCATCTAACAGTTGCAGCAGTGTATTGCCATCCGCATCTTTGAACACGAAAGAGGCATGCCCCGGCAGCCGGAAGGTGGGATGCCCGGTCAGTTGCGCCTCCGGGATCTCCTCCAGCACTGTGCCGATGATCCGCTCGCGCAGCGGCAGGACGTGTTCGATCCTCTCCGCGCGCTCCTCCGCGGTCAACCGCAGCGCTTCCGCCAGCCCGACAATGAAAGGTACATTATGCGTCCCGGCCCGCAACCCGCCTTCCTGTCCACCCCCGGTCTGCTGGGGTTGCATGGGGATGCCCTTGCGCACATATAGCACTCCGACCCCTTTGGGACCATAGAACTTGTGCGCCCCCAGCGAGAGCAGGTCCACATTCAGTACGCCCACATCCAGGTCATAGTATGCCGCTGCCTGCACCGCGTCAGAATGGATGGGGATTTGGTAGGCATGGCACAGCCGGGCGATCTCCGGCAGCGGGTTGACTGTGCCGATCTCGTTATTCGCCAGCATAACCGAAAGCAGCGCGGTCTCGTGGCAGATGGCGCTTGCCACTATCGTCGGGTCAAGCCGCCCAAACTTGTCCACCGGCAGCCACTCCACCTCGAAGCCGTGCTGGAAGGCGAGTTGCTCCGCAGTGCGGCTCACCGCCGGGTGCTCAGTACGGTTCGTCAGGATCCATTTTGCCCCGCGCTCAGCACGCGCAGCAAAGGCCGCCCCACGCAATGCCAGGTTGTCCGACTCGCTCCCGCATGAGGTGAACACGATCTCCTCCTGCAGGCAGTGCAGCACCCCCGCCACCGTCTCGCGGCTCTTCTCCACCGCCCTCTCCGCCCGTTGCCCGGCTCGGTGCACCGAGGATGGGTTGCCAAAATCAACCTCAAAATAGGGACGCATCGCCGCGTATACGCGCGGATCCACGGGGGTGGTGGCGGAGTAATCCAGGTAGATGGTATGCATAATAGTGCGATTATAATCCAGCTCACAGTTCCGCCAATTATGGTCTATGCTCTTCACCGTCGGGGCTGAAAAATGCTCTAGTATTTCGACCTGTGTGCAATTTCACTATCTGATTGTATAATCATCCTATGTGGAGAGGTTGCCTGGTTCTGCTCGTGTGTGCCCTCTTTTGGCTCACATCTTGCAGTCCAGGTGATGGAGAGCAAGTTGCCGCTTCCCCAAGCGCCCCGTGGATCTACACCGCGACCTTCACCCCTACTCCTTACCCGACCAGGGCGCCAACGTTTACGGCTACGATCCCCGAACAACCCGGCAGTATCTGTGCCGAGATCTGGGGAGTGAGCCAACCTGCGCTTCTGCCAGAATGGCTGAGAACACCAACTGATGTCAGTAGCCTTCACACGAGTATCAAGTATTATATGCTTGCTGGAAGTTTGATCTCCAAAGGGATCGTGAACGCCAGCGACTGCCAGGACGCAGGTCTGACGGGTGATGGCAGTGCCAATACCTGCGGGATGGAAAAAGCATATCTACAGGTGATCGAATGGCAGAACCAATTCGACCCGGATATCATCACTGCTGCGATCGAGAACGAAATTCCTGCTCAAGTAATAAAAAGACTATTCGCTCAGGAATCTCAATTTTGGCCTCAGGCGTTGTTATCCCCAAGAGCCTACGGCATTGGGAGTGTGACCAGCCAGGGAGTGGAGCCTCTGTTCATGTGGTATGAAAGTGTATATCAAAACACCTGTATTGAATATTATGCCCAGCCTTGCGCGCTTCCCTATTATTCGCTGCCATACACTGAGCAACAAGAACTGAGAGGTTACTTTATCAGCCGAAACATCCATGCATATTGTGAAACCTGCCCCTATGGGATTGATCTGGAAAAAACCCGCAAGAGCATAGATTTGTTTGCCAAGCTGATAGTTGCAAACTGCTCCCAGGTGGATCTCATCCTTGACAACCACGGTTTTCCCCCACAGGAGATACCATATGAGGATCTTTGGCGTCTCACCTTGGCGAATTACACCGTTGGAGCGGGTTGTGTTATAAATGGCGTTACCACCATGGATTTGAGCTCTGGTTTCACTTGGAGTTCTTTTGTAAACACATTGGATTCGGGCTGTTATGTAGATATTTATCTCAACAACATTACGAGATAAATTTAAAAGTGGAGGTTTGAAAATGGACAAGATGAAGGTCGTTGTATTTGAGATATTTCCTAAAACCGGAAAGACTCTCCAGGACATGCTTCGCTCAATTCCTTACGTTGAATTGATCGAAAGCGAGGTCAATAATACAGAAGAGGCACTCGCTCTCATTTTTACTCAAAAGCCGGATGTAGTTATCCTGGGGAATGATTTTCCAGGGATGGATGGCTTCTACTTCACTAAGATCGTTCATAAAGAAGCATTTCCAACCCAGGTAATCCTGGTCGCAGAGGTGGTCAGTGCCGAATCCGTGCGACAGGCAATGCGTGCAGGAGCTTGTGATTTCATTAGCCATAAAACTCTCACTCTTGAAGAATTATCAAAAGCCTTGGATCTGGCCGGGCAGATCATTGATGAAGCGAAAAGACCCGAGAGCGAGCCCCAGACACCTGTCCAAACCATCCTCACTCAACCTGTCAAAACCCACGCCCGTCTTCCCACCAGGATCATTACTGTTTATAGCCCGAAAGGGGGCACGGGCGTTAGCACGATCGTCGCCAATCTTGCCATGTCCTTATCGCGGCGGAACAATAAAGTGTTGGTGATTGACGGTGATATGATGTTTGGGGATATGGCAGTTCTTCTCAATCAACGCAGCAACTATGCATTGACTGATTTGGTTAAATACTGTAGTTTCGCCAAAGATGGCGAATAGCACATTAAAAACCGTCACAAGTACGGCTAAAACTTTGATCGGTAGGCGGCTTTCTACAAGCAAAAGCCAGGAGCCTGCTCAGCAGCCTCCCGAAGGTGGTTATTTTCCTGA
>JBGSVI010000054.1:0-29269 GCA_041753035.1 Anaerolineales bacterium | reverse complement strand
AGACCATCTCCTACTACGACAGCACCCCTTACCCTGTGAATTACGAGATGCGCGCCATGGCAGACAGTGTCTCCAGCGTCCCTATCGAGGCCGGGTCGATGCAGATCACCACCACCGTCACCATCGTCTACGAGATCCGCTGATCAACTCTCTCTTAAACAACAAACCACCCCGAACCTTGGTTCGGGGTGGTTTAATAGTCAGGGGTCACTTCGCCAGCAAGCCCGCCAGCACATGTCCCGAGTCTTTCTCCACCACCTCGTGCAGCGACTGTCCGTGGCTATCCATCGTCACCACCACCGGGAGGTTCTTCACCTCGATCACCCACATCGCTTCCGGCACGCCGAATTCCAGTTTGTACACGCCCAGGACCCTCGTCACCGACTGGGCGATCAGCGTCGCTGCCCCGCCGATGGCGTGGAAATAGGCTCCCGGGACTTCCTGGCAGCCCTTCAACGTCTTGGGTCCCATGCCGCCTTTGCCGATCACGCCCTTCAGGTTGAAATATTTCATCACTTCCGCCTGGTAGGGTTCCTCCCGGATGGAGGTCGTCGGTCCGGCGGCGACGAACTTGTACGCCTTGGTATCCAGCCCGGAAACCACCGGGCCGCAGTGGTAGATGATGCCGCCATCCAGGATTGGCTTGAGCGCCGCGTAGACTTCCAGGTCATCGCCCTGCGCGGGGCGGGTCTTGCGGATGAAGGTCTCGATCATCCATTTGTGCACCGTGTCACGCCCGGTGATCATCACGCCGCTCAGTTCCACCGGGTCGCCGACCTTTAGGCCGCGGATCACTTCATTGCTGATGGGGATCTGTACTTCTTGCATCTTGTTCTCCTTCGTTGCACACGCAGTCCACAAGGATCGCCAGGGCTTTCGTTGTGTACTCCGTAATCTATGCGTCTAATCGTAGGTAACCTCATCACCCTTGACAGTCAACTTGCGCCGGCGGTACGCCCAGCACATGTAGGATACCGTGACGAAATAGGAAGCCGGCAGGCGCGAAAGCCCCACGATCTTGGTGTCGATCACCGTGGTCTGTCCGCCGAAACCCATCGGGCCGATGCCCAGTTGGTTCGCATCGCCGGTCAGTTGTTCTTCCAGCGCCGCCAGTTTTGGGTCTGCATTGCGGGTGCCGATCTTGTCGTACAGCACTTCCTTGGACTTGATGTAGCCCGAGCCGCGGTCGCCGCCGATGGCCACTCCCAGGATGCCCGGCGCGCAGCCCTGTCCCTGCGCCTTGTGCACCGCGTCCAGCACGGCCTTGCGCACGCCAGCCAGGTCGCGCCCTGCACCCAGGCGGTTATCCGGGATCGAGTACTGGGCGCCCACGTTCTCGCAACCGCCGCCCTTGAGCATCAACTCGATGGTCAGTTCGTCCCCCTCCACTTCCTCGAAATGGATGTAAGGGAAGTCGTCGCCACCCAGGTTGTTGCCGCTGTTCTTGTCGTAGATGGCGTCCACCGCGTTGGGGCGCATGTAGGATTTCTTCGTCGCCTCTGCCAGCGCCGCGCGGATCTGCTTCTTCAACTGCAGCGTGCTCCAGCCCGTGGGGTGCTTGACGTAGAAAATGGGTGTGCCGGTATCCTGGCAGATGGGGGACGAGTTCTTGCGTGAGAGTTCCACGTTCTTGATGATCGTCTCCATCGCCCCGCGCGCCGCTGAACCGGGGGCTTCCTTCTCCACTGCCGCCCGCAGGCGCTCTTCCACGTCTTTCGGCAGGTCGGACGAGGTGCGCCGGATCAGTTCAAGGACTTCATTGGTCAAGTCTCGCATGGTACCTCCTGTTGGTTTATCGTCCCCCATCATACTCTTAATTATTTAAAATTCGAGTAACAAAGCGCGGGAAAAACACAGGCGGAATGTCCTGTGCGCGCTTCTTTGTGGGGACGATGTCATGGACTGTGCCCCCTCCTGTTCCCCTATGGAAGGTTAAGGCACACCGCGTGGTCCAGGCTGCCGTCAAAATAGATCTTTTCCTGCACCTGGACTTCCCACTTCATCGCATCCGTCAGATCGATCCGGCTGACGAAGACGCCCTGCCCTTCGTAGCCTCCCCCCGCCATCACCGCTCCTGACGGGCAGGTTTCGGTCACGCTGACCGAATCCGTCCCTTGCACGTAGGTCGCGCGTTCATCCCTGACGAGGGTGCTGGTCAGGCTGCTCCCCGAAAGGCACACTGCATAGACGCGGATCGTCTGGTCTGCGCCTACCAGGCTCTGTGCCATGATGGACCAGAAATTTCCAGGATTGAGTGAATCCCCATTCGGTGTGCTCAAATGAACCTTCAGGCTGTCCGTATCATAGGCATAGCCTCCACCGGTGATGATCTCGCCTTCCTGGCACACTGCCCTTGGCCCCCCGCTGACCGGTTCATCGGCAAACGCCACCCGGATGCTCCCGCTGTCATTGTGCAGGCAATAGGCATACGCGGTCAGTGCAAGTTCCGCCTCGCTGCCGTTCAAGCCGCTGATTATCCAGCCGTTGCTCTCATCGGGCATGGTTTTGGTGATCTGCATCCCGGCACCGGAGGCAAACCCGCCGCCCAGCCTCACGCTGCCCGCAGGGCAGGCGGCGCTCACCGTGCCGCTCTCCCCCGCCGGGACAGTGATCTGACCACTGACCTGCTCGATGCTTGGGGGACCGGATTGGATCACCGCCAATGTGACCGTGGGTCCGGTCAGGACTGGCTCGTCCGGGACCTGGGTGCTGTCCTCCTCCACAGGGAGCAGCGAACCGCACGAGCAGGCGATGGTCACCAGTACCAGCAGGAAGGACGCCAAAGAAAGCAGCGCTTTTTGATTGGGGTTCATCTTTGCCTCTTGTTGCCAGGGTGTGAATGGTCCCCTTCATTGTACAACATCCTGGCAGGTGCGGCGCGCCCGTTCTTGAATTAACCCGTCCCCGGGAAATCGTAGCCGATCTTCTTCTGTACCGCCGCGATTTGCGTGAAAGCCTGCTTGAGCAGTTCCTGCTGCGTGGTACTGAGCCTGCCGGGATGCAGGCTGTTCTGCGCCGTGCGCCCTTCCTGGATCGCCGCCGACTGGTTCCTCAGCCGCAGTTGCATCAGGAAATCGTACCCGGCGCTGATCTCGTCGCGGCTGGACGCCTGCAGGAAGCCCCTCTCGCACAGTGCCTCGATCCGTTCCAGCGTGTGGGTCTGGCTCACCTGGTGCCGCAGGGCGTACAGCCGCGCAAAACTGACCATCGGCATCATCGCCTCTTTCAGGTTGATCTCGCCGCTGTGTTCGCCGCTTCCGCCCCCCAGGTAGATGTTCCCCGCCAGGCGGAAGGGAGGCTTGAACTGCAGGGCGCTTGCCGCCAGGTGGTGGAAGACCGCCGGTTGTTTTGCCAGTGCGGCGTACATGGCGCTGCGCAGGGCATGCGTCAGTCCTGGATCTCCATGCACCGTGCGCAGGTCGAAGAAGATGTTCAGATCGATGATCTCCTGCGGCTCCGCCTCCTGGATCCAGGTCTGTGTACTGCGGATCCATTCCGGCAGCGAACGGCACCAGCGCGGCTGGTTCGCCATCACCCCGCCGCGACAAAATGCATACCCGGCCTGCTCCAGCCCGGCACACACCATTTCCCCCAGCCGCAGGAAATACGCTCCGGTTTTTTCTGCGTCATGCTCGCCTTCCCCCGCGGCATGGATGATCCCGTTATCCTGGTCGGTGACCAGCGTCTGCTCCTGCCGTCCCTGGCTGCCCATGGCGATGAAAGCGAACGGTGCCGGGGGGGGGCCAAGTTCGCCGGTCGCCAGGGCGATCAACCGTTCGGTGGCCGCGTCGCAGGTGGAAGCCAGCATGCTGGTCACGATGCGCGGGCGCGCCCCGCTGTTCAACAGGGACCACACCAGGGGCGCTGTATGCCGCGTGCACTGTGCCACCTCCGCGGGGCTGTCTGCCCGAGCGATCTCTCCTCCCAGCACGATCGGACCGTAGCGCTGGAACTGCACCAGCGCCTTGTACTCGATCACGCCCACGATCCGCCCGTCGGGATCCTCCACGGCCAGGTGGTGCACGCCTTTGTCCTCCATGCGCATCAGCGCCTCGTACACCAGGGCACTTGCCGGGATGCGCGTGATCGGGGCGCTCATCACGGTATGGATCGGCGCCTCCGGCGCAACCTTCCCCGCCAGCACCCGGGCGCGCAGGTCATGGTCGCTCACGATGCCGATCACCACCGCGGCAGACTCCTCCCCGCCGCTGGTCACCAGCGCCGCGCTGGCATTGCGCTTCGTCATCCGCCTGGCTGCCTCTGCGATGCTGGTCTGCAGGTCACACAGCACGGCATCGCTCCCCAGCCGGGCGATCGGTTCGTGCAGGAACAGCAGAGAGGCCTGTAGTTTTTCGATCAGCGCTTCGCGTTCCACTTCCTGTGCGCGCCTCGCGGTGATATCCTCCAGCGTGCCGTCAATGCTCACCGCCCCGTCGTGTTCATCTCGCACCAGCCTTGCCGAGAGCGCCAGGGTGCGCCGGGTTGCCTCCGCGCCTTCCACGTGCACGCGGCGCTTGCACACCTCCCCGCTGCTTTTCAGTTCCTGCAGAAATGCTTCGAATTCCCGCTCGTCTTGGAAGAAGTCTGCCAGTGCGGGCGCCACGCCCTCCCTGGGGGGGAGCAGGGCTTTCACCGCCGGGTTCATCCCGATCAATGTGCCCCGGTGGATCGCCCTGGCGCGGAAGATGCCCACCGAGGCTGCCATGGCTGCCTGGGAGATGTATTCCTCGCCCAGCGCCGCCTCCCGACGGCTCAGTTCCCGCGCCAGCAGGATGAACCCGTCCTGCCCGGCAAATACGATCGGGTTCAGGGTCAGCAGGCATTCCAGGGAATGTCCACCGACATCTTTCAGGATCCCCTCCACCGCCTCGCTCTCGGTCGGCAGCCCACCGGTCGCTGACTCCACTCGCCGCCAGGTCGGCTCGTTGGCAGGGCTGCGCGGCAGCAGGTCTGCCAGGTCCAGGAATTCCAGTTGCCGGGCGCTGTAGCCGGTCATTTTCAGGAAGGTTGGGTTGGCATAACGGCAGCGCTGTTCCAGGATCAGCAGCGTCCCTTCGGTCGTTGCCTCGACCAGCGATTGGTAGCGCTCGGTCGATTCATGCAGCGAATCCACCACCTCCTGGCGTTCGCGCTCGATGCGCAGGCTTTGCTGCAGCACGAAGAGCAGCAGCACCACCACCACGCCGGAGATCGCCAGCGCCGTGCGGATCAGGCTCCGCTCCAGCCGGGCGATCTCGGCTTTCACATCCTCGGTGTAGATGCCCGTGCCGATCACCCAGCCCCACGGCTCGAAGCCTTTCACGAAGGATTGCTTCGCCTCCAGCCGCAGCGGGTCGTCGTTCCACTGCCAGACATAATCAATGTAACCCTGCCCCTCCTGGCGGACAAGGTCGGCGAATTCCACGAAGATGCGCACGCCGCGCGGGTCGGTGAAATCCGCCAGGTCCTGCCCGTTCAGGTCGCTGCGGTAGGGGTGCATGATCATGCGCGGCTGCAGGTCCTGGATCCAGAAATACCCCTTGCCGTCCGGGCCATAGCGCAGGGTTTCGACGCGTGCCGCGGCCAATTGCTGTGCCTCGGGTTGCTCCAGCAGCCCGTTCTGCACGTCGTTCTCGTACGAAGCCAGGATGCTCCACGCCGAGTTGGTCAGTTCCAGGATCAGTTCGCGCTTGCGCTCCAGCAGGGTGTTCTCAAAAGAAGGCAGGATGATCCCCCAGATGGCTGCCAGGAACAGGGCGATGACGGTCAGCGTGGGCAGGAGGATGCGCAGGGCATACGCCCGCAGCCGGAAATGAGGCGGCTTGTGCCCTGATTTGGGCGCCTCCATTTTCCCACAGTGCCCGCTCTTTGGTTTCGCCTCATCGCTGAAGATCGCACCGGCGAGCAGCGCATCCCGGAAGGGCAGCCACTCCTCGCGCGGTATTTCCACCCCATGGCTGTGACCGCCGGGGCCGTTGTTGCTGTGGAAGTCCGTGCCGCCGCTGACCAGCAGTCCAAGCCGCTGTGCCATTCCACCCAGGGCGTTGCGCTGCTCCTGGCTGAACGGGGCATAGTGCACTTCCAGCCCGTCCAGCCCCAGCGCCTTCAACTCCCCCACCCATGCTTCCAGTTTCTCCAGGTCGGGCTCCAGGTGCAGGGGATGTGCCAGGAAGGCTTTTCCCCCCGCCCGGTGCAGCAGCGCGATGGCTGTGCCGGTTTCCAGGTGCCCGTTGGGGGCTGCGCTGGTTGCCGGCTGCCCCGCGTGGCCTGCCGGGTGATTGCTCCCCGCGCGGCGCATGGAACTGGCAATGCTGTGGATTGCCGGTTCCATGCGCCGCTGGCGCAGGGAACGCAGCGTGGCGTTGAGTTCGGGGTCCTGTGGGTCAAAGCCGTACCCCAGCAGGTGCGCCTCCTGTCCGTGGAATTGGGTCGTCAGTTCCACCCCGGGCAGGCATCCCACGCCGCGTTTCTTCAGTGCCTCCTGGAACCTGGGCAGGCCCTCCAGGCTGTCGTGGTCGGTCAGTGCCGCAAAACGCACCTCCGCCGCGGCCAGGCTGGCAGCCAGGGCTTCAGGGGTCCCTTCGCCGTCGCTGAAGATTGAGTGCAGGTGAAAATTGACCGCGATCGATTCGTTCATTGCTGAAAAAAGGGCGGGATGCACCACCCGGCGCACCCCGCCCGTATCCATCATTCTGCCTTGCCGCCCTCGCCTTTCTTGCGAGTCAGCAGGGAGACCACCACCAGGGTGATGAAACTGAGCGGGATCGAGACGATCCCCGGGTTGCTGAATGGGATCGGCGCGTCCAGCGGGTTCTTTCCGTACAGGGTGTACAGGTCCGGCGAGAAGGCGATCAGCCCCAGCGAGGAGACGATGCCGACGATGATCGATGCGGCAATGCCGCGTGCCGTGGTGCGCTTCCAGAACAGCAGCATGATGATCGCCGGCAGGTTGGCCGAAGCCGCCACCGCGAAAGCCAGCCCCACCAGGAAGGTGACGTTCATCCCCTTGAACAGGATGCCCAGCAGGATGGCGATGCCGCCGATCACGAAGGCGGCGATCTTCCCGGCGCGCACCTTCTGGCGGTCATCCATCTTGACCTTGAAATAGCGGTCCATCAGGTCGTGTGCCACTGCCCCGGAAGCCGCCACGATCAAGCCGCTCACCGTGCCCAGCACGGTGGCAAAGGCGATTGCCGAGATGACCGCGAACAGGAACACGCCAAAGGAGCGTGCCAGCAGCGGTGCAGCCATGTTGCTATCCGCCGGGTTGATCGTGCCGTTGGTCATCGCGCCCAGTCCCATGAACAGGGTCAGGATGTAGAAGAAGCCGATCGCCGCGATCGCCACGATGGTCGACTTGCGTGCGCTCGCCGGGCTGGGGACCGTGTAGTAGCGGATCAGGATGTGCGGCAGGGCGGCGGTGCCCAGGAACAGCGCCAGCATAAGCGAAAGGAAGTCCAGCCGTTCCAGCAGGGTGCCTTCCACCTTGAACTTCAGCCCCGGGCGCATCACCCGGCTGCCGGGCACGTCCTTGGAATAATAGACTGTCACCTTTTCCCCTCCCTGGTCCACAAAGGAGGCCGTCTTCCAGGTGCGCACGATCGTCTCCTCGTCGGTCATGGTTGCCAGGAACTCAAAGATGGACAGGCTGCCGGTTGTGGTGTCGGCATTGCCCTTGATGAACTGCAGGTTGCCCACCTGGCGCAGTTGGTTCTCCGTCGTGGCGGGTGCCCCGTTGATCCATTTTCCGTCACTCCTGGTCACCACCGACTGCGTTTCCTCCAGCGTCAGGGTGCCCTCATTGTCTGCCAGGTGCCACCAGGTTTCAACGCCGTCGTGGTTGAGTTTAACGAATTGCAGCCCGCCCTTCACTTCCGCCTGTTCCAGCACCTGCCAGCCCTCGTCCAGCACCTGGAGTTGGGAGCCGTCCTGTGCCACGCTCAGGCGTGCATATTCGTAGAAGGGGACCTTCCCGCCCTGGTCGGGCTTGGTCGAAAGGCCGCGCGCCACCACTGCCCCCACCAGGATGGTGGAGAACACGATCAGCAGCGCGCCTTTCAGGAACTGCACATAGGTGGTCGAAGCCATCCCCGCGGTTGCCACGATGGTGATCACGATTGCTCCCACCATCAGCACCCCCCAGGCATGCGGGATGCCCAGCAGGGGTTCCACCAGCACGCCCGCGCCCACCATCTGCGGGATGAGGTAACAGATGGAGACGATCAGGGTGCTGATCGCCGCAAACAACTTGATGCCCCGCGAGTTGTAATTCGCGTCCACAGCATCCGTGAACGTGTATTTCCCCAACCGTTTGAGCGGTTCCGCCACCACGAACAGCGCCACCACCCAACCGGCCAGGTAGCCGATCGAATACAGGAAGCCGTCGAAGCCTACCGTGGCGATCATCCCGCAGATGCCCAGGAAGGAGGCCGCCGAGAGGTAATCCCCGGCGAAGGCGATCCCGTTCACCGCCCAGTGGATCTTGCCGCCCGCCGCGTAGTAGCCGCTGGAGGTCTTGGTCTTGTTCCCCAGGTAGAGCGACAGGCCGATCACGAAAACGACAAAGACGAGGAAGACAGCGATAGCCATGGCTTACCCCTGTCCCTTCCCGGAGGGGGCTGCAGTCTTGTCCCCGCTTTCCAGGCGTTTGTAATGCGCTTCCTTCCGGCGGCACAACCCATCGTAGACCAGGGCTTCGAGCAGGGCGACGATGATCAATGCAAAGCCGTACACGGTTGCCAGGTTCATGCCCATAAGAACGATCAACCCCATGGTTGTTGGAGCGATGAGGTTGACGGCGACGAATCCGGCATAGAACAGAGCATAAGCCAGGAACATCCAGATACCCAGTCGGCTTTTGTACGCTCCCGAAAGATCTTTTTCTGAGGGTGTGGCTGGTTCGTGCAGCATGTTGGCTCCTTATGGAATGGTTTCTTTGGCGCTGTCCCATTATAACCGGGGTTTTTGTTCACCAGCCATAGCGATCCAGCACCTCGACCGTTTGTGTGTGCCGTTCTTAGGGAAGAGTGATATTGTTGTTTATTGTGGGTATTGAGTTCGCACTGGTAAAATTGCATCGGGGTGAATAATACAGCGTCGAGAGAAAGTAAAACGATGGATGAATCAGAAAGCTTTCCAAAGCCCAGCATCAGCTTGGACAAACTACCTGATTCGCATATCTTTTATCCTCGCCTGACCCGATTTGTCCCTTTTGGCTTGTTTCCCCGATTTACTTGTAGAGCTCTATACCAATTGCCGCGGACATAAGGAAATCTATGGAGGATCAAATAATACAAACTCATTTTAACGAAAATGATACAAAACCTGATAAAGCCATTCTGATTGAGACCGCCAGGAAGGACCCAAAAGCATTTAGGCAACTTTACAGCGTCTATGTCAATCGATCTTCCGTTACCTATACAGCCGGATTGGCAGCCTCCCTGAGGCTGAAGATGCCACAGCGCAAACGTTTCTGGCCGCGATGGAGGCCCTGCCTCGTTACCGGGACGATGGCCACTTTTCATCCTGGTTGTTCGCCATTGCGCGCAAGAAGGCGATGGACCACTTCCGGTCTAAACGGAAACAGTCATCACTGGAAAACATTGAGCATATCTCAATTCAAAGTGACCTGCTACAAGATGTTATCCGCGCAGATCAAAACGTCGCTCTTGCGAAGTTGATCAATTCCCTGCCCGTAAATGTGCGTGAGTTGATCCCTTGAAAGGCCAGACATGTAATAACATTCCCCTCGGCACGTGAAGGCCTTATTCTGTATTCGCGTCACGAGGAGTCTCTCATGCCCACTCTCCCTCGATTTGAATCTCATTTGAACCTCTGCACCTCCCTGCCTCGCCCCGCAACCCGCTCCTGCAAAGATAATATATCTTCAGTGCCGTAAATTTCAATGCACAGTGCCTCTCATCAAGAATTGCTCGTGTTTTCCTTCATAATTTTTTTCTATGTTTATGGGCCGATACAGACTTCGTTCCTCTCCAAATGCCCGCAGAATAAAGAGTAAAGATTTATTCCCTGCCTCAACCTTCTGGGCTGCACGGAGGTCAGACAAGATCGCACTTGCCCTGCGATCCCCAATCCCATTCGGCCCTCATTGGCTTCAACGCATCAAATCCCCGCGCAGGACTCAGCTCTCCTTCCCATGGCTGCCTTGCGAATTGAACCTCCTCACCGCTGACTCTCGATTCTTTTCTATCCACTCCTCTTGGTTGGAAGGAAAGGGGAAAAAACAGGGATACGCATGAGCACATCGAATGCGTATCCCTGTTTTACATGGAACCCCTCCCTGAAAACGGGAAGGGCAGGGGTGGGGCAGATCGAAATCCTCCCCTCCCATTCGATCATCATTTGTTTCAACGCGTCCAATCCCCATCTTCTGCCAATCGCTGCCCCCACACGCCTCCGCCCAAGGCAAAGCGAACCAGGGTACCATCCTCACCCGGCAGCCCAGTCATGTGCTCAGCATGGCAACTTCCTGGAGCTTCTATCATCTACTCTTATGTGCAATTTGATATAATTAGACCGAAATTGTCCAAAGGAGAGACTCATGGCATACCAGCACGTGAAAGTCCCCTCGGGTGGCACCAGGATCACCATCCAGGGCGGCAAGCTGCAGGTCCCGGAAAACCCGATCATCCCCTTCGTGGAAGGCGATGGCACCGGGCGTGACATCTGGCGCGCCTCGGTGCGCGTCTTCGATGCGGCAGTGGAGAAAGCCTACCTCGGCCGGCGCAAGATCCACTGGATGGAAGTCTTCGCCGGCGAAAAATCGTTCAAGATGTTCCAGTCCTGGCTTCCAGAGGAGACGACCGAGGCATTCAGGGAATTCCTGGTGGGCATCAAGGGTCCGCTCACCACCCCCATAGGCGGCGGCTTCCGCTCGCTGAATGTTGCCCTTCGCCAGATCCTCGACCTGTATGTCTGCCAGCGCCCGGTGCGTTACTTTCAGGGTGTTCCCTCCCCGCAGGTTCACCCGGAATATGTAAATATGGTCGTCTTTCGCGAGAACACGGAAGACATCTACACCGGCATCGAATTTCAGTATGGCAGCGAAGCGGATGCCCGGTTCATGCAATTGTTCAAGGAGAACTTCCCCAAAGAGTACAAGAAGATCCGCTTCCCGGATACGGCTGCCATCGGGATCAAGCCGGTATCAGTGGAGGGCACGGAGCGCCTGGTCCGCGAGGCGATCCGTTGGGCGCTGGAAAACAAGCGCAGGAACGTCAACCTGGTGCACAAAGGCAATATCATGAAATACACCGAGGGCGCCTTCGCCGACTGGGGCTATCGCCTCGCCAGGCGCGAGTTCCGCGATCAGATCGTCACCGAACGCGAATCCTGGATCCTGGGGAACAAGGAAAAAGACCCCAACCTGGGCGTGGATGAGAACGCCAGGAGCATCGATCCGGGCTTTGAGATGATGTCGCCCGACCAGCAGAACAGCATCAAGCAGGAAGTGGAAGCCGCCCTCACCCTCTGGCCCACCCATGGAAACGGCAAGTGGAAGACCATGCTCTTGATCAAGGATTCGATCGCCGATGTCACCCTGCAGTTCGTGCTCATCCGCCCGCGCGATTATGATGTCATCGCCACCCTCAACCTGAACGGGGACTACATCTCGGATGCCATCGCTGCCCAGGTCGGCGGGATTGGCATCGCCCCGGGAGCCAATATCAACTACGCAACCGGTCACGCCATCTTTGAAGCCACGCATGGCACCGCGCCCAAGTACGCCGACCTCGACAGGGTCAACCCCGGCTCGCTGATCCTTTCAGGCGAGATGATGTTCCGCTACCTTGGCTGGACGGAAGCCGCCGACCTGATCATCAAGGGCATGGAAGGTGCCGTGGCAGCCAAAACGGTCACCTATGATTTCGCCCGCCTGATGGATGGTGCCACCGAGATCAAGTGCTCGGAGTTTGGCGAGGCCATCATCCGGCACATGGACTGACAGGTTTCCGGTCAGGGAGCCAAAGAAAAACCCGGCTCCGTTTTGAGCCGGGTTTCTTGATCGGATCTTGTTGTCCTTACGGGGTGGTGCTCAGCGCCTGGGCTTCTTCGGTGGTATTGGGCATATTGTTCATCACCCACACCGTCAGCATGTCGATATACTGCTGGTCCAGCAGCTTGTTGGGGGGCATGGCCCGGATCACCAGGCCCGTCTGGGGATCGATGACCTCATTCCCGTGCACCAGGGTCAGCAGCAGGCTGTTGCTGTCTCCCGCCACGATCACCGGCGCATTATCGCCGCTGTTCAGGATCTCATCATACGAGGTCATCAGGTAATTGTTGTTCGTCTTCCCCGCCCGGTGACAGGAAACACAGTAACGTTGTGCCAGCGCCGCGATGTGGACTTCGTACGAGGGCACTTCGCCGGGGAGCAGGCTCGGGATGGAGGAAACAACCACATCCGCCGGCAGCTCGGCGCGGTCATCCCAGGTGTAGCGCATGTAGGTGACCAGGTACTCGATCTGGCTGGGGCTGAGGTCCCCGCCATAGGTGCGCCCAAAGGGCGGCATGCCCAGACCCTGCTGTCCATAGGCAATGATATTGCTCAGGGTTTCATCGGTGAAGGTGTACATCACATCCGTGCTGCTGATGGGGCTGACAACCGCCCCTTCCAATCCCTCCACACCACTGATGACGGTTACATCCCCATCCACGCCGTGGCATTCGGTGCAATAGAGCGAGTAAAGGTCCGCACCCAGGGTCATCTTCTCGCCAATAGTGTCAGCCACTTCCACATCGGAAGCCGCAGCCGGAGCAGCGGTCAGCATGACCACCAATCCCAGGGCCAGCATGGCGATCGATGCGATCCCCGCAGTCCAGACCTGTGCCCGGCGGGCGGCGGCACCCAGTTTGCGCACCACCAGCGTCAATCCTATCAGGATAAGATAAGCCAGCCCCGGCAGGATCAATCCGGTCAGGATTTGGAGCACAGTCGAGAGCGTCATGCGCCCATTTTCGTCCACCGCCGTGGGTACATTGGCGATCATGGTCAGGGCGATCACGCTGACCACAAAGACACCCATCACGGTCAGCGCCAGGGTGCGGCGGGTGTAATGCCGGTACGGGTTCTGGTCGACCAGCGGAAGGATGAACAACAACCCAAGCGCAAGGCCGGGGATGAGGGCCGTGGCAATCCATTCGATCTTCCCGATCCCCGGGATCTGCCCATACAGGGCCAGGAACTTGAACAGGAACAGGAAATACCATTCCGGCTTGGGCACATAGGATGAATCGCTCGGGTCTGCCTTTGGTTCGCCCGGAACACCGATGAAGGCGGCCAGCAGGATGAGCACAATGAAGATCCCAAAGGAGACGACCAGGTCCTTGTAGATGCTGTCCGGCCAGAAGCGCTCCCCTTTTTGCAGCGCACGCTGGTACTTCTCGTGGATGTTCTTTTTGAAGTCTTTGTTCATGGTGTGCTCCTTAATCTTCCTTATCCGGGAAGGCTGATTCGCCGTGCTTGATGATCAGGAAGAGATGCACACCGATCAATCCTGCCAGCATCACCGGCAGGATCCAGATATGTGCCGAGAAGAACCGGCTGAGGGTGAGCGCGTTCAGATCCGAACCGCCGCGCAGGGCCTTGAGCAGGAACTCCCCCACCGCCGGCACCGACCCGGCAATGGCTGTACCCACCGTGGTCGCCCAGAAGGCTTTCTGGTTCCAGGGTAGCAAATAGCCGGTGAAACCCATGCCCAGGGTCACCAGCATCAAGCCAACGCCGATCAGCCAGGTCAGCTCTCGCGGGTACTTGTAGGAAGCGGTCGCAAAGACACGCAGCATGTGGATGAAGACCACCATGACCATCAACGAAGCCCCCCAGTGGTGAATGCCGCGAATCAGCCAGCCAAATTGCACACCGGTCATAATATACTGGATGCTGTCATAGGCATGGTCAGGGGAGGGGGTGTAGTAAACGGTCAGGAAGATGCCTGTGAGTCCCTGCAATACAAAGAGGAACAGGCTGGCCGAGCCAAGCGTATTCCACCAATTGCCCTTCGGCTCAGGGCGGTCCAGGGTCGCTTTATAGAGGTCATTCAGGCCCAGGCGTTCGTCAAGCCAGGTGAAGATCTTATCCCAGGTTTTTTTCATGGCGCTATCCTTCGGTGAAGAGTATGGAGAGTACGCCGTCTTCGACCTTGAGGGCGTCGCCCTCGTACCTGTCCAACGGGCGGGGTGGTGGGCCGGCGAGCACGTTGCCGTCGATATCAAAAGAGGCGTCATGGCAGGGACAAATGTAGGCCTGCTTTTCCTCATCCCAATTAACGCGGCAGGACAGGTGCGTGCAGCGGTTGGAGATCACCGCAACTTCATTTTCAGATCTGCGAATAATGAATACCCCGTAACTGTTGGATGTCTTCTCCCAGCCATTCACCTTGCTGCGCACAAAAGTGACCAGTGTTGGTTTCCCGATGGGTAGATTTTCCAGGGGTCCAAGCGGCACCCAGGCATCCTTGCCACCTGCTTCCAGTGCCGGGTCCACCAGGTAAATGATACCCGGGATGCCAATTGCCGCGCCGATCAAGCCGCCAACCGAAACAGTGGCCAGCTTGATGAAATCTCGGCGGCTGATGTGATGGGAATCTGCCATGCAAACCTCCTTAACGGGGATGAGTTCTCAGAAAAAAACTCCGTGCATGGTTGATTATAAGGAAGAATCCTGCTTCGGCATGAGGATGTCTGGAACGAATAATCCATGAGTATTGTCACTTTTATGGATGGAAGCGGAGATGGGATAATAGACGATGTTCTTATTCTTGTGTCGCTGCGAACAACCCTGAACATTATGGAAATGGGGGGGAGGAGTGATCCTGCCCCTGGCGATCTCCTGGTTGATGAGATCGCCTGACAGCCAGGGTACCCGCGAGGGTTCCAAGCCTGTGTGGGGCGGTTCGCCATTTCACAAACCGAGGAGGCTTTGATGGGAATCAAGAGGAATGTCGGCCTGATGACAGGCCTGCGATACAAGGGCAAAGGTCCCATGCTGACCTTTGTTCTTCATCGTGTCGGCGGCCTGGGGATCGTGACCTTCGTGGCAACGCACATGCTGGCCTCCTACCTGGGCGGGCAAGCCGGAATCTTGCTTAACTCGATCTACGAACACTGGGCATTCCAGATCTTCATATTCTTCTGCGCCCTGTTCCATGCCATCAACGGGCTGCGGATTGTCATCCTTGACCTGTGGCCAAAACTGATCGAGCATCAGCGTGAGGCGATCTGGGTCGAATGGGCGGTCTTCCTGCCCATTTATGCCATTGCCGTCATGGTCATACTCCGCGCTGCACAGGGAGGCTGAACGATGACCACCAAACATAGGACCATCTCGATAGCCAAACGCGGTTTTGATTTCGAAACTGCCATGTGGTACTTCACTCGCCTCTCAGCACTGGCAATGTACCTGTGTGCATTCATCGGCCTGGCAGGGGCTCTCATCATGGGGGCGCGCACCCAAATGAACCTGGCGGATATCATCCGCTGGACATTCATGCCAAACCCGAACCATGTGATCAATACAAATATCCCTGACCTGGCACCTTGGGCAACAGTATTCTGGAAGATCATGGGCAGCACCTTCGTCCTCTTTGCCACTTCCCACGGCCTGCATGGACTGCTCAGCGTCTTGGAAGATTACATTGCCCGTCCCTGGGTCCGGCGAACCCTGCGCATCATTGTCCTGGTCTTCACGCTTGCCATGATTGCCATCGGCATCATCATGCTCTGGACTGCTTAGGAGCCATACCATGCAGACACATCAATTTGAAGTCATTGTCATCGGCGCAGGCGGAGCAGGCTTGATGGCCGGGTTGTATGCCTCCAAGACTGCCAAAACTGCCGTGATCAGCAAACTTTACCCCACCCGTTCGCACACCGGCACAGCCCAGGGCGGGATCGGGGCAGCACTCGCCAGCGAGGAGGAAGACCACCCCGAATGGCACACCTACGACACCGTCAAGGGCTCGGATTATCTCGGCGACCAGGATGCGATCGAATTCATGTGCACCGAGGCCGTCCAGGCAGTCTATGAGCTTGAACACATGGGTCTGCCTTTCGACCGTACACCGGAGGGCAAGATCTCCCAGCGCCCGTTCGGCGGGCACACCAATAACGAAACCGGCAAGCCGGTTCGGCGCGCCTGCCATGCCGCAGACCGCACCGGTCACATGATCCTGCAGACTCTGTATCAGCAGTGCCTGAAAAACAATGTCACCTTTTACGATGAGTTCCAGGTGGTGGACCTGCTGATGGTCGCCGGGAAGGCCGCAGGCGTGGTGGCGATCGAACTTGCCACCGGTGAACTGCACACCTTCCATGCCAAGGCGGTCATCCTTGCCACTGGCGGGCACGGACGCATTTGGGAGATCACTTCCAACGCCTATGCCTTCACCGGTGATGGTCCGGCGATCACCCTGCGGCGTGGACTGCCGCTGGAGGACATGGAGTTCTTCCAGTTCCATCCCACCGGCATTTACAAGCTAGGCATCCTCATCACCGAGGGAGTGCGCGGCGAGGGCGGCGTCCTGCTCAACGGCAAGGGCGAGCGTTTCATGGAAAAGTATGCTCCCAAGGTGAAGGACCTGGCATCACGCGACGTGACCAGCCGCGCCATTTATATTGAGATCCGCGATGGCAATGGCGTTAACGGGTCGAATTACGTCTACCTGGATGTGCGCCCGGAAAGCGTAAATAAATATGCAGCCATCGATGGTCGCAAGAACAAGGATGGTTCGCCCTACACCGTCACTGGCGAAGAGATCCTGGCGAAACTTCCCGACATCGTGGATTTCTGCCGTGTCTACCTGGGTGTTGACCCGATCACCCAACCCATGCCCATCCAGCCGACCGCGCACTATGCCATGGGCGGCATTCCCACCAATAAATTTGGCGAAGCCATTGCCGATGAAAATAACAGCGTGGTGCCCGGTTTGTATGCCGCCGGCGAGTGTGCCTGTGTTTCGGTGCACGGAGCCAATCGGTTGGGCACCAATTCCCTGCTTGACTTGGTCGTTTTTGGGAAATACGCTGGGCTGCGCGCCGCTGAGTATGCCAAAGACACCGAATACCCGGTGCTGGCTGGCGACCCCACTGAATTTTCCCGCGCCCAGTTCGACCGCATCCGCAATGCTGATGGCAAGGAAAATGCCTTCGATATTGCTGTGACCATGAAAAAGGTGATGTTCGATGACATGGGCATCTTCCGCTCTGGCAAGGGGATGGAAAACGCCCTGCAAGTGGTGCGGGAGTTGAAGGAACGCTTCAAGCACGTGCGCCCCACCGATACCGGCGCAATTTTCAACATGGAATTGATCAACATCTGGGAACTCGGCAACCTGCTAGACCTGGCGGAGCTGACCACCGTCTCGGCACTGGCACGCACTGAGAGCCGTG
The DNA here is from genome assembly GCA_041753035.1 of Anaerolineales bacterium. Taxonomy (GTDB): domain Bacteria; phylum Chloroflexota; class Anaerolineae; order Anaerolineales; family Villigracilaceae; genus UBA877. The sequence goes on along the minus strand of JBGSVI010000054.1, from coordinate 11,881 downwards.
GCGGACATTCCCGTGAGGATTACCCCGACCGCGACGACAAGAATTGGATGAAACACAGCCTGGCCTGGATGGATGAAAAAGGCAGGATCGACTTGAAATATAAGCCGGTTGTCATCACCAAGTACGAACCAAAGATCAGGACCTACTAGGAGGCCACCATGGAAGTCACGATCAAAGTCTTCCGCTACAACCCTGAGAAGGATAAGAAACCCTCCTACCAGACCTATAAACTGGAGGCGATCGAAACCGACCGCGTTCTCGACCTGTTGGAGAAGGTGAAAGGCTACCAGGATGGGACGCTCTCCTTCCGCCGTTCGTGCGCCCATGGGATCTGCGGGTCCGATTCGATGCGCATCAACGGGATGAACCGGCTAGCCTGCAAGACCCTGGTGCGCGATGTGGGCACCAGGATCACCGTGGAGCCCATCCTGGGCCTGCGCGTGCTGAAAGACCTGATCGTGGACATGGAGCCGTTCTTTGAGAACTATAAAAAGGTCATGCCCTGGTTCATCAACAATGACCCGGAACCGGAAAAGGAACGTTACCAGAGCCCGGCGGCGCGTGCCCGCTTTGATGACACGACCAAGTGCATCCTGTGCGCCTGCTGCACCACCTCCTGTCCCTCCTTCTGGGCCGGCGACGAGTACCTTGGCCCGGCTGCGTTCGTCAGCGCCCATCGCTTTATTTTTGATGACCGCGACCAGGCTGCTGGAGAAAGGTTGAAGATCGTCAATGATGTGATGGGGGTCTCACGCTGTCACACTGTATTCAACTGCACCATGGCCTGTCCACGCGAGATCCAGATAACCAAGGCCATTGGTGAGCTCAAGATGGCACTGGTAACCGGCAAGCTGGATTGACCAGAGACAAAACAAGCAAGAGACCCGCTTCCATGCAGAAAGCGGGTCTTTTCTATCCTCTTGCCATATCCGCCCGCATTCCCTATAATGAGTGCAAAGGAAGGAGGCTGTATGGCTTTTACCCTCAACTACCTCTCCCAGCGTGACCCGCGCTGGAAGAATGAAAAACTTGGCTTTGATGACACCATCACCATCGGCACGGATGGCTGCACGCTCACCTGCCTGACCATGCTGGTGAATGGCTACGGCTTCAACGAGACCCCCTCCAGTATGAACCAGAAACTCAAAGCGATGGGCGAAGGCAATGGCTTTCTTGGCGGTCTGATCGTCTGGACCGGGCTGCCGCGCGCTTTTCCCAATATCAGTTTCCAACGCATCGTCATTTGCCGCGACCAGCCTGCCCCTCTGGATGCCATCAACGCTTCGCTGGATGCAGGACAGCCGGTGATCGTGGAAGTGGACCGCTCCTCCAGCGAGGGACTGCAGAACCACTGGGTGATACTCCACAAGCGCCTGGGGAACGATTACTCGATGCTCGACCCCTTCCCTTACCCAGCCGACAACAAAGAGACCGCCATGCTGGCTCGTTTTGGAGAAGGACGCGAGAGTTGGGAGGTGATCACTGCGGTGGTCTGGTATCAAAATGCCGGGACGACACCCACCCCTCCGCCACATCCCTCTGGTAGCGGGGTGATGGTGCGCGTCCAGGCTGCCGCCACGGCAGGCCTGCGCTTGCGCTCCACTCCCAATACCACGGGGCAGATCCTGGCCACTGAGCCCTCCGGCAGCCTGCTGCGCTCCCTGGAAGCAGATGCAGATACCCTGGCCAAGATCGGCGTGGTGAACCAATGGCTGCGCGTACGCGACCCGAACAGCCGGGAAGGCTACGTGGCAGCTTGGTATGTGGAAAATACGGACAGCCCATCCACTCCTACCATTCCTCCGACCGGGGGTGGATTGAAAGTCTATGTCTCCCAAAGCGCGGCTGAGACCGGGCTGCGCCTGCGCACCGCTCCAAACACATCGAGCGCCATCCTGGCAACTCTGTCCCCGGGAACAGAGTTAACCTCGCTGGAAGCGGAAACCCAGACCAGGGCCAAGATTGGTCAGAACGACCAGTGGCTGAATGTGCGTGAACCTGGAGGCAAGACAGGCTATGTCGCCGCCTGGTACGTGGAATTGACCCCTGCCTCCGTGCCTGGCACGCAGGTTGTCTATGTCTCCAGCCAGGCCAGCTCCGGTTTAAACTTGCGCGAAGCGCCGAATGCAACAGCCAGAGTGATCAAAGTATTACCAGCAGGTGCACGCCTGGAAGCGCTGGAACCTACTGACGTGGTCAATGCAAGGATTGGCGTGACCGGGCAATGGCTCAAAGTGAAAGAATCGTTGGGGGGCACCGGGTATGTGGCTGCCTGGTATGTGACCAGATAGAAGCAGGTAATAAAAAAAGGACAGCTCCTGGGCTGTCCTTTTTTTATATCAAATCTCAACCTCTTTTATGCGTACAATTGCTGGCGGATCTGCACCACCTGGCGGCGGACTTTGTCGTCTCGTTCGAGCAGGTCGGCAACCTTCTCGCAGGCATACATCACGGTGGTGTGGTCACGCCCACCCATCGCCTGCCCGATCTGCGGCAATGAGAGGTTGGTCTCGCGCATCAGGTACATGGCGATCTGGCGTGGCAGGGAGACATCCCGGGCACGGTCGGAGGAAAGCAGGCGGTCCACAGACAGGTTAAAGGACCTGGCAACTAGGTCAACCACCGCGCCGGGTTTCACATCACCGCGTTGGGGCAGCAGGTCGGCCAGAGCTACATCGGCCAATTGTGGGTTGAGTGCCATGCCGCTCAACTCGGCAAATGCAACGATGCGGTTCAGGGCACCTTCCAACTCGCGAATATTGGATTGTACGCGCCGGGCGATGAGTTCCATGATCTCAGGCGGCACCTTGCGTCCCAGCCGTTCCGACTTGGCCCGCAGGATGGCCAGGCGGGTTTCAAAATCCGGCAACTGGATATCAGCGGTCAACCCCCACTCAAAGCGGGAGCGCAGGCGTTCCTCCAGGGTGACCAGGGACTTGGGAGGCCGGTCTGAGGAAACAATGACCTGTTTGTTCTGCCCATGCAGGGTATTAAATGTGTGGAAGAATTCCTCTTGCGTGGATTCCTTCCCGGCAATGAACTGGATATCATCCACCAGCAATACATCGGCGGAGCGGTACTTGTCGCGGAAAGCCTGGGTGGTATGGGTGCGGATGGCATTGATCAGGTCGTTGGTGAATTCTTCCGAAGAGACATACAGAACATTTAGGCCGCGCTCCTGGCAGGCATTGCCGATGGCATGCAGCAGGTGGGTCTTGCCCAAACCAACCCCACCATAAAGGAAGAGCGGGTTATACGCCATAGCTGGATGTTCGGCTACCGCCTGCGATGCGGCATGTGCCAGCCGGTTATTGGGACCGACCACAAAATTCTCAAAGGTATAGCGCGGGTTGAGGGTGACACTTTTGGCACCCTGTGGATGGGCCTCGACAAAGGTCTCTTCCGTTGCGGCTGGTTCAGGATCGGGTTTCGCCTCCGGCTTGCCCACCGAATTGACCACAAAGTGCACCTCAACATCCCGGTTCATGATGCCCATCAACAGGCGGGTAACGGTGCTTGAAAGGCGGCTCTCCAGCCAATCGCGCGCGTAAGCGTTGCCCACTCCGATGGTTAAGACGCCGTCTTCATAACCAACGAGACTGGTATCACGAACCCAAGTGTCAAAAGATGCTTTCGGCATCTCCATCTGGAGCTGTCCGAGGGCCGACTGCCAGGCTTGAATTGCTTCCATAACTCTCTCCTCCAAAGAGCAAAGTTGGTTTTGAGGCGCAGGGACAGAAACCCGCTGCTCGCACAGCGGGAACATATATCTGGATGTTCTGTACCGATAATCCGTCGGGAAGGGCTGTTGCCCCAACTTTACGCTACGGGTATTCTAGCAGAAAGCGGAGAATACTTCCATACGTCCAGCCTACGCTACCTTAAAAACTTGTTAATATTTAAGGTTAGTGTAAGCTTAAATTGTTCTTATCTAGAACCCTCGTTCTACACACTTCCTGGTGCGATCCACACCACCACAGCCTCCGGCTTAGAAAAACCGACCCCCCATATATGGGGGGAAAGATTTTTAACTTAGCAGTCTACTGATGGGTATCAGAGGAACCTTAAATAACGACTTCGTCAAGTGCAGGTACTCCCGGGACTTGTGAAACGCCAGTTCCTGCGTTTCGGCTGTCCTGGAGTCGCAGGTAATGGCATGAATCAGAAGTTGGTGCGCGGAACCCAGGCGAGGATGGTCACGCCCTCCCCGCGCGCCGAGGTGATATCCAGATCACCGCCCACCGCGCTCACCCGGGTCTGCATGTTTGCCAGACCATGCCCGACTGTGCGGCTGACATCTGCCTGGTCAAAACCATGTCCGTCGTCGCTGATCTCAAGCAGCACACGATCGGCAGTGGCCCACAAGTCAATGGAAACCCGGCTGGCATTGGCATGCTTGGCAACATTGGCCAGCGCTTCCTGGCAGATATGGAAGAGCGCCATGGCATTGGTTACGGGTAGATCGTTGAGGAATTCGCTTTTTGGTCCGGCAAGCGAGGCTTCAACCCTGGAGTTCTGGCGGAACTCGTTCACCAGGCGGCTCAATCCATCCACCAGGCTGTCACCACGCAGTTGGCGCGGGCGTAGGTCGAGGATGTAACTGCGAATGTCGCGGATGGTATGGTTCAGATCATCCATCGCCTTGGTAAGGCGTTCCTCGGCCACCTGGGGACTTTCGCGCAGCGACAACCGAGCGTTCTCCAAAGACAATCCCACCCCATAAATAGACTGGATGATGCCATCATGCAGGTCCATACCAATGCGCTCGCGCTCCTCCAGGATGGCTAACCTGCGGGCGTTAAAATGAAGGCGGGCATTCTCGATTGCCGTACCCGCGCTTGAGCCGACCGAAACCAGAAGTTGCACTTCGTAATGCGAGAAAGCCTTGCGGCTGCGTGTTGCCAGCGTCAGCACACCTACCACATTGCCGCGGGCGGTTAGTGGAATGCAGACGATCTGCTTAAAACCGGCCTCCACCACTGCCTGGCGCACAGCCGGGTCATCCCGCTGCAGGTGGCTGCTGATCACCGGTGTATGCGTGGCAGCAGCCTGACCGATCATCCCCTCACCAGTCTTGAATCTGTTGCGGGTCCAGAATGCCTCCGCTGCCTCGCCCCGGTGCAGGGTCAGGCGCAGGGTTTCACCATCCTCTTCCTTCAGGAATATCTCTCCAGCTTCAACCTTGAAATGCGCCATCAGCAGGGCGAGGGTTTTGTTGAGAATGTCATCCAATTCCAGCGAGGAACTCATCGCCGAGCCGACCTGGTTCAACAGCGCCAGTTCATCGTTGCGGCGCGCCAGTTCCTGATCATGGTCCTTCAACCGTTCATACAGGCGGGCGTTCTCGATTGCCACCCCGGCATTGGCAGCCAACATTTCGATGATCATCTCATCATCGGCGGTGAACTCTGGTGCGCCCAACTTTTCGGTCAGGTAGATCTGGCCCAACTGCCGCTTCCCCAGCCGAATGGGCACCCCCAGCAGGGAATGCATGGGGGCATGTCCGGTTGGGAAGCCAACACTGCGCGGGTCTGCCGAGATCTCCGGGATGCGCACATTTCCACCTTCGCCGTGCATCAGCACACCAATAAGCCCCTCCCCGCGCGGCGGATGGGCAATGCGCTTGATCTCATCCGTGGTCATGCCAACTGTGATGAACTGCTTGAGCTTGCCTTCATTATCCAGAACCCCCACTGCAGCGTATCGCGCCCCGGCCTGTTCGCAGGCCAGCGCGGCAATGCGCTCGAGCACAGATTCCAGCGAGATGTTCTTGACTAGCTCCAAGCTCGCTTGGTGGAGTGCAATGAGTCGTTCCTGCATTTCTTCGCGTGTCAGGAGCATTATTCCCTCAAAGTAATTATACTCTTTATGTCCGAATTCGCCAAGTTTGATAGCTTTTGCCAGAACCAGGGCGTAAAATTACCCCATGAAAACTTCGCGCATCCCCGGCTTCTATTCCCTGCCGCTCAAAGAACGGCTGAATAAATTGGCTGACGCCGCCCAACTCCCCATCAATGAACTGGCTGCCCTGGGCGAGGTCAGCCTGCCTGCAGAGCAGGCCGACCACATGGTCGAGAACGCCGTGGGTGTGTTCAGCCTGCCGCTGGGCATCGGTCTGAACTTCCTGATCAACGGGAAAGAGGTTCTGGTGCCCATGACCATCGAAGAGCCATCGGTCATTGCCGGGGCATCCTTCATGGCAAAACTGGCGCGTACCGGTGGTGGTTTCACCGCCACCACCTCCGCTCCGGAGATGATTGGGCAGATGCAGGTGCTCGACCTGGCTGATGCTGCCTCCGCCCGCCTGGCGATCCTGGAGAAGCGCTCCGAACTGCTTGCCTTTGCAGACGAGATCGACCCGGTGCTGAAGAAACTGGGCGGCGGGGCGCGCGGCCTGGACATACGCTTGATCCCCGAATCGCCCATCGGTCCTTTCCTGGTCGTGCACCTAATTTATGATGTGCGCGACGCCATGGGCGCCAATGCCATCAACACAGCCTGTGAACGTCTGGCCCCACGCATCGAACAGATCACCGGCGGGCGCGTCCACCTGCGCATCCTCTCCAACCTGGCAGACCGGCGCATCGCCCGCGTGCGTTGCACCATCCCGGTCAAGGAACTGGCCTTTGACGATTTCTCTGGTGAGCGAGTCCGAGATGGGATCATCGAAGCCTGGGCATTTGCGGAGGCAGATCCTTACCGCGCTGCCACGCACAACAAGGGCATCATGAACGGCGTGGATGCCGTCGTGATCGCCACCGGGAACGACTGGCGTGCCATCGAAGCCGGCGCGCATGCCTATGCCTCCCGCAGCGGCAGGTACACCAGCCTGTCCACCTGGGGCAAGGATACCGCCGGAAACCTGGTTGGCACACTGGAAATGCCGATGGCAGTCGGGATTGTCGGCGGGGCGACGCGTGTCCACCCGGCAGCCAGGGCAGCCCTGAAATTGATGGGCGTCCAAACAGCGGCTGCATTGGCCGAGATCATCGTTGCGGTCGGTTTGGCCCAGAACCTGGCCGCCCTGCGCGCACTGGCCACCGAAGGTATACAGCGCGGGCACATGTCGCTTCACGCTCGCCAGGTGGCCATCTCCGCTGGGGCTAGTGGGGACCTGGTCGAAAAGGTGGCTGCACAGTTGGTGGCAGAAAAAACAGTGCGCAGCGATCGCGCCGAAGAGATCCTGAAAAGCCTGAAGGTATCCTGAACCGGGTGCGACCTGCTGCACCCCCCTGGAGGAACATTGATGACTGAGAACAAGAGCCTGCTCAAACCAATCCGCCCGGTTGGCATTGTCGGCTACGGGGCTTATGTGCCGCGCTACCGCCTGCCCGCCAGGGAGGTCGCCCGCATCTGGGTGGGAGGGCGCACCAGCGGCCTGCCCATCAAGGAAAAAGCAGTCCCCGGGCTGGATGAGGACGTGATCACCATGTCGCTCGAAGCCGTGCGCAATGCCATGAAACGCGCCGGCATCGACCCGACAGAGATCCGCGCCGTGTGGATCGGCTCGGAATCGCACCCCTACGCAGTCAAGCCCACATCTACCATCATCGCCGAGGCCATTGGAGCAGCACCACACGTGCAGGCTGCTGACATGGAATTCGCCTGCAAGGCAGGCACCGAAGCCATGGTCATGGCGATGGGGCTGGTCGGTTCCGGCATGGCGCGCTATGCCGTTGCCGGCGGGCTGGATACTGCCCAAGGGAAACCGGGCGATGCGCTCGAGTACACCGCCGCGGCAGGTGGGGCGGCCTTCGTTATAGGTCCCGCTGAAGAGTCGCTGGCAGTGATCAACGCCACGTACTCCTACGTCACCGACACGCCGGACTTCTGGAGGCGCGAATTCCAGCACTATCCCGAACACGGCAACCGCTTCACCGGGGAGCCGGCCTACTTCAAGCACAGCCTCGCCGCCGGCAAGATCATGCTCGAATCTTTGGGCAGCAAGGCTGCGGACTACACCTGGGCCGTTTTCCACCAACCCAACGCCAAGTTCCCGCAGCGGGTCGCCTCCCTGCTGGGCTTCACCGATGAACAGATCGAGCCCGGTTTGCTCTCTCCGGTCATCGGCAACACCTATGCCGGTGCAGCCATCATCGGGCTGACATCCACATTGGACATTGCCAAACCCGGCGACCGCATCCTGATGGTCTCCTTCGGCTCCGGGGCTGGCTCGGATGCTTTTGACCTGACCGTGACAGAGCAACTGCTCGAGCGGCGCGACAAGGCGCTCAAAACCCAGGACTACATTGCCCGGCGCACCGAGATCGACTACGCCATGTACGCCCGCATGCGCGGCAAGATTGCCGTGAAATGATGGTCTCATTGCTGATCGATTTATCAGGAAACACGAAAAGGTGTATCCATGAATGATGTCATCATCGCTGGGATCGGGCAGACCCCGGTCGGCGAACATTGGGACCGGTCTCTGCGTTCTCTGGCCACCCAGGCCATGCGCCAGTCGATGAAAGATGCCGGCGGGCTGGCGCCGCAGGCGCTGTTTGCCGCCAATGTGCTGGCTCCCAACCTGTCGCGTCAGGCACACCTGGCCGCCCTGCTGGCAGACTATGCTGGTCTGACTGGCCTCGAAGCTGCCACCTTCGAGGCTGGCGGCGCCTCAGGCGGTGCGGCGCTGCGCCAGGGAGTGCTCGCCATAGAAAGCGGGCTGGTGGACGTGGCCTTGATCGTCGGGGTTGAAAAGATCACCGACATGATTGGCCCGGAACTGGAAGGCGCTGCCGCCAGCATGACTGATAGCGAATACGAGTCCGCCCACGGACTGACGCCCACCGCACAGGCGGCACTGCTCGCCAGGCGTTATCAGCACGAGCATACCCTGCCGGCGGACGGGCTGGCGGGCTTTCCGCTGACGGGGCATGCCAATGGTGTCGGCAACTGCAATGCCATGTACCGCAAAGCGATCAGCCTGGAGGCCTACCAGAAAGCCGAGATGGTTAACGATCCGCTGAACCTGTTCGACATCGCCCCGCATGCTGATGGTGCCGCGGCGCTGGTGCTTGCCCGCCGCGACTGCATCCCGGCCAATTTCCGCCATCCACTGGTGCGCGTGGCGGCTTCCGTTTCGGTCAGCGATTCCCTGGCCCTACACGACCGCCCCGATCCGCTCTACTTCTCTGCCGTGCAGCAGTCCGCAGAAGCAGCACTGGAGAAGGCCGGGATGACCCGGCAGCAAGTGGACTTGTTCGAGTATTACGACGCCTATTCGATCATTGCGGCCCTTGTATTGGAAGCCGCCGGTTTCGCAAGCAGGGGCGATGGCTGGAAACTAGCCCTTGAGGGCAGCATCGCCCTGACCGGGCAGATCCCCTGTGCCACCATGGGCGGGCTGAAGGCGCGCGGCAACCCACTCGGCGCAACCGGCGTCTACCAGGCAGTCGAGGCAACATTGCAGTTGCGCGGCCAAGCTGGTGCCAACCAGATCGCCAATGCCCAGGTAGCCCTGATCCAATCCCTGGCCGGCCCAGCCGCGCTGGCCGTTAGCCACATTCTGGAAAGAATCGAGAAGGAGTGAAAGCATGGAAATTCCCCGCCACTGGCGTTTGAAGGAACAACGTTATAACCTGGTCGGAACCGTTTGCCCACAGTGTGGCGAAAAGTCCTTCCCGCCGCGCGAGATATGCCTGAAATGCGGGAGCGAGACGAGTAGCGCATTTGCCTTCTGCGGGCGCGGCGATGTCTTCTCGTTCACCACCATCTACGAAGCCCCAACCGGCTTTGACGAGGGTGCCCCCTACACCGTGGCACTGGTGCGCCTGGAAGAAGGTCCGCTGGTGACCGCCCAACTGACCGACCTGGGCTCTCCCCCCGAGATCGGCATGCCTGTGGAGATGGTCACCCGACGCCTGCGCTCGGACGGTGATGAGCGTGGCATGCTGGTATATGGCTATAAGTTTCGGCCCCTCTTGAACCGGTAGGAAGAAACTGGAATGAGAAAGCGCTCTCCGGGATGGAGCGCGCTTTATGGGTAGATTAGGAGAAGGATTCTTGCTGGTACCGTTGAATTCCGGCACCAAGCCATCTTACATACCTTCCAGCACCGTTACTTTCCCGCTTGACCCATCTACCCTCACCCGCTGTCCGTCCTTCAGTCTTATCGTCGCCTGGCTGACGCCCACCACCGCCGGGATACCGTACTCGCGGGCGACCACTGAGCCGTGTGTCATCATCCCGCCCACCTCCATCACCAAGCCACCTGCAGCCAGGAAGAGCGGTGTCCAGGCCGGGTCAGTGGCCGGGCAAACCAGGATTTCGCCGGGGATGAGTTGAACTCCATGTGGGTTAAACACAACGCGTACCACACCTTCAACCACGCCTGCCGAAACCGGGTTGCCAGAGAGCATGTTGGCTTCATCCCCGGTTGAAGGCGCATCGTAAAAAGCAGTCCCATCGCTCAACATGATGAGCGGAATTCGTCTGCGGCGTAGTTCGCAGGCGTAGGTTGCCTGGCGCTCTGTAATCAAGGCTTTCCAGTCTCGGGTTTCGCCGCTGTCCAACGTTTTCAACTCCCACAGGTGCAGGAAAAATACATCCTCGGCAGCGCTCAGCCTCCTGGTTTCGACCAGTTTTTGACCGGCGATCAGCAATGTTTCGCGGTAAAACCCAAACAGTTGCACCACAAAAAACTTGGGGGTTTCGCGCAACCCGCCCAACTCGTGGATGCGCCGGGCCATTTCGTTGACTACCCGCGCTTTGAATCCGTTCCCCGCTTTTTTGAGCGCCGTCACCAGTTCTTCCTGGGTTTCACGAGCTTTTTCTGCGCCGCGCTCGAAGAACGCCTCAGGTGATGCGGCCGGATCGATTTGCAGATAGCTTTTCAGCACCTGGAAAATGGGCGTTGGATCTTCGCGCCAGCGCAAGCGTCCCAGATCGATTTCACCGATGCCGCGCATGCCGTAAATTCCAAGAAATTGCGCAATGGCCGTTTGCGCAGACCCTGGCAGCAATCCCTGGCGAAATTCGGCCACCAGTACATTGATCTTTGTTGTGGCGAAATGTGTTGCAACCGCCGCATCGGTGCGGATGGTCTGTGATGCCCGCCAGAGTGCCAGATCCATTTCGGTAGTGATGTTATGCGGCAGGCCGCGCGTCAGTTCCATCAAGAATTCCGGACCGCCGGGCATGTTTTTCTGCCGCAACAGAATTTGCAGCGGCGCCTGCCCGGCAGCGATACCGGCCACCAGACGCGGCAACATCTGTTGGGGTATTTCGCCCATACTTTCGATACTTTCAATCAATTCCACCAGGTTCTGCGCTGAGTTACAGCGATTTTGCACCTCGCCCAACGCGGCTTCGATTTGATTTTCTAATCGGGCGCGTCCACGCGCCCCGGTAGTGTTTGGAAGGAAAATCTCGATCGTACTTGGGGAGGTTAACTCGATTGGCGGTAAGTGGGGTGGAAGCCATGCCAGGATCGAAACCATGCTGAGCGGCGTAACTGTTGAGCCCACAGAAATTAAAAATTGGGGCTCAACAATATCACAACAACCTTTCAAAGTGGTTGACATCAAAATGAGACTGACACTTGCCAGCTCAAATCAACCAATACACGAGGATTATTTCGCTAGTGCAGCAATGGATGCTGTTTATCCCAGACTTTCAGCATCTCTTCAATTTTCAGAAGTAAACGAAAAATATAGCCGATCTTTAATCTTGTTCCCCGTAACTGCTCAAGAGTATGAATTATTGAAATACGCCCATGTACGATTTGGGGATGTTTTAGTATTACAGCGCAACATTGGCTGACAAAGTAGCAAGCCGAGCCAGTGTAGACTTGCGGTGAGAGAGATAAGCGGCATGATTTCGTTTCTGGTAATACTGTACCCGATTTAGAGCCGCCGGAACATCAAAAATTGGCTTTGGC